>CAZNXM010000001.1:0-25749 GCA_964577145.1 uncultured Candidatus Poseidoniales archaeon
TGAATACCTTTGAAGAATTTCTCAGACCAGGAGGCACAACCTCGGGCGACACACTAGCAGGCAGGTCAAGTTTGGATGCATTCGACAACAATCTCACCCAAGCATCAGCCGATGACATCCCTCCTGCTGGCGTAGAAAATAGTGAGATACACAACGAAATCGCTCCGGTATCGCGATTGATAATTATCGAAGATGCAGACCACCTCGGAGCAACACGCCAACCATATCTCCGCAGAATGATGGAATCAAATTCAGCAACCTCTAGATTTATTTTTACGGCGCGTTCCCCATCGAGAATTATTGATGCATTACGTTCAAGGTCGCAACAGATACGAATCCCAGCAACTAGTCGAACAATGATTACAAAACGCCTAGAAGAAATATCCCGGGCCGAAGAAGTAAGTCCTGTAAGGGGCATACTTGGAGACATTAGCCACGTAGCAAATGGTAACTTGCGGAGAGCGGTATTCCTTCTTGAATTATTGGTGCGAAGAAATCAACTTGCGGATAGGAAACACCTCCAAGATGTCGTAGCAACAACAACTCTTGTAGGGGTGCAACAAGTATTGGAACAAGCGATTAGAGGCAAAGTTCACGATTGGCAATGGACGAAGGTCGGCGGCCGAAACAAACGTGTTCTCAAAGGCGCCCTAGGTGCTCTCGATGAATTGATGAACGAACACGCCCTTGAGGCTGACGACATAGTGACTCACATGCACCGGCTTTTGACTACGGGGCGACTACTTCTAAACGAAGAGATGCTTTGCGATCTTCTTGCATCATTGGCGGAGTGTGATGTAAAATTACAGCGTTCGAATCATGGCAGGATTCAGTTAGAAGAATTCCTCTACCAAGTAGGAGAAATTTCAGCAAGTGCGGCACAATAATGGCGGACACGGCAGGATTCGAACCCGCGATCTGCGGCTTAGGAGGCCGCCGCCTTATCCAGCTGGGCCACGTGTCCATGCCGAGCGACCAAGCAACCTTTCAACAACCTATCGCCCCCACAATCGGACCCAAAGCGCAATACCCAGTACCGGATGTGCATGAACTACTATGGAGGCAAAACCATCTACTCAGCGGGTCATTCCCGGCAAAGCAAGTGGGATGCCAGATCCATACGGAAAAGGATTTCATGGCGTCACTGACCCTTTGGAAAAATCGAAGGCTGATTGGATTTCAGCCGAAACACAACGAGTGAAATTTGGAAAAATAGCCAGTAGCAATCTTGTGTTATTGATGAGAAGAACCACTGGCATACTAATGGCAATAGGGGCGCTTGCGGCAGTAGTTGCTCCAGCCCATGAATTGACACACCCCTCATTTTTTGTTTTACTATGGATTCCAATGTTGTTGGCAAGCATAGGCCCATCATTAATTGCGGGCGAAAGGGCATGGAGCGCAATGTCTCTTCGCTCATCACTTTGGAAACAAGGGATGGTAATTCCCAATGTAAATCGCGACATAATGTCAGAGCCGGGGATGGATCGAATTAGAGAGGGCCTAATGGATGCACGCCGCCATAATTACATAGCCTCAATATTAGCGGCACTTTCAGTATTCATGTTAATTTCAGCAGCTGGAATGTCGACAGATGGTTTAGCATACAATCTATTGCTTCTCATCACGATGGCAACTAGCCTCGGATTGGCATTCCATTCAATTTTTATCACCGATGAAATCAAACGCCTAGGGGATAGACTACCCTTTCTTTCACTTCATTCTCCAACCCACCATCCAACAAAACTCGATACAATTTTAGGCGATATTGTCTTTGCACATTTGGACCCAGATATTTCCCAAGAATGGACTTTGTGGGAACAGAAATTATCACGTTCAATATTACCTGGAAACGAATCGATACAGGCAAGAGAACGAATACTCTATCTCTTACATCTACACGTAGAGGGAGAACTATCTACAGAAGAAACAATTGTAGAATTAAAAGAGTTCATTCAACCAATGGCAATAGAAAATCTTCTTTTCGATAAAGAATCAGAATTCAATTGGAGGAGATTACAGAGACTGATTGAACATGCAAAAGCGTGGCGCCCGGAAGTCTTTGAATTACTCGAGCGCCTACAGAGCGACTTACTTTCTGGAACAACATCAATCATCCATAATGATTGGAGAATGGACATAGCATTAGCTCAAATGTACGACGACGGAACCGGCCATCTCTTCATTGCACTCAACAATCAGACTACAACAAACCGGCATTTACGCGTTGAAGTGATAGTTCCAGGTGGCGCCCCTGAAACACAAGAACATCGTTTTGAGTTAACGCCGTGCCCAGGCCCAAACACGCCACTTCCATTAACAAATTCATTAACAGAGGACGCCCTAGATTGGATGCCAAAATATCTTGAAAAGGGCATCATCCTTTGGATTGGCGTTGCATGGAAAAGGGGCATGAGAGGAATAAAAAACGTGCAAGTTATTCTCAGAGACGACGATGGATGTGTACTCGACTCAAGAACAATGCAAACCGAAAAAACCACACTAATCAATACTGCTTCCGAAAACCGAAAGAAGCAGATTTTGAATGCAAGAGCAATTGGCGAATCGGCACTCCCTAACAAGGAGATTCTGAGTGCTTAACTCTGACATTTGAGGCGCGTTGCTTATGACATGTCCACGCCTCGCCCACTCCACCGGAGGTGGAGTTCATGGAAGCATGGGACATCATCATCATTGGAGACGGACCAGCGGCATTACGTGCAGCAGCATCTGGAGCAAAGGCAGGAGCTAGTACTCTACTAATGTCAGCAGATACTTTGGGCTCTGGTTGTACTACGGCATTAGACGGAATTGCAGCGCCTTTGAAAGAAAGCTCCACTCGCTCCCACCGGGAAGATACGGTTCGGGCAGGCGAATTTCTATGCGACCAAGACATCGTTTCTACAAGGATTTCTCAAGCCACTCGGCAAGTAGATCTTCTTGAACGCTGGGGAGTAATTTTCCGCCGAGACTCTGATGGAATCCCTCTAGTCCGTCGAGCAGCAGGCCATAGCATGCCCCGTCTAACTGGTGCCGGTGATGCGATGGTTAGAGATACTTCACAAGTTCTTGAAGAACAATGTATTCGCCATGGCGTCGTCCGCCGTGGCGAACAATTGCCATTACAATTGGTTCACTCCAACCAGGCAATACATGGGCTAATTACCTTGGATATGACTACTGGACAACTTCTTGCATTACAGGCAAAGACCGTCATAATTGCTGACGGAGGATATGAGGGGGCTTGGACCGGTACAACAACCGGACTCGGACTCGACCTCGCTCTTCAAACGGGACTCGCCGTTCGCAATCTAGAATTTGTTGCTTGGGCACCGTTAGCAGTAAAGGGAACTAACATTATTCTCCCACTTGGATTGTTAGCCGACGGAGCAAAATTGCATCATGCTAGTGGGGCGGAACTGGAAGTTGACTCATTTGCAGATACTACTGCACTTGCTAATGCAATAGGAGAAAACTCGGATGCAGTTGTTGATGCGCGCGGCCTTGGGGACGCAAGCCCATGGTGGAGTCAAACCGCCTCACTTCTTTCTTCACGCCTCGGAATGGACATGAATAGACAAACTATCCCAATCCATCCGAGAGTTGCAACAACTCTTGGCGGTATTGCAACCGATGAGCACGGCCGAGCAATTTCTGGCAAGTGGTCAAGGTGGTTTACTGGCCTTTATGCAGCGGGAGACGCAGCCTGTTCTGGGTTGCATGGCGCTGGGCTAATTGCAGGGAATCGCTTGCTTGATGCATTAGCAGGCGGCGCAGCAGCAGGGGAACATGCTGCAGAATATGCCGCAAACGCATCCTTCACAGGCAGAGGTTCTCTCGAAACCGCTCTAGGGGCCGGGGAAGCAGACCTCGATCTAACGTTGGTGAGTGCTGAAGGCGCAGTTCAAAGATTGGGCCCAATTCAAAACCGCTTGCTTGAGATAATGAATACAAAGGTAAGTTTTGCCCGCGACGCAGTAGGACTTGAATCAGCAATTGCCGAATTACAAAACCTATCAGCAGACGCTGAATTTTTGCATATCGATGACCCAAGTCGTTTGTTTAATTCCAATCTACTTGCAACTCGTCGACTCCAAGGGGCAATTAGAATGGGGCTTGCAACTGCCCAAAGCGCACTCACTCGCACCGAAAGCCGCGGTACACACCAACGAAGCGACTTCACAGATAGCGACGATGAACAATTACACCACACTTTAGTTGACACTGACGGGACAATATCCACATTGGCACTACGAAAAGGCACATCAGGTTCGTGGGTACTAACCCCTAATGCATAATTTTCAACAGCCCCCAATATTTTGAGGGGCATTGTATTGGCAAGGGTATGGCGGGAGAGACCCTCTTTGAGAAGATACTCTCTGGGACCATTCCTGGCAATTTTGTTGCCAGAGGGTCGAATTGGGGAGCCTTTCTCGACGTATTCCCACGAAGAGAAGGACACACTCTTGTTGTACCTGAGCGCCCAGTCGCCCGATTAGCCGAACTCACTGATGAAGAACTCACTGGGTTAATGAGCGGAGTAAAAATCACCCAAAAGAAACTCTCAGTGTATTTCAATACTGAAGATTTCACAGTCATTGTACACGATGGACCTCTTGCGGGGCAGGAAATACCCCACGTACACATTCACGTTTTACCGCGCCAAGAAGGTGACAAAGGCAAGACTTTGCTTGCATTATGGCCCGACTCCCCTATGCCGGGCGGTACGCCAGATTTTGTGGCCTTAGCTGAACTTTGTGAATCAATAAAGGAGGCCTAAGTATGGAAGCAGGCAAGGATGGGCGCACAGATCATCATGGGGACGAACTCCCTGAATTATCAAAATCCGCAACTAAGATGGATTATGACCGACTACTTAGCACCCCGCTCCCTCGTTTTGAAGGAAACTATCCTGGCTCTCCTTTTTGGATGGAAATAGCATATTTTTGTTTACGCCGGACCTTCTCTAATATTTTCAGAACTTTCGAAGTTACAGGCGATGAAAATATCCCAACCGACAGAGGAACCCTCTGTGCAGCATGGCATACAAATGGGCTATTGGACCCGATCTCTATTCTCCTTACTCATCCTAAGAAATTCGTTGTAGGCGGGCGTCATGATTTGGTAACTCGTCCGCTTTTTGGCTGGTGGGCTAGAAGATTTGCAGCACAACCAGTAGTCCGTAAAGCCGAATTATTGCGTGGGGGCTGTTCTGAAGAAGAAGCCTCTCACCTAAATGGGCGTTCATTACTAAATCTTGCAACAGGGATTTCTGCAGGATTCGGTTGCGCCTTATTTCCTGAAGGGACGAGCCACTCTGAAAGCCATTTAATTCGTCTACGAACGGGGCCAATGAGGACCGTATTGGCAGCAGTGGCAATCGCTAAATCGCAGGATTTCAAAGCCCCGCAAATGATACCAATAGGGCTCCATTACAGAGTCAGGCACCTCTACAGGACCGATACGTGGGTAGAATATGGTGAACCAATCTCAATTCCAGATGAAGGCCTACCGCAAGAATTGATAGAAGCGGTATCTAAAGGCAATTGGGCCGAGCCACCTGCACAAAACGTTACCACTCTTAGAGATACTTTGGAAGAAAAATTGGCACCAATGACGCCCAATAGCCCGACCTTTGATGATTATAGGGCAGAACATTTGATTGCTCATTTGCGGGCCAATAAAGCAGGCACGCCTCTTACAACATGGCGCGAGGAAGTGTTGGCAGCAAGGGGAGTAAAAGCAACCCCTCCCTCTGAGGAGGCGGCAAAACTTGCAATGAATATTGGAAAGGAGTTGTACGACAACCACCTTGATGCAAGAGACATTTCTCCTAATGGGCCAAAATTGCGAAGCACTTCAATACGCGGGGCCACAAGCAATCTAGCGAAGTTGCTAATCTTCCTAACATTCCTTCCAATTACCATTATTTCACTTACTCCGCAAATATTGCTTGGTAGGTTACTGGGAGATAGTACCGACGAAGGATTGGATGCAAGAACATCTTACCAATTCTTAGCGGGTATGTTCGGCTCACTAATTATTTGGCCAATAGTAGCCGTAATCCTCGTTATTACAGGAATAGTATTCCAATCCGAGATCCAACAAATTATCGGCGTCTATTGGACTACAATGTTAGGTGAAAATGAGATAATGAAGGCAATGTCATACATCCTTGCATTTATTGGAAGCCTAATTTTATTCTTAATCTCGGCAAACACATTTTCTTATGGCTGGGACGTCTATGTCGATATTCGTAAAGCCACATCCCGTCAAAGAATTGGGCAGAAAATAGCGCCTAAACTCGAAAAATTACTCTCGTTACTCGAGTAAACGGGTTCAAGTGAGGCCACCTCTTCGGAAGGACGATGACCCCTAGTGAAGTTGAATCCACCGTTAGAGATTGGCTAACAAGTGAGAGGATGGAGATTAGGGACCAGCCTGACGAAAGGGCGATTTCTCATATGCTTGTTAGATACCCGGCTGGACGTAATGGCCACATGTTTGCAGTAGTGATTCCTAAAGGCAGAGATCTTGTTGCGATTTCAAGCATGACCCGAGTCGATGGCGGTCAGCAGAACACAATGAAGAAATTGATGGACGAGGACGATGACGAGTGGAAGGCATGGATACATGAATGCCGAATGCAACTCATCGCATCAGGAGTCGATTGGTCGGTTCACATGGGCCGTTCTGGTGAAGAGAGACCAGGCCCCCTTCAAGCATTCAATGTCAGCGAGCCAATTTGGTTTGATGGCCTAACAAAAAATGAGTTAATGCAAACCCTACGCCGATTATGGTTAGCAAAACTTGGAGTAATTCACGAAATTAAGTACACCTTTGGTGCCGGAACAGGCTCCCCGGGACCAGTCGACGATTGGGAAAAGAAAGGTATGCGAGGAAAGAGCTTAGGTAAGACAGAATCCGGACCGGCAAAACAAGTTGAGATAGATGAAACCATGACTTTTGGTTCTGGATTCGACCCTTCTGAGTGGGTCTGAAGGGATTCGAAATCAAATCTACAAACTATGACCCGAAAGGGGCGCGGTTAAGTAGGAAGAAGAAGGCCTACTGCTTGTCTTTGGAGAGTATATTCTATGGGTCAGCCGATGAAGTCAATCACATTAGTAGTAATACTGCTACTATCAAGCCTGTCAACCGCACTGATGGCGGAGCCTGCCTCCGCTACTCAGGTAGTTATTACCGAAGCCATTCAAATCGTGGACAGCGGTCCATCAAACGACAGAATGGCAGCGGTAGCAGCAGATTCAGAAGGCAACGTTCACGTTGTCTGGAGTCGATCGAATATGCATCTGTATTATTCGATGATTTCACCACGCGGTGAGACATTAATCGATGCCACGCAGATTTCTAATTCTGGACTCCACAAAATTTACCATCCCGATATGGTAATTGATGATCTTGACAATGTCCATATTGTATGGGCCGACCTTTCGGGACAACACAAAATCGTGTACACTGCATTGCGCCCATTCAATACTGCAATGGATGGAAGCGTTTCTGAAGAAAACACACTCACTGCAATTGATGACACCATAATTGCACAGGCCGTAAACAACCGTGACTGGCCAGCAATAGATGTCGATACTAAAGGCAATGTTCACATCGTGTGGCAGGATAACTATGATGAACTCGACATCTTCTTCCAACAACCACAGATATACTACGCAATGTTACAGCCAGATTATGGCACCCAATCGTCCATTATGCTCTTTGACGATACCCTACTAACCCCTGTTATCGGCCACAAGGGACACCCCGACATAGTAGTCGATGCCAACGATTACGTCCAGATTGTTTGGGATGATACACGTGGAGGCAAGGTCGAACTTGCATTCATTGTAGATACTTCGGGTTCAATGTACTCTGAGTGGGCTGATGTTTGTACTGTAGTATACGGCGGAAACTTCGCTGGCGGTGGATTTTTCAAGGGACTTAAGCCAATGCTCGAAGAAGGAAATATGACAGTATACGACACTATCTACGGCCTTGGCGGATTCCTGCCAGGTGCTGCGAGTAGCGGAAACTGTGCAACAGCATACGCTACTGGCGGTAGCGGACAAGGACCCCGTAGTACCCCACTTGGCCAAGTGCCTGGGGATGACTCCGGTGGCGTCAGAAAGTTACCAGGAACCGTCTACAATGGTGCAACATATTCCGGATACTCTGGTGAAGATTGGGGCCCCGGTTCTAATTGGGCTTGTCTCTCATGGAAGGATTCACTTGGAAATGTTCCAGGAAATCCTCCTACCTCCGACGACCATCGCTGGAACCCGAATGCAACTAAGATTGTCATTCCAATTTCTGACGAGGGACCAAAGGATGGAGATCCATCACAGCAAGCAGACGACCTTCAAGCGATTAACGAAGCTCACGACAACTGTATCGAAGCAGGAATCGTTCCAGTTGGCCTGTACGGGCAATCATATGGTGGAGCAAACAACATTCAGTCACACATGAAGGACCTTGCTCAGTGTCCTAACGGCGTTGTATCAACAGCAACACGCAATTGCCCTGGAAATACCATTCGCAGCACCGATGCTGGTGGACAGACATACGAATTCCCATCAGGAACCGGTGGCGCTAGCCAGATGCAACTTCTCGTTGAAGCAATGGTATATATCTCCACAAACAACTCTCGTGAGATTTACATGACCGTCCTAGACCCATATGGTAAGATGGATAACGACCCTTCATGGGTGCCAGGAAATTCTGGACACTCAACCGCTGGTAGTTCCTATGTAGAGGACACAGGACGTGGAAGCGAAGGACACCTCGTTGTCGTAAACGACACCAGGGTCACTATCGATGATGCATTCTCATACCATCCAACAATTGCCGTGGATATGATGGGTAACACCCACATTGCATGGATGGACGGACGTGATTATGGATTCGAGAAGGGAGTTCCTTACGAGATCTACTACACCAAATTACGCCTTCAAGGAGCAGGAGAATGGGATGGAGTACCAAATGGCCTTTCCACATATGCAATCAAGAAAATTGATGACACACCAATTTCAGAAGTTGAAGGCTGGGGTGGCGCACCACAAGGGGCCTCTCCTAATTCCGCCTATCCTGCAATTTTGACTGATGACCAGAACAAGGTCCACATTGCATGGCATGATTTCGGAAACGCTAGTGCAACATCAGAGATTCTCTATGTTCGTCTAAATGGTACAGACCTAACTGGGCCTGGAGAAACCGCATTAGATCCATGGGAAGCCGTTCCAATCACCTCTTGGCAATCTTCCAAACTTGGACCATATTCAGGAAGCAAACCTGCGGTTGGGCAACCACCGGCATTCTCCAATGATCTTGGTAGTGGTGCCCATGTTGCATGGTCCGATACCAAGAAGTGTGGCGATATCGATAACAACGGTAAGTGGACCGTCTGTTATTCCCATGTTCTAACAGGGCAAGTAGACATCGAATTCGATGCAGGCGAAACTTACTATCACGTAATTGAACCCGGCGAGCAGACGATTTACAATCTAACCATCAACAACACAACACCTGGACCAAAGGACCTAGTTGCAGATACATACAATCTCAACATAACCGGCGTTCCAGAGAATTGGACAGCAACACTCTACTTCTCGAATAACCATACTGCAATCTTCGAAGATACTCCAATCTTCCTCGAAGGTGGAGAGATGGCTCGCTTCTATCTACGAGTTAGAGCACCATCTATCTATCAGGCAGATGAGGACCAGTTAGCTGAAATAACAGTTTCAGCAATCTCAAACAAAGACCCTGCAATACGGTCAGATAGGGTGACGCTTACCTTAATGGATGTTGTACATGGAATCGATCTTGATACAAGTCACCGTATGGCAGATGTTGAGCAAGGACAGACCGCTATATTTTCTATTACAATTACCAATACCGGTAACGTACATGATTCGTTCGCCTTCTATGACCCGAATAGTTTGGAAGGACAACAGGAATGGCTATTGCCATTCGGATGGCAAGTAGATTTCCCAATGCAAGTCGCACTTGACCCCGGGCAGTCGGTAACAAAGAATCTGGAAATCAGCGTTCCAACAAGCCAAGACCCCGGAACCTTCGTGATTTATGTCAAGGGATGGTCAGAAGGAGAACCTGTAAAATCCCTAGAAAAAGGAACATATGATGTTCTTGAGTTGTGGATTAACGTCTCTATCCGCTCAATTGGTAACATCGTCTTTGAGATTTATGATACCAGTGAGATTATTCTACCAGGTACATGTGCTGAGTACGATGTCAATATTATCAAGAATTACGAAGCAGGATATCTAGTATTCACCACGCCAGGATCTCCGGAGGAGAAACCTGATGAGGTGGACCTCAATACTTGGAGACAAGACCATTGGACAGTAGGATTAGACTTCTCTAATGCGCCTGGTCCACGGGATCCCGGAGAGGAAAATAGCCCTAGGCTTTGGCCAATCGAGACAACATATACGGTTGTAGTCGAGGTTTGTGCGCCATATAATGCGAATGCAGGCCTCGGCCCAGCAGTCACAATTAAGGCACATCTTGAAGGCTATCCGCGAGTTGCAGACTCAGTTATTCTGTCGACAAATGTCATTCACGTATTCTCACTTGATGCTTCAAGTGATTTCACTGAGATTAGTGCAAACCCAGGCGAATCGTGGACGGTACCTACCAGTGTTGTAAATACAGGAAATGGACCAGATAGATACGATTTGAGATTGTCTCGCGTCCACGACTCCCAAGGAATTGACGTTCTATGGGATGTCGATGTTCCCCGAAGTATTCTAACCGAATTATCTCGTGACACTTCGCAAACCGTCGATGTAACAATCAATGTGCCAAACCAAGTGCCAGCTGGCGATTATACGGTTATCCTTCAAGCATTTAGCGAAGAAGACTACCCTGATGCATCTGGACACCGCACACGTTTGCGCGATGAAGTAGTCATCCTTGTGACGGTTAACGAATTCTATGATATGCAGATTGAAATAGACTCTAGTGTCGATAATGCAATCAAAACCAGTGCACCTGGACGTATTGTTGAATATATTGTAAATGTCACAAACGCTGGAAATGTGCCAGATACTCCTTCATTGCACAACCACACTTCTCAGAAGGATGGTTCTACAGGTGAAATCATTTGGAATACATTACCTGGAATGGGCGCCCTTTCAGAATGGAAAGTGGAATGGATGATGAGAGAATATATTGGCAGCGATCTAACTGTTGATATCGAGTGTATTGAGATGGTTTCTAACGAGGAAGTATTCCCAGACGACGTTTGTGTTTATCTCACAGACCTCAACGAGTGGAGACTACCAGAAATGGACCCATACACTACCCATACTCTAGTTGCAACAATTCACGTCTCTACAAACGCTAAACTCGACACCCGCCACATCGGCCTAAAGGTTACTAGCATAGCAGGAGACATGGAAGCAGAAGGTGACCACGACGACAGTCCGCAATGGGCAGGAGAATTGTTAGACACCAACGAATTAATCGTGACTCTAAGACTCAGGGCTCCAAACTTGGTAATCTCTGATGTTTCGGTTTCTGACACCTCTGCCGACGTTGACAGAACAATCCCGATTCGTGTAATCTTACAGAATACAGGAAACGTTCACGCGACTGACATAGAAATCGTACTTTGTGAATTTGATGACTTTGACGATGAAATGCAAAAGGAAATTCGTAAGAATGGATGTCCAAAGGAAAGCGTTGTGATGCGCAAGGTAGTTGGCGCTCTATTAGCACCAGACGCAAGCGAGGATGCAAATGAGATTGAAATCTACTTGCTATACCCCGTTACCGCTGGTAGCCACGACGTCGTTGTAGTAGTTGATCCCGACAACAATATTGTTGAGGTTAGCGAAGCAGACAATCTACGCTTGGTCAATGAAGAGCTAACCAGTAGTTCTCCATTCCTAGATGTTGCAGGAGAGATAGTCAGCGATTGGGCACTTCCATTCGGTGTATTACTCCTAACTTTCTCCTTGTTCGGAGTACTATTCCTAGTCGGACGCGGTCGTCGCGCCGAAGTGAAGAGTCGACTTGCAGAACAAAGCAGTCTAATCAGCGTCCTTCAAGACGAGGATTGATACGAAACTCTCAGAGGATCTCAGCGGTCCTTTGTTGGTTGAATGCCTAGCGCAGCCCACCAGGGCAGTTCTGCTGCCTGCGGGGCTGCAACAAATTGGCCCGTACGCTCTGCTAGTTGTCTAACGACTCTTGAGCGCACTTCATCCATGAGTTTCTCACTAGCTACTGCGCCAAGTTGCAACTCTTTTGCTAGAGCATTGAAATCGAAAGTTGATGTGGGCGCTTCGAGCATATTATGAATCACATGACGTTGCTCATATGAATCAAAATCAGAATCAACTGTTGCTGAAATCCGTTGTTTTATTTGTTGGTGTAAGGCGATTAAAACATCCCGCTCAGCATCAAGCCTTTCAAGCTCATTTGTGATTTGAGACAAGTGTTGCATTCCTTCGCCAACACCGATCATTTTCCTACCGCTAACAGTTTCAGCGACATGAGCAACCTCTCCCCTAAGCGTCTTTGATAATTTTAGAGGACCGCCCGTAGGCAGAGTACGCTGCTCACAATGAAATAAATCAGGGCCCAAATCAATTCTAAGCGAAATGGCCTGCTGAACTGAGTAAATGTTACGCGGAGGGCCCCCCTTGCTACTTGCAGCCTTCATTTTTACAACAAATCCTGCCTGTTCTAGCAACTTCAGATGTTTCATTACCGCTTGTTGGGAAACTCCAACCTGATCGGCTAACTGTAAGGGATAATGAGGCTCTCTAACGAGGCGTTCAAGGATACATCTCCGTACCTTATTTTGAAGCAGGCTAAGGGCATCGTCGAGGTCTGCCATGACTACACAACCAGTGGTTACCTACCGGCCGACACCTATCAAGGCGTCGCATAGAACTCAAGCCTCGTCCCACTTCTTCCACGAGTCATCATCAGGCAATTGCTCAGGAGTGAACCCCGAGGCGATGTTACTAGATCCTCCGGTCGAACTTGTTGGGGTCGGTTTAACTCTAGTATCTGCGTTTGAAAACGGAGAGGGCGGCTCACGTTCTACTAGAGTAGTGGGGTCTTCGCCCTTCATCAGCCGATAGATTTGGTCAGTAGTTAGGACATCAGGTCCTGCAGTTTGAACCGGCAAGTCTTCGTCTTCAGGAGTCATTGCTTCAAGAATTTGCTGATTTGTAACAAGATGTATTTTTGCAACTTGCCTGCGATTAATTATCACTAACATTCCTCCAAGGGGAATGAGCAAAAATCCAAGTCCACAAGCGCCACACATAACAACAATAGCCGGATTGCTGATGAATGAACTAAAGTAAGTCGCATCATTTGTCATATAAACCGTAATTCCATCACAGTCAACGCATTCTTCTGCGGCAGAAACCTGCACTTCCATTTCATCATCAATTGACCAGGAGCCCACATCAGTGAATGGAGTACCATCAGAGGTTTGAGCGATGTAATCATGCCTACATCCCTCGTCAACAACTTCGGTAGCAGAAGCACCCTCTACTTTTTTGAGCTCAATAACGACATCCTCTGTTGCGCCTTCAACCTCTAATACCCAACAACCGGAATCAAGGGTTACCGCGCCGGTTTCTCCAAGAATAATCGTGTGTCCTGCAGACTCCCTAGGGTCTGAAAGTTTACTCATTTCATCATTTTGAAAAACCAATAGAGTAAGCCCAATTACAGCTAGACACACTCCGATAATCAGCAAGCGCTTGGGCCACGGTGACACCTCGGGCATAGCCTGCATGTTGGAGGCGTTGCGGCGACCGCCCTTCAACCAAACGGAATCAAACTAAACCCATCTCTCCTAATTTTTCAGGGAGATAAGTGTCAGTAACGAAGTCAAGCCCGTATTTTGCAAGTGACTGCTGCTCAGCCTTCTGGCCAATTTCCAACATCATATTGATCTGGTCTTGCCACCACCCATCAGCAAATCTGGGATCGGATAACTCTGCATTGAGCGCTTCAATATCCTTCTTCGAAAGGTCATCAGAAGGGAGATCGTATGCAACAATGTCATCAGAAGTGATACCAAGGTAACTCGCAGAAGGCGTTGCAAGATATTCTGAAATGTGAGCAGTTTTTATCGCGCCATACGCTATTGATGCAAAAATACGGAATGACCAGGGGTCCCCATCGAGGAATACAACAACAGGCACATCCCATTCTTCGTTCATTCTTTTCATAATTCGACGCGTAGAACGCGCAGGCTGGCCCTTCAAATGGATTAGAGCGCAATCATAATCTTCATCAAAGCCATTTTCAATCAATCGGTCGAACATACCACCCGTCTCGATAGCCATTAGAAATTTAATGTCATGCTCGACGAGTTCAATCTTTTCACTTTCCACATTATATGGCACTCCATACCCCGAATCACCGACGTCGTCACGAGCATTAATTCTCATCCATTGCCCTCTACGATTTAATTCATTGATGGTAACATTTCCAATTATTCGAGAGCCATCTTCTTCTGGACGTAGTTTGAAATCTTCTCTTAGGCATGTGGTCACAACTTCAAGGTCTTCTGCGAGATTATTCGATTCATTCTGACTAGAGAATTTACCTAGACCCCATGCTTCAGAAATATAGTACATTTCTCTTAATGTCGAAGATTTCCCAGCTTCAATCATTTCTTCGATAAATTCTACCACATGTAATGCCCGAAGCAGATTCTTTGCGGAACCAAGGCTGGTTGCATCTCTAGTAGAGCGTTTTTTCCCGTACTTGAATACACCAAATTTCTTGTCGAAGCCAATGTTATTCTTCGTTCGAACTGGAAGAGTCATGGTGGGGGGCTCCCCCTTTACAATTCGGTCATACATCTCTTCTACCACTTCATGGAGTCGCTGTTTGGTAAGTTCTGGATCATTTACTCGTGACATCATTGTTCACCTCCAAAGAGTGTTGTTTGACCAGGTTGACCTTCTGCAATAACGGGCTCAAACCCATTCGTTTCTTCTTCCTGGGGTAATTCTGTTGCATTGAGGGCTTCTTCTTGGCGGCGAATTTCTTCAAGCATCTTCTCATCTAACTTGGTAGCTCCAATTACATCCTGATTTCCTCTGAAGAAAACTTCAGTTTCATTCCAATCGCCTTTTTCGAGTCCTGCCAAGGAGTATGTAACATGCGCTTGCTCTCCGGGGTCTAGGGTTTCAATTTTCCACGCCCATATCCCCATGGTCTCCTTTCTTCCGCCGCGCTCATTGGCGACCATCTCGGCACCTTCCTTTTCAGGCCAGTTTACCAATAGAGAATACGAACGTGCCCTTGAAGTATAATTAAACAAAATAATCTTGACATCTGTGTGTTTAGTTTCTTTATTCCAAACAGTTTCTTCCTCACAAATTACTGCTGACATAATTTTGGTAATTGAGCCGGCTAGTGCGGGGACTGGGCGATCCAAGATAGATGCAGACTTTGCCGCAATGGCGGGAAGAATGTCATTTATCAGTTCGAATTTTTCGCGGGTTTTCGCCATCTTCTTCTTTTTCTCAAGATGTTTCCTTAATCCCCGGCCCATTTCGAGCATGGCCTTTCGAGTTTCTTCGAAAACAATTTCATTATCAGAAAGTGCTTCTTTAGCTTCAGATGTGAATTGCACATTAGTACTCGCAAGATGTACTAATACAGCGGCGGGCCCCTTTGGAACCCCCCTTCCTCCTGGCTGTTCTAAGCCATATTGCCGCCAATCAACACTCTCAACTGCCTTGGTTAACAAGCATCCACCCTGCTGATACATTAGCGGGACCCTATTTGCAAATCTAAGAATCTCGACTGGTTTATCGGATGCCATTCCTTCGCCAAAAATCAATCCTACTTCTACTTGGAAAGGGTTACCGTGACTGACATTTGGCGCGCGAGTCATCGTTGCAATAAATTTTGAATCAATAGTTTTCGATAGGCCCTTTTTGATTAGCATTTCTTCGATTGGAGAGAGGCAATTAGTAGGAGGAGAAAGGAGTTTAATCGCTTTATTGTTAATCATACGCTCTCCTTGAAACGATTCGAGTAGAGCGCGAATTTGGTCGGGTTTGAGGGATTTTGGTTTGGCGGTAACGGCTAACTCAGACGCCTCACACAATTCCTTTGCTGCGCGCATAGAAACTCCAGAGAAATTAGACCGCAAGAAAACAGTCATTCGAGATTCCTTCGATTCTTTGCACATTCGCTGTAATTGCCCAAGCTCAATTCCGTGTGGATGTGGTTTGATGGCGTCGACTTTGCCCGGTAGCCGCTCAGTAACTCTTGGCCAATGGTGCACTTCTCCATCGGGGTCTGTGAAAGTAATATCTGCATGTGGATTTACAATGCTCGTCATTCGGAGATATTGGAAAACCGATTGTCTACCGCGTTGGTATTTCGCCTTCATCCGCGAGGTGACACGAACCCCATGTTCCTTGAATGTGTGATCATCATTTTCCCAAATTATTCGGTCCTGGTCGCTTTTTATGGCTTTATTTTTCCTTGTATCTAACCCAATGTTCACACTTACTGCAGTGGCATCAGACGCCACCTTAGAGAGGATATGTGTTGGCTTTCCCGTAGTTAGTTGAGAGTACATTACTACGCCGGTAATACCAATTCCCTGTTGCCCTCGAGATTGTCGTATTGCATGGAACCTTGAGCCGAATAATAACTGCCCAAAGACCCTTTCAATACTCTTTTGTGGAATACCGGGGCCATTATCTTCTGTGATGAGTTCAACAATGTCTTTCTTTGAATCTAATTTACTGATTTTCACCCGGATATCAGGTAGGATACGTGCTTCCTCACACGCATCAAGAGAATTGTCAACCCCTTCCTTTACAGCAGTGATTATTGAGCGCTGAAGGGTATCAAATCCGAGGAAATGCTTGTTTTTCTCAAAGAATTCTGAAATGGCTATTTGTTTTTGATTGCTTGCCATTTTGTCTGCAATGCCTGCCATGGTGCTCACTCCGCAAGAGGTCCTCCTCCGTCCTAATGACGTCGGGCCTCGTACGAATGTACCGCATCGCCTAGGGTTCTTGAACCATCCCCGCCGGATGTTCAGAAGAAGCCTCTATGTGAGCCAACGTAATTTTGCGAAGATAGTAGATTATCCACACAGTGAGAATCATCGAAGCCCCGATTGCGGCCCAGTAGGTCCAATCACGCGTTTCATTCATCGCTGCGGCGATATCGTTGGCCTGACTGCCCCACCAAGCATAGAGTGCCCCCGGTACAATCATCCCGGTATTCCCAATGAGATAGTCCTTCCAAGTCACATCGGTTAACCCATATCCATAATTTAGAAACGGATATGGGATTACTAAACTCATTCGTGTTAGCAATACACATCGGACTCCATCATTCCCAACTGCTTGTTTGAGCGCTTTCAACATGGGTTTTGATTCGAGTTTGCCATCCATCCATTCGTACAAATATTTCCGGGTGATCCAGAACGGTAGAATCCCCCCAAGACAAGCTCCAATAAATGCAATCGCCCATCCGGCCCAGAAACCGAAAAGCAAACCACTGACAAATTTGTGAAAACTCGCAGGTGCAAATAATAATGCCAACACGATGTATAGGAGAAGGTATGCCAATATTCCAACGAAACCATGATCAGGAAACCATTCCATCCACCCAATGATTGGAGCAAAAATAGTCTGGGTAAGAAAGATGACGAGAGCGATACCTCCAATGGTACCAACAATCCCCATGGTTGCATTACGTTTTATTGTCAGTCAAACACCTCAATCAAAAAGGTCCTGACTCCATGCGGTAATTTTGCCAGTAAAGGCACTAGCAGCAACAGTTAGGGGACTAGCCAAATACAGTTTACCTGGTCCTGAACGGCCCTGAAAGTTTCTATTAATCGCTGAAACAGTAACTTGTTCTGCACTCGTGGAAACACCCGGGCCAGCTCCAATACATGCGCCGCACCCAGGGTCAATCAAGTTCACACCAACCTTCAGGAATAAATCATGCCAACCTTTTCTTTCAGCGAGTGTTTTGACTTGCCCACTTCCATATTGAATGTAAAACTCTACGTTTTCATTCACACTTAATCCAGCAGCATCTGCTGCTGCACAAACTTCTGCATAATAGGCCACATCATCTTCCTTTCCAGCAGTACAGGATCCTCCATATGCAATATTGATGTTAACTTCGCCAATATCCGATACATTGGCGCCATTTGTTGGATCGGAAGGAATGCCCTCGTCAGGATTGCCAGGATGGGCGACCATTGGAACAATTGCTGAGAGGTCAATTTCATGGACACCTCCATCATATCTCGCTCCCTCATCAGGATGAACAGACAAACTCCTCATTCTTTCAGCATCTACATTTTGAGCCGCAACCATCCATCGAATCAATGCATCATCGGATTCACATATTCCTGTCCTTCCACTACACTCAGTTGCCATATTGCAAAGGGTCGCTCGTTCATCAACTGAAAGAGAAGATAGTCCCGGGCCACCAAATTCCATAGAACGATTCAATGTGAGTTCTTCTCGTGCATGATCAGCCAGAATGTATAGGATTACATCCTTGGCCGTACAGCCTGGGTGAAGATTTCCCTTCAGTTCAAATCTAATCGATTCGGGCACTTTAACAAAGGTAAATCCAGAATAAACGAGACTTGCATATTCCGTCGCTCCAACGCCATAAGTGAGGGCATTAGATGCACCTCCCATGCAAGTATGAGAATCCGTAGCTTGAATAAAATCTCCAACTTCGATGAATTCTTCTCTCGCCACCTGATGACAGATTCCCGGAGAGACTCCATCAACAGCAGAGTAATCTCTTACCCCCGTGTGTTTCTGGAAGGCGACTTGCATATCTCGCAAAATTTGTACTTTATCCATATGGGCAACAAATTTTGGATTGTGATGAGCATAAAGCAAATGGTCTTCAAACACCGCAAATTTTCTCGGGTTCGGCAATGAATAATCAGGCCCATATTCCTCTGTTAGGAACGAATGCACTTGTGCAGTAGTAAATTCATGTGAATAACCACCTTGGACCTGGGCAATTACTGGGTCATGGGGCTTGACCGATTGACCCTCAATTTGTCCCACAAGGTTCCTTGAGATAATTTTCTCAGCCATTGTCATTGGGCGAGAGGGAGTATCGATTGGGGGTAGCGAAATAACGCCTGCCTGTAGTTTGGATGCAAAAGGAAACAACCCTCCACTTTCGATAATGATCTTGGTGACCGGGTCATATTGCGACGTGAATTCTTCAAGCGAAATACTCTCTCCATTTTGAAGACGTTCTAACATGGCGTGATCTCCCATTAATTGACCGAGATTGATGTTGTTTCTTTCGTGAATTGGAGCGAATGATGAAGCAATAACAAGGCGAATCCCACCCCATCTTTCACACTGGGCAGCAGTCTCTCTAGAGGAACCAGTGCCCTTCCGTTGACCTGAAACAATCACTTCAAAACCACCATTGATTAGAGCATTTTCACTAAAAACCCTCAATCCTTCATGCATTAACCCTGCATACGCATTCTTTGCGATTTCACTGGGGGCGTGATCGAAACAAACCCACGCTGGAGTCATGACATCTGTATTGATATCATCAAGCAAATCTTCAGGACGAAGTTCCGACATTTTTAGGTCGAGCCCGTCGTATAATTGACGCTTGATTAAATCTAGATCTTTGGTGAGAAATAAGACTCGTTTTTCAGAGGATAGACGAACTTCTCGGGGGGGCCAATTTTCCGTCATGCCTTTGTCCTCAATCCACTTCAAGAGGGGGGCGGGTATAACGGGTTCGGAATCGTTGCAAACCCCAGTCTGAGCGAATAATATACTTGTCATTTTCGTCGTTTTCCGTTTGAATTACTCTAATTCAGACCCGATTCGCCGACCTACTCCGAATTACAGTAGAATCACCTTAGGGAAAAACCACTATTTTCTCGTTGATTATTATTTGCAAGGCAGAATCGATGTACTGGGGCCGATTTCTTCATTTTCCTCTAATAACCGTGCCGGCGAACGATTCAAATACCCCCCGATTTAGGACCCATCAACATTCAAGGGGTAGTTTGCCCTTTGGATTCTCTGAGGGATACATCATGGATAACAACCAACATGTTGAGGATATTGTGAAGTGCAGTGACTGTGGAAGTCGTGCACTCACCCGAGACGAAACCCGGGGCGAAGTCGTCTGCGACGATTGCGGCCTAGTGCTTGAAGACAATGTGATCGACCAAGGCGCAGAATGGCGCGTCTTCAGTCCAGAACAAGGCGACCAACGTGCACGAACAGGTGCTCCAATGACAGTCATGTTACACGATAAAGGACTGTCAACCGATATCGATTGGCAGAACAAGGATTACTCTGGCAAGACTATCAATTCACGTTATCGCTCACAATTTTACCGAATGCGAAAGTGGCAGAAGCGCTCCCGTGTTAGTAATGCAACAGAAAGAAACCTTGCAATGGCTTTGGCCGAACTTGATAGAATGGCAAGCCGATTAGAATTACCAAAGTCGGTAAGAGAGGCAGCAGCTGTAAATTACAAGAAAGCGGTAGAAAAGCGTCTGATTCGCGGCCGTTCAATCGAAGGAGTTGCAGCAGCATCCCTGTATGCAGCATGTCGACAATGTGGTGTTCCACGTACTCTTGACGAGATTGGGCAGGCCAGCCGAACAGGCCGCAAGGAAATTGGACGAACCTACCGTTTCATGGTACGTGAATTGAAGATGAAAATCATGCCTACAGGGCCTGAAGATTACATTTCCCGATTCTGCTCCGGATTAGGCTTAGATGCTGAGGTTGAAGCAAAAGCTCACGAGTTGATCAAGGCTGCACAGGAGAAAGAACTCACTAGTGGCCGTGGACCTACCGGTATTGCAGCATCCATTATCTACATCGCTTCCGTACTATGTGGAAAGCGTCGAACCCAGCGTGAAGTGGCAGAAGTCGCAGGCGTGACAGAAGTTACTATCCGTAACCGATACAAGGAACTCATCCAAAATTTGAACATCGAACTCGATATTTGAGGACGGTGACCATTTTGGATACGGGGTGTAGAAAGACATCCCTCTGAGTTCATGCTGTAGGTGAGAATATGAAGAGTCGAAGGAATGTTTCTGATAAGGCCATGGAGGCTCTAGCCGCGAGCCTAGTTGCTGCTTTAGAGAGGGGCGTAGAATCATGGCCCCTTCCACCGCCTCCTTTGACTGACCCCGATTTTCCTGTTGTAATGCCCGAACATCCACATCACCTCACAGAGAAAGGCCTAGGCCTACTTAGGGCAGACAGAGGAATGTTCGATAGACATCTGGCAATCGTTGTCGATTCTATTGTGCCACATAGAATGAATCTTACCGATGATGCATTCGAAGTACATGAGAAGTGGCTATTACGCAGACTCGATGTTCTAACTGAAAGATTACTATTTGCAATTGCAACAGAATGGCTGGCATTGGCACTTGACCGGTCATGCCCAGATCCAGACAGGTGGTGGCTTGCAATAGCATTAGTCAATGGATTGGCCAATAAGGCCCACGGGCAACCAATTCATCAAGGGTATCACTTGGTTGAATCAATTGCATTAGCAGAAAGACCTGGAACTTGGCATACACAACCAGAAGTCTCCTCAGCAAACGTTGATTGGAACCCCCACGGAATGACTCCAAGAATAACATCAGTTGTTGCACACGATAAAGGGGCACAAGCAGCAATTTGGCTTCTCACTCGTCTTGAACAAGGTGATGAACAACGCCGAACATTACTAATCGAATGGTGCAAACTTCTCTTAGAAAGAAAGGAGTTAATCTCCGCTCTTGACATTTCAGGATTCCTCATTCGTCGTTCAAGCGACTCATCACCAGAAATAGCTAGCCGCGTTGTAAGTTGCTTGGCAAGACTGATTGAAGGCGACAAAGAAGCGGGCTTAGAGTGTGTTCGTATTCTACACGGGCGCGAGGACCTCCTTGTCAAAAGAGCGATGGCAGATACAGTAACTCGCCTTTTCCGACGCATTGGAGAAGGAGCGATCTCTCTACTCAATGACATGTTAGAAGATGAAGATGAGAGCGTATTAGCTGCTGCCAGTGCAACAGTGGGCGACCTTCGATTTATCGACCAAGAATTGTGGGCGAACAGGATTAAGGAATTATGCTCTCATCCAGTTAGGATTGTAAGACGAAATCTTGTACTTACTTTGCGCGATTATCTTGAAGCATTCCCGGTTGACGAAAGAGCGATAATTCCTGCATTATGGGCGGATGGCGATGAAGTAGTCATGACTCGTTTGCGTGAACTATTACTTAGGATGGAAGAAGTGGACCCAGATAGGTTTGCAATCACATTAACGTCAATGAAAAACCTCGACTTAGATAGCCTGTGGGCTCCCCTAGAAGTTCGTCGAAGTGAAACGGTGATGGGGTGGAAAAAATGGTTAGCAGGGGAAGGCGAAGTGCCTGCAATAACCCCAGAAAAGCCTCAAATCCATATTTCTGATAAGAGTGAGACCGAGTTGCCTGAGTTGGATGAAGCACTTGCTTCATTAGATGACCTTGGATTCTTAGATTGACCGCCACTATCTTGAGTATGAGCCTACCTGCACGAGTCATGCGACGCCATGTAGCCGTGTGTCTGATTCTACTGCTGATGGGAATTGCTCCAACTTCTTCAGCCTCATTTTCATCTGACCCAATCGCATCATTCAGCGGTAGTTTTGACAATTCGACAGAACTGACATCGTTCTCAATTGAGGTCACTCAAACCAATGATGCAGATTTCCTCGATCAAATAAAACAGTCAACCTGGAAATTGTTGAGAAATAGCAGCCAAGTTGGCGCTGAATTCAGCCTTTGTACAATTGAAATGCTGAATTCAGAGTGTGCTGGAAATATTGTAAGCATCACAACAAATCCCCCTCCAGGTTTTTCCGGGCAAGCGATTTACGATTTAGTTGGAACGCTTTCAAATGGAACGCCATATGCTGGCGGCACCATCCAAATAATTGAAAATACAAGTGAAGTTCTAGCGCCAGAATCATTGTCCGCAGCATATGATTCGACCAATCAAGTAACAAATTTAGAATGGACCATACCATCTGAAATTCCAACAGGATACCATATTGCATTGTACCGTCATGCCGAACCTGCTAGCGGGGCTACGTGGCAAATGATGACCAAAGAAATGCTAACCAACTCAATCCCAGAAGGCGAAACCAGCTATGTTGTGGACCATGCAGGTACATCAGTAGAAGAGGAAGCATACTATTCAGCAACATTACAATATCCAATGTCCGAGGATGTCAGGTTCATTGGAACTAATACTCTTGATGCCCCTATTATTGAGGATAATATTGCTCCATTATTAGTTGGTGAATTAAGCGCAATTTTCAATCCTGATACTTCGACAACAATACTAGACTGGGGAGATGGAGTTAGCGATTCAGGTCTGGTTATCAACATCTACCGTTCTTCAGTAATGTTGGAAGAAGTCGACTTAACTACACAAGTTGCAACAGTGGATGCGAGTATGTCGATGCACGAGATGATGATACCATTTGGCGAACATCGACAGAGTTGGTATACCGTAACATTAGAGGATGAGGTTGGCAATGAGGTAACAGCGATTACACCATCTTCTCCTAGCACAGGGCCAATTATTGAATCCACTTATTCTCCAACCACGGTGAATAGCATTGCAGCGGAGCGATTGGCTGATGGAACAATTACAGTATCTTGGCAAGATAATACAGGAAATTCCGATGCAACAGCCAAGATTTGGCGTTCGATTACAGGACCCATAGATTCACTTCAAGACATTGAAGAAGTCGGCTCAACAAACGTTGGGTTCCTGAGTTTCAATCACCTTCCTGTTGATGCATTAGATGCGGTTTGGTATGCAGTTTCTATCGAGGGAACATGGGGTTCAGAAACATTACCTTGGCACGATGAAACTATGTTTGTAGGGATGAATTCGATGTCCGATTCAATCAGTGAATTGGCACCTCCGGATAATGAAATTGTAGAATCAAATCTCACAGTAGAAGTTTGGGGCCTTGATGACAAATGGCACATGATCGGTGACGGGGGTTCATATAACCTCAATGGGATGATAAATGGCAGTCAAATATTGATTCGAACTTCTGAAGATGTAGAGAATTTAACTCATGGTACTTTTGGCGATTTAGAGACAATTACCACACTAGGTGGCCCGAACCTCTATTTCATCGAGGTATCGGCAGATCGGGTGATCGGAGTTAGCGTATTTACTGAAGGAGAAGAGGTTCATTTCATGCGGTTATCTGTCAATGTGATAGAGGAAACGAATACACTTGGCGATGATTCAGGGGATGGAGTTGATGGCCATGAACCCGAAGAAGAGAGAACTATTGCAGTATACATTATCGGTGTTTTGATGATTGTACTATTTGGTTACCTTATGGTGATGATGCGAGACCCATCATCTGCATTACGCGAAGAGGAATGATTACTCTTCCTCTTCAGTTAATGGGCCAGCAGAAATCATCCAAACATATACTCCGTTCAATAATACCAGCAAACCTGTCAACGTGACGATGAGCCCAGCTGGATCTGGGAAGAAATCAATCCTGCCAATTCCAAATGCCAGTCCCAATAGAATAAGGCCTGTGATTACCACTTTAATCGAAGTTTTTTGAGGGTCATGCCACTTTTCAATTATTGGAACCAATCCAGGTTGGTTGAATGTAAGCCTAAACCAGGCCATGTAAAGTAAAACCAAACCTGCTAGGCCAATAGTTCCTGAAGTAAATGTAGGGTCATTCCATGGTCCAGCGGGTGAAATATTTGTAAAAGTCAGACCGACCATCAAAATGCCAAAAACGGCATGTATGCGCCACTCCACCTTGTCGCCCATGAACCCTCCAGACCCATTACGCTTGAAAGACCAACGCCCTCTCCCTGTGTGATGGCGGCAGTCAAGGATGCGGTTTTGGTCGCCGGGGGCATCGGTTCAAGAATGCTCCCTGCTAGCGCGAGTGTAGCCAAAGAAGCCATGCCGTTGGTCGATGTTCCCGCCTTGACTCATCTAGCAAGAGAAGCAATCGCAGCTGGAGTTGAAAGAATACACATTATCACTTCACCGAAGAAGGATTTGAACCCTCTTCTCCAAGATAATTCGTGGTTAGCTGACAAAGCACAGGGAATTGATTCCCACTTATTATCGCCCTTCGATGAGATTGAAGTATTGGTCCATGTCCAAGAAGTTCCAAGAGGATTTGGCGATGCACTATACACGTGCCTACACGCAATTAACGGCCCATTTCTAGTATTGTTGGGTGATAATCTTCTGATGGATTCTCATAGCGGCTCGACAAATTACACCCCTTCATCAGCATCTTCAATCCTCGTTAAGTCATTTGAAAAAACAGGATTACCTTGTGTTGGACTTGCGTCAGTACCAGACCCAGAGAATTATGGTGTTGTATCAATGGACGGTGAAAGGATTGTTGATATCATAGAAAAGCCAAATCGGGAAAGCGCCCCTACTAACTTGGTATTATGTGGAAGATATCTCTTTACTTCCGATACTGCAACCCTATTGGAAAAATATGATTTCGAAAATCATGGCGAGTTACAATCGATAGCTGTGCAGAAGCATTGGATGCAAAACGAAGGCTTGGTTGGAGTGGAACTCAAAGACTTCCAATGGTATGATTCTGGAGCACCATTGCCTTGGCTAAAGGGCCAGATTGATCACGCACTCC
>CAZNXM010000001.1:25849-49064 GCA_964577145.1 uncultured Candidatus Poseidoniales archaeon
TTTCCATGCCCCAATGGCCTGATTACCAGCATATTGCGAATCGGTTTTGATTACTACTGATTCATTACCACCCTCTTTCAATAACCATCTCAATGCTTCAGCGAATGCAGTAAGTTCTGCAGTGTTATTGGATCCTACTTCCGCTCCGATGTAGTCCGAATTATTTGCATCGGTAATTACTGGGCCAGAAAACTCGTGGTGAATTTCACCATTCCCTCGCCCTAAATCGTTCGAGCCGGTAATGATGACTACGCCCCATCCAGCTGGAGTTCCTGCATCTACATTCTGATTCCCAATACAGGAACCATCAACGTAAATGTGGAACAAATAGAATCACTCGCCAATCTCTTCTTTGTAATCTGTTGGAGACATCAATCCAGAAACCGCATCAGGATTGTCCAATTTCATACGAACAATCCATCCCTCGCCATATGGGTCTTCATTCATCAATTCAGGTGCATCTTCCAGTGCGTCATTTACTTCCAAGATTATTCCAGAGAGTGGAGCAAAAATAGGAGATGCAGATTTTACAGATTCAACAATTGCAAACTCACCCATCTCTTCGAAAGTTTGGCCAGATTCTGGCAATTCAATGTAGACAATATCGGTCAGTGCATCTTGAGCATGGTCGGTAATCCCAATGACGACAGAGTCGACTTCGACTCGAATCCATTCGTGCTCTTTAGTATAGAATAACTCGTCTGGGATTTGGCTCACATTGCTCCCTCTATTTACTTGCAAGAGTATTAGGGAAATCAACTATTGCTTCAAAGCGCAACCTGGTAATGCGGGAAATACTTCATTGCGTATTAACTTCAGCACTACTTCCAAGGTCACTCTTCCTCGATATCTTTTGACAACACAGCTTCTTCTAATTGGGCCCACGCATCACCAATGCCGTCCTCTTTCTTCACCCAATCTAGTTCGGCTTCAACTCTAGAAACAACTGCAGCTTTGTCTTCATCTGGGAAGCGGGCTGAAAGAAACCCTTCTCCCCTTCCTGCAATTGGCGCGAGAATCAAACAAAAAATACCAACGGCAGGAATTGCAATAGATATCACTCCTGGATTAGTAACTGATAACTGCCCTGTACCTAGAGCAAGACCACTTGCCAAAACCAAACCTAGGCCTGTTCCAAATAACAGTCTCTGTGCCGAGGCCGCAGGCGTCATGTCTCTCCCACCCCTCGGCAACGCATGAACCCAACGGGTCAATACGTCTCTCGCATCAATTTGTGAATTTTGTAAGGCAGTAGTGCGCGATTTACAGGAGTAACCTCGAGGATTCGAGCATCATCCCTCCTTCGAATATCTTGTAGTAATGGATGGCGACTCTTTTTGTGGAGAGCGAGAAGAGTAGGTTTGTCAACCTTTAATGCGGATCGCACTACATTCACAAAATCTTCAGATTCCACCGCAAATTTACCTATTTCATCGATGACAATTACTTCTGAATAGTCTCTGGCGTGCTCGATTGCAGGAATTGCAACGCTTTCTAGGGCCTCAGTGTCAATTCCATATCCAAGAACTCGGAGACGACTATCTATACTCTTGTGAGCCATTATCGCTTCATCTCCTGTTCTGATATCGATGACTTTGTACCCTTCACGTTCTGAGTTTTCCATTATTGGCTCTGTTCGAATACCGCCAATAATATCGGAACCACGACCATCTCCGCCTCGTGCATCAATTTCCCTAATGCGTTCTTCGTTGAGCATTTCTAGGACCTTGGCTAAGACTGCAGATTTACCACTACGCGGCAAACCAGTAATTCCAATCTTTGGATGTATTCCCACTTGAACCACTTCCTCAAAAAACAACAGTTTCGATGTATCTTCCGAGTGCGGTACCGATAATAAAGAGTGTGGGTAAAACACCATTAATTCTGCAATCCCGAAATCAGTAACCGGTTTCCGACATCATTTCACAATTATTGCTCCGATGTTCTGTTCGGGATTTATGATTGGCAACATTTCTAATTCGTAGTTATTGACATTGTTATTTGCAGCCCAAACACGAGCCCAGATATCGATATCTTCGTCGTTTAGTAAACTGCACAACCACTGAAGGCCTTTGAGAAGACTACCTCTTGATATGGCGAGGAATTCTTCGCTAGCACTTGACAATTCAATATGATTCACACTATTGCCAAGAACACAACCATCTTTGATCACAGCCCATCTCAATCGTCGCTCTTGATTTGCATTAACAATGGCCTGGCAAGCAACCCGAGGGCCATACGAATAATTTGTTGAGCCAGCCCACATCGATAGATGGCTCTCGGTTGACCTTGATGGAATTGTAGAATCATAGGCTGGATGACGAATAACCACTCCACTGTCATCCTCGCTAAAGTGCACCCCGCGAATAAACGGACGGCTTTTCCTACCCTTGACCCAAGTTCCTATGTCTTTGGCATGAGAGGTTTGGTCAACCTCTCCAACTCTTACTCTGACATTTTCTCCACCCCTTACTAACCAGTGGTTACCTTCTCCTAGGCGTGGGTGCTTTGCGAGTTTAGAAATTACCTTGAGCACATCTTTCCTTTCCAAAGAATCTCGCGGAAGTCGTGGAACAGCCCAAGTACCCTTAGTCCACTCTTCCCATGATTCACGGCCGAGGATAAAGGAAGGGACTCTTGCAGAAAGTCCAGTTCCATCCCTTCTAAGGTCAGACCTTTCAACCGGGCCTCTAATCAGCAACTCCCTTGATTTTCCATTAGCAGTAACCGAAAGAATCGAAACACCCTGGGCGATTCCAGGGAAGAAAAGATTCGCTTCTTCGATAGCCCATACTTCCTGCCATCCATGCTTCATTGCCAATAGATTTCTCAAAGGTGCGCTTGATTGTTCTCGAAGCAAACTATCTGGAGCAATAATCCGTAGAGTGCCTTCTGGTTGTAGGATTTGTAAACCTCTTTCGATGAAGAGGCGATACAGATTGACGTTGCCTTTCATTGTGCAAAACCGGAGAGAACCATCTTCTTCTGTCAGACCGCGCAATCGCCCACCGAGCTCTTTTCGTAACTCCGAGCCGTTTTCATGGCCGCGAAATTTATCTTTTATCCTTAGCCAAGGAGGGTTGGTAATCATCAAGCGCGGAAGCCTTTCCCATGGCCAACTATCCTGTAGGGAATCACATACCTTTACAGAATCAGCAAGCAAGCATTCTACTTCGACTTGGGACAGTAATGTATTATTTCCATCACCGATATTAGCCAAACCTAATCTAACGGTTTCAAGATGAATTCTTGATCTTGCAACCCGCGCAATATCGGGATTGACATCAGCCAACTGAACTCCCGAAAGCAACCTCCGGGTATCTTCGGCAATGAGTTCTAACTCTTCGCCGTCAAGAATTTCTGCATGAAATTTCAATAGACGAGCCATGAATATCCCCCCTCCGCATGCACTATCTGCTAGGGGCAGTGGAATTCCACTGAGTGTCCTATTTCCTGATTCTACTTCTGATAGCGCTTTTTCATCGATAGATAATTTGTCTTCAGAGGGATGACTGCTTAGATTCATTTGTTCAATATGCTGACGAAAGCCCGGTGGCAAGGCATCCAATGGGAGGGATGGCTTCTCTGGGATTCTAGGATTGTTAATTGCAGGCGTTAGGAGTTCAGAGCGGATGATCGCATCTGCGAGTTTTGGAGGAGTTGGATGAGCGCCACGTGGGGAACGGCCATCTTTTTCTGCATCTAATCTAGCAAGAAGGTGGTCCAAAACATGCCCAGGGTCGGTCAACAGATTTGCCGGAAGTGTAGGCCATTCTACGGGGAGAAGTGCTGCTACAGGCATCCTTTTTATCAGCGAGGAAGACCATGCTTTGAGCCAGGTTTCGATCTGGATTAAACGGTCCTCTTCAGTCCTATCTAGGCGGGCATACCAGCCGCTAACTCCGTTATGCAACAATACACCCGGCCCGGCGGCGCGACCCCCCTCTTTGAGGATACCGGCCCGTCAGAGAATGTCTTCATCACCAGGCATTGTGGTGGCGATGATAGAACGGCCTTGAGCAGCGACTCTCCAGTTTCGAGCGACCCAATCCAAAATTTCAGACAATTCTTTTTCTGAAAGGCCACCTGCAGCGCTAATTTTTCTCAATATCCAAAGCTCCTTATCGTCATAGTCGCCGTCAGATGATGCAAGAAGGGCGCCATCTCGTAGGGCCAATCTAATCGCGGCTGGCTCCATCTCTTCCAAGACGACATCAAGCTCCGGAGGTTCCGTCAAGAGTTGCCGTACCTCTTCTCTACTTTCAGGATGAAGCATCATCGCTCCCATCGCCGCTTCGATTGCTGCCATTTCTTCACGGACCAATGTACCATCTACTGCAGCAATTAACACAAGAATACTAGCAATTCGTCTTCGTTGCTCCTCGGAAAGGGAGAGGAGTGCATCTGGCAACATGTTGCCACTTCACTGAGATAAGTCATTCAGCAGGTCATATCCAGACTGCATCCAAGAATATCCCTCTACAGTCCATCTGAGTAGCCTATTTACGGCATCCGGAACAAGGCCGAGATGTTCAGCGATTAAATCGAGGCTTTCGCGCTCGTATTCATCGACCGTACCATCGGCTGCAGCCATTAGTACAGCATCGCGAAGCGCCAACCTTCCAGATTCTGGGCCGAGACTGTCGAGACACTCTTCAAGCGAAGGGGGATGCTTCAGAGAGCCACGGATTTTATCACGTTGTTTTGGTGAAAGAAGGGCGGTACCGAGGCGTTGTTCGAACATCGCCATTTCTTCTACAGTAAGTTCATTGTCTATACGAGCCATATAAGCCAATAATTGAGCATATGCGAACCTCTCGGCTTGGGGGAGTTTGTGAACAGTGTCTGGCAGCATGATAGTGCCGTGACCGTCCTGTGACTTCAAACCCACGCTAGATGAACGGTTTCAAATGGCACCTGCGGGTGGCCCCGGCATGGCCAAAGTGGAAGTCTACACCAACAAGGGATGCGGCGCGTGTGTGCGTGCCAAAAACCACTTGGACTCAAAAAAGGTGGATTTCATCGAACACCGCTTGGGAAACTCAAGGCGAATCGACGCTGAATTTTCATTACGAACTAAAGGGGCGAAGAGCATCCCGCAGATTTTCATCAATGACGAATGGATTGGAGGATTTGATGACATGATCCGTTTTGACAAAAACGGCGAACTTAATTGGCGCCTTGGGCTTGAGCCAAAGCCCAAAGTCAGTTTTACAACACGTGTTTTGAGATATTTGAGTGGGCACAAGTATTGACAAAAAGAAAATTGCAAATCAAAATATTTCCTGTATTCACTCAGTGTTCACTTCGGGCAATGAACGTGTTTTGAATGCAATTTCCCGCTGGCCAAGATAATTTAGAACTCCCCAAAGACTTGAATTTAGAAGCCACACCAGCCTGGCATCGAGCTCAAAATCTACTGTTCCCACGTAGAAGCAAGCAGTCGAACCTACCATGCCTATTGTGTAGATAGACATACTCGCGGTAATCGTCCAGCGTAATCGGCGGTCTGAATCAAACGTCCACTCCCTATGTGTGAAATGAGCAAAGAAACTACCTAGTATCCATGCAGCAGCCCATGCAACTGTTGGCCAATAACCAGAATTTGGCCAAATCCAATAAAGAAATTCCCAAATGGCATAGAATACGATAACATTGATTCCAGCGACAATCATGTAACGCCTAAATGTGTCATGGGGAGGGAGCATCAATCATCCTCCGAGGTGACATCACTTGGCCGCCCGGTTTGAATAGAGCGCAAACGTTGATTGTCATTTTGAATAGCTTCCAGCAATTCATATTCAACACCAAGACCTTCTGCAAGTTTCTTCAAAGCGAGAGTATCTTTTGGAAGACACTTACCGCCAAATCCACGGTATAGACCCATCATCGGCTCGAGGTGAGAATTTCCAACGGGTTGATCTTGTGGAGCGGTAATAATTTCGCGAACAATACCCCAGTCTATACCAATCGCTTCGCATATGTCATGCATTTGATTTGCAAATAATACTTTGAGGGCGTAGAAATTATTCTTGGAATACTTGACCATCTCGGCTTCAGTACTTGAGATGTGAAAAGTAACATCTGTCGAGAGAACTCCAGCATCTCGGTGTTGTTGAAATACCATCTCTGCTACTTCATGATGTTCAGTTCCTACGACGAGAAGTTTTTGATTAGAGAAATCTTCTAAGCGCCGCCGCTCAACTAAAAATTCTGGTGAATATGCTAGTTTTAGTGAGGAATACTCAGACTGAAGACGAGCAGTCGTTCCCGGAATTACGGTGCTTTTCAATACTGCAATAAAACCATCAGGGAGCTCAGCAAGAACCTCTTCTACTATACTGGTATCACAAGAACCATCCTCATTGGCGGGAGTGGGTACTGCGATGTATGCCATCTCTACATTCTCTGTAACATGGCTGAGCTTTGTACCCCTTGCGGGGTCGTGTATGAATAATTCATGGGCGTTAGCAAAACTATGTTCAATGGCCCCTCCAACCATACCAGCACCTATGATTCCGATTTTCATTCCTTTGCCCCCGGGACCCTAAACAATCCTTCTTCTACCATCTGTGCTGCACGCTGGAGGCTTTCAGGTGTTCCGCAATCAATCCAGGTATTTTCTCCAACATTGATTGTGTTAACCGAATTCTCTTGGATATATTGTCGAGTAATTTCAGATATGGAAAAATTTGGTAGGTTTTGAGTTGCATCGAGGCGCTGCCAAAAAGTTTCATCAAAGAAATAAATCCCTCCAATTGCGAGATTACCCACATCGCTTTGCGGCTTTTCAATAACATCAGAAATCTCTCCCTCCTCGAGTATCGCAATCCCAAACGAAGAAGCATCTTCTACTTCCCGAGTCAACAACATCGCACCGGATGAAAAATTTGCAACAATATCCGAAAGGTCCAGATTGGTGATATTATCAGAGAACCAAATTAGCAATGCATCATTTTCATTGGTTCTGCGAGCCAATTGTAGAGCATTTGCAACACCTAATGGCTCTTTTTCTAGAACGTATTCAACTTCATCTCCTACATGTTCTCGTATTTTGTCGATGAAGCGATTTCCAATGATCGTAATATCTTCAATTCCAGTTGAACGCACCGATGAGAGGACATAATCAATAATGGGTCGGCCGCAAAGTGGCAAGAGGGTTTTATGCGTATACAACGTCATTGGGAATAGACGACTACCGTGCCCTCCAGCGACAATGATGGCCCTCATAATGTAACCCCCAAGGTCTACACTTATTGATTCTGGGAGTCTTCTTCAGGACTTGCTACCTTAGAGAATGCACCTTCTTCTGCATTCTTATCGAAATATTCGGTACGCACCAAATCTCCGAGCCTCTTGACGCCATATTCTACCAAATCAGGGTCATTTGCTTCTGCTGCTTCCCATCTTTTTTGAGCCATGTCAGCATATTGAACATTAGCAGCTTCGACCATTTTTTCACCGCCACTAAGGTCGCCTTCCAACCCTTCGTATTTTTCCCCTTCAACCACTGCATCCCGCCGAACAGGTGGTTGCCCCATCTTGAAATCTGTTTTTCCCCAATCGGGTCCAGATGGGTCATTGCCTCTTGAGCGAACCGGATTTACTGTTTCAATACCCGAAGCTACCCATTCTGTCAAATGATTACGATATGCAACCAACCTCTTTTCTTCATCATCGATATCTAGAATATGAGTCATATCATATCGCATTGCAAAATCTTCTTCATGCGGAATGGAAACATTACCGATCAAAGAAACGGCTAATCCCAATAAACTGAATGCAATACCTAGGCCGATTAGTTCAATCTGTGGGATAAAAATAAACCAAATTACACCACCGAAAAACATGACAATTCCCAACCACGCAAAGAAACGCCCCCTGCGTCGTTGCCATTGAAAAGTCTCTAGTTCTGAAATAGAATCGTGCATTTTGGGTGCCTCATGCCAGCATGGCCATGACGTCGTCATTCATCGCTGGTATTGAATCCTGTTCTTGCATGAGTACTGAATCGCGCATATTGATATTTTGACGAGGCTCCAAAGCGAGTTTTTGTAATACCTGGGTAAGTACCTCTTGCATTCGTGCAGTTTGCGAACCTTGGGCTACGACCATTCTTTCTAATGATTCAAGAGTTTCAATACTACGACTACTGGATACTTCTAACGCTGCAGATTGGGCGTCTAATGCCTCTTCCTGGCGAGCGAGCAATTCTCGAGCTGCTGGACTGCCGATCGCATCTCTTCTGTGAATCTCACCTAGTGCATTACGCAATTCATGAGTGGTTTTATCCAGAGCCCTCTGCATGTCATTTAATTGAACAATAGCGAGATTGAGTTCAGTTTGGAGGCTTGTTGCTTTATGCTTGAGTACAGAGCGAATATTAGATTGGAAAATCGACTCTGCGAAGAATGCTGTAAATACACCAGCACCCAATGCAACATTATGGTGGACATCTGCAACCATCATCATCGCCCAAGTAAAACTACCAATCAGTGCTGCCCGTGTTATGCCCATTAGGTAATACTTGGTTACCGGAGTATAAACAAACGAGGCGGGGGGGCCGTGGGCTCCCATCATTCATCTGGAACAAAGCAATCATCATCGATTTCGTGAATCTGACCAGTCATTAGCAGATGGTCCAACGCTTCGTCACATTCTTCTGTAGCGATTCCACCACTTAGAAGGGGGGAAAATAGTTCTTCAATGTTCACAAAAGGCGCCCCATTTCCGATTTTATCTTGTGCGCCCATTAACATCATCTGTGCGGCTACTGCAAGTAATGGGTCATCACATGAATCACCTGGAACAAAGGATAGGAATGTGTTTGCTGGATGCGGCTCCTCGACAATTTCCTCTATCCTATTTGTTAGATGCTTCAATTGTTCTGGGATATCAAAGCAATCGAATAGATTGGTTTGACCTGATGACGTTTCACGCATATCCTTTGGATGAAGGCGTTTTGCGACTGACTCAATGCGATGCATCCGTTGCTCAAGTTGAATTCGTTCACGCTCAAGGTCATGCGTCAGCAAACGCAAATCTTCGTTTGCCTTCTGTATTAGCCAATCTTCAAGAGTGAAATTTGGGTCAATACCAATCATCGTATCTACAAAGTGCTTGACAGCAAGCGGCAACTGGTCGACGTGTATCTTTCCTTCTGCACTCTCGCGTCCATCATCAACCATGCTTACCCTCGGTGTTGTGACGCTCTATGAAGGTATAGCATTAGCAATCAACCCCTAGTTCGATTGGAGGACCGCAGCACTGCGCGGAATATATTACAAAAAATCACTCCATCGGTCAGGAACCTCTTTCCTCAACCGATAATAACACAGGGACGCGTTCATGTAGGGGCGACCAATGGCCCGGTTATGAGCGACCACCGCATCGCAATCTTACCCGGCGACGGAACTGGAAGAGAAGTTGCGGTAGAGGCGCAACGTATTCTGAACACGATTGAAGCTCACACCAACCACGGATTCGAGCAGAATGTCATTTCATGCGGAGGGCAACATTATTTGGAAACGGGTGAAGAGTGGCCCGAGGGTTCATTTGAATATTGCCGCGATGAAGCAGATGCAATTTTTCTCGGCGCTATTGGCCACCCTGGTGCAACCTTGCCAAATGGCGATCTTGCAGGAGGATCAGTAATTTTAGGAATGCGAAGCGGCCTAGACCTCTATGCAAACGTGCGTCCAATAAAGCTCTACGAAGGAGTACCTCACAAAGTCCATGGAAAATTCACACAGATATGGGAGCCAGGAATGGTAGATATGACAATTCTTCGAGAGAATACCGAAGGGCTGTACCACTCACTATTGCGGCGTTGTGCAGATCGTGCATTAGGACGTGAATTGTACGAGCCCCCAGAGATGACATTCCCCGGCCTTGAAGGCGAGGTAGCGTACGACCCTCGCCCGATATCTGCAAATGGAACTGAGCGCTTGGTGCGTATGGGATTTGAAATCGCTGAAACAAGAAATGGTGCACCTGCAGATGGAGCAAAGCGCGTTTCGTGCATCGACAAGAGCAATGTAACAAGGGGCTGCCAATTATTCCGTAGAACCTTTGACAAGGTTGCAGCAAACTATCCTAGCACAGAATGCGACTATGGCTACATAGATGCCTTCATGCAATGGATTACTAGAAACCCTGAGCATTACGATGTCGTTGTTTCGTCGAACTTATTCGGCGACATTGCAACTGATTTAGGAGCAGTACTTCAAGGAGGAATGGGGATGGCAGCATCTGGAAATATTGGAGACAATCATGCGTTCTTCGAACCCGTTCATGGTTCAGCGCCAAAACACGCAGGACAGAATAAAGTAAATCCAATTGCCAGTATCAATTCAATTCAGATGATGCTTGAATGGCTAGGACGACGTAACGGCATCGATGAATTAGTCTCGATTGCAGGACTGATTGATGATAGCGTTGCAGACCATCTCAAGAAGGGTAATGCATTAACATATGATTTGGGAGGGGATGCAAGTTGCTCATTCGTGGGAGAATCTATTGCTAACCGCCTTGCGACAAAACTTTCCGAATTGTGATCATTCAGATTCACTATTCTGCCGTTCTCTCCAAGCCTGTTCAAATTGGGCCCAGAGCTCAGTTTCAACCTGTTGTCTAATTTCGACCTCAAGAATAGGTCGAAGTACATCTTCAGCTTCAGCAAATGCTTGCTCCTTTACAGCAACCCATTTCTCTTCTTCAGTGTCCATCTGATTCCTTCTAACTTCAGCAACTACAATTCTTTCAATTTCCTTGAGGAGCCGACCTACAACTTCCAATTCCCATGCTTCATGCGGATGAGGAAGTTGCATCCGGGCCACTTCATTTCGAAGAGTAGCAACAATCCTTGCTCTGACCGGGTTTCCTATTGCAAAATCATGGGCGCCTGAGACAAAACCAACTAAAGCATCAACCCACTCCTTTTGGCTTATTTCATGTCCACATCCCGGGCATGAAGAGTCAGAGGACTGCTCATCAGGTTTTCTTTTTTTGCGAGGACTTCTGCGACGTTTGGGCGCTTCCATTTCGTCGATATCAAAGGAAACAGACGTACCAAACCCGCCCTTTTCCATAGAACCGAGTGAGCGCCTTTCTTCCATTCTATCAGTAATAAGTTATTTCCATGGGTGATAAATATAACGCCTGCAAATGTCACTTATCGGCGAATAAAACCATATTATCAACGATATGGGACAAAGCCGACTGCAATATTGCCTGATTATCCCATTTTGTGATTGGCGGGTCAGAATGAATATGGTGAATAATATTCAATGCCACTCTAGACAATTCATCGACAATAGTGACTGTTGCCATCCTCGCGGTTCGTGAAAGGGGGTTTAGGTCAACAACGAGGACTTCCTTACCCATTGCCACTAGTGCTTCACATCTATCTCCATCTTCAAGAGGAACCAATATCACATCTGCATTGAGGATTCCATTGGTGTGGCAATTTGCTCGAGGACCTTCTAATCCAGGAATGCGTCCATCTGGGGCTGCACCTAATATTTCAACATCAATATCGTGTTTGTCTTTAATCTCTTCAAGATGGCTAAGTAGGGCGGCCATTCGTTCAGGTGTGCGATAAAAAATGTTGACTTCTACCGGGCAAGAGAGTAATTGCGCCACTTCAAGAAGCTCCTTTCCAGCCAATGCAACCGCATTACCGTTAAGGGAAATTACCGGCCTCTTAGCACCAAGGAGTCTTGCAGCGACCTCCTTTGCCGCATCCATGGCAGATGGTATCGTCTGTTCTCCCAATAGGTAATCGTATGCCTCGCCCCTGCCGTGTGCAATCAGCGCAGAGCCTGCAAGCAAGCCTTTGCTAGCAGCCTCTTCAAGGCGGTGGCGCATTAGTAGTGAGCGATATCTTGGATGAGAAGGGTCAGCAATATGTTCGCCCATCGGGAGCACCTCATGCATCATTTGCAAGCATCGAAAGATCTAGTGGAGTCGTCCCTCTGTTTATCGTACTAGTAGAAAGTACATCGACACCACATTTGCGCCAATCTTCTAAATCTTTCAGGACAATTCCTCCACTAGCCTCAATGCAAACATGCTCTCTAAGTCCCATTTCATCTAATTCTGAACAAACTGCACTGCAGCGTTCAGGGCCAAAATTATCGAGCATCAAGACCAGCCGTCCACAACCAGTCTTCATTCTCTTTTCAGACCAGGCAAAGGCCGCCATTATTGCTTCCTTTTCTTGTCTGACCTCAATTTCTAGAAACGCCCCGACTTCATCAACATCAACCTCAGAAATCAATCTCCCAATACGTGCGCCATGACTATCGAGTCCAGGGTACATTGCTGCAAGGTCATTTTCCTTAATCATCTTCGCATCATCTCGTGATAGGCGATGACTAAGCCCCCCTCCCAAATGCACGGCCCATTTATCGAGCAATCCCCAAATCGTCTTTCTTGTACAGGCGATTTGGCCTGGGGCCTTTGTAGACCATTTTTTGGCTTCTGTAGCAATTCCTGATAATTGGCCAAGTATATTGAGAATAGTTCGTTCTAGAGCGAGAATTGCTTCTTTGTCTCCTCTAATCGTAGCAATTTCATCTCCGGACGCTATACTGCGGCCATCAGTACAGGACCAAGAGATATCGAGACTCCCTGCCCAAATTTGCAACATATGGTCAACTGCTGCACAACCAACAAGAACTCCTTCTCCTCTAGAGAAAATTTTCGCCTCAATATTTTCTGAACCACCCATGAAAGGCATGTCTATACCATCATCGGCGAGAAGAGCGCTAGTCCAGCGATCAAAACTGGAAATTAACAAACGACTAGCCCCTCCAGAAGGGTTCCAGAGTTTGCCGCCTCTGTCGTGAGGCGGACGTTGCCTTTCGGCCATGGTCTTGGCTGGGAGGACGAGGACTTCATGGTTACCTACGTCTTCGAGGGGGATATGAAGCGGGTACTTGTGGTCGGTGCGGGCCTTCAGGGTCTAGCATGCGCAGTCCGCAAACATCTTGCAAAAAACCAAGTTGTCATTCTTGAAAAGAGAGAGAGAATCGGTGGTCGCGGGACTTCTCAAGATATACACGGGTTCCAATTAGAGCATGGTCCACATTTGCTTCTCAAAGGGGGCCCTCTCCATAAAATGGTGAAAAAAGTCAGCAAAGTAAAGCCTAGTTTGTGGGCAATACGCCCACAGAAAATAATGATTGTAGGTCATGGCCCTCTCTATCCAGTAAATAGCCCAAAAGACCTGCTATCGCTGAAAATGGGACAGGACCCAATAAGAGATGATGCAATGAAATTAATTTCGGGCTGGGGGCAAGATATTCCTGAACGCCGTAAAGCATTGCTAAAAGGGAAATTATGCGTTGTTGGCGAGGGATGGTCAGGATTGGTAGGCAGATTAGCCTCCTCTTTAGAGGAAGTTGGTGTACCAATTCAGCCGTCTTGTGAGGTTGCTGAGGTTAGAGACGATGGTGTAACTCTTGCAAACGGCACGAGAATTCCGGCTGATGAAGTTATCATGGCAACTGGAAAGGCAAAAGGAAAACCAGTGAAAGTCAGCACACTCGACATTGTTCTAGACAACAAACCTCTTGATGGCCTACATGGAATAATCAAGGGCGATGTTGCAGTAATCGATTTAGCTGCAATTCATCCGATGAAATCCCAGGGAAAGAGCCACCTTTCGTGCATTGCATTGGAAGGAGGAATTGAAGCAATAGAGTCCCTTCTCGATGAAAGAGTATCAGGATGGCGAAGCCACATTTTAGTGAAGAGGGCTAACAAATCAATCACATTGACCGATTCCGAAGGCGGTCTTGCTGATGCGAGAATGTGAAGTACTGTCGACATAGACAGAGCCTCATGAGAATCGTAACTTGGAATGTTAATGGCATCAGAGCAGCGATTAGAAAGGGCATTGACCGCTTCTTTGAGGAGATTGACGCTGATGTTTGGATGCTCCAAGAAGTCCGCTGTTTACCTGAACAACTGCCCAAAGATTGGGCTCTCCCCGAGGGGTACGAATGGATAATGCATCCAGCTCAAAAGAAAGGCTATTCTGGAGTAGCAACCATTTCTAGAATTGGCATGAAAGAAGTTTCCAGAGGGATGGATGGCCAACTAGACCCAAACGATTCCGAGGGCCGAATTTTGGTTACAGAGCACGAAGGAATGACCCTTGTCAATACCTACCTTCCAAGCGGGTCAGCAAAAATTGAACGCCAATTTTACAAGGAAGGTTGGATGGATGAATGGAGAGACTTCGTAAGGCCATTATTGTCCAGCAAAAAACCGGTAATTCTTGCAGGCGACCTAAATATTGCACATACTGAAGATGATATTTGGAATCCACGTGGCAATGCGAATACTAGTGGTTTCTTGCCGCAGGAGAGAGAGTGGCTTACGGAGTTACTAGCAGAAGGATGGTGTGATCTTTTTCGAGAGAGCGTAGGTGAAGGCGAGAAAATTTACTCCTGGTGGTCTAATAGAGGCCAGGCTAGAGTCAAAGACCGCGGTTGGAGAATCGACTATCTATTGGGGAATGCAGCAGCGACAAATCGCCTTGAAGGTTGTAGAATAGAGAGGAGAGGGGGCCTGGAAGTTTCAGACCATGCTCCAGTTATTCTCGACCTTCACTGACCATCTTCTGCATCAGAAAACAGGGTCAGGATTTCATCGACAATCGCTCGAAGTTTATCCATAGAATCAGCGGTAATAGTTAGGGAAAGCGATGCTAAATCACCATCGATTTTCAATTCCGTTACTATGTCTTCAGGCACCAAACCGGCATACCTTTGCCCGTTAGCGACCGGGCCGTTCCACTCGATAGTAGTTTGATGGACCTCTGCCATGAATTCATACCACTATTGCCCCCAAATGAGACTTACCCTCCTCCGAATCATTCAGGGTCCGTTTCCGTCTCGCGCACACATGGACGACGTAATTCCGATTCTTGCAGGGTCGGGAGGCGTTGGTCTTGGCGAAGCCAGAACTAGTCATCAAGGTAGAAAAGCCATCATGCTTGTCAGAGAAGGCGACCCCGCAGAATTGGTAGCGCTTGCAGAGACAATGGGTATCGACATCATTGAAATTGAATTTCAAACGGGGACCCCAGACCCAAAAGGGTTCTTTGGAAAGGGGCGACTTCAAGACGTGGGCGATGAATTGTCAGGAATTGTTCCAGGACATCCATGGGAAGGTGTTGACTTAGTCATCGTACACTGTAATGCTACACCGCGCCAACTAGTGAATATTCACAACGTGGTAGGTGTAGAAACGTGGGATAGAGTGCGCTTACTACTCACGTTATTTACGAGCCATGCTTCAAGCGTTGAAGCAAGGACACAGGTCAGGATTGCCCAACTTCAAGCGGATCGAACCATATTACGAGAACTTGCAAATCAGCAAACAACAGGTGAGCGAGCAGGATTTGGTGGCGGCGGCCGTCAGGCAATTCAAAATGTGCTTGGAACCACGAATCATGAACTCGCCCAACTTCGCAAACGTCAGAGTAAGCATGCTTTAGCACGCCGAGAAAGACGCAGACAACGTGTAAAAGGCGGGGCGAAAACCGTTGGTTTAGCAGGGTATACCAATGCGGGTAAATCCTCTCTATTCCTCGCCTTGTCAGGTAAGGAAGTCTTGGTCGAGGATAAATTATTCAGTACTTTAGAAACCACAATCGGAAGAATGGAAATGAGTCCACGAATTCTCTTAGCAGATACTATTGGATTCATCGATGAATTACCTTCTGAACTTCTCGATGCATTCCATGCTACATTGGATGAATCATTAGAATGTGATTTTCTACTTTTACTTGTAGATTCAAGTGATTCACCAGAGGAGTTGGAACGGAAACTTGAGACTAGCAGACGTGAAGCTTTGGAGCGTTCAAAGGATGACGATAGACAAATCCAACTCGTATTTACCAAATCTGACAAGCAAGGAGATATTGATGAAGCAATAGCCGTTGCCGCCGATAGAGGATTCCTAAATCCAATACTAGTTTCATCGGTTGATGGCGATGGTTTAGAAATTCTTAGAGAGAGGATCCTTTACTCTCTTTACGGCCCCCAATTTACTGTAGAAGTATCCAAGGGGGAACCCAATGAAAGAGCTGCTGAATCATTTTTTAGTGAAATTCACGACCTTGGAATAGTCACAGAATTCAGCGATTATTCTCTTACACTTTGGTGCGATGAAGGCGAACTTTCCCGGCTTATTTCAAAATCGAATGGACGCGTCTCAATCAAGTAGGACCGTCACTACGGCATAGCAATGTCAGAACTTCTCGAAGAGGTTGACGACCTTCCAGAGGAAGAAACCGTTCTATTTTCTTCATCGGGAACAGCATTTGAGATTAAGTCTGAAGACGGGCATCCAATGTTGAGGGCAATAGGCATCTTCATTCTCTTCACCTGCGCTCTTGGTATAGCGAATGGAATGGATTATGTTTCACCAGATTCCGGAGTTATACGTCCCGACGAGTGGATCTATTCCATGGGAGAATCGGCTCCAAGAGGCTCAGGTATTCTAACCGGAGAAATTAATTCTGGTGAAGAGGGGTTACAAATTCACGTATCATCGAGAAATGCGGAAGGCATGTGGGTAGAGAACACAACTGTTAGTGACGCAAATGGAAGTTTCAAAATCGAAGGAGTGAACCCAGGTCTTGGTTTTATCAAAATCCAACGAGTTCACAACGGAACTGATAATCTTGACGAAGTCCACCATAGAATCATCATTTCTCCTCCCGTCTTTGGCGAAGCAGTAGGATATACCAATCTGAAATTTGATGTGCCAACCGAAGACCATTTCAATGAACTTGAGTGTGAATATGATGGTAGCCCCTGCGTACGATTAATCGACCACACACCGAATGAAATGGAACATCCTATGATGGACCCTGCTGCTGCAGGAATGTACATCATGATAGGGTGGGCTTTCATCGGCCTCTCTCTAATAGCAGCAGGTTTTGCATTATTCGGTATCAAAGACTCATCGCGAGGATTAATTCGAACAGGCGCAGTTCTAGTATTCTTCACAGTAGGGCATTATTGGAGCGCTTGTTTGTTCGGCTTAGTAGCATTCCTCCTAACTTTCTCAGTCCCTCGCAGTAGCGTTGTACTCGACTCCTGAGGGCGACAGTCTATTCACTCCATGAGCGCAGGAGCGTCCATGGACCTCATGGGCGCGGCTTGGATGGTTCGCGAACTTGGCGAACCAGTTAGTGCCATCCACGTCCTTGCAGACGGTGGAATTATTGCTGGAGGCTGGGATGGTATTCTGAAACATTGGGATGTTGAAGGAGACCTCATTTGGAAAGTCGATTGCGATGATCGAATCGAGAGTATTCTCATCAATCAAGATAGAACCATAGTCACCAGTGGACTGCATATTACTTGCATCAAAGAAGGAAGTATCGAATGGTCCCACGCTTTAGAAGGCTCATCCGATATGCTTTGCATGCACAAGGGAAAAGTCATCGCAACTTCGAGTGTGTATGATATTGAGCATGGAGATTTCATGGAGAGCGCCATTTGGAGATTTGAACTTGATGGCGAGTTAATCGACGTAGAGAGGATGGATGAACGCCCATGGTTTATCGAATCCACAAAAGAATTATTGTTAGCACTTGGAAGGCCACGTTGCGGATTATTGGAAGGGAAAAAGCATCGCAGCCTTGCGACAGAACATCCAGTAACTTGCGGAATCAGTGGACGTGAGCGCACACTATTGGGACATTCTGATGGCACAATTTCTTCAAGTAAAGGAAAATTAATTTCTTCTGAAGAAGATTCTATCGACTCCATTATTTGCACCGATTACGGTTTTGTTGCATCCATAGAAGGCGGGACACTTATCGCTCGTAACCCTGCAGCTGAACCTCTCTGGTCAGCCCGCGGTTCCCAGGTAATCTGCCACACGGAGGGATTTTCCTCAACTCACTGGACTGGGCGTTTTGAAACAATTGACGGCATTCTTGAGATAAGAGGCCCCGAAGGCGAGATGATTGCATCGATGCGAACCTCGCGACCAAGGGTAGCTAATTCCAATCAAAACCGAGTTGCTTTTGGTTTTGAAGATGGCAAGGTTGTCGTCTGGGAAAAGGAATTGTTTGATCGCAGAATCGATAGTGAAGAATCAGAGGTAGATGATAGAAAAACACGACTTGCCGAACGCCTCAGATCCCTACGTTCTTGAATGTTATTTTTGATATTATCTTCCACAGGAAGCAGTGGAAATATATCACGCAATCCCCCGTTTCCACTGGAAAAAGGGCTATATTTAGCGTAAAGTTTATGGTCCCCCGCCCCCCACGGGGAAAGTGCTGCTCCCCGGGGAGTGGTGGAGGGTCCTTCCGAGGACCTTCCGGGACCCTTGCCAACCGGTCAGCCCGAACCGGGCGCAGAGTTGGTCGCGCATCCTCGAGAGAGGAAGTGCGAGGTGTATAGGGGAGGCCGTTTCGACGGCAAGCCTGACCACACCCACAGGACACCAGGAGCTTCGGCAATTGGTGTGCCGGCAAATCCTCACGGAGATGCCGGAACAGGGAGGGCTTCCGCTTCGGTGGAGGATGACCCGACAACTGTGCAAAACAGCCGGGAAGGGTGGCGAGACAGGTCTTCGGGCCAACTTCGTCACATGGAACGGCTAGGTGTGAAGCTTCGGCTGAACACCACCTCAATCAGCAACTGACCCATTTCGGTGGGACAGCCAGGGATTGAGGAGTGGGACGGAAACGGATCAACTCCTTCGGGAGTTGGAAACCGCGCCGAACCACAGGGACGGAGACGGACTAACACCTTCGGGAGTTGGAAACCGCGCCGGACCATCAGGGTGTGAACTGAAATTCCTTCGGGGATGAAAGTGAGCATTCGGGAAGCTGAAGGGAACTCTTCGGAGTGACTGAAAGCGACCCCCAGGGAAGAAAGCCTTCGGGCGGACCGAACTGGACCTAGGCTGTTGGGAAGAAGGCCTCTTTCGGGAGGTCAACGATCCAAGGAAACTCCTCTTCGGAGGAGACGAATTGGTGACGACGACTCAGCAGCCGTCAGCGGAGGCTGGCAGGGGGGCGGATATCCCACCCGGATGAAACCCCCCTACCAGTTCTCCCATCCTGCATTCACAGGTAATTCGGCGCCTGTTAATCTCATTAATGACTGTTGAGGGTCGCGACACGCTTCGCGCATAGATTTGACAGCGTCCTAATCATGGCCAGTCATAGATTCAGGCCTAACCCACTCTTCGAATTCTTCAGCGGTTACATACCCCATTCCTAGAGCAGATTCACGAAGAGTAATTCCTTTTTCATGAGCATTCTTAGCAATCTTTGCAGCCTTATCATATCCGATATGGTTGTTTAGTGCTGTCACAAGCATTAGAGAATTTTCGAGATGGTTATTGATAACATCTACATTTGGCACAATTCCTTCAACACACTTGGTTCTGAATGCTTTCATGGAATCACTCAAGAGTCGAGCACTGTGCAATAAGTTGTGGATCATCATAGGCTTGTAGACATTCAATTCGAAATTACCCTGGGAGCCACCAATTGTAATGGCAGTATGGTTGCCCATTACTTGACAACAGACCATTGTCAAAGCTTCAGCCTGGGTAGGATTGACCTTACCTGGCATAATCGATGAACCCGGTTCATTTGCAGGAAGTGACAATTCACCTAAGCCACAACGGGGGCCTGAACCTAACCACCGCACATCATTTGCGATTTTCATCAAACTAACCGCCAATGTGTTTAGCGCTCCAGATGCTGCTACTACCGCATCATGGGCTGCAAGTTGTGCGAATTTGTTCGGGGCTGAAATGAATGGTAGGCCAGTTTTCTCTGCGATTGATGCAGCAACTCTGCCTGCAAACTCTGGATGCGTGTTTAATCCAGTTCCAACCGCGGTGCCTCCAAGTGCTAATTCATGGAGGTCGATTAGAGCAAACTCAATTCTACGAATATTAGCATCGAGTTGAGAAACCCAACCACTAGCTTCTTGGCCCAAAGTGAGAGGAACCGCATCCATCAGGTGTGTTCTTCCAATTTTTACAATATCACTCCAATCTTCAGATTTTTCTGCTAAAGCATTTCTTAGAGCCTTTAGATTTGGTAATAATTCATGCGTGAATGCTTCTGCTCCAGCGATGTGCATTGCTGTTGGAAAAGTGTCATTCGATGATTGCGCTCGATTGACGTGATCGTTAGGATGAACCGGAGTTTTGGAGCCAAGAGTGCCCCCTGCCATCTCAATAGCCCGATTTGCAATCACTTCATTGGCATTCATGTTCGATTGTGTGCCTGAGCCAGTTTGCCAAACCCTCAATGGGAAATGGGAATCAAGTTCACCACTGACTACCTCTTCTGCTGCTTCGATAATTAGTTCTGCAACAGTGGAATCTAGTTGTCCTAAATCGCAATTCACTCGAGCAGCAGCCTGTTTGAGAATACCAAATGCACGGATTATTCCGCGAGGCATTTTATCCTCTCCAATATCGAAATTTATCAGTGACCTAGCAGTCTGGCAACCGTAGTATCTATCGGCAGGAACTTCCAGTTCCCCCATGGTATCGGCCTCAACGCGGACATCTCCCATGATGTAACCGGCGAAGGCGGTCATCCATGTCCCTTTCCCTTCCAGTCCCCTTAGGGACTGCGGAATCGTGAATACGAACCTCCCCGACCCCACGAACAATGTCGGCTTACCGTTTGGTCTGGTTCCAACACCTGCATAAGGCTGCAGGAACCTATGTCATCCGAAGGGCGATGGCTAATGGTGAGACCTTTTGGCCAACACATGCAAATGGAAATCCAATGGCTGATGGAGAAGTAATCCCGCTTTGGAAAATGGAAGGTGAAGAATTGACTGATTTTGTCGACCGCTGTGAAGCAAGCGGAGTCACTTTCGTAGCTTGTGAATGGGGAGGGGCAGATTTCGCAACTCTTGCTGAAGATGACCGAGTTACTCTCCTTACATGCTTGCGGGACCCTATCAATCGATTGATTTCAAATTACAACTATGACCATTATTGGATGTGGACAAAGGCCACAGATTATGCTGGATATTTAGCAGAAGGCAACTTGCATTCAACTTCAGAATACTATACGAGAATATTTTCTCGTGTAAACGAAACCACAACGGAAGTGAATGAAGAAACTTTGCAGATAGCACAGAACAACCTTGCATTATTCGATCATACGATTATCGCTGAAGATGGAATGGATGTACTGAATACTCTTGGTTGGCCAAACGAAAGCGATACGACACATCCCACATTTGGAGATAAGAAGAGGTCGTTGATTCTCCTAGCGAAACTGCGGATTAGGCGCTGGATAAATTACCGTAAAGGTGTGAAACACCTTCCTCCGGAAAGTATGGACATAGAGGAAATGAATCGCCTCGATATGAAACTCTATTCTTCACTCAGAAAATGAGTCAGGCCCAATTCCAGTAGTGGTTTCTCCATCAGAATATGTGCCACGATACATCAACGTAGTTTGGAATGGAACTGCAATATTTCCTTCACAATCTACTGCGATAAACCCACCTCGTCCTCCGAGTGGTGCAACCATTTCCAATACTGAATCACAAGCGCTATTGACACTTTCTCCGAGTCGAATACGGGTGGATACTTCGTGAGCAGCACAGGTCCTAATGTACGCTTCACCTATTCCTGTAGAGGAGACGGCGACTTGCCTGTCGCACCAGGTACCTGCTCCAATGATGGGAGTATCACCAACTCTTCCATCAGGCTTACCAGTCATTCCTCCAGTACTAGTTGCAGCAGCGAGATTACCTTGAGAATCTAGTGCAACCGCGCCAACTGTTCCCATTCCTTCATCACCATCGTGGTCCAATATTGCAGAATCATCTTCATCAGTTGAGCCAGGGCGAGATTTAGCATCTTTCCATTTCTTCCACTGCGCTTTTCTCAACTCTGTAATCAACCAATCTTGAGAGACTTCCTCGACTCCAGAGTCGAGTCCAAAAGCATCTGCAGCCTTCCCAGCTAGAATGACTGGCCAACCAGCATCGAGAACATTTCTAGCGACTCTAATCGGATGGCGTACTCGTCGAACGTTGATTACCGACCCAACAGCCCCCTCGATTCCGCACATGATACTTGCATCCATTGTCACTTCTCCATTTGCTGCGATTACCGAACCTTTACCAGCGTTGAATAATGGCTCATCTTCAAGCATTTCAACTGCAATTGTTACAGCCTCGAGGGCATTGATGCCATCTTCAAGCATTGCTCCAACAGTTGAGAGCACTCTTTCCATTGTAGCAATCCGGTCTGGATCTAAATTTGTTGGACCTTTCCAAGGTCCATCGCCGCCAGCGCCACCATGAATGGCAAGACGAACCATCTGAAACAACTCAGACACGTACTACGCGAACGATACCTTGTGGTTGTGCAGGACGGTCACCGGGTAACTTGCGGCAATTCTCGATAGCGTAAACATGGTCCATTCCTTCGATTACTTCACCAAAAACTGCATGGTTTCCGTTTAGCCAAGGTGTGGCAACTGTTGTTAGGAAAAATTGTGAACCACCAGTATTGGGGCCTGCATTTGCCATAGAGAGTAGACCAGGACGGTCATGTGCTAGTGCTAGTGCAGTGCGCTCGCAAGGAATCTTCCATCCAGGACCACCAGTACCTGCTCGTCTGTTCATAGGGTCCTTTGAATGAGGACATCCACCTTGAATCATGAACTGCTCAATCACACGGTGAAAGTGAAGGCCATCATAGAACCCCATATCTACCAATTTGAGAAAATTTGCAGTTGTTTCTGGCGCTTCATCAGTCAGTAGACGAATCAAAATATCGCCGGCACTTGTTTGCATCATGACATTGGTCATAGCCTAACTGATAGGGTTGGTATTGATGACCCTTTCCAGTCAGGTATTCATTGGTTCAACCATGGCCGGAAGTGCTGGTCTGCATATGTTCGTGCATAGTCAGCAGGATATCCGGCTGCGAGTAATTGTTGCTCATAGGCTAATTGCTCAGGAGTAATTGTTGGGTCTGCTCCTGCAACCATCGATTGCATCGGGTCTGCTGCAAATGCGGCATTTGCGAACGCATCATCATTGTCGGAACCGCTTCCGCCTCTTCGAATAAAGAGTAGACTCAGAATTAAGAGTAGTAAAACTCCTCCAACAATGCCACCGATTGTAACAAGGTCGAAATCAGCTCCTTTGGTACTATCTCCAGTACCATC
>CAZNXM010000001.1:49164-98354 GCA_964577145.1 uncultured Candidatus Poseidoniales archaeon
CACCGATTGTAACAAGGTCGAAATCAGCTCCTTTGGTACTATCTCCAGTACCATCGCCAGTTCCGTCTCCGGTTCCATCGCCAGTTCCGTCTCCGGTTCCATCACCAGATCCGTCTCCGGTTCCATCGCCAGTTCCGTCTCCGGTTCCATCGCCGGTATTGTCAACGATTTCACAGCCGTCTACATCAACTGCAACGCCAGCAGTGGTATTTGCACAGTCGTCATCTACATCGAGAACTCCATCCCCATCAGTATCAGGTTGACAGCCATTTTCATCAACAACTGCAAGTGCCGGGGTATCAGCGCATAGGTCGTCAATATCTTGGACTCCATCGCCATCCGCATCTACGAATGGAGGAGGACAGCCATCTCCGCCATCCCCATTTTCAATTCCAGCAACACCTGGACATTGGTCACCCAAGTATCCTGATGAATTATCTCCGAAATTATCCTCGTCCTCATCTATCCATTGACTTTCATCGAGCGGCGACCAATCATTGAGGTTGGACCAACCATCTCCATCGAGGTCTGCACAACCATAGCGGTCACCCCAACTCTCGCCCCATGTTGTAGGGCAATCGTCGATGATTCCATCGCCGGTATCGGTAGTATTGTATCCATCACGGTCGACATCGTTTGCCCACAACTCTTCCTCGTTTTGAATATGGAATGATTCTCCTATGCCGTCATTATTGGTCAGGTTGTCCTCAAGAATCATTGCTCCACCCATATTGACTGCAACACGACATGAGTAGTTACCAGTTGCAAGTGTAGGTTCTAGGAAGTGTGCAGTTCCATCACTTCCAGCTAATTGTCCGTTAGTTGCAAATGTATTCATGGTCCCGTTATCAACTTCGTAAACGAATTGGCCCATATCATCGATTAATTCTATGCTCCAAGAGAAGTCACCATTTACTGGTCCACGCATGCTCATTACATCAAAGGAGAAGAATACCTCCTCTCCACTGATTGCATCAGATGGGCAACTGATATTGGTAACAGCGAGATCTGCAAGCGCAGGTGCAATAGTCATTATCGATAGATTGTAGTATCCTTCTGAGCCAGTATTTGTGATTACAAGGGTGTATGCACCATTCATTCCTTCGTGCATGGAATCTCCAAGCGAAGACCACATGGTACCATTCCATTCAGACATCATGTTTCCATCAGAATCATAAAGTGAAGAAGTGAAACCAGTTTCTGCATCAGGAGTGAATGAAACCTCCACATTGTTATGGTTGTCAAGATTGAATTGGTATGAATCTGAAAGGTCTTGACTATCTAGACATCCTTGGCCACTAAGTGTAGGATTTGTTCCAATAACCATTGCGTTTTGCTGGTCGGTTCCAGCATCAGCTCCAGTACCCGCGTCAGAATGTCCGATGCAACTGAATGGAGCAACCCATGGCTGCGGTTCTCCAACAAGGAGCCGGTAGGTTCCAGCCCCACCATCTTCCCAAAATGTAGCAGAACGATTTACCAGAATAGTGTAGGTTCCAGCGGTTCCATTCCAAGTGGTATCCCAAGTTGAGGCATAACTGTCAGCAAATAGACCAGGGTCGCTGTCGACCTGTGCGCCTGTGGAGTCATGTATTGCAAGATTTACGGCTCCAGCAGGGGGGTCGACAAGAGTTAGGTTGAGGTTCTCTCCTTGAGCGAGTGTGATTGTATAGTAGTCCGAAGCATCATTTGCATCAATACATCCACGGTATTCATTTTCATTATACTGCCCGAGATCGGTCTCGGAACCAGTGGTATTTCCAGCATCTCCGCCAAGTCCAGCATCGTTTTGTTGAGCACATACAGTTTCAGCATTTCCAACACTAAAGACACCATTGCGTCGCGCTTCGTTGTTATTTTCATCTCTTTCAAGAATCAAGTTATCTTCATCGACAACAACATAGAGATTATACTCGCCCTGAACAATATCTTGAGGTATTGTTGATGGAATAGTAATAGATTGAGTAGTATCGATTGGCAAACCGTTAACCGAGATGGTTCCAATTTCATGGTCATACCATTCCAATCCAAAGTTGACTGAGAGATAGGAGGTTAGCACTACACTACCGTTTCCATCTACGGTGCCACTATTATTGAGTTCAGCAAATACATCGACATTGTCGCCAGGCATTGCACTCGCAGCCCCTGTGACAGTATCAATGGAGTAATCAGGAGCAGGAATGGAAACATTTGTCCAAATATCAAGTGTATAATTTGAAACACCATCCCAATGTGATACGTTGACGAAATATGTGTCTCCTACTCCTTCCCAATTGGTTAGTTTAGCAGAAGCGGTTTCTGGATACGATGTTGTGTACCCCCTATCGACTTCAGTGCCATTTGAATCATGAATGAACACATCCAAATCAGCATTAACATCTTGAGCAGTGAGTGAAACTTCGATATAATGGCCAGCAGGAACATCGAAGGCGAGCACATCATCACCATCGCCGCCATCCATGCATCCGGAATATGTTGCAGTGACATTGTTACCCATATTGGTTGCATTTGCCATATCATTGGAGGCATCTGCACCAAGTCCAGCATCATCTTGGGTGCCTCCCATTAAATCAGAACAATCGTCTCCAATTACCATCTGGGTAGCCGACCACATGTCATTATTCGAATTATTAGATTCAGTAATATTGTCGTAACCATCAGCGAGTACCCACCAATAATACGAGCCATTTGTCATGTTGGCAGGGATTGTAATTTGTGCCGAAGTATTTCTTGAAGCACCAGCGGCTAGAGTTGCTTCTGGCGAATTGTCCTGAAGTGTAGTATCTGACCAGTCGTATGTTTGGTCGGTCGAAAGAGCAAAGTGGACTTCAAAAGCTCCAGTGGATTGATTTGTTGCGAGATTTTCAACAGTGTAATTCACAGTAACAGTATCGCCGCCATTCGCTTTAGCAGGAATTTGTACAGATGTAATTGTCATATCTGGCTTTGGCGTAGTATTGTTAGTCCAGACACGGAGAGTGTATGTTCCATCACCTGAATACTGTGCGATGTAGATGTAGAAAGTAGTTGCATTTCCTTCAAGCACAGTTCCTGCTGAAGTTACAGACTCCAATGGATCGTTGAACTCAGACCTATCATAGACAGTTGTGAGACCTGCATCTGTTAGATAGAGGTCGAAATCAGCACCGGTTGGTACAACGAGTTCGACATCGACTTCTTTTCCAGTAGTTGTGGTAACACTGTACATGTCCACTCCATCATTCGCATCGACACAACCAGTCACGCCACCCGTTACTCCGTTGTTTGGGTTCGACCCTAGGCTCTTCGAAGTGCTGCTAGTATTGCCAGCATCACCAGCCGTCCCACCATCAGACTGCACAGCACTACATGGTGCGCGGCCACTTGTTCCAGACATTGTTCGAATCGAAACATCATTGAAATTTCTAATTGGCAAATCTTCGAATAGGGATTCATCAACAGGTTCAACAACGGCCTTTTCATTATCCAATCCAGCTGTTGCTAGTGGAGTGAATGCCATCATTATCATCAGGGCAGCAAGGAGGTATGGGCGTGTACGCATGGTCCTCAACCCTAGACCCTCTTCATGCGTGGGCTATGAATGTACGGTATTCTGTTCAGACACCGTACTTTGTACGGTATTGAACAAATTCACCGATTTACATTTTGGGAGCGGCTGAATTCACTTCGTCGCTAACACCTGCGGCATATCGCTCAAAGTTGGCATTGAACATTGCAGATAATTTGTCAGCAGCAGCATCGAATGCTTCACCATTTTCCCAGGTTTCCCGTGGAATCAATATTTCATCGGGAACTCCGGGACATGAAGTTGGGATTTCAAAGCCAAAACGCTCATCAACAACATATTCAACATCATCTAATTCTCCGTCAAGAGCAGCATTCAACATCGCTCGAGTATAACGAATTTTCATTCTTGATCCAACACCATACGCTCCACCAGACCACCCGGTATTTATCAGCCACGCAGTAGCATTATTTTCAGCCATTTTATTCGAAAGTAAATCAGCATATACGCCAGGGTGCATCGGCATGAAAGGCTCTCCAAAACAAGCGGAAAAAGTCGCTTGAGGCTCGGTAACACCAATCTCAGTTCCAGCAACTTTAGCAGTATATCCAGAAATGAAATGATATGCGGCTTGTGAAGGGGTTAACCGACTGATTGGAGGTAGAACTCCGAATGCATCACAGGTGAGGAAAATTACATTTTGTGGGTGTCCGCCCTTACTATCAGTCGTTCGATTATCGATGAATTCAATTGGATAAGAACCACGTGTGTTCTGAGTTTTACTGATGTCGAAGAAATCAGGAACACCATTGTCGTCGACAACGATATTTTCAAGCACAGTCCCTTTTCGTTTTGTAGTGCCGAAAATCTCAGGTTCATCTTCTTCAGAGAGATTGATCAATTTTGCATAGCAACCACCTTCGAAGTTGAAGACGCCATTCGCTCCCCATCCGTGCTCATCATCACCGATAAGTGCGCGGTTAGGGTCTGCTGAGAGAGTGGTTTTTCCTGTACCGGATAAACCAAAGAAAATAGCAGTATTTTCGCCGGTAGTATTTGCAGAGCAATGCATTGGCAAAATCCCCTTCTTTGGAAGAATAAGATTCATCACACTAAAGATAGATTTTTTGATTTCACCAGCATAGCGAGTTCCGCCGATAATAACCTCTCCAGCAGCATAGTTTACGATTACAAAGCACTGTGAGTTTAACGCTTCATCTTCAGCCTCGAAATGAGGGGCATGATATACCGTAAATTGTGGCTGATGCTCTTCGAGTTGTTCAGTGCTAGGGCGCACAAACATGTTGCGCGCAAATGCATTATGCCATGCATTTTGGTTAATTACACGAATAGGAAGTGCTTCACTTTCTTCAGCGCCACAATAGAGATCTTGGACAAATAATGACTCTTGTGTTGAGAGGTAATTGATGACCTGCGTTTTCATTCGTTCGAAAGTTGCCAAATCCGTAGAAATATTCACATCTCCCCAATTGACATCTTGATTAGTAGTATCTTCATCCACGATGAACTTGTCATTCGGTGAACGTCCAGTTCTTTCTCCGGTTTCAGTGACTAGAGCACCGTGAGCTGAAAGAAAACCCTCTCCTCTTGCAACTGCAAGGTCGATGAGTTTCATGGTGTCAAGATTCCAATGTGTAGTAGCATCGGTTACGATACCATTGCTACGAAGGTCCCCAGAGGGGACCCCGATGGTTTTCGCCATGTTCCGGCCATCCGCGGCCCCTCTTTGTCCCTTGCGGTTCGAAATACCATATTTTGAGGGCAGATTCAACTATCGAATGTATCCAAGTGGGTGATATTCAAAGGTCGAGAGTCGGAGTGCAGGTTCGTGCCCGAGAAAGAGCCCGAGGATGAAATCCTCGCCAAGCGCGAGTTTCAACGCGCAGCAGGAGTCGACCTCGGAGATTTCATGATTGCTGCCCTCCCTTCAGAATCCGAGGAAGAAGAAGTAATTTCAGAGGAAGAAAAAGAAGAGGATGTTGCGGTTGGCGAAGTCGCAGAAATTTTCACTCGAGGAGATGCGCCTTCGGAAATAAATCGCGATGGCACAGTTGATGCTGAACCTGAAATGGACACTATCACCGAATATGCGGTCGAAGGTGAAAAGCGAATTCACATCGGTCTAATGATTGCAATGATAGTGACATGGTCGGCAATTGGTGCCATTGTTGGAACTACATTAGGACATACATTGAGTGCAATCGGTTTGCTTGCAATGGCCGGCTTTGGATTATTCCTAGGCGAGATTTGGATAAAGGATAAGCGGATGCATTTGCTTGGGGTAACTTGGGTCATTATCTCGATGAAACTTCTCTATGGACTTGCAATTTCAATGGAGGGTTGGGGTTGGATTGACCCAACATTACTTGGAATAATTCTACTAACGCTTGTCGGAATAAATATTCTAATCGCTCAACGACATGATGAGGATGCAATCGCTGCTCAAGCAACGCTTGTCCTACTCGTTACAGGTAGCGCAGCCGGGGCATTGTACGGACAGATGGGCGTTGCTATCATGGTCGGAATAGGGACTCTGATGTTCCATAGCCTAGCATTCTTACGTAAATCTGGAAACCTTGCCTCACTCGGAATTGCAGTATCTTATCTTTGGATAGGGATACATTCCATCTCAAATGATTGGCTGGTTTTCGGCATCCATCTCGTACCATTTGAAGATCCATTACTCCTATTCTTGTTGATGTTTGGAGTAACGGGAATAAACGCACTTGTTGCAGCGGTTTTCGCCAAGGAAGAGAACTGGTTTTCTTCAGCTTTCGAAGCACTCAAACTCGGTAAACCAGGATTGTGGTCAGTTTCGGTTGGTCTTGGAATGATTGGGGCTTTACTTGCGATTGCAGCACATAGACATGAAACTGGATATGCATTAGCCCAACTAATATTGTTGATCTATGCATTTGCTCCCTCTTATCTTGTAGTCAGAGGCGTAGATTGGGGAGTATTACAGCGCTACACATTGTGGCCAGCGCCATTCTTATTGGTTGGTTTGGTGCTTATTGCACAAGGAGTCACCCCTCTACCAGTAGATGAACCATGGTCCATTTTCGCTGCACTTTCTGCAGCCATAACCGTCTTCACTTTACTTAGCAATGAATCAGCTGTGTCAGACCATGTTTTGTGGATGGGGGGAATTGTAGTAGTCATATTACTAACAATACTCATTCCAGCAGGGGAGTCTGAAATCGATGGTGCAAGAGGCCTATTACTCGGCCAGATTGTAGTGTGGGGCGGTATGGCATGGCTATCATTGCAAAGGAATTCACCATCATTAGCGGGGACAGCGGTATTAGCGCCGTGGATATGGTTGATGATTTTCGCCAGCGATTTTGAAGATAGGTTGGTTAGCATGGATGTTATTCCTGTTGTTCTTCCACAAATGGAAGTCGGATTATACATGGTAGGATTGGTGGCATTCGCAATCCCTATCAATCTAAAATTAGGCGATACTGGAGTTAACTTGGCATCTCGATTAATAGGGATGTCAGAGTTAAGCGCCCGACTTAGAGACTCTGGAATGATGCGCCTTTGGAATATCGGTTTCCTGATGTCTCTTACTACGATATTGTTCATCACTCGTCAAGGAGCAATAGAAGCATCAAGTCTCATCATTTTGATGGGGCTATTGCTTGTTTCACATTCAATCATCATGAGAATGGATAGACATCAAGGTACGCCACGCCTTATTCTATTATCGTGGGGAATTGCTGCGGTTATTCTGCAATGGAAATTTGGATTTGCGGCCATTTGGATAGCAATTCTTGGCCTATGCTCGCTTATCATTGTTAGATGGTCTGAAGAAAACGCACAACGATATGAGGCGGGAGAAGGGATTTCGACAGAGGCTTTGATGCCCGGGAAATTGGTAACAATCACGCTTTCATTAATGGCGGTTATCGCCATCATAATATCCCTAGACAAACATATCAATTATCCACTTGACAATTATGATTTATTCCCAATAGGAAACGATGAGTTACGACTAGCGACCCTTGCGGTTTTGGGAACGATAGGATTCCTATATCTCCCCAGAGCATCATCGTTCGATAAATTGCTGCCTCCGGCGATGGCCGCTATTGCGACATTGATTGCATTAGGGCTAGCAGCATCTACTCTAGAGGATATGCTTACCCTATATGCAGTAATAATTGGATTTGTGGTAACAGGGGCTTGGTTAGCGGCCCAAGGCGAGATAAGGTCGCGAATGAAACAGGTTACAATCCGCGAAGAAAGAATTGCTCAAGCCGATGAGAAAAGGGCGGTCAAGGAATACATGGAATCGACCCAGGCAGCACTTGACAATGATGGCGACGGCGCTCGAATCAAGATGTATGATGCCGATTTAATCGAACGCGCTCAAAAGATGAAGAAGAAGTCAAAGAGGACCGGACAGATAAGCGAACTCGATGTTGTTACTGGTGATATTCATCACAAACCGACTATCGTATTATCATTCATTTCTGTCACCATATTGGTAGGAATATTCCTAGCGTGGTCTACGAGATCTGGAGTGATGGCAATCGCTCTAGCATCATTCATCTCGATTTTATTCATTGGAATAGCGCGATGGCGGGCGAACGAAGTCGGACTCCATCTACCAGATATGATGGGAATCGAATCGCCCGTTGCAATTACGATGGCTGGATTGACTCTCATCCATGTCGCTTCTAGGGTTGGAGATGTCTCAAGTAAATTAGAGGATCAAACGGGTCTTGCAGTTCTAATCGGAGCATTGACTCTTTTGGCATGCCTTTCGTTATTGGGGCGAAAGGACCTCGGATTACGCATTCCTTCTGCACTCGAAGGAGTTCTAATCCTCTTGTTAGTCTCACGAATTCTCACCTCATTGATGGGTTTAGACCAACTAAGAGTAGACCCTACCCATTCAGATATTTTTTCATGGGTTTATCCAGTTTGGGGACTTGAATTATTCCTCTTGGTGAGTGTTTTACTGTATGAATGGGTAGAAAATGAGCGCCTAAAACGGGACCTAACGGACCATCGAGGTGCGGCAGGACGTGCTGCATGGGCCGCCCTAATTTCTCTGCTAAGTTTTGGACCAGTAGGAATTCTTGCTTGTTTGCTAGTAATGAAAAACGGATTAAAATGGACTCAACCAGCAGTTCCGGTTGCAACATCAGTACTCCTTGTATTCTCGTGGTTTACCTTTAGTCAATGGTATGAGCAACTCGAAGAAACAGCATCAATATTCGCAATAGTAATTGGAATCGGCGGTCTTGCGTGGGCTAGTTATTCTACAGTTGCGAAGAAGGGGCTTTGGATACCCGCAGGATTGTGGATTGGCCACCTTCTCCTCCCAATGTCATCATTCACATTTTTCGAGGCAGCAACGCCTAGCCTCGTTGTGGCATTATTACTATGCTCTACAACATCATGGATGATTGGAGTACTCACTCTCAGGAGAGCATGGCGAATCATTGGTGCCTTGGACCTCGTGATTGCATGGATGGTTGCTGGAAAGTTGCTGATTTCTGGTGCAAGTAGTTCGATGGCATTGATAATGCTCCTCGCAACTGCGATATTGCTCGGATTGGTAACATGGATTGGCCAAGTATACGAAGATGAAATTTCGAGAACTTGATCATTCTACTAAAGCCTCAGTCAGACGATCCACGATTCTGTTAAGCACACTTTCTGGAACGGCTGGGTCAATACCAGGGGCCAATCTAAGACTTACATTTGTCTTGGCTTGAGTTCCAGAATTCCTGATACCAATAGATAGCCCATCTGCTTCAAGCATCATGAGATTAGCTTCCCCAGCAAGCCCATGACGAGAGAGTTCACCAAGGGCAATGCGAGCAATATGTTCAACCTGGTCGGCCAGTTCATTCTCTCCAGTCCATAGACTACGGTCGGTTTCTTTGATGGAAACTCGTCTCTTGTGGCCACGAATAAATGCCTCTGACTTTTCATCTACGGCCATTGCAGCCAATACTGCAATCATACTAGCAGCACCATCTCCCACTAGAGTCCGCCCTCCTTTTGGATGAGGAGCAGCCATTACGAGATGTCCGGAATCTTCTACGCCGAGAACATTTCTGTCAGAATCACGAAGTGCAGCAGAAATCCATCTGTCTCCGACCGCGGTTTGACTCCATTCCACATCTGCTTCAAGTCTATCTAAAGAGGAAATCAAAGAAAGATCAGATTCGATACTAGCAGCAAGATGCCATTCACCTTTCGCTGCCCTCAAGATTTCATCTGCCATCCCATCACCATCGAGTACTGCGCAGCCATCTTCGGTACTGACGATGAATAGACATCTATCTCCATCTCCATCAAGGGCAGCAGCGATTATCTGACCGGGCTCGCACCTATTGAGACTGTGAATCAATAAATGGTCACTACGAGCTGCTTCGGGCCATGTCCACATATCTGTGGGCGATAATTCTCCTGCACCACATCCGTCATTGAGAGCAGGTGCGTCTTGAGAAACTTCTTTGGCATCGATTCCAGCCAATTTTAGTAGTTCAGCAAGCCATGTAGAACCTGCTCCCTTCGAACAATCGAGTAGCAAACTTTGGCTTGCTGGCGGTGCAAACATCCCAGAAAATTCTGCAAGCCTTACCACAAGTAATTCTTGATGTGCTTGGTTTGCATCGAATGAATAATCGGGTTCTGAGAGTAATACAAGGTCGGAATCATCAACCTCTCTTTCTTCTGCTGCAAGCTCAACCATTAGCGATGAAATTTCGTCTTCAAATAGAGGAGCTGATTTGAATCCATCCTTGTCAAAAACTTTGATTCCCGAATCAGTCACCGGGTTATGGCTTGCAGTAATCATGCAGCCAAGTGCTGCACCAGTCTCTAATAGCGCATTGTGAAGGCCAGGGGTGGCACATATTCCAGCATGCGTTACACTACATCCGCCTAGGTGTAGTCCCTGGGTAATCCCCGCTACAAGTTCAGGATTTCCCGGACGCTCATCCCAGCCAATAATGACATTCGAACCAAATTCAACGGTTCGAGTTAATGCTTCACCGACCAATTTCAATAATCGAGAAGAGATGGATCTGCGCTCTAAGTAGTCTTCAATTGCAAGTTGGTCATCGTCGGGACTCGTAACAACTTCACCACGTATTCCATCGGTTCCGAAGAACATCAAATCACCTCAGTTGTGTTCCAGGGCCATGGATTCCAGTAACTGTAGTATTTGGCATTACAAGAGAATTTGAGCCAATTACTACTCCGGGATTGGTTACAACATTGCAACCAAGTTGACACCCCTCACCCAGAATTGCACCAAACTTCCTCAATCCCGAAGGCAATCTCTGCCCATCTAGAATAACGTGCACTTCCATACCATCATTTCGTAAATTAGATAATTTTGCCCCAGCACCTAGATTTACATCAGGGCCAAGAATAGAGTCCCCTACGTAATTGAAGTGCGGTGCTTTAGAACCAGGGAGCAAAACACTGTGCTTGATTTCACTAGCATGGCCGACTAATGCCCTATCACAAATCCATGAAAATTCACGGATATATGCCCCATGCCGTATTGTTGCCCCAGCACCGATATATGATGGCCCAATGATATGTACACTAGGCTCGATTATCGCATCTGGATGGATATGTACTGCGCCCTTGCTATCATCAATACTAACTCCTTCTCTGTGACTTGGACCTACTGTTCCAAGCATGTCGATAATCTGCCCTTTGAGAGTAGGTAAAACCGTCCAAACAGGGCCGGATGGAAAGCAGGGCTGATGCCCCTCATCTTCGTTGAGTGAAGGCCAGAGTTCTCCGGCCGATGGCGCGTTCATCAGTAGACCCCACACAGGGACTCGATTTGACCTTTTCAGGCAACGCTGTATATTCTCTTGCCAGTTGAGCGGTCAAGTGTGAAACTGATGAGGTTCTTCATGTATCGAGGAATAAAGAAACCAACTTTGCGTGTAGTGAGGCCATGATTCCTCATTCTACGCTCATTTGACAGGTGGTGAACAATATCAGCTGCAGAGCAACCAGGGTTGCGGCCTACATATTCAATAATCTCAAATTTAAGCCTCTCTAATCGAGCAGTTTTCTGGGATCCTTTTCCATTCATATATTGTATTAAGATGAGAGAGTACTTCACAATCTAGGGGGATGTCCCCGGGACCCAGCCTCGCAGCATATCGTTTTCACAAAGTAGTTAGCAAATCTGACCACTTGAATGACGAGCCACGACGAAATAGATTCTCATGAAAATCATCTTGAGAATAATGAGAACATCTTGCAACTCTCCCGCGAGAATTATAACAACCCATCCTAGTATGAATGGGAACAATTAGGCTATTGAGGTCCAAGGCAGGGCCATTTGCGGGAGGAATTTCAATACTCACATTTTCCGATACACCGTCCCATACGAGTTCATTGAGATTTGGTGATTGTATCGAGAGGTCACTCTCCAAACGGATAATTCCTTCAGCAAGGCGCTTAGGAGACCAAGTATTCTGTACGCCGGCATCTAGCCATTGCACGATTCGTTTCATTTCTGACGGTTCTAGAAGTGCGATAAAAGTGGACTCCCACCATCCAGGTGAGCGAATAATAGTGACGTGGTGTACTCCGGGTTGAACTTCACGAGCATCAAGTGAGTCAGCCCATGTGCGACAAATATTCTCAATTCTTACTGGGATCAAAGGCATTGTAGGTGCCATGATGTCGGCCAGTCTGTATGGATTTGCCAACTCACCTGCAACTAGAAGGGGGCGGTATTTGGAGAGGTCGAGAAGGTCACTAATTTTGTCCCCGTTTGGCAAAGCATGTGCGCCGACGAATTGTCTTAATTCATCGAGATTGATTGAATCGTTTTCTGGCATCTTCGGCATGCTAAGTTCGAGAACTTCGGACGAAGTGAATAGAACAGGGCCAGATGGAAATTGCTTTGGCGATGTTTTAGGAGTAAGTTGCCAAAGCCTTGGAGAGATGCCAGCCATACTTATTCCACCAGAAGGTGAGAATTCAATGTTGCTCAAAGCAAGAACCGAGGAATATGTCGAGCCACTGTACTATGACTCACTACTCCAATAATCGCTCCTTCACCATCGACAACTGCCAATTGGCTAAGGTCATGAGCAAGCATTAGTGCGCCCGCCTTCAATAGCGGGGCACTCTTTGGCATTGTGATAGTTTCTTGTGTAACTAATTCTACAGCAGAAACCGCATGCATCCATGCGATATCGCGATTCACGGTCTTGCGTGCTACCAATTTCAAAACATCAACCGCGTGAATACGCCCAATAGGTACACGGTCGGAGTTGACGATGAAGACATGATCCCAGTTGTTTCCAGTTATTTGCTCTAGAACATCAGCTACTGTGGCGGAATGGAATAGAACATGTGGGGCGCTGAATACTTGCCCGCAAGTTAGGGCACGTGCTGCACTTGAACGGCTGGTTTTTTTGGAAGCACGACGGGACTTAGAAATCGACATCACTTCACCTCTATTGGGCGCCGGCGACATCCTTACCTATTTGAACCCATCACCAGATTGAGAGGATTCAATTCACCAATGCCGGTAGAGATTCCCCCGAAAACTACTGTAATAGGGGTGAAATCCTCCCCTCATCAGGAAGTAATCCCCCTGTTAAGGGGAGTTATTGCAGTTTCGATGCGCGGGAAGTGAACCTTCATCTCCAAAGAGATACCGGAACCCATCATGCCCCTCCCCCATGATGTGCTAAGTCGCCTTGCTAGCCTATCTGGATATGACCAAATGCTTGAGATGGACACCATAAGTCGTAACCATGGCATTGGCCTTGCTCAGATTGAATCTGAGTTGGCTGCGTTCAATGCTGGCCCCCAACCTGAAGCCGAACCTTCTACGCCCCAAATGGATACCTTTGTTCCAGGAGCGTACAAGGAAGATGTCGACTTTTCAGATGCACAGCCGATCAATACCGGGCCCCAATATATCGACAATCCTGAACAATTCAGAATGAAGTACAATCCTTCACACGAAGGGCTCGCTCATCAAGCCCAAGTCAACCAAGCAATAATTTGCCCAGCCTGTTCTTCACCATTGGGAATTCCTGAAATTAGGCCAATCAAAGTGACTTGCCCGCAGTGCATGCACGAAGCGGTATTTCAAAATTAGATGCCCCAGTACCGCTCAGCCTGAGCCTGACGCGCTTGTACTGCTCTGACAATTGTGGTAGTGACCCATAGAACTGCAATCCACATGAGTGGTTCTAATAGGTCATTGAAAATTCCTTCAACACTGAATTCGTACGTTGTTCCATTTAGTACTGATTTAGCAATAGCTAATCCTTTGTCGAGGAAACTGTAGACCACCATTCCAAAGACTGCTAGTACGATTAATCTTCCAGAGAAAGAACCTCTTTGCAATCTGAGAATCATAAATCCTGCTGTTGAAGTAAGGAATGCAATAACGATCCACGCTAAAGCAGAATGGATTACTGCAACCCAGATGACCGATAGACTTCCTGAAACTGCAAGATATTCCGAGTACCCTTCGGCAACAGCAAAAATAGCACTGAAAACCGTCGAAGTCCACAATAGAGAGGAGAACATTGCTGCATCTGCATTCTCTCTCATTTCCTGAGCAATACGGCCTACGGTTGCTTCCAAACCTAATCCCTTTGAGAGAATAAACAAACCAAGGATGAGTGGTAATGCTCCGATTACAATACCTCCGATATTATCTGGAAGCATTATACCAAGTCCAAATAATGCCAATATTGCACCTAGGGGAACTAACATCTTTGCACGCCATTTTGGATCTTCAAGCGCTTTTACAATGTAGTAATAGGTACTTTCAATCCCTTTGGATTGCTTCACAATTATTTTCTCGATATGGTCAATTCGTACCTGACTTTGCAGAATTGGTAGAACCGATTCATCTTCGGCTCCATCCGTAACAAGAATCGCTTGGTCTGGCTGAAATTCTGCAACAACTTCCTCAAGTTGTGCAGCAATCGCTCTATCAGAACGCATTCCTACCTTCTCGTCACCGGTTAGAATTGCGATTTCAACTTCGTCACCTTCAGAATTGATCTCAACTAACTGGTCAAACTGGTGGAGGGCCCCGAAAATTGCATTGGTATCACTCTCTTCAGGGTCAGCGATTCCAAGGCGCAGGGCTGCGGTGAGGACCTGTTTTCGTCCTACTACTGGCCCTTTGATTGCAGTCTTTAGACCAAGGTCATTGTCTCTGTCGACAGTTATGACAAGTGTTCGGACCATCCCTTCTCCCTCCCTTGGATATGTTTAGGCTGAAACGTCACCACTTCATCAAGCATCGCCTGTTTTGTCCTCTTCGGAAACGATTGCGGCCTGTTGTTCTTTCATTCGCCGCCTCTGATTGGCCCTGACATATTTGAGCGGATGGTCCATCCAAGGCTGGTCGCACAATCTATCCTGTCCAGGTTGGACCGCACAATTGTGATTTACCTTCAATTTCCCACATCCAGAAGGTGTGTATTCTCTTTCGTAAAGGTGGTTCACTTGGTACGTAGTGGTTGCTTCAGAGAAATCAGGCGCCCCTCTGAACAGATCTACTGTTGATTCGGGAGGGAAACCGATTGTCCGAGCCATTGCAGCAAGGAATACTCTTCCGAAGTGATTTACATTCACACCTTGCGCCAGTTCTGCAATTGCTTTGCGCATACAGGGAGGCCAGTCCGCTTCTCCGGCCCCTACAAGTGCGACCGCTTCGGATGAACGGTCGGCCATCAACCCTCGAATCATTCCAACGGGTTCAGATAAACGAATAGCGAGAGATTCATCCATGCTGGCCATTTTCTCAAGAGCTTCAATTTGAATCTCTTCCTTTAGACGTTCTCTAAGAAGACGGGCTAGTTTTTCAGTTGAAGAATACACCCTTTCCTCATGGAGAATTACCCAACCGTCTTCGACATCACAATTTGCCAACCTCCAGCGCGGGCCAGTGATTTTTGGAGAGAGTTCTATGAAATCAGCAAGCCCCATTTTCCAAACACCGTCAACCCTTCTTTCTATTTTTGAGAGATATGTATTGGCAATGACATCGAGATTTGCGATATCCACTGCAAGAATCCGTTGGCCACGCTCCGCTTCTGCTTGAGCCCAACGCGCAATCAAGCGCTCATCCTCACTTGCACCAACGACTAAGCGAGCATAATAAAATGAAAAAGCCTCCAATAATCTCCCTTCCTCGGTATGAATATCTCCTATTGATGCAACTTCGACCCCATCCTTGCTATCGACGGTATCAACCAATCGAGAACGAGCTCGAATTCGTGACCTCTCCATCAGAGAGCCCTCGAGTAATTCGTCGAGGTCAATACCATGCTTTACCGCCATACCAGTTATCCATCCGCTCGCCTGAGGAAGGAAGGGATAACGGGCCAGTGTGACCTCATCGGCAAGGTCTGGCACGGTCAGTGGCTTTGGCACGACGCCCCGTTCACGCTCCGGGCTCTTGAACCATCCTATTGATGAGCAGGGCAAGTATCGGCGCAACATGCAACCGGTCGATGCAAGGCTCGTCCAGGTTCAAGAAGAGATTCGCGAAGCATTCGGGTGGCGCCTAGAATCCGATATTGATAGCGCTCAGTTACTAAGGGCAGAATGCACAAACCCCTCCTCCACAATTCGACTTTCAGGAATAGTTGCAGTCGTAGGCGCAGCAGCCCCAGATGGCGTAACATCCTCTCATCCAATAATCGCTGCCGATGGAGCAGTTGGGGCTGTTGCTGATTTATCTCAAGTTATTTTGGTAGTAAGTGATGGCGATGGATCCCCTCATCTAGAACGTTCCTTGAATCGTGGCATTCCGCTCTGTTTACATGCTCATGGTGACAATATTTCCTCGTGGCGAAATGTACTTTCGATTATAGATTCCACCCAAGAGATTATTTTGACCCATCAAACGCCGAATTCGATAGATGGAATGTATAACCCCGGGGGTTTCACAGATGGTGACCGTGCAGTCTGTATTGCATTTGCACTTGGTGCAGATGCAGTTGAATTGATTGGGTTTAGCACCGGCGACGTAGGAAAATGGTCCGGAGTAACAGATGTTGAGCGCAAACTCACGAAACTCACTTGGATGAAACGCATCCTCGCGATATTGGGTTTGGAGGTTGAGCCATGAACCGGAACCAAGTATTTTGGATAATCGCACTTATCGGAGTCAACCTTCTTTGGGGCACAATCGCGGATAATAGTGCAACTCAGGACATCAATAGGCCGGGTGCTGATTTTGCTCCTGAACGCCAGGCTTCTGTAAATTCAATCGTAGGGGAGTCGGCAATACCTGCAAGCCTCGAATGCGATTTTTCTAGTGAAATAGGAGTCGAAGGAGAAGTAGGATGGTCGATAATGTTAGATTCACAGGTAATTGCTAGTTGGGACGGTAATTCCAGTGAAAGTTGTGTAGGATGGAGTGGAGAACTTTCACCCGGCGAGTACACAATTCTGACAACAAATGTAGACGGAATCGATGCATCTGTAAAATTACACTTGCAGCCATTTGAACCCATCAGATGGCATGGCCACATCGCATTCTCCATTCTCTTATTTGCATTAGGTGGCGGTGAAATTGTGGTCCGTATGGTCATGCCGAAGAAGATAAAGAAAGTCAAAAATGAAGAGGAGGAAATAGTGGAAGAGGCACCCCCCCCTTCGATCGAGTCCCAAGGGATTTGGCAGGACCCAATTCGTTAATCAGAGAAAATCAGCCAAACTCAATTGTTTGGCTTTATCATTGTTGAATAGGCTTTCAACACTATTAGCAAGCCATTCGACATTCTGAGTAGTATAGGAATCAACGCCGTATTTTGCCATCACGTGCTTTGTTACTTCGATGTATTTCTTTACAGCCCCTTGTGTGACAGTAAGTGCAAGATTACCATTACAGAGCCCACCTTCTGATTTCTTTACCCCGAAGTTAGCCATCCCTCTTCCACTCGATTTTGGAATCTGAATACATTTCCCTGCTAAAGGCATCCTTCGGTAGGAATGTCCACATTTTAGACATCGCACTTTTTGTCTGGTAAAGGCTACGAGGTTTCCCCGTAAATCAGGAAGGAAATGTGACCTAACAACACTACTTGCTACAGTTCTAACATCTACGCCCCTGAGGCGATGTCCAAGGTCAAGTTGGCCATTCATCTTGTCAATCATCGTCTCGAGAGTTTTGTATGCAGATAGAGCCGGGCCTTCAGCCATTGATTTGGTGGAATGAGTAAAACCCATACCTCTTACTGCAGCAACAGTACCGAGTCTTCTATCGATGAAATCCATTCGGTCACTCAATTCTTTTGGATGAGGTTGATCTAGTGTTGCTTCGTAAAACCATCTTTCATAGAACCAAGCAGAATCAACATTGAGGGCTTCTTTGTCAACTTCAGTAGGATTCAATCTAGTCGTCAGGACAAGAGGTGCATCCATCTGACCTCCTCTATTAGCGGGAAGAATCTCCCTACTGAAATTTAGAAGACCATCCATTAAGAGCATTATCGCGTCTTCGTCACCATCACAATTCCGCCTCTTTGCAGCGTGGAAAAGAGGGTGCGCATATCCTCCCGAAGAATTCGACCAACCTATGATTCGACTTAGCACCCCTCCACTAGTGTGCGGAGCAAGGGCACAAATTAGGTGTCCAATTAGGTCATCTGGCTTTTCGACATGGTAAAATGGCTCGACACCATAAAAACGTACCAGAAGATCATCGATGAATTGCGTTGCCCTAACAAAATAATCTGCTGCATTACGAGCTGCGATGAAGTCTTGAGGAAAGAGTTCGAGTAATTGGGAATTCGAAACCAACTCCTTTCCATAACAATCGTGAGTGTAACCCAATCGATGAAGCGCCTCCCATTCAACTCCGATTTCTTCAGGAGTGAAATGAGTGACAGGCACATCACTCATGTCAAATCTAATAGTCCCATCTCTGAATACTGGAAGGCCATGTCGCGCTCTAAGGATTCCTTTTTCTATTGGCTCAGGAGTTTGGTCCTTACTCATTAATTTCTTAGCGCATTTCACCTGCTTTGGCAATCTATCAATGCCAAGATGGATTCGTGCATCTTCAACTAATTCATCCAATTTTATTGTCTGTGGTTCGCCCCGACGCCGGGTATTTTTCCGTTCCGAAGAAACTCGAGATTCTGTTCTTCCACCACAATTCGTCCCCGGTTGCGTTTCTCCAAATTCATTTACTTCCCGATGATGACATCTTAGCATTGGAGATTTCCGTGAACATTTTGTGCAAAACCTAACACCGACTTGGACACGTAAATCCTTCTTATCTATGGCGTTTCTAAGTAGGCGTTGATTGCCACCTGCTAGTTCGATTGGAAATAGTGCGTGGACGGTTGGTTTTTCTCTAGGTGCAGCCTTCTCTGGCCTGCCCATTCTGCATCCGATTCGGATAGGAGCACTATGTTCCCAACGAATTCTAGATAACTGGCGTACAGCCCACATTATTCCATCGACAATATGGTCGTCTTCTAGGATTTGACATCTGAGATGTGCTTCTGGATTATTGGGCCCAGGGTCTGCGACTTTACTAGCCGCTTCTTGCCCGATACGGTCAGTTTCTTTTATTCCAATCCCGCGTTGACGAGCATCGGTTTCAGCGGCAATCCTAATAGTCGCTCGTTGCTTTTCTAACTGTGTCTTCCTCACTTTTTCATCAGATAGTTGACCTGCAGCAACTCGAAGGGATGTAATTCTATTTTCAAATAATGTCATAGCATCTTCGATCTTTTTGGGCTTAGGGCCATCGCTCGAGAAACCTAGGCCGTCAAGCATTGCTTGCCAACCAGAAGTTAGAACCAAATCATCTCCTTCATGGTGGTGGGCGATTCCAAGCATTAGAGCACAAGATTTCGCAAGCCCGTGTATTCTAAGTACCCAGCCGTGAGGGATTTGTGAGGAAAAAATGGGTTTCCTAATTTCGAAAGGAGGCCCAGGAATAGAATCCATTTCTAGTATAGATTCTTCTTCGGGGAGAAGTTCATCCATAGCATTCGCTTTCCAATTGGAAATCCCTCCAGGGATTCTTAGAGTTCCCTTGTCAATTATTGATTCTTCAAGCAGAGATAGCAATGCTGGAACCCATTCAATTGGCAGGTCCAACCACCATGGATTGTGAGGGGAAGTAAGCGAAGTTGCAAATCGAAGAGCAATTTCTTTCGCTGCTTCCCATGGAAGTGTTCTGCTAATCAGATCATTTCTCCAATTTCTACGAATATTAAATCGTTCATCGAGGTTCATATCAGGGGTAATCGGTCTTCCGGGGATGCCCTCTGGCAAAGTCTCACGTGTAATTTTTGATAGCCTACAAAATTCATCTAATGCTTGTTCACTATCAATTGCATCAATCAGGTCTGCGGCCCACCAGTCATGCGAATATGCTGAAGGAACGAGATTCTTGTTATTCTCCATAAATTCGCCATATCCAAGGACGAGTTCTCCATTATCCCACACCGATTTTATTTCAGGTTTGAGTTGTCTAAGTTTAGATTCTTCGTCAATTCTCAGGAACGAGCCATCCGACAAAATCACCCACGGTCCTTCTGCAATATCGCAAGGAGTGATGGCACACGCCTTTCCGGGGCGCTCGATTTTCATTTGAGTGCCTACAGCGATGAAATCGTCCATAGCTGCCATGGATGCTGCATTACATGACCCAGCAGCAAGTCCTGAAGGCCTAGCACGCCCATATCGAAGGCGAAACCCGCCTGCAGCAAGAGGGCCACCAAAAACGGGCCTCCCTGCGATAATATCCTTCATGAATTTAGAGATTGAATCGACTTGGCGGCTTTTGAAACCATTAGAATTCACATCATCCCCTTCATCATCCTTTTGAGCGATTTTGGAAATGAAATCCCAACCCGGCACCTCAAGTCGTTCAGTGTGCCTCTGGATTTTTGGTGCCTTCAGACACATGCCTTCTCCAATTACCAATAATACGCCACCGCGAATTCGCGTATCATCGATATTTCGAACCCGCCCATATCCTGCGCATTCAATGTCCTCAGTTGATTCACCATTGATCATGATTGGACATGACCGCACAATCTCTTCAATTTCTTCAGGCGGCGGCTTATATTGCAGGTTTCCGCGATAGAGTCCAAATTCTTCCTTCACCCTTTCCACTTCTTCATCAGTTGGCGAATAAGCACCGACATTCAACTCCCTTCGAATCATGTCGGCAATCAACACAGCCAATGCTTGAGCGGTTCCACCAGCAGCACGAATTGGTCCAGCGAAGTGAACGGAAAGGAATTGCGACCCATCAACATTTGACAGCAATCGAACTTCACTAATACCTTCTAAAGGAGCAACTAATACAGCTTCTGTTAGAATTGCAAGCCCTACTCGTAAACCAACATCGATACTTTTCTGCAATTCAAAATTCTTTTCTCGAAATCTTTTCGCAACGAGTTGAGCCATTTTTATCGAGGTTGTTTCACGATCAAATTGTTCTAAATGCTGACGAATATCATCTGCGACTTCCTCGCCCTCAAGGTGCTGAACTAGGAGTTTCTCAGTTCTGCCTGCTAAATCCGATGCTCTTGGAATTTCAACACTATCGACATGGTCAAAGCCCAATTTTCGGACCCTTTCTGCAATCCGATACGCTTCATCAGTGCGAACATCTAACAATTCGTGATATGCATCCATCTCTCTCTGAAGTCGTTCGAGATCCAGCCCTACTAGAGGGTCGTGGACATCCCGTATAGCCTCAGATGACATGGCAATCCTCTCACGCTTTATGGCGACCGCTCATAAGTACTCTCACGCCTTATCCTGAGTCGATTGTGGGAAGGTTCATCGGTAAGGCGTCAAACCCCCCACCATGTCAGTAGCACCCGCACTGCGCGCGGACCCCCGCTGGCCCGGCCTTGTAGAGGCGGTAAAGGAGCTCGCATTTCTCGATGGAGGAAGTGATGACGCCTTCACATTAGCAAGCGGAAGAAGTAGCCGTTGGTTCTTCGATATGAAGCCGGTGATGATGCATCCTGAAGCAGGCCGTTTGGTGGGTGAATTAATGAATTCTCGAATTGATGAAATCGGTTGTGACTTCGTTGGTGGCCTTGAACTCGGGGCAGTCCCACTTACAGCCCTGGTAGTTGCTTGTGATTATGATTCCAAACGCAGAGGATTCATGGTTCGTAAATCAGACAAAGGAAGAGGTGGACGAAAGACCAACAATCCTCCTGGAGTTGAGGGGACATCCATTGCCGGAGGAGGGTCGGTTGTAATCCTAGAGGATGTTACTACAACAGGTGGCTCTGCAATCCAAGCGGTGCGTCGAATAGAAGACGAAACCCCGTGCAAGGTTGTAGCAGTAATCAGTATTCTCGATCGCCAAGAAGGTGGACGTGAAGCATTTGCAGAAGCAGGAATACCCTTCGAGAGTTTGTTAGTTCGCTCAGATATTTCCGGGTGATCCAATGGATATCAATCCTAGTGATGCCGACCTTTCAGGCCCGACTATAAGGGATTCAACCGCTCCAGAAGGCCTACTTTTCCAATACGCGGAAAATGCAAAACCGCTCGCAACTCCATGGCAAGTAGCAGTTGAACGCGCTCGCATGGTACGCCAATGTTCACTTGAGCACGGAGTAATTCTAGATCCAGCATGTGGAAGCGGCATTCAACTTGCAGCATATTGTGCGATACTAGGCCGTAGAGGATTTGGAATCGAACTAGATGAATCGACTGCCGCTGCCGCTGCAGCAAATATGCAGAGAGTTGCAGACCAGGGTTTTGATTCCACAATCCTCGATTCTAAAATACGGGTTGGAGATGGGACAATAGGCGACGAATCACTCTCGGTAGCAATGTTGCACATCGACCCAGCAAGGCCACGTAATTCACGTACACATGGTCTTGAAGAGATGGCTCCACAATTACCAGATATTTTCTCTGCATGGAAGGATAAACTCACTCAAGGCGAGATGGGGCCGGCAATACTACTCGATCTATCTCCGCGAATAGATGAAAATCAAAGAACAGAGGTAGAATCAATGGTCGAAGAACACTGGCCCGGTATAGGAAAAACATGGGTTTGGACTAGCCGAGGTAGAGGGAGAGTTGACCGTCTTTCACTATGGGTAGGGGCGCTATCAATGCCGGGAATAACTCGAAGGTTTGTACGCATTCCCCCCGATATCAAAGATCGTGCCCTTGTGATTGAAGGTAATCCTGTAGAAGAGCCAATGGCGGTGCGTCGACCACCCCGCAAAGGCGAATCAGTCACAATTCTCGACTCCGCCTTAGTAGAATCAGGGTTAACTCAATCATGGTTTGAGCGCGTTTTACCGAACCAAGAAATTACCTGGGGCATCGTCGAAGGGCGTCGCCCCCAAATCCATCACGATTCGCCACTCGACCTTTCAGGCAAAGGTGACCGTTTGTTGGTTCAAGCTACCGGCCGAATCGTAAAGTTAGTCCATTGTGAGTTGGAGGATGCCACAATTCCAACACTTGCAGAAGCCGCTAGAGAGTATGGATTTGGCAAGTTAACTTTGCGAATACCCCTGTCTCCAGAGGACCAGCCCAAGCTCCAAGGCGGCATTGACCGAATGCTCTCGGCGAGAGGGGGGCCCCGTAGGGGCTTTGTTGCACGCAAGCCGGGTGATTCGATGCTTTTGCTATGTGTTATCGATGCATGAAGCCGCCGTGAGGGGGTAATACCACATCTTCTAACCCCCTGTTCTGAGGCGCAGTCTCGCGAATGTGCTATCGCGGTCTTGATATAGGGGAGGTCAGTCGGCCGAATGCTCGACATCATGTCGTCCGCGTCACAAGGTGAAACACCATGGCAAAAGATCAGGATCTCGGAGACGACTTCTCATACATGCTACGCATGGCCGATACAGACATCGACGGTCTCAAACCGTTGAAGACCGCATTGACCTCCGTGCGTGGAGTTGGGGACCGTACTGCATCACAGATTTGCAGAATAACAGGTTTCGATCCAATCAGGAAAGCAGGTCACCTCGATATCGACCAGCAAGAGGTACTCCGCCTGGCAATCGAGGAATATGCACAAAACGTACCTCTTTGGATGCTAAATCGTCAGCGTGACATTGAGTCCGGTGACGAGTTGCACCTTTCAGGTCAAGATCTCAAACTCACACATGCAGACGACATTTCTCGTCTTCGCGCAATCAAGTGCTACCGTGGAATCCGTCACGCAGGCGGCCACAAGGTTCGTGGACAACGCGGTCGCTCAAATGGAAGATTTGGACTTACTCTCGGAGTACAGCGCAAGAAGTGATTGGAGGAATGAAATATGGGACATCCAAAATTCGCTCGACCAAAGTACGACACACCTCCTCATCCGTGGAAGGCTGACCGTATCGAAGAAGAGCACGCAATCAGCAATAACCACGGCCTCAAGAATATGACTGAGATTTGGAAAGCAAAGTCTCAGTTGCGCCGTCACCGACGCCAAGCGATGAAATTGATTGGTCGTGTTGACACATCCGAGGGCCACTTTGCTCGCGAGAAGGACGCAATGCTCCGTTCCCTTCACAACAAAGGCCTAATCACATCCGATGCTATTCTTGACGACATCCTAGCACTATCTGCCGAGGATATCCTCAACCGTCGTCTTCAGGCACAAGTCTACTACAAGGGATTGGCTTCCTCGATGAAGGAAGCACGCCAACTAGTAGTCCACGGCCATATTTGCCTTGGTAAGCAGAAGGTCACCATTCCTTCGTACCAAGTTACTCGAGAGGATGAAGAACTCATTTGTTACCACCCACGCTCTCCTCTCAATGATGAAAACCATGTTATTCGACAGAGCATCCTAGGTCTTCGTGAGTCTGCAGAATATGCAGAGGAAGAAGTAGACCCAGAGTTCACTCAGTCCGAAGCTACCGAAGTTAACGAGGCGGCAGAAGATGCCCCTAAGGCAGAGGACACAGTTCCAGAAGGAGGCGATGAGTGATGCGCAAGGCAATCATCAATATCTACTCGAGTTACAATAACGTACTCATGACAGCAACCGATCTAACCGGTGCTGAAACCATCGCAACTTGCTCTGGTGGGCAAGTTGTCAAGTCCTCTAAGGACTCCGGTGGCCAATTCGCTGCAACTCGTGCCGCAGAGCGCATGGCAGACCAACTAAAGGAGAAGGAATTCACTCAGGTAATTGTCAAGTATCGTGCACCCGGTGGTAACAAGGCCAACAATACAGGCCCTGGAGCCCAAGCAGCAATCCGTGCATTAACTCGTGCTGGCGTAACGGTAACTCGAATTGAGGACGTCACCCCTATAGCACACGATGGTACCAAGAAAAAGGGTGGCCGACGTGGTCGCCGGGTCTGATTCCAAGAGGTGTTGAAAATGAAGGCACAAATCGTCGATGGCTGGCCTAAGGCCAACAGTATCAGAATATTGCTTACCGAGACAAATGCTGCATCAGCAAACAGTCTCCGCCGTGCAATTCTTGCAGATGTTCCGAAGATGGCAATTACCAAAGTTCGTTTCGAGCAAGGCATTAGCCAAGATAACAAAGGAGAGGTATTTGAATCGGTCAATGTCCTTCCTGACGAAGTTATTGCGCACCGTCTTGCAATGGTACCAGTACCTACTTTCCTTGATGAGTTCGTGTTCCCAGAAGACGATCCAAACAACGAGAACTTACCTGAGGATCAGTGGGGAAGTCCACTTTCTCAGATTATTTACCACCTTTCGGCTCGTGGCCCATCTAGCGATTCCGAAGAGGAATTCAAGACCGTTTATGCCGGAGACCTCAATGTTCTTGGCGAGACAAAATTACAGATTTCAGAAGAGCACGCTCGAATACCGATTACCATAATGGCAAGAGGGCATTTCCTTGAATTGTATGCATATGCAACACTAGGTCGTGGTCGTGACCATGCTAAGTGGTGTCCAGCAGCAGCTGTAACTTTCCAGCCAAGAATGAAAGCCATCCTCGCAAAACCACAGAAGGCAAAGGTGCTGTTTGACCTTGACCTCACCAGCAATTCTGGTCGTGTAATCAATTCCAAACTTTTCACTAAGAAAGAATGCACTGATGTAGACGCTGTCCTAGACCTAGAGCGCGCAATGCATCAGGTTGGACATGGAACAGGACGAGAAGAAGCATTTGCTGAAGCAATTGTTTTCGAAGAAATACCAGGGGAATTCGTATTCTCCTTCGATTCTGACGGTTCTTTCTCTCCAGAGGCAATCTTCAACAAAGCATGTAAGGAATTAGTAGACCGCTTTGACAAAATCTCTACAGACCTTGACAGAGTACTCGCTTGAAGTTCTTTGAGCATTTACTTGGCGAAGCCTGAAGGGGCTCTTCGTCACCCATATAGATTGATGAGCGAGGTGACCGTTCATGTTGGGGGCCATGTGACCCTACTATTTTCGGTACATTCAGAAGCGTTATTGGCTCGAAATCAGGGTTCAAGAGGAGCAGGTATTTGCCTTGAAGATGGAGTAAGTGCGACAGTAAAGGAAATTCCCGGAGAATCCGATAGAATCTCCGTTACTTCGATGAATGGTACATCATTAGCAAATGGTGAGGAATATTATTCAGATTTGCTGAAAGCATTTCGTGAAGTATTTGGAGTAAATACTGCAGTTGACCTCGAAGTAGACCTTGAATTACCCGTTTCGCAAGGATTTGGAATGTCCGCAGCTGGATTGATGGCTGCAAGTTTTGCATTAGGAGAATTATTTGATACTGGCGACGAAGGACAATTAGCACGCTTAGCTCATAGATTGGAGCGCACTCATTCCAGAGGATTGGGCGATGTATTGGGAATTTGGGCAGGAGGAGTAGAACTCAGAATCAAACCCGGAACCCCTCCTTCTCCTGGCAAAGTATTGGGTTTTGAAGCAAATGTACCTGTACTATTGGTTTGGAATCCAGATGGCGGTAAACATACAGCAGGCTATATCGACAATCCAGTTTGGCAAGCATCGATTACTCAGGCAGGAGATTCTGCCGTGAATCGCCTGATGCAAATCCCATGGAATACTGATGCTTGGCCATATCTTCTCAATGAGGCGGATAATTTTGCTGATAATTCAGGGTTACGTGGGGAAATAGAACGTAGTGCACTACTGGATATAGTGAAAGCACATACTACTACGGATGTAAGTACGCATCTTTGCATGTTGGGAACATCAGCGATTGTAGTCCCAAGAAAGTTATCTAATCCTGTAGATTTGACGGAACTTGCTGACACACTGAGGGAAAAAGGCCTCGGAATACGCATTACTTGGATCCATTAATTTTCCCAAGTGGAGCCAAATCCAATGGGCCACAATCCAAGAGAACAGTACCAGGGATATGGATATTCGAACAGAACCCATGTCTGAATACCAAGGCACCTTGGCCCCATGAATCAACATACCGTGTAGATTGTTTAGTGATTTTTTTACGCTGAAAGTCCACATCAGCGCCATAGAAATGTTTTGCATCAATCCAAGACACAGGCTCTCCATTGATTTCTACATGATCTAAGAAGAGCAAATCAGGGGTATTGATTGGCCTTCCATGTTCAGCAGTCTGTTCTTTGACCATTTCTGGTTGACGTCGAAGACGAACTCCTTGTTCTTCAAACCAGTCGGCAAGAATCTCTTCAAAAATATCAGCTCGCTCATGAGTTTCAGATTGGTCCACATTGCTGACACGGTCGGCAGCTTCAGCCTTTTCAAATTCCGAACGTTCCCTTTGTTTAAACTTTGAAGGGCTTCGCAACGTCTCTTTGATTCGGGCTTTTGACCAGCCCATTTCCTTTAGAACAACACGGAAAACATTCATTGGGGGAAAATCAAAACGAATAGAAAGGTCGACGATACCAACCCCTTCGCGGTATAGTCTAACCAATTGCTTTCCACGCGATTGAAGTCTACCATGTGTGTAAACTGTTTTTTGTTGTAGTAGAGCACTGCGTAATGAAAGTGCTTGGTCTAAAGTCATCTCAAGTTCATCGACCATCTGTCCGATTTCTCCCACTCTTTCGTCACTTAACCATCCAAATTCGCCTTTTCTAACTACCTTTGCTGCTAGAAGAGACTCAGTTTTCAAGTCCACGGGATTATTTTCCCAAACGAATGAGAATTGCCGCGGCTCTTCGATTTCTATTGGTATTGCAATTGGCCTAGGCTCGGCATCAAACCTTTCTCGACACGCTTGTCGTGCTAACTTATCAGATTTTGAATGTCTTTCAACAAGTGTTGCTCTAGGTGCTCCACCATGTCGGCGCGCCTTGCCCTTGCCCCCTTTGCGGTGACGATTATTGCGGCGCCTATCCTCCGACATAGTGACTCCTTTATCCATAGGCTCATGAACACACCGGCTCAGACGATTGCACATAAGTCATCAAGGAGCCGTTGAGCACTATTTGTTGCATATGATTTGATACTTCGATGAAACAACTTACCCATGCCCACAGTCTCCCATTTAGAATGAATTTCAACGCCACCCTTTTCCTCTTCTAGGACCGTAATGTACAATTTGAAATTTCCAATACCCTTTGCAATTGGTTTTTCATTCCGCGTTTGGGTAATCAACAACATGGTAATCTCAAGGAAATTTTCAGCCTCTCTAATTTCTTCTATCTTCCACTGAGATTCAATCAATGATCCCTTCAATACTGAATGGTGCGCCAGAAAATATCCCTCTTTTAGCAATCCTGAATCGGTTGCTAGCATACTAGAAACAGCGGAGTTCCAACTGGGCCAAGAATTGATATCCAATAGTGCAGATCTGATTTTTCGGCACCTTTCCATAGAGAGAGACTCTCTGGTGGTAAAGGAATGAGTTGCCATGACAATCCGAGGGGGAGGTCGGCATTGTACTTGTGGAACAAGCAATGCATCAATTCAAGTGCAGTAAGTTTGTGGAGACACCATGCGTAAAAGAATTCCAGTGATTGTTTGTTTGTTGTTGCTAATGCCAACAATTCAAGTTGCCGCAGACGGGGGTGACCCTCTTGGATGGGCTATTTCTGCGGGGGGATTCGAAGAAGAGCTGGTAGCAGGCCATGTTATTCTTGATGACGATTCGATAATTATCGCTGGAAAATTCTCATCTGCAATGACAGTTGGTGAAACCGGTATAGGTGCCGTTGGCTTTACTGGCGATTCTGACATGTTTTTAGCTCATGCAGATTCAAATGGTAGTTGGACAGCAAGTGAAGGTTTTGGAAGCACAGGTGCTGATGGAATTGATGCAATCGAATTACACGAATCAGGCGATTTGATTATTGCAGGACATTATTGTCTTGGTTCAGCAGGTCTTGCATGTTCACTGAATTTGAGTTCTGGAGTCTCTCTATCAAAGGCTGCTGATGGCGATGAAGGCAATGCTTTTGTCGCTCGAATGCATTTCAATGGAGCAGGGTTTGAAACGGTATGGGCACGCCAAATTTCCAATCCTTCCGACCTATCTGCGGTTGATATTGCATTGAATTCAGCAGGGGGAATAGCGGTATCAGTTCTTCATGCAGGTATGATTGAACTAGATACAATATTGATTCCAGGGTCTGGTGGAATAAGTCTCGCAATCATCCATTATGATGAGAATGGCGTTATTACATGGGCGAATGGAATAGGCAGCCCTGGAGGCATGGAGGCCTTCGGAGCATTGTGCTATTCCGATGACGGATATTTGCATGTCGTTGGTACTTTCCTAGAATCTGTGATGTTTGTTGAGATGGAAGAATCCAATGGTGGCGCAGATATTTTTGTAACCCAGCTAGATGGCGAGGGTAATTTCACTTGGACATTAACAGCAGGCGGAATAGATGATGATTGGGTTACTGATTGCGCGGTAGATTCTCAAGGAGACATCAGAATGGTCGGACAGTTTGCCGAAACTGCTTCCTTTGGTGAGATAAATGTCACATCAAATGGCTGGTGGGACTTGTTTCATGCCCGTATTACTTCTGGTGGTCTTGTAGATTCAGTAGTAAGTGGTGGCGGTGGGGGCTGGGAGAGTCTCGATTCTATCGTCCTCGATTCACATGATAATGCATATGTGGTCGGATCTCATACCGCAGCATTCACATTAGGAACAGATACTCTCAATGATTCTGATAGTAATGGGGAACGCCGAGACATCATCGTTGCTCAAATGACTGAAGATGATGATTGGGTATGGGCCCTTAGCGAAGGAGGTTCAGGAGATGATAGGGGAGTATCAATTCAGTTGGGTGCAAACGAATCTCCAGTAATCGGTGTAGTTTTCACTGAGTCTCTCACTCTTGCAAATCAACCACTAACTTCTCAAGGCTATGAAGATTTAGCCCTTTGGCTATATGCGCGTGACCATGATAATGACGGCATAACCGATGGCTCTGATAATTGTCCTAGAGATGCTAATCCTGAGCAAAATGATTGGGATGGCGATGGATGGGGCGATGCATGTGATGACGACGACGACGAAGATGGCGTTGGCGACGACTGGGATGATTGCGTCCGAGGTGACACGGGATGGGCATCTACACCAGAATCAGATCACGATGTTGATGGATGCAAAGATTCGAGTGAGGATTTTGATGATGATGAAGACGGAATTCTTGATCAGTATGATGAGTGTCAACTTGGACCAGTAGGTTGGGTTTCTACAATTGCAAATGATGAAGACCAGAATGGCTGCGAAGATGTTGATACAGATGGTGATGGCTTTGTCGACCAGCTCGACAAGTGTCCCACACTTCATGATGACCAAGCAGACTTAGATTCCGATGGGATTGGAGATGCTTGTGAAAATGATACCGATGGCGACGGAATTCTCGATGAATTTGACAATTGTCCACGTGATGAATTCATTTGGGATAGCACACTTTCCACAGACCATGATTCTGATGGGTGTCGCGATGAAGATTGGGATACTGATGACGATGAAGATGGCGCACTAGATTTGTTCGATAGTTGTCCATATGGTGAAATTCGATGGAATTCGACCGAGGACCATGATAGTGATGGCTGCCGCGATGGCGAAGAAGATATCGATGAAGACGATGACCTCGTTCTCGATGAATTTGACAATTGTCCACACGGAATCATTGGCCCTGCAGGTGTGGGGATGGATGTAGACCGTGATGGGTGTGTAGACCCAATGGAAGACGTTGATGATGATAATGACGGAGTTCTTGATGATGATGATGAATGTGATTACACGCCGCAAGGATCTACTGTAGACTCCAAGGGTTGCACAGGACATCAACTTGATGATGATAATGACGGAGTTGCGAATATTGATGACTTATGCCCTGCAACCGAAGCCGGGACCTTGGTGACATCTACAGGTTGTAAAGTTTCAACTTCTAACGACGGCCCAACCGATTCAGTTTCAGGAGACGAGGATGAAGAGGATACAGATTGGTTCATATTTGGATTATTCACCCTAGCAGCCGTACTAATTGCAGGTGCAGTTATTGTTTACTTCTTACCCGTGAAAGAGATCAATATTCCTACACCCGAAAGGAAACAGGCGCCAGAGATTACCCCAGAAATCACTCCAGAAGTGGCCGCTGTGGCCCCACAAGAAACAGATCAATTGTAGACGATTGAAGGCGCAAGTGGCATTGCAGAACCTGATTTGCCAACGTCTTCTTCTCCAGTTTCAACTTCAAATGTCGTGATTGATAATTCGGTTTGAATGAAATCAGAAGCGGCTTCCAGAACCGCACCTTCATCGAGGCCTCCGACGATCATGTCCTTCTCTTCATCTGACCATTTGAACACTTGAGGAAGCATTCGTTTCCCCCAGAACGCCATTATTTGTCCCTTCATTTCACCTTGAGCAAACGAGAAAGAATCGAGTTTTGAGGCAAAGGATTTGACATTCTCACCTTTTGCGATATGAGCAATTGCAGCTTGAGCAAGGCTGCGCCTCCATGGCCGAGTTATGTGAACCAAAGCGCTACTAGGCTCGCCTTCAATATGCCGAGAGGCAATCTTTGCAACCTTTCGAGCCTGCTCTAGGAATGAACGAATAAAGGTCTCGTTTTCAAGCGAGCGTTTTTCTTCTGAACTCATTTCTTCAAGGCCAGAATACACTCTTCCTGCGATTAGGTCGTTATGTCCGAGCATCTTCCACCAGTCTTCAGCAAGGTGGGGGGTTGCAATCGAAATCATGTAAGCCCAATTTTCAAGAATCTTCAATCCGATTTCTCGATTTGCGCCACCGCGCCTACGGTACCAATTGACATCCTTCACCAAATCAAAGTGGGATGCATCTACTGCGCCCCTAAGGTCATAGGAATCCATAGCAGATTGCCATTCGGATTTTCTTTGTTTGAGCCGAGCAATCATCCAAGTGTCAATATCACTAGCTTCGCCTTTCCATGCTAGAATATTTCCAGGCATATTGTAGAGCTGAATCATTTGACGGTGATTTGCTTCTAGGGCGGAATCAGACCAATCCATCCCTGCAGTTGGATTCGCAGCGAAGAGAATGAATAGGCGCACAGTATCTGCACCAAATCGCTCAATCATTTCTTCAGGAGATACTGTATTTCCAAGAGACTTACTCATTTTTGCACTACGTTCTGATAGCGCAGAACCACAGTGTGGGCAAGGGTTTCCAGAATGTGAAACATTGAGTGTAATAGCACAAGTATCGCACCACGGAGCGCCTTTGTTGACCATTCCTTGGCATAGTAGTTCTTGGAATGGCTCATCGATTGAATGCAGACCTAAATCTCTTAGCGCCTTTGTCCAAAAGCGCGCATAAATCAGATGCATTTGCGCATGCTCAATTCCACCACAGTAGAAATCCACATTCATCCAATCATTAGCAACTTCTGGGTTGAAACAAACTTCATCTTGCATTGAATCAGCAAACCTAAGGAAGTACCATGACGAATCGACGAAAGTATCCATAGTATCCGTTTCTCTCTTCGCCGGAGAACCACACGTTGGACATTCGACATTGCAGAACGTTGGACTAGACTCGAGTGGGTTTCCTTTACCATCAAAGACAACATCTCTTGGTAATTCTACAGGCAATTGGCTCTCTGGAACAGGAACTGCTCCACATGAATCACAGTGGATAATTGGAATCGGAGTGCCCCAATAGCGTTGGCGACTAATCAACCAAGGGCGTATTTTCCAATTTATGGTTCCTATACCTTTACCAATTTTTTCTAGAGCTGCACAAATTGCAGACTTGGCCTCATCCCCGTACAAACCATCGAAACCGGCTATTGGGCTATTTACCATCCATCCATTATCACATTCCGCAGCAGATAATTCTGCGGATGCATCACCATTTTCTTCCATTACCAAAACGCGTTTGATTGGAATGCCATACTCTTTGGCAAACTCAAAGTCGCGGTCATCGTGACCAGGAACTGCCATTACTGCACCAGTGCCATAGGAAGCGATAACGAAATTGCCAATCCAGATTGGTATTTTTTCTCCAGTCAATGGATTGATTGCGTTTACGCCGGTCGGCACACCTTTCTTTTTCCCCATATTTTTGATTCGGTCAAATTCACTCATCAGATTGATTTCATCATAGAGTTCTTTCCAAGTAGCCTCATATTCAGAACCTGAAACGAGATCTTCAGAAAGAGGGTGTTCTGGTGCTAAAGTGACAAAAGTTGAACCAAATAGAGTATCTGGTCGTGTAGTGAATACTGAGATAGTGTCAGTACGGTCTTCAATTCCAAATTCAATTTCAGCACCTTCCGAGCGCCCAATCCAATCCTGTTGCAGAGCCTTCACATTCTCAGGGAAATCAATGGTCTCAAGACCATCAAGTAATTCTTGAGCATACTCTGTAATATTGAGAAACCACTGGCTCATTTCTTTTTGCGACACAGAGCCGTTACATCTCCAGCATCTGCCAGCCTTCACTTGCTCATTTGCTAATACGGTATTACAAAATTCACACCAATTTACAGGAGCGTATTTCTGATAAGCGAGCCCATTCTCTAAGAATTTTAGAAAGAACCACTGGTTCCAGCGGTAATATTGCGGGTCATGACTCTTGACTAGTCTCCGCCAGTCATATGAGAACCCCATTCTCTTGATTTGGTCAGTAATGGATGCCATGTTTCTCTCGGTAATATCATGCGGATGTCCACCTTCAGCTATTGCAGCATTCTCCGCTGGCATTCCGAAAGAATCGAATCCCATAGGATATAGAACATCATATCCTCTCAATCGCTTATATCGTGCGACTGCATCACCAATTGAGTAATTTCTAACATGGCCCATATGCATCTTCCCAGAGGGGTAAGGGTACATTTCGAGACAATAGAAAGTAGGCTTACCCTCTCGTAACTCAGCATTGAAAATACCGGACTTTGCCCATGCTTCCTGCCAGACTGTCTCAGTGGACTGTGGAGTGTAGTCTGACATGAGTAGTCCTCCTTCAGCCCCTACGGGGCTGTCACGACGAAAGGACGAGTCTCCTTGAAACCATCTGCTATTCAGAACTCGTTGGTCTCTAGTAGGAACATTGCTTCACGAGTCAAGCGGTATCGATTTCGAACGCCCATCTTTCTCTTTTCGACCAATCCGAATTTTTGCAGAGTACGTAGGTGGTGGCTAACCAGTTGCTGACTTCGGTCCAGTCTCTGTGCTAGTTCTGCTTGTGTGGGGAATTCACCCATCTGTCCATCGTCATCAAGCAGGTGCAGAATCTTGCCTTGTAGGCTATTTGGATCCGGAGAGAGAGGAGGCAGAGGTAGGTCATCATCAGAAATTGTAGGATGTAGGTTGCTAGTGAATGGATAGAATCGAACTAGGCGGCCATCTGGTCTGCGCCAAATTCTTTCCTCGTCTTCCAATACCTTGAGGTGATGTGTAATCTGTCCATTACTCATTTCAAGTGCTGCCATAAGAGCACGGAAGTGGCATCCTGGATTTGCAGTGAGGTAACCCATCAAACGTCCACGTTGGTAGCGTCCATCACTGGTTTCACTTGTTCTTCCAAGTAATCCCATGAACCATAGTCCAGCAGTAGTAGCTGGAATCCTCCAACTTTCGTTTGTTGCTACCATGCCGAATAAGGTAGCAAGTATTCCTGTGCTTGCAACAACAGCTCCTATTGTAATAATCGCTGGACTCAAGCCCTCTTCTTCGACTACCTCAGATTTTATTTCTGGAGTGTCTTGTGCCTCTGAAGAATCAACGGCAGGGGTATTCTCACTAACTACTTCTGTAATGTCAATAGATTCTGTGGAAAAGGTTGCACATGCTGGAGTGGATTGCGCCTCCACAACTTGGTAATGCCCTTCTACTCCAATTACCGGAATCCAAGAAATAAGTCCTGGTGCTCCTGCCAGAGTGATAGTATCGCCATTGAGTGTAGTAAGGAACCAACAAGTCCCTTCATCAGAAGAGATTGAATTCCAAGTTCCTGATACTACCCATGTCTCTACTGTGACATCTTCTGTAACCGTTTCTTCGGACTGACTTTCCTCTACAACCAAAGGCCAACTAAATTCGATTATCTGACGGGCTGAAGGATTGGAGTTTGTCTTGATATCAAGAATGTAGTCCCCATTTTCTAAACCACTCATATCGATTCCGATTTCTTCAATTGCTAATGGTGAATCAATGCGTTGTGTGATATCAGATGCTTGATCACAATTTGAAAGAATGTGTGCGACTTCTCCACCTACTCCATTGAGTGATGTTTCAATTCCACAAGCCGTGACCCATGTGACATCGGTGGATTGAGCAGCTATAATTTCCACGTCAATGAGTAATGAGTCAGCGAAACTAGAAAGTGAGCCTTCGAGTGAAAGAGGACTTTCTCCACAACTATCTGCATGTCCTCTGTCAAGGAATATGGTATGTGAGCCGAATAAGTTGTGCTCAGGTAACTCTGCAATGATTGTAAGTTCCCCGCTTCCAATATTACACGCATCGAGATCAGTAAATGCCCATTCAGGCTGATTGAATGATTGAGTACCAGTTGGCTCGATGAGATTTTGAAGTTCGAAGGTGGTACACGATTTCATTAGTCGAGTATCCATGACGAGTAGTCCAGAGGAATCGACAATCCACATTTCGCCACGGCATGTGTCGGTAAAGTCCAATGTTACATCTTCTGTTCCAACGTTTACAACTTCGATTGTTGCTTGGAGCATTTCGTTACCACCGAATACTCCTTCATTTTCATTCGATAACAGAACATTCACTTCCAATGCAGAGAGGTCGCCAGTACTGATTCCAGCAACACCGCTTGCAGCCACACTTATTGTGGCTGAATCGCTTAATGCGCCATCACCAAGAGCCCAAGAGATTTCCTGTTCTCCTTCTTCGAGGACGATTAAGCTACTTGTGAGGTGATATACCTCACGTGGTGCTAACATGGACGGGCCACACATTTCCAAGAGAGTATCATCAATGTTTACTCTGCACTCATTCATGTCGAGTATCATCTCTTGGTCGAGGTTATTGACCAGATTCAAAGTTAGAACAGCAGGCGAATCTGTACTGAATTCACCAGTACGTGTTGTGATTGTAGCTTCTAGTTCAAGTCCTTCTGGGATAACAACAGGTGTTTGAACTTCCACTGATTGCGAAGATGAAAGTCCCGAACCAGCAACAATTGCCTCAACAACATATACTCCTGATGGGACTAATATCCCATCATCATTGAGAAGATCCCAACTTAGGATATCTCGGTCAAGTGTTGAGGCTGCGGCAAGTTCCAGACCACGGCTTTGCTCACGGCAAACCTTCATTCCATCGAAAACAAGGTTTTCTTCTGACCAGACTCGAATTACATCTCCACAAGAAGGGTCGGTGTCAATAACTGTCGAAGGACCGTCGTTGACAATAGCCAGTGAGATTGAAACAATTTCTCCAGAGTTATACCAGCCCTTTTCTGGAGCCTCGTAGAGGCTCGTTTCTAGACGGGGAGAATCACCATCAGCCAGAGCCGCTGGAATCATCGCTAGCATCAGGCCAGCGAGGACGATAGCCAGCGTGCGCTCCCGGAGCATGAAATGATGATGAACATCATCACTTAGAAGTCATGCGGTCCATGCTATTGGTGAGGGAAGATGGCAAATACGATTCTTGAGACGCCAAAAATGCTAGTAATACAGGCGCAGTTGGGCGAATGGGATAATCTCAACCACCTATTAGTTTGTAAATCTACATCTAAAGCGGTAATTATCGACCCCTTCTTCGCGAAGTATTGGATTGATGTCTGTTCTGATAATGGTTGGACCCTCTCTCAAGTCTGGTTGACACATTCTCATTGGGACCATTCTAAGGGCGTTGATGGCCTTGTAGATAGAGAGATTTGGGTTCATGAATTAGAAGCGGAGAGAGGATGGAATGGACCATCAAATCAGGAATGGAAAAATCGAGAAAATACCCACCATATTCAGAGGATTGGCGAACTTGAGATAGAAGTTCATCATACTCCTGGACATACGCCAGGACATGTTACATTCATTGGAGAGGGAGTAGTTGTTAGCGGAGACTGTATGTTTCTTGGCAGGTGCGGTAGAACAGATCTTTTTGGCGGAGATGCTGAAGCACAACGCCGTTCATTGATACATCTCAAAGAGCGTTTGAATCAAGTCCATGAAGACTGGTTGGTATTGCCAGGGCACCAATACGCATTATCCGACGGAAGAAATCCAACATTTATCACTGTAGGCGAATTACTGAATGACAATGAAGCACTCAACGCCTTAGATAGCGATGAGGCTTGGAACAATCTCGAATTCCTTTCTTTCGATGATAGTTTAGCAGAAAAAGCCCGTCGTGAGAGGGCTCGTTCACAGATTGATTAATCACAATAAGTCATCAAGACTCAGCATTGTCGGAATCGCTTCCTGTTGTGCAGTTTCTTGTTGTTGCTGATGTTGTTTCCATTGAGGCACTTCAGCAGGCTGAACCCAACCCAAGCCCTTTGCAGATTCAAAATCACCTTGGGCAACATAATGGTCGATCCATTCTAGTCGACGCGCTTCCTCTTCTTCGAATGCTGCGGCAACCTTCATTTCTTCAACACGATTGAATACTGCTTTGCGCTTTCCAGCTTGCTTTGCCATCATTGCTACCATGATGATTGCAAGTAAGAATACAATCAGTCCAAGCAAGACCAATGCTTCCGTTGAAATACCACTATCGGCAGTTGCACCGGTATAGTCTTCATCAATATCATTTGGAATTCCATCGCCATCGTGATCATTTGCAACTGCAGCACATTCGACTTGTCCAGTAATTCCCAACCAAACAGATGGGTCGTATGGACAAGGGTCTGTTGCATCGCTCACTCCATCCGAGTCATAATCTGGGCATCCGAAGTAGTCAATTGTAGAGGTGCCATATGCCAATCCACATTCATCGGGTTGCCAAGCGCCTTCTGTGAAATTGTCGCCGTATCCGTCACCATCACTGTCTGCCTTTTGACTAAACCTCAACGGGAATGCATCAGGCAAACGTCCAGTGCCATTATCGCCGAATCCATCGCCATCCATGTCTGACCATTGACTAGGGTCTGTAGGGAATGCATCTCCCCACTGTGCCCTAAATGTAAGCATGTTTCCAAAGTCCTCATCGTCAGCGATAGATTCGTTAGTCCAGCCGTAATTATCGCCATATCCATCAAGGTCGGTGTCTGTCCATTGCAAGGGGTCATCAGGGAACATGTCATCTTCATCAGCCCATGAATCTCCATCGGAATCAGGACATCCTTGGCGTGAGTTACTTGTTGACGTACCATATGTGTCAGGGCATTCATCACCATTTGGCACCGCTTGGTTATCTCCAAATCCATCATTATCTCCATCGGTCTGTTGATAGAAATCTTCTGGGAATGCATCGAATGGGTCTACAACGCCATCATTGTCAGTATCTGGACAACCTCTAGCTTCTGGATGAGTAGACTCACCATACAATTCTGGACATTGGTCACCATTATTGCCATCGGAATTATCTCCATACCCATCACCATCAAAATCGCTCCATTGAGTGGGGTCATTAGGGAAGAAATCTCCATTTGGGATTACTGGTCTATCGCCATATCCATCGCCATCGGAATCTTCCCACTGACTAGGGTCATCTGGGAATGCATCAGGATTGTTGCCATCTTGGTTATCACCGTGGTTGTCATTATCACGGTCTGCCCATTGAGTTGAATCGGTTGGAAACGGGTCTCCTGAATTCGAGTATCCATCACCATCGACATCAGGGCATCCAACTCGGTCTACGCTAGAAGTACCATGTTCACCTGGGCAATCATCGGGTGCATTACCAGTTGAATTGTCTCCGAAGCCATCGCCATCTGAATCTCTCCATTGAGTAGGATCATCTGGGAATGCATCAGCATCACCATCGGGATGAGCGGGATTTGTAGGGTCTGGATTCGACCAACCATCACCATCTGAATCAGGGCACCCCAATCTATCTTCCATTGAATCCCCGTAGGTATTAGGGCATCCATCACTACGTGGTGTATTAGGTTCATCTCCAACCCAGTCGCCGTCAGTATCTGCCCACTGGTAGCGATCTAGAGGGAAGACATCGACCTGTTGAGCTGAAGAATCGTAATCTCCAGGCCATTCAACTGGTCTGAAAGAATCCCAAGAAGAGTCGTGGTAGTTATCGCCCCAGCCATCTCCGTCAGTATCATTCCATTGTGTAGCTTCCATTGGGAAAGCATCTCCGGTTTGATTGATGTGTAATTCAGTAAAGGGCTCTACATCGTAGATGTAATTGTCTCCATGTCCATCGCCATCGGCATCTGCCCATTGAGTAATATCGTTAGGGAATACATCTCCGGTGTTAGAATAACCATCTCCATCTCCATCAGGGCAGCCAAATCGGTCCTGCCAAGAAGTACCATAGGTGTTAGGGCAATCGTCTCCTTGATTAGCAGGAAGAGGATTATCTCCGTAGCCATCACTATCTGTATCATTCCATTGACTACCATCTTCGGGGAATGCATCGTCCTGATTCAGGACACCATCATTATCGATATCGGGGTCAACTGTCCAATGGTAAATCCCCTCATCATTTCTGCCATGAGCCGAGATAATGTACATTCCATTCGGGTGCCAATCTAATCCATAAATTGAGCCACAACCATTTCCTCCTCCAGAGGAAGTGCAACCTCCAGGTCGTGGTGCAGCTAAGGTATCAACAATTGTTGCAGTAGTATCATGTGTCTTGAACACTCGAATAGAAGCGCCGTCTGAATTGTAGTAGGTATGAGCTCCTGCTAGTTGAGTTGAGTCTGGAGAAAATTCAACATCATTACATGAAGTTGAGGTGGAATAAACCCACCTTTCATTGAGTGCAGGGTAATTGTACATTCTAATTCTTGCACCACTACTTGCCCATGCTTCACATGCGGCAATCGAGTTACCATCAGGGGACCAAGCGATGCTATTTATCGCCCCTCTGTTGGGATTTACTGTAGCAAATTGAGTCCAAGTATCGGTTTCATAAACCCATACGTCTTCATCGCCACCAATTACAATCTTGCTACCATCGGGGCTCCAGTCAACCGATTCAAATCGGTCTGCAGATGCGGGATTAAACGAGATTATTTCGGTGCCATTTGAAGAATGATAAATTTGTACTTCACCATTTGTGCCACTATTTCCAGAACGGCCAATTACTACTGCAACCATAGAACCATCGGGGCTAAATGCGAGTTCTTTGGCTTGATCTCCGCTTCCAACATCAACACTAACTGTGAATAATTCAGTAACGTTGCTTGAGTAATATACCATTAACTGGTCATTGCCATTGACTGCTCCAACGAACATCCCATCAGGAGACCAAGCGATATCAGAAAGTCCAGATATCCCCACCGAACCGACATTTTGTCGACTAGCAGTATCCCAGATTCTCATGTAATCTCCGTCAGAAGTCATGTAGTAATTTCCATCATCGCTGAATAATGAGGTGTAATAATCATCGTTACTAGCTTGACGAGCATCTTGCGCAAATCCGCCGTTTTGAATAGTCCAAGGGTCATTCTTGTCACTGGTGCCATCACCGTCTTTGTCAGGGCACCCAGTTCGGTCAACTGTACTATTACCTGCTGCAACGGGACAATCGTCTACGGAGTCGTCGACACCATCACCATCCGTGTCGCCTGCAGAGGCTATCGGAAGTGACAGCATTAGCAGCATTAAGAGGGAGATTCCGATTGCGGCCCCCACATTATTTTTGCTCTTAGCCGCTTGGTGCATGAAGGCGGGTACATCTCCCCCCAAAAGGTGTTGTGGTCTTATTGTGCAATGCCAATATACCTGAAATGGAAGCGTTGAAGGCAACAACGCTCCACCCAATGGCGTGGCCGGAGACATTCCCAAGGTGAATATCGCGGTCAAAGATCGAATCCTTCTTCATCTTCAAGAAGAAGATTATCAGGCGGATAGATTTGTTGTGACAGTTGCATTAACCCGCCCCGGAATTGCCGAAGCGTGTGCACAACATCCTCCAAATGTATCTAGAGCAATGAGGGCTCTTTTACGAGATCGATTGGTTAGTGAACATTCACGTTCAATCAAGGGTGATGACCGCAGGCAGAAAACTTGGCAACTTACCGATAACGGGCGAATTGAAGCCAAATCTCGAGCCGAAGAACTTGGCACAGTCAAGGTATTGCTGAGGGATGCTAAAGGTACCCTTCTAGAAGTTGAAGCAAGCGAGGCTTCAGAAAGGCTTGAAGCCGAACTAACTCTTCTCCAAATCCTGCTTCATGTTCAGCACGAGGGAGTTTTGACCTATGGCGACATAAGATTCGGCCCCATTAAGAAATCCAAGTCTGATGAAGACCAAGATATTCCACCCCCTGGCAGACTTACCCTATTGGCGGGAGCCCATGCGACCTATCACACTAGCCCACCTAAGACCCGTCCAGTACATGGTAGAGAAGAGGCAACAAGTACATTGGAAGAATGGTTTAGTGAGCGTAGACCTTGTGCAGTTGTTCATGGCATTGCAGGAATCGGAAAATCGACACTGGTTGCAAACTGGTTGGCTGAACACATGGTGGAAGAACCCCATCTTTCGGTTTGCTGGTACCCTTGCCAGCCGTGGGACCGCCCTGTAGGTTTGGCCGTCTCAATCTTACACAGATTTGGTGTTGATGACCGTCATGATCCATACCAATTGATGATGACATTACCATTGTCTCCTGGTGCTGAATTTGATGTTGATGCATGGCGTAGAAGGCTGCTAGCATATCTTACCGATGCAACAGCAATTAGAGAGCGTTTCCAAAATGAACCAGGGGGCCCTCCTCCATATTGGTTGATTGTACTTGACGACGTTCATCATATTCTCGAGGGTGCTAGGGATCTGTTAGGTGCTTTGCTTGATATTTCTACTAAAGCACCACTACGATTACTATTCATTTCTCGAAGTACTTTGGACATCTATGACAGAAGAGATGTTCACACTCGAGAAGTAGTGAAGGAATTACCTCTCAAGGGATTATCAATTGATGAAATCACTTCTTGGGTTGGAGAAATGAATGAGAGCGCCCCTTCTCCAGAAGAGGTACATCGTTTGACAGGAGGCCATCCACTTGCCCTTGAATTGCTCGAAATTTATGGTCAAACTACTCATGGTGATTGGCTCAGATTCCTCGATGAAGAAATTATTACACACATGCCAGAAGAAGAAAGAGAACTACTTTCGACCCTTGCAGTTGCAGACAAACCAATTCCGTGGGATAAATTGGCAAATGCTGTAAGTTGGGAAGGAAATCCTCCTGAACGCTTGCTTTCGTATGGCTTACTACTCGATCTCGAAGAAGGCATGTGGTTACACGATGCTCTAAGAGAGCGTTTGCTCAGAGATGTTGGCGCTAGTGCGCAGAAGCGCCGCGATAGTCTTGCTTGACCTCAGAAGTCATCTGCAGTCATGTGCTGGTCGAGCCATGATAATAGGGCAGGCTTTGGCACCATGCCTGCCTGATTTGCGACCAACTGTCCATTATTGAAGAGGAATAGCGCAGGGATTCCACGAACCCCAAGGCGCGCTGCATTCATTGAATCGGTATCGGTGTTCACCTTTGCAATAGTGACTGGTGATTCTGCAGCAACTTGCTCAAGAACTGGCCCTAGAGCTTTACATGGACCACACCATGGAGCCCAGAAATCCACCAGAACCCATCCATCACTTATTGCTGTATCAAAATCTGCATCGGTTACTGCTTTCACTTCACCCATAATTGCACCTGAGGGGCGCTCAGGACAATCTCATATGAGGGTTTGCTTAACGGGAATGCTCATCACACTCCGGCTTCTGGGCCAACCATAGGGGATGTACATGATTATCGCACCTTCCGTTCTAACCGCCGACTTAGCGGACCTCGGAAATGCATGCCGCGAGGCAGTCGATGCAGGAATAAACTGGATGCATCTCGATGTAATGGATGGCAATTTCGTACCTAATTTGACATTTGGCCCTCCTGTTATTGCTAAATTACGTGAAGCGCTTGGCGATGGGCCAATTTTTGATGCTCATCTAATGATTGAAAATGCAGAAGATAGTTTCCAACAATACATCGATGCAGGATGCAATCATATCAGTGTCCATGTGGAAGCAGTAACCCATCTGCATCGATGTGTGGCTGCAATTCGCGAAGGTGGGGCTACCGCAGGTGTAACAATCAATCCTGGAACCCCAATCGACGCAGTACTCGAAGTACTATCCGAGATAGATCTCGTGTTGGTGATGAGCGTAAATCCTGGCTATGGGGGCCAGTCATTTATTCCAACTGTTGAGGGCAAAGTCCGCCGGTTAAAGGAAGCAATAGATGCTCAAGTTGCTGCCGGTGGAAGGCCAGTTCAGATTCAAATCGATGGAGGTGTCAAAGCCCACAACATCGCAATGCTAAGAGAATGGGGAGCGAGCAATTGTGTAGTCGGTTCAGGATTATTCAATGACAAAGCTAGTGTCGCAGACAATCTAGCAATCATCCATTCAGCACTTGAGTGATGCACAATGCGCATCTTGCTGGTGACCCGGCTTTTTCCATTGCCAACCAATGTTGCGCGTGGAACATTTGTCGCAGACCATGCTGAACTACTTGCTGAAATGGGACATGAAGTGCAGGTTCTCAACACGCTTCCTCGAATGCTTCGAATGAACGAAGCTCGCCGTTCAACAATGGAAGGCGTAACCAAAGCGCCCAGAAATTTCGAGCATGGTGAATTCAAAGTTAGAGTTGCTCGGCATTGGGAATCACCAGATTTCCTAGGAGTCACTTCATGGAGTGCTTCTCGAATCAAATTTGATTGGAAGCCAGATGTCATAATCTGCCATACATTGTGGCCGGCTGCATATACTGCCCAAGCCTTAGCCAAGCGTTTCGGAATTCCATGGATTGGAGTTGTTCACGGTTATGATTTTGATATTGCATTGAAAGACCACCGAGCCAAGAGGATAGAGGCGCTAGCGAAGAATGCAGACAAACTTGTTGTTGTTAGCGACTCACTTTCCCGATTGAATTCAATTACAATCCCCTGTCATGTAAATGTAGATGAGGGCTGGCACAAGATATTGAAGCCATTCAAAGGTATGTTCCGAAAATCGAAAATCGATATCCTCTTTCCTGCCGACCCCCGCCGGCCTGAGAAGAATCATCTTCTTGCGCTAAGGGTTGGTGAAGAATTGGAAACCAGAGGTTGGAAAGTCGGTATTACCACTCTGAAGAAACAACCTCGTACCATTGTTTGGGACCGAATGATTAGTGCAGATGTATGCCTCATTACATCTACTAGAGAATCTGGACCATTGGTTGCAAGAGAAGCAATCGTATGTGGTTGTCCAGTTGTAGCAGTTGACATCGGAGATTTGAGTGAATGGATGGACGTATATCCTCACGAGGTAGCTTCACTTGCCGACGCCGTGGAGAAAGTTCTCAGTGAAGGACAGGAAGTCACTCTTCCTGAACGCTTTGAGGCAAGTCACGCAGTTCACGAATGGAATTCATTGCTGGAATCACTGTGAGTAGTCCAATCAGGGCAAACCAACTTCCAATCGAAATTAGGTAAGCGGTTAACACCGCTAATATTGCTAGCAGATCTGTTAACCAATCTTGGTCATTGCACAGGAATTTAGCCACTGAGAGCATCACTGCACATCCAATAACACTTGACCATGCAGCACCTAATACGCCAGCACTTGGAATCAATAAATATCCAGAGGCGCCTGCAAATAGTACTACTAATCCAATCAGCGTTGTAAATCTCCAAGGTGAATGTCCGGCTTGTAGAGCAACATACCACGGTACTGCAAGTAAAGTCATCACCCAACCCGCAAGTAGAATATCGAATACTTGGACTGCATCGTTATAGGCAGCATCGAAGAAAGCAGGTATAGCGAATTTTACAACTAGGTGACCAATTAACAGACCTATTGGCACTAATATCACAGTGTAATGATGTGCTTTCAACATGCGGTTACTGAACTCTTGAGGTTCGTCTCGGACTTCACCTAAGTAGGGTAGTAATGCTGCACGCATCGCTTGCGGTAGCATTAATCCAGCAATCCATGCGAGTTGCGCCACATGGTAGAGTCCAGCATCCTCATAGGATGAAATTCCGGCAAGGAGAAATTTTTCGAGTTTGGTAACATATGGTAAGATTCCAAGAGTCACAGCAAATGGAAGTGCCGCGATGAACAGTGATTTGTTTGTTGCCCAATCTTCAGGTAATTCATCGCCATCATCCTTGACGATTTTTTCTCCTCGCCAAATTGCCAATGCGAGTGAGATAAGAACTGCGATTGCGAATGCAGCGGCATACATTCTAGGATCGGTATGTCCTTGAGAGAGTAGAATCCAATACAGCGAGGTAGCCACCAATCTTTCACTTAGTTTCACTATTGATTCTATTCGAGCCTCTCCGAGGGCCCTCAGCACACTACGGTGCGGATAGGACATGATGTGCCCAATCGCAATAATTGCACAAAGTTCGAGCAGTCCAGTCGGTACTTCTGACCAAATTATATGAGATACAATTAGGCTTACAATTACGAATGGAATGGCTATCATTCCTTGCAATTTTAGAATCCTGTGAACCGCTTGGCGTGATTTTCCAGTCGCCCTTGGAATATCTCTTGCAAGAATTGTAGGTAGCCCAGCATCAATGAGAATATACATTGTTGCAAAAGCATCGAGAATGACGACTAATAGCCCATAATCTGACTGCAGTAGCGCCTTTGCAAGAATGATTTGACCAGCCAAACCAAGGATGATGGCCAAGCCATCAGACGAGGCCAGCCACATCGTATCGCGGCCTAGGACCGGTCGGCGCATGGGCGGGGATGAGGACAATGGTTCAAAGCACAGCCCCTTCTGGAGTTTGCTATGGTGACCACCGAGTGGCTTGAAGACGAGGTACGTTCGGTATTACCAAATTGTACTGTAGAAGCAATAGACCTTCATGGTACTCAAGACCATTTTCATATCCGAATCACAGAATCTTCGTTTGAAGGAATGCGGCCATTGCAACGCCAGAAGATAATACTCAATCACTTCAAACCATATATTCCCCACCCTATTCATGCAATCGATCTAAAATGCATGACTCCCGAACAGGCCAAAACCGCTGGTGACACGGTTTTTGACCCGCATGGAGGGGGAACAGGAATCCATATCAAGAGGATTCAGAAACACCAAAACAAGGAGTGAAAAAAATGGATTGGACACCAGAAGAACTGCAAGCAATAGTCGACGAGCACGCACTCGTATTATTCATGAAAGGAGAACCAAATGCCGCACAATGTGGTTTCTCAAACCGAGCTGCACAAGTTTTGCAAGCACTGGGGGAACCCTTTGCTTCAGTCAATATTCTAAGTGACCCAAGAGCAATACCATCGGTATGCGCTTGGTCTGATTTCCCAACAATGCCTCAGATCTTTGTTCAGGGGGAATTAATTGGCGGGTCTGATATCGTTCTTGAGATGCTAAATGATGGCTCTCTGCGCGAGATGTTTGATGCTGGCCGTCAAGCTTGAATCGGAAACTTATCTTCAAATTCCAACCAAGAGGTTGATGAGGAAAGAAAGAAACCGCAAAAATATGGGATGGGATGGTTCATTCACTTCTCGAGCCACTTCAGGCGAATTGAGTATAGCCATCATTGGTCTCGGTTATGTTGGTCTGCCAACTGCAATTGGGTTTCGTGATGCTGGCTTCAATGTCTGGGGAGTGGATAACTCCGAACCTGTTGTAAATTCGTTACAGAAAGGTCGAAACCCATTAGGCGATCCCACTTTAGATGACAAAATCCCTGAACCAAATTCAGATCGTTGGACGATTACGTATAGTACAGCAGAAGCAACTGCTGCATGTGATGTCATTATCGTAACAGTTCCTACGCCTGTTTCTGAAGATCTTAAGCCAGATCTTACCTATGTCGAAAATGCAGGTAGCGCAGTTTTTGAGGCAGTAGAAAAAGGTAGCCGAAAGGTTGTAATTTTGGAAAGTACCGTATATCCTGGTGTTACTACAAGTACATGGCTACCGCTTTTGCGTGAATCGGGGCTCATTGAAGGGAAAGACATCGAGATTGCTTATTGTCCTGAAAGATTTAATCCTGGAGATCCAAATCATGGGGTAAGGCAAGTAGCACGCGTGATTGGTTGTTCTAACTCTGAAGTGGGAGAAAGCCTTGTGCATCTTTATCGCCGATTAACTTCTGAAGATGTTCGTTATGTTGGTAAGATAGAAGTGGCAGAAGCAACAAAAGTTATTGAAAATGTACAACGCGATATTAACATTGCATTGGTTAACGAATTAGCCCAGATATTCCCCGAAATAGATATTGATGTTGAAGATGTACTTTCAGCAGCTTCAACCAAATGGAATTTCCATCGTTATACACCAGGTATTGGAGTGGGAGGGCATTGTATACCTGTTGACCCGTATTATTTGATGCAAAGGGCCCAAGAAGTAGGGGTACCAGCAGAACTCATTACTGCAGCTCGAGCAGTAAACAGATTGATGCCTCGGCACGTATCTAGCCAATTACGAGATTTGCTTTATAGGGCAAAAATTTCTGCAAATACGGGTCGAGTTCTATTCCTTGGTTGGTCATACAAGGCAGGAATTGGAGATGCCCGCGAAACTCCAGCTTTACCCTTGGCAATGAATCTGCTTGAATCTGGAATAGAAGTTGCAACATGGGACCCATACTTATCAGCAGAAGATATTCCTGATGGGGTTGAAAATGTTCAAGAAATCGATACCGTTCAAGGATATGATATTGCTGTATTAGTTACTGCACATCCTGAGTGTGTTAGTCTTGACTGGGAAGGATTGTGCACGCGTATGCGCACGCCCATCCTTTATGATGGTAGAAGAGTACTCGACCTCAGTGCCATGGAGACAATGGGGTGGAAGACCAATGCAGTTGGCTCTCCCTTGCAGTATTGAAAAGAACTAGAACAAAGAGGGTATAGTGATGAAGGCAATCTTGGTGGCCGGTGGGCACGGCTCGCGACTCTATCCATTTACTAGGTATACTCACAAGACTTTACTACCACTTTATGGCCGTCCAGTAATTGATTATGCCCTTGCAACAATTCGTCGTGCAGGGGTTACAGATATCACAATTATTGGGAACAGATTCATTGGCCAAATAGCACAACATGTTGGTACAGGTTTGCCCGGTGAAAATATTCATTATGTTATCGAAGAAGAGCCACTAGGAGTATATCATGCACTAAATTTGGCAAGACCACATGTGGAAAATAGTCGGATTTTGGTATACTTCTCAGATAACATTACAACAATTGAACTCACGAATGCAGTCGCTGAGTTTAGAGATTCAGATTCGCCTCCGGGATGTGTGTTAATTGGACGTGAAGTAGACGACCCTGAGAGATTTGGTATTGCTAGTTTTGATAGCGATGGAAATCTTTCAGAAATTGTTGAGAAACCACAAAATCCCCCATCTTCATTCGCAATTGGAGGTATCTATCTCTATGATGAAACATTCTGGTCTCGATTGGATGAAGTTGTTTCAACAAAGGGGAGTCAGATGTCGATTACCGATGTAAATCGAACATATGTTAAACAGGGGTTCGCCTCAATTATTCAATCCAAGGATTCATTGTGGATTGATTGCGGAACTCCAGAAGCATTGTTCGAAGCATCCCAATTGGCAGCCGAAGGAAAATTATCTGCCTTACCTTGTAATGTTAGAGAGGAAGACCCATCAATAGAATGAATTCCCTTTCATTTAGATTTACAATTTTATAGTAACAAAACGGCACCTCCGAGGAGAAAATCCTCTATCCAATATTGGGACTTTGCTGTCAATAAATAGTGTCAATTGATAAAGGGTGAATTATCAGACGAAATGATGAGCGAAGTAGATGGCGCAGACCTTCATCAAGTAGGCGTTCGAAAATCCTCATTTTTCGCACCGATTGCAGCGATTAACACTCTCTTGCAACATAGATTTCTCATTCGTAATTTGGTCCGCAGAGATGTTCGAGGACGCTATCGTAATTCGATTCTAGGTTATATTTGGACTGTATTGGAACCAGCACTTTTGTCTACAGTGTATTATTTCCTCTTCATCATGCTTGCAGATAATCCTGATGAGTTATATGCAGTTTGGGTAATGATCGGCATAATTGTTTGGAGTAGTTTTGGGAAAAGTTTGCAAAGTTCTGTAACATCATTGACCCGTAATAGATCAACAATCCATTTGGTATATTTCCCACGAATTAT
>CAZNXM010000002.1:0-16880 GCA_964577145.1 uncultured Candidatus Poseidoniales archaeon
ACACCCAATCCCGGATTTATCTGGATATATTACTGAAGGTCAGATTGTTATCTCTCGTGAACTTCACCAGCAAGGTATCTATCCGCCGATCAATGTTCTACCATCACTATCTCGTTTGATGGGTTCATGTATTGGCGAGAAAACAACTCGTGAAGACCACAAATCGGTTTCTGACCAGATGTATGCTGCATATGCACAGGGCCGTGAGCTCCGTGGATTAGTTGCAATTGTCGGTGAGGATGCATTGAACGAGCGTGACAAGCAATTACTTGACTTCTCTGGTGTATTCGAAGACAAGTTCCTACGCCAGTCTCGTGATGAGGACCGCACAATCGATGAAACACTCGACCTATGTTGGACTTTGATGAGTGAAATTGACACCAAGTATCTCGTTCGTCTCGACCAGAAGTGGATTGAGAAGTACCACCCTGATAACAGGGCGTGAACGGCGTTACGTCGATGAAGAAAAGGAGGTGAAATCGCATGGCACTGGACATTAAACCAACCCGCAGCGAATTAATCAACCTCAAGCGTCGTATCAAGCAAACCAAGAATGGTTACAAATTGCTGAAGATGAAGCGCGACGGACTCTTCCATGAATTCCGTGGCCTTCTCTCAGACATGATCGCCGCTAAGAAGGACCTTACCGCAGCATATCGATTGGCCAAGGGACGTATCGATTTGGCTAATGCTATCGAAGGTGGACTCAAGGTCCGTTCTGCAGCAATTGCTAATTCAGCATCTCCTGAGGTTGAAGTAGAACGACGCAACATTATGGGCGTAGTCGTACCATCGATTTCAGGAACCAACCTCAAGCAGGCATTTGGCGAGCGAAGCATTGGATTCACAGGTTCTTCACCATATATTGATGAAGCAGCTGACTCCTTTGGAGAACTTATCGAGAAGATGGTCAAAGCAGCAGAGATGGAAGCTACATTGAAGCGACTTCTTGCAGAAATCGAGGCGACAAAGCGTCGTGTAAATGCCCTTGAATTCAAGGTTATTCCCGAACTAGAAGAGGCACAGGTCTTCATTCAACTCCGTCTTGAAGAGATGGAGCGAGAGGAGACTTTCCGTCTCAAGCGTTTCAAGAATAAGTGATGCATCTTCAAAATTGACAATCCCCAGAGGGGATTGATTCATTGAGGTGTATTGCAACCCGAAACATGTAGGGGTGCTGTAGTCATGAGCGATGAGGAGCCGATACCCGTCCATTCTGAGATATGGAATCAGCGAAAACTCATCGAAAGAATCCTCTCGCGTCACGTCTATGTTCTTTCAGACGTAGGTGGTTTTTGGCCATCATTCATTGTTCAAGAAAAGGAAGACAACGATATTCATGACGCTGTTGCGAATATCAATCAACATATTGCAAAATTGGATTGGGCTGCTCGCCTACATCCTGATGACCCATGGTTAATCGAGGTCTTACCTGCACCCACTCGTCAATTTCCATCGTATTCAGTACCGATTGTGATGTGGATACTTGCACTTTTAACCACCCTATATGCTGGTGAAAAGTGGATTTCAAATGGTCGGCCAGAAGGAGGTTGGTTCTTCAATCATCACACATTAGATGCTTTGGTTGGATATTCTATTCCAATATTAGGAGCAATTATCATCGCTTCTTTTGTTCAGCGAAATATTGCAGCAAAACATGGGGTACACATGCCTCATTTATTCCCACTCTTTGGACCAGCGGTCTTGTGGTGGCCTTTCGGCCTAATCGGTTTCTCTTCGATGCCTCGTAGTGATGCAAGATTGTGGCCCGATCGTTCGAGCATGGGAAATACAGCACTATCTGCACCATTAGCACTCATCATCATTGGTTTGATACTCATCCTTGCCGGCATTGAATTGACTCCACTAGATGTTGTATTAACCGCTGCACCACTAGGGCTTGAACTCCCCCTGTTTCCCAATCTTCTCAGCCTAGCAATGAATGGGGAGAATGAGATGATTCTCAAGAGCGCATGGGCTCATCCCTTCACCTTTGCCGGCTCAACATTGATGTTCATGGGGTGGATTTCTCTATTGCCAATTCCAACAATGCCGGGAGGTCGTATTATTATTGCTAGAATGGGTATCGCTGAAGCAAGAACTGGCGCTACCCAAACAATGCTCATAATGATGGTAATGCTCTTTGGATTCCTGTTCGGAGCATTCAATGGATGGACGATTTGGACCTTACCAGTAGCTCTTTTATTCATATTACTGGTACACCGTGGAGGCGAACCACGCTCCCCGGTTTTACTCGATGACATGAAAGGTCTTCCAGAAGAAGACCATCGCAGAATAGGCATGTTTCTTTTCATCGCCTTCATGTTTGCATTACCTGGCCACACGCCGTTCATGGTGCTAGATGATTGGGATGATTCACTGGAATTTTCAGTAAAGTACGAAGATATCGTTATCGATGAATTCGGTTGGGCAAATCAATCCATTCTCATTACCAATCCTTCATTGATAGAGCAAAGTTGGTCTCTTGATGATACTGCGCCTTTGGATTGGGCAACATTGTACTCATGCCCCTCTCTTGAAAATCCCGACGATGAATTACAAATCGAGACCTGCAGTGGAATTATTGGTCCAAAGAGTATTTTCAAGATCGAGTTGCAGATGAATTGGCAAGGAGAAGATACTCCAACTCGTGAGGACTTCATCGTTTCATACGATGGAGGCGAATTATCCTATACTGCATCTCCAGACCTTACTGTTTTCCCTGCGACTTCAACAATGAATTGGACAGGTAGCCTAGAAGACCCTCAGGCGTGCTTTGATTTGGTTTGGAATGGTGCGGAAGAATCGAATCTCTCTGTATTGAGTGCGATTCCATCTGAGTTATTGACTTTCGAAGGCAGTTCAAATAGTACGATTAGCGTAACAAATGATGTGAGTGAAATTTGTGTAAAGGGTCGTAGTGGAATGTTGGATTTAGCAGATGGTGTTTCAATCGATGGAGTCGAACATCAAATGGCAATTACATCGACTAATTATGTACCCTTACATATGCCGGATGGTGAGATGATAATAAATCCAAACCACTTGGGTTGGGCAAGTCCATTTTCCGTAGGAGGAGAACTTAGAATGTCATCTAGTGGCCCTTGTGAGGAAGTGATTACATCGAGTGTACCAAACATTCCTTCAGAAGGAGAATGGATTTGGGACCTTTCGGTATTGACTGCTGGAGTTATCCCGGTTGTTGAATCGCAAAACCTCACTTTGAAGGCAAATGTTGGTGACGTCATTTTACATTGTCAGGAAGATGGAAGTCAAACTGAATATTTGGTGATAGATGCTCCAAATCTCATGCTGGAAGTCGATGGGCCAACGATACCTCAGCAGGAAAAATATTCAATGCAATGGCAAGGAAATTCAATCAATTCTACCAATCAATTCCGATTATTCAATCCAACTTCTTCAAACATCAGTATAGTGATTGATTACCATGGGAATGGACCTCAATGGGACGTTTCCGGTAATCTCTTCTTATCGCCAGGCGAGTGGACTAATATCTCAATAACACCGCAAGGAGGCGATTTCACAATGGCTTGGCTTGAGCATAGCGATTGGATTGTCGAATTACATCTTGCAAGTCATGAGGTGTGAGAATGAGGATTGCTGTACTGGGAGCAGGAGCCATTGGAGGCCTGATTGCAGCAAAATTGGTCGAATCAGGCAAGGAGGTTCTCGTTCATGCCAAAGGGGAGCATGGCGCTCTTCTAGCTATTAGTGGCCTTGGAATAACAGGCGAATGGAATTTCAGAATCGATGGCGGTAGTTGGCTCGTCACCTTAGAAGATGCAGGTTTGCATCCTGAACTCGAAGGATGCTGTGACTTCGCAATTATCACTTGTAAGGCAAAGGATACAACTCGTCTCGCCGAAGTTGCTCGTTTCATCTGCACAGGACCTGTTCTTTCTCTTCAAAATGGACTTGGTAATATAGAAATTTTGCAGGAGATATTGGGTCCACATAGGGTAGCAGGTGGCGTGACTACAAATGCGGTATTCAGGCCTAAGGCTGGAGAGATTAACTGGGTGGCTAAAGGCGATTTATTGATCGGTGGGCGTTGTTCAGGAGACTTTGTACAAATTCTATCGTGTCTCAACGCTGAAGAAGTTGTAGATTTAGATGCTATTTTGTGGCAAAAACTACTGCTCAATGTGGCGATTAACCCGATTGCAGCGATTTGCGGAGTCACAAATGGAGCATTGCTTGGTGAAGAGATGTTCAATCAATCCGAAGCTACCATGCTTGAAGCAGCGAGTGTAGCACGCATGGAGGGCGTTTCACTTCCTAGTGATGAGGAATTAGTCAATCGTTTGAGGTCTGTACTTGAATCTACTTCAGAAAATCTCTGCTCGATGCTTCAAGATGTTAAAGAAGGTCGTGAAACCGAGATTGAAATGATGTGTGGCGAAGTAGTACGCCGTGGTGAAAGGAGTGGAATTCCTACGCCCCTAAACGCAATGCTTACCAGCCAAATCAAGGGACTCAGATGAGGTCGGCATTATAGTGCAGGCCTGAATTTTCCTTTCGGGAAAGTGCATCGTCAGTAATCAATGTAGCAACCAAAACAAGGTTGCGTAATTCAATCAAATCTCTTGAAGGGAGGCTCCTTCTCCAAATGATATCAACTTCTTTTGAGAGTAAAGTGAGCATTCGACTTGCTCTTTCGAGTCTTGAGAAACGTCGAACAATTCCTACATCGTCGGTCATCGTCATACGTAGGGTCTCAAGGTCTCTAACCAGTGGCGCATGCTCCTCAAGGTGTGGCAAGCCTTCAGCACGCCATTCAGGGACCTCTCCAAGTGATTCAATAGGATTCATAATCATGTGATCAGCAGCCCTATTTGCGAATACCACCGCTTCTAGAAGGCTGTTAGAAGCAAGACGATTTGCACCATGCATTCCGGTACAAGCCACTTCACCGATCCCGTATAGGCCGGGTATCGAGGTGCCATCATCCATCAATACCCTTGCATCAATATCGACAGACAATCCCCCTACCATGTAGTGGGCTGCTGGTGCTACAGGCAGAGGGTCTCGTCCTAGTGAAAGTCCCGCAAGATTCAGTCTACTTTCGATAGTTGGGAAATTATTTTTCAATATTTTTTCATCTAGATGGTCGGTGATTAGCCACACATGGTCGAATCCACTTCGCTTCATCACACGGTCACATGCTCGGGCTACGATATCTCTTGTTGCGAGTGAGCCCTGAGGTGAAGACTCCAGTGTAAAAGAATATACTTCAGGCTCTTTGTCACCTGTTCTATATTTTTCTAATCCCTTGTGGTCAAGTAGGACTCCACCTTCGCCTCTGAGCGCTTCAGTAATGAGAAAAGGCCTATCGCCCTGCAACATCAATGCGGTGGGATGGAATTGAACAAATGCCATATCTCTTGCAACTGCTCCGGCTCTAACCGCCATTGCTAAACCATCTCCAGAAGCTACAGGTGGGTTGGTTGTCCTCTCCCACAACCTTCCTGTTCCTCCGGTGGCAATCATGATTGCATCTGCAGGAATTGCATCCATTCTACCAGAATCTAAATCAAGGCACCAAATCCCCTTTACTCCCTTTGAAGGGTCTCCATGTTCTCTTTGAATCAAATCGACCCCTAGTGTATGAGGCCTGACCTCAATATTGGGGTGTTCAGCTACAGCTTTGGTTAGTGCTCTCTCAATTTCAGCACCTGTTGCATCCTTTGCATGTAGAATTCTTCGGGCAGAATGCCCTCCTTCTTTGACGAGATGGAATCCATCGTCATCTTCTTCAAATTTCACCCCAATAGATAGCAAATCACGTATTCTATCGCCGGCTTCAGTAACAACCATACGTACAATTTCTTCATCGCATAAGCCATCACCGCAAGCCAATGTGTCTGCAATATGCGCTTCCATTGCCTCGCCATCTGTACGATCTAGAATTCCAGCAATGCCTCCTTGAGCCCAATTAGTGGAACTATCTTTCGGCCGTTGTTTGGTAACAACTAGAATTTCATGATTCTCATCAGCAAGACGTAAACTGGCGAAAAGACCAGCAATGCCGCTGCCGATAATGACGATACGTGACATGGGACGCAACACCTCCTGTGGCTGGATGCATTCAAAGATGCCCCCTTTTCATGCGAAACGAAGAAGGGCGTGGTGTGTTACACAGGGGTTATGGGGGGCTTCAAGAAGCTATCAGGTATCATCGGCCTCCTGATGATTTGTGTCGCTGTAGCCAATGTAGAATTAGGCGTGCTAATGCCTCTTGAGCCGCCACATAAATTGATACTTGCAAACATGGCACAACCTGGTTGCAGTAGCGGAGATATTCAAAGCGACTTAGATTCAGGTTCTGTTAACACATGCGTAGCCACTCTCGGAGTATGGGATGCAGCAGATATGTTGCTGATATTAGAGGGAACAATTCTCTTCTTCGCCTCTTTTATCCGTTGGCCACGTCGGGGTCGGTGGGCAAAGAGAATTCGTAGAATGGCTTTGGTTGGCGGTATTCTATTGTGTGGCCTAGCAATCGCTGATGCTACCGATTCTCTTCCTGGTCCAGATGTAGAAGATCTCGCAGCCCTATTGCCATTCCCTGCTCCTGCAATAGCAGTACAAATTGGAGTATTCATGTTAGGGCTTTTCTTAATCAGAGGTCCAAAGTACATCTACGATGATCCCGATAAGGGTAATACTACTGCTTCTCAAGAGCGAAATGAGAAATTACATTCCGAGATGGATAAGGCATACAAAACCGGCGGTTCACTGAAGGGTTTGAAGTCCGATAGAAAAATGATGAAAGGAATGAGCCGATATACTACAGTGAAAGATTTGTGGACACATCAGGAATTATCACATCATGAAGATGCCTTTGAGAGCGGATTAAGGGATGTAGCCTCCTACTCACTTGGTAGGACTTGCCACCTTTGTAATGGAGCAGGATGCGCACGTTGTTCGAACACTGGTTCCTTACAATGAATCACTGTCTTCGGCTCAATAATCAGTCATTCACAATCGGCGTCTCGCGTGCGAGGCTCGGGGAACCTTCAAGACCCCTCGGGGCTCGCTCCCACCTTGAGGTCGGGAACTCAGTTTCCTGATTGAGAGGGAAAGGGATGTATCTAAAATCATTGGAAGTGGAGAACTTCAAGTCATTTAATGGCGAAGCGACGATTCCGTTGAATCGTGGTTTTACAGCCATTACTGGGCCTAATGGCTCAGGAAAATCAAATTGCGGCGATGCGATTCAATTCGTACTTGGTCCGCGTTCGTCAAAAGTTCTTAGAGCTCAAAACTCAAAGGACCTAATTTTCAATGGAGGTAAGTCGAATCGTCCAGCTCGAAATGCAAAAGTCACCCTTGTCTTTGCTAATCCGGTCCTTTCCAATGGAAGACGCAGACTTCCTATCGATTACGAAGAGGTTCGAATGACTCGTGAGGTTAGACTTACCAAATCCAATAACACGGTTACAACATATCATCTCAATGGTGAGGAATCAACCCAGAAATCATTTCATCGACTTTTGAGTCAGGCAAATGCAAGACCAGATGGTTACAATATCGTTCTACAGGGCGATGTTACACGTTTGTCTAAGATGACTGCAAATGAAAGGCGCAAGGTACTGGATTCGGTTGCAGGAGTAACCTCGTATGATGAGGAAATCCGTAAGGCTGAACGACAGAAAAACCAGGTCGAAGAGTACATCGATAGAATTTCATTGGTCGAAGATGAACAGAAATCACGACTAAAGGCGCTTGAGAAGGAAAAGGCTCAAGCCGAGAAGGTAAAGACTCTCAAGGAAGAATTTGATCAAGCAAATATCGAACTCCATCAATCCAGGCATGCTTCAAGTAAAGCAGAAATTCGCCATCACACCGAAGAGCGTGCAAGATATTTGTCCGAGGCAACAGAACTCGAACAGGTTGTCAAAGATGCATCAATTGAACTTCTCAAATTTGACGATCGCATTGGCGAACTCGAAGTGAAAATAAAGGAAGCAATGGGCGAGGACAAAGGCGGACTCCTCGATGAGATTCAGAAATTACAGGTTGCATGTGAGCGAAACCGTGACCGAATAGAAGAAGCGATGGAAACTCAATCTGATGACGAGCAATCACTAGGAATCCTCGAGGAAGAAATAATTGCTGCGACTGAGGCATTGACCACTCATAAAGAGAGTCTTGTTGAAGCAAAAGAAGCACTTGGGTCATCGAAAGCGGCTTTTGATGAAGCTGAAGCCGAGGAAAAGTCAGTTCAGGATGATCTCGAATCATCAGGCGCTGCAACTGCGACATTATCACGAGCTCTTTCTAAGGCTACTGAAGCATTAGAGGCGGCAAGAGAGGCCGCAAATACTGCCCAATTAGAAGCAGACAAAATTTTCGGTCAAGCCGACTTGGTTGCTGAGCAGTTATCTACTGCTGAAGAGAGCGTAGAAGATGCTCGTCTTATCCATGACGACCTCAAATTAGTTGGGGAAGAATTGGGAACTGCTGATCCAGAAGTCGACAAAACCAAACTAGCAGATGAACTCCAGAAATCCCAACGTAGTGAAGCAAAACTTCAGATTGAAGCAACAGCGGTTGAAACCAAATTACGCGAGACAGAGCGAAAGCTTGTCAGCGCTCGAACCGAATTAGAAAATCGTTCTGGAAATAATGGAATGGCACCAGGCGCTGCTGCGGTAATCGCGGCCAAGGACCGTGGAGAACTCCGTGGAGTCCTAGGAACGATTGCAGAATTGTGTGCACCACGTGATGACGCACATGCTGAAGCACTTGCTACCGCCGTAGGCGGCGGAATGAGTTCCATTGTTGTTGAAGATGACCAGGTTGCTGCTGAGGCGATGGCCTTACTTCGAAATAAGAAAGCAGGACGAGCCACATTCTTACCTCTCAACAGAATCCAAGCAAACCGTTCTAGTGGAAAAGCAGCGATGGTTGCTCGAAAGCCAGGAGTCATCGGATTTGCTCACGAACTACTCGATTATGATCCAAGAATTGCTACTGCAGTAGCATATGCATTGCGCAATACTCTCGTGGTAGAGGATCTCAACACCGCTCGACGTTTGATGGGCGGAGTTAGGCTCGTAACATTGCGCGGAGAAATCACCGAACCCGGTGGTGCGATGGTTGGTGGCAGCAGAGCTCGAATGAAGGCAGGATTTGGCGGTAGAATCCAAGGTGCTTCTGCGGTAGAAAAACTCGCTGCTGAGGTAGAACGGCTCTACTTGATGAGTGAAACTGTTACTAAAGCAGTTGAAGAAGCAAGGTCTCAACAATTTGAAATCCGTACTAAAATCAATTCACTTGCTGAAGATGATACCTCGGTCAAAAGAACAGCTTGGAATGCAGAATGCGAAATAGCACGAAAGGAATTAGACAAGAAACGTGGCGAGGCAACACAGTTGCAAAAGCGTCTTGAAAATTTAGAATCTGACCACCGTGGACGAATTACAATGCTTGAAACAGCCAAGAAAACCTTGGTCGATGCTGAAGCAGCGCGTGAAAAAGCGCATAACCAGTTACAGGAATCTTCCCCTGAAGGAATGCGTCAGCGACTATTTGAAGCTTCAAAGAAGCGAATGGAAGCAGAAGGAATTGCTGCTAAAGCCCGTTTGACATTAGAGAGTGGAGAGGAGAGGAGTTCACTTCTTGGCGATAGACTTGAGACATTCACAAGCCGTGCAGACGAAATTCAGTCAAACATGGCTGGAAGAACTAAATCAATCGGAGAATGGAATACTGCAATCGATGCTGACACCATCATTCTCACTGCTAAGGAGGGTGAGCGCGCAGTATTACTTGAGGAAAATGAGGGTCTTGAAAGTGAACGACTTACATTAACCGAGGAACGTGCAGCACTCCGTGCATCTGCTGGGCAGAAAACTACTACAGCGATTAGCCATAGGTCCATGGCAGAGGATATCGGTCGCAATTTAGCAATCAAGGAACAATCCTTAGCCGACCTCCTTGCAGAGATGGCAGAAATTGGGATTGAAGTTGCTGAAGAGGGTATTGAATTGGCGAATGTGGGAGATGCAGAGAAGAAATTGCGTGCACTCCAACGCCGTCTTGATGCTCACGGCCCTGTCAATATGCTTGCAATTGAACAATATGATGCATGCAAAGAGCGTTTGGATGAAATGAAGACCGACTTCAAGGTTCTTCAGCAACGCCGTAAGCGTCTAATCGATATCACGGACAAGTTGGAAGACCAACGAAAGACACGTTTGTTAGCCACGCTCAAGGATGTGAATGAGAACTTCAAGCGGGTTTACAAGATTCTTTCAAATGGCGGCCGAGGAGAATTGTTCCTAGAGAATCCCGATGAACCATTCAAGGCTGGCCTAGACATGTGGGCACAGCCTCGTGGTAAGTCGAACAAGTCCCGTTTACAAGGCCTATCTGGTGGAGAGCAATCAATGGCTGCTCTGTCGCTAATCTTTGCAATTCAGGACCATGATCCAAGTCCATTCTACTACTTCGATGAAGTCGATCAGAATCTGGATGGAGACAATGCTAAACTCATCGCTAAGATGTGCCGAGAACGAAGCGAGTCCGCCCAATTCATCATGGTAACATTACGCAAGGTTTCACTCATGTTAGCCGACCATCACATTGGAATTACTCATGGAGGAGATGGTTGTTCACGCCGTATTGTCGACTTTGACCGTGAGCGTGCAATCGCATTGGGTGAAGCAGCAGAAAAGGAGAATGTATCTGCGCTTGAAAAGAACCATTCCCGTATCGAACAAGCGAGGATTGATGCTGCAGATATGCCAGAAGTTCCTGAACCACTTGAAACACCAACAAGTCTTGGAAGATTATCCGAGGATGCCGATGAAGAAAGTGAAGAAGAGGAGTCCACCGGTTTCACTGCTCTCACAGAGAGGGCAGAGGAATTGTCCGAAGATATCGAGGAGCGTCGTGCTGTAGTCGATGCATTACTCGAGGAAGAAGAATCTGAATCTGAATCCGAGGTCGAGAAGGAGGTCTGAACATGCAGCAGGCCGCACTTGACGACTGGTTCCTACGCCAGGACATCATGGATCAGCTTGTTAGTCGTGATGAAACACCTGACGAAGCAGCACGCTTTGCTGATCGCATTGTTAGCATTGCCCAGACCGACGGTGCCGAGCATCAATCTCTCATCGATCCATTTGATAGATCAGTCGCTCTGGTATTCTCTCTGATAAAAGAGGAGGGAATGGACCCTTGGAATATCGACCTTTCAGCCTTCCTCAAAATCTTCACTCAAAGAGTACGAGCGGAGGCTAATAGCCTCGACTTACCGGCTTGTGGTCGTTTGATTAGAATGTCGTGGGAGGTATTGAATGAGCAAGCTTCAGTATTATTCGATAAGGTAACAGCCCTAGATATGGATGATGATGAATTCTTAGATTTCGGTTGGGAAGCAGAGTATGATGATGAAGAATTCATGTTTACTTCTACTATTCTTGATGGTGGTGCAGATGGTGTCCTTCCCTCATTATTTGGTGAGAGGGTACGCAGAGATGAGGGCCGTCCTTCCACTCTTGGAGAATTACTGTCTGCACTCAAGGATGCTTGTGATGATGCTGAAATTCTAAAGGCCAGAGAAGAAAATCGCCGATTACATGCTGAAGAACTCAAAGAAATGATTTCCAATGTCGGTGCTAGAATGCACGATGAGGACCTTGAAGGGGATATCGAAAAGTGTTGGCGAGCCATTCGAGTGGTTACGACAAAACTTGGTGAGTCCAAGGTCCCAGTCGAAGATGTATCTGCTGCATTGAACTCTATACTTGAAGAAAAGCATGGACATATACCTGAAGGATATCAAGAGGAATCGAAGGTAACTTCATTCATCGCTGGTTTATTCCTAACCCACAGAGGTTATGCTTCAATATCCCAGGAAGGTCCAGATGATCCAATCATGATAGAAGATAAATGGCCCGATATTGAGACTTTTGCAGAAGTAGTCGTCCTTGCTCGAAAGTGGATGGATGATGCTACTGCATCAATCGATGAAGAGGAATCTGAATCTCAACGCCATACTGCTCGTTTAGAGGAACGGGCGAGGATAGCAGCCGAGGAAGAGGCACAACGTCTTGCTGAAGAGGCTGCGGCAAAGGAAGAGGAATTGCAAATCGATTCTACAGTAATGGAAGAATTAGAGTCGTGGTTAGTAGAATGAGGTGGTGAATAAATGACTGAAATACCCTTGGAAACTCTATTGGAAGCCACTATGTTCAGTGCTGGACGCTCCCTCAATACTGAGGAATTATCTGAATCACTCGGATATGAGGAAGAGGAGATTTCGGAGGCGCTTCTCACATTACAATCCACCTTAAAACGACGTAGAGGTGGTGCAATACAAGCAGTGGAAATCGGCGGTCGTTGGGCAATTGAAGTCAAACCTGCAATCGCCGATCATCTTCCCACAGATACCAAGAGCGATCTTCCAGGTAAATTGCTGAAGGCCGCAGCACTAATCGCATACCATCAACCAATGCCTCAGTCCAGATTGGTAGAGTTATTGGGCCAGAGAGCGTATGACCACATCAGGGAATTGGCTCAAGCAGGCTTGGTCAATAGACGTAGAGATGGCAATACTCGGCGCCTAACAACTACGAGGCGCTTCTCAGAGGTATTTGGATGTCCACATACCGACCGTAAGAAAGTCAAGAAATGGTTCCGTGACCAGGTAGCAGGCTCTGGAATGCTAGAGGGTATGGAAGAGAAACTAGCACTTCGTGAAGATGGAGAAGAAGGTGTACAGATGACACTTGAACTCTCTGAAGATGAATGATTATTCATCTCGCAGTGCCTTCAGTGCATCGTTTACTGCTTGCTGGGTGATAGGTCCTGATTGCGCACGAACCTTTTCAGCAACCTGTTCAATTTCATCAGCAATAGCACCAGCTGTGACTGCCATATTTCTCACATGGAGTTTCATGTGTCCAGCCTGTATTCCGTTCGTTGCCAGTGCCCTCATTGCTCCAAGGTTCTGTGCAAGTCCTGCTGCTGCCATTATGCCAGCAAGTTGTTGAGATGATTCCACTCCAAGTATTGCCAGATTAGCTCTTGCAGCAGGATGTACCTTGGATGCCCCTCCAACGATACCTACGGCCAAAGGAGTCTCAATAGAGCCAACAAGGTCACCATTAGCATTCTTTGACCATTTTGTCATGGAAGAATACCCATTGTTGGCATGACTAGCCCATGCATGGCATCCAGCCTCAATTGCCCTCCAATCTTGCCCACATGCTAGTGCAATGGCGCTAATGGCATTCATTACGCCCTTATTGTGAGTAGTTGCCCTAAACGGGTCTGCTACAGCGAAATGATGCGCCTCGAGAATTGCATCAATAATTTGAGAGCCATTTTCAGCACTTCCATCATCGCTGATCTCCTCACGAGTGAATATTGCTTCAACTCGTGCTAACCGGTGTGCTGCAAGGTTGGAGAGGATTTTCAAATGGACACGACCACCTGTAATTTCCTCAATAGATTCCGAAACCATTTCCGCCATTGTATTGACCGCATTTGCACCCATTGCATCACGTGTATCAACAAGAAGGTGGACTACAAGCACCCTCCCAGAGAGGGTTTCGATACTCCTAGTTTGGATATCCTTACAACCCCCTCCTAAGCGAATCATTGTCGAAGGACGTGAATTACAGATTTCCATTAATCTAGCCTTAGCAGAAGAGATTGCCAAAGTAGCAGCATCGACATCATCGAGGCCGAGTACCTGAATCTGTCCAATCATAATAGGGGGGTCTGAAGATGTGCGAAATCCACCATTAGAAAGGCAACGCTTAGCCATATTTGAGGCTGCAGCAATAATGCTAGATTCCTCTACACAGAATGGGATCAGCCATGATTCTCCATCTATGATAAAGTTGGTAGCAATTCCAACAGGAAGCGACATAGTGCCAATTACATTCTCAATCATTCTATCAGCAGAAGCTTCGTCTAATTCAGCAGTTGATGACAAGGCAGCAACCTGCTCATCGTTAAGTCCTGAGAGTTTAGCAACCGTTGCAAGGCGCTCAGCAACCGATAGGCGGTAGAAGCCCTTGAGGCGGCTATTGTCGACAGGCATGGTCCTCTTCCTCTATCTGTGATGCGGGTGACTCTAGCACATGAACGATGCGCCTAATTAACGCGTTAATTAACGTGTTAACCGTGCGTTAGTTAGCCGTTATATCGAGTAAATCTATTCATTTGGTCATTCTTTTAACACGTCCTAACGCATCTCTGTGGGTGCACAATACGGTGAAACATCATATACTCTACTAGCCGCACTGGCTCGCATGGGTATTGAAACGCCTGCATTGGGAATTCCCGCACTGAAGGAGAATCCCTTCCATGGACGTCCACTAGAAACTGGTGATTCAGATCTCCTAGTTGGCAGAGATGAATTTGCTGGAAGGTGGACGAGGTTCTTACATCAGGAAACTCCTAGACTGATTTTGCTAATCGGGGAGAGAGGCTCTGGTAGAACTTCACTCCTGCGGTGCGTAGGAGAGGAATCTAGTAAAACAGTCCATCTTGATATGTTTCCATTCTCAAACCACGCTCGTTCAATACTGGATGAAATCCATGGCTCATTCCTCGGTTTTGATATGCCTACTAGCGCAGCTGAACTCGCTACCAAACTGGCGCACCACACCAAGAGCCAGGACGGCCCACTACCCCTTATTGCATTGGATTATTCTAGCGCTGATGGAAGGCAACTATCGGAAGTCACCGCAGGAGTGTTTTCCGCTATTGAGAGGCTTCGTGCCCTCGTAGTAATCTCCTTGACAACAGATCAACGGGCTCAATGGCCAGAATCATTGGTCAGCAGATTTGACCATGTTGAAGTCTTGAAGCCGTTACAGGAAGAAGAGGTAAGGGAACTCTGTCAGAAAAGGGTGGCATCAGTGTCCAGAGCCGGGTGGAAAATGTCTGATGAGGCTCTAGGTTTCGTTGTCAATGAGTGCGCAGGCCATCCTTCTCGCATTATTAGAAAGATGCGGGACATGGTCGATGAGGAAAGAGAACGACCAAGAGAAGCACGGTACGAATCAGAAATTGAGATCGTCGAGGATATCGTAGATGAACCAGTCGAGGAAGAGCAGTTCGATGATGAAGAGTTTGCCGAATCAGATTATAGTGGATTCGACCTTGATTTGGATCAACTTGCAGAGGAAAATAAACCGGACGAACCGGCATATGCTCCCTTGCCAGTTCATGCGTCAGGGCCATTTGGTGGTCTTCGACACAGAAATCGTGATTTCAAGGCGGTAGAAAAAGAAATCAAAGAGACGACTCCTATTCCAGAGCCCAAAGTAAAGGACGTTGAAGAGGAAGCGAATGCGTTGTGGATGGCAGAGGGAAGTGAGCCCACATTGATTCAGGAGCCAAAACCAGAGTTACCAATCATCATCGAAGACCAAACAATAACTGCAGAGCCAAATGAACCCGAACCCGAACCTGAGCATCAATCAGATTTTCTGAAACAACTTGCAGATATTCTCAGGCCCTTACAGTCACTAGGCATAGCAGATGCCCTTTCATCCCTACGATTGCCAATTATTGGCCAAAGGCATAGTTTCGCTCTAGATGTCCATACATTGCGCAATCTCGCCCGTAGTGAGGCAATATTGGTTGAAGTTGCATCAGAGCGTTCATTTTCGCCTTCTGATGCCCGTTTGCAGGACCAGTTGAGAATCAAACGGCCCAGAATGTCTCAGATTTGCAATCGTCTTTATCGTGCAGGGATACTATCAGTACAGCCAAAAGGCCGTTCAAGGATGTATTCATTGACGAATGATGCGAAAGCCCAACTTGTAGCATGGGGAATGATGGAGGGGTCATTATGAGTTGGTCAATATCTCATTCATGGCAAGCACCAACCTTTGTTGCGACCTCAACATCTGTGGGTTCTGACCTTCTCGTAGCTAGTGGCCTCGAGTTATTTCTTCTAGATGAGAACGGTGGAGTACGCTGGAAACGCTCGATGCCATTCAAGGTCCATGCTGCTGAACATGCATCAGGACAAATTGCGATATTATGTGGGCATGGGTTTCATATTTTGAGAGCGAGTGATGGTTCGCAAATAGGAGAAGGAAGGGCTACTAGTGGAGGTTTTAGCGATTTAATGTCGCGCCCAGGAGGAGGCTGGATTCTAGCATGTAGAGAAGGCCGCCTCCATCTATTCAACCAAGAAGGCCGAGGCATCAAACGCCTTGAGAGCGGGATGGTCCGTCGTTTGGTAGGTTGGTTCGACCGCGAACATTTGATGTGGCAAGATGATAGAGGCCGATTGCGTTGCGCACGCTTGGCTAAAGATGACTCCCAAAGATTACTCGAGGACAGAGTCTGGAGTTGGGTTAGCAGAATGGTTGGTGGAAAAGTTCTCTTACAGTCTGCAGATGGAAATCTTTGGGAAGGCGTACCTCACCCATTTGGATGGGATGCGATAGAAACTATTGACACAAGATCTCTCGAACCTGTTGCTGCAAACCGAGCAGGAGATGGTTGGTGGGTGCTGTCTGTCGAGGGTAAATTATATTCGATGTCAGGCGAGGAAGACGCCGAGTCAGTTGGTACTAACTTAGGAGAGTTCCTAGTTGGCCTGGCTGCAGATACTATGGCTACATTAACACGTAGCGGCCTAGCGAGATTTTGGCAGGCTCCAGAACTTGCAAACCTCAGAAGGGCTGAAATGCAAAAGAATCTGGCCGAGGCAAAAATGTCTAGTGATTGGGAAGAGAGAAAGAATATTTTCCAGCGAGCCAGACAGGCCGAAGACGAGGGCCGATTATCGCTTGCAGTAGATCTCTATGAGGCATTAGGACGAGCCGAAGATGTAAATCGTATAGTTGCTCGACTAAGGGGTGATTGAATTG
>CAZNXM010000002.1:16980-90338 GCA_964577145.1 uncultured Candidatus Poseidoniales archaeon
GTGACTGAAGAGAAATTACTTCATTATCTAGATTTAACAAAAAGAGCGAGAGCAAAAGCTACTCCAATTCATCCCGAAGGAACACCGGAAGCAAAACAACTCGAAATAATGATGAGGATGGCAGATGACTATGCTTCTGATGCTAGACATTTCATGGATAGCGGTGATTATGTGAGGGCCTTCGGAGCCATCAATTATGCACATGCATGGATAGATGCTAGTGTAAAACTCCGTTTGTTAGACGGACATGATGACGATGTCCTTTTCACCTTGCCATAATTATGGCACTGAGATTATTTCAGCCAATTCTGAAGCCTGAGTTAATTGATTTTGAATAATTTCAAGCCTCGCTTGTGCAGTGTTTAGGAAAGGAGCAAGGCATGTTCTCAAAGGGTGGGCCAAACTGTAAACATGTGACGGTCTGCCACGAGTTCCTTTACTAATTGATTCGACGATCACTAACCCCATTTCATTCAATTGATTAATTGCAATCGAAACATCAGGTTGTCGTATCATACATCGTTCCTGCAGTTGAGGAGAAGATGAAACTCCATGAACATGCAAACATATCAACGTTCGAGCAGTATGGGGATTCACTCCCATGTTTACAAGGAGAGTGACAAGTTCATTTGCTGAATCAAGAACATTGTCTCGATTCAAATGGTCTTGGGAATAGCCCGCAATATTTCCCATTGAAACCTATTATTGTTAAGAGGTATATGAACTTCTCACCGACAACGATGTTTTATTTTCATTGTCGAACAAGTCTGAGATGAGAACGGCCACTAACCTCTAGCCATGCCATTCCCGATTGTGATAACCTTCGTTTGAGACCAGTATCTACAGTCAGTACAATCCAATCATGTGCAACAGCCAAATCATGAAGCTGGTCATCGGTATGGTTACCTGATTCAGCAAGCGCTTCAACAATTTCACATCTCGCTTCAAGCATGTCTAGGAGCAATTTACGGTCGCCCATCGATTCCAATTCTGCAAGAACTGATGGAACGAGAATCAGGTCACGAGTTCCAGCGCTTTCTAGCAGTGCTTGGTCGATATTGATTCCAGCCTCGATGACAGCGACCCAACCGCAGGCATCGATTAAAACTCTAGGCATGAATCTCACTCAATAGTTCCATGACCAATTAATCGCCAGCGTGCACCGACTCTTCGAGATAGAGAGATTCTTTGGTCGGAATCTGCACAAATAGGTAGTCTGAGGTTTAGAGTTGCTTTACCCTTTCCAGTGGTATTGACAACTCCAACACTTGTGGCTGTTGCTACATTTACCATCAACATCTCTCCTGGACGCAATGGCATAATTGGTGTTGGCTCTTCACCTTCTCCAGCAACCATTTTCTCCATGAGATTAATCGTAATTGCAACTGAATCCCTTACTTCGGGAAGTTCTCCTTTTCGTGCAACGACTTGACCCGAGAGATTGTCGGCATTTGTGAATGATGGGTCGAGTGGTGTTGCCATTCCGCAAAGGCCACCTGCACGCATGTTGTCTAGATTCAATCCTCCACCTTGCATACTGGAAACCTTGGAAATAATCGGTTCGTAGTGAACTTTGTTTCCTTTCTGAATCTTTTGCCCAGGCCCGATGACGATTTCATCGCCGATTTTGAATTCACCTTCGACGATACTCCCGCCGATCACACCACCGCGGAGTTTTGTAGGTCGCGTTCCGGGTCGGTTAATATCGAAAGAGCGAGCGACATGCATGATTGCTCGAGTGTCTTTTGAACGGTCAGGAGTAGGAATTGTTTCCTCAATAGCGTGAATCAAAATATCGAGATTAACATCGTGATGCGCCGATACGGGGATAATCGGTGCATTTTCAGCAATGGTTGCACTAAGGAATTCCTTGATTTCTTTGTGAGACTCCATTGCTCGCTCTTTGCTAACGAGGTCGATTTTATTTTGAACGACGACGATATTCTCGATTCCAGCGATTTCAAGTGCCATTAAGTGCTCTCTTGTCTGTGGTTGAGGGCAGGTCTCATTCGCAGCAACCATCAACATGGCACCGTCCATAATCGATGCACCAGTAATCATAATCGCCATCAGCGTCTCGTGTCCAGGCGCATCTACGAACGAAATGACTCTCTTCAATTCGTGTGCTTCATCCTTACCGCCGTCTGGACGACGCCCAGTAGCATAGTAGTCTCCTTCGGAAGTTTGGTAGAATGCAGTGTCTGCATATCCAAGTTTGATGGAGATACCACGCTTGCGTTCTTCTGAATGGGTATCGGTCCAGATACCAGAGAGTGCTTGAGTAAGGGTTGTTTTCCCGTGGTCGACATGACCAACTAAGCCAATATTGACTTCAGGTTGTGCGGGAAGCTTCCTTGCCATGCTTCCCGTCAACTCCATTCAGAACGATGCACGCCTCGTGGCGTTCACTCAGTGCTCTCCTCTTCGCTTTCTCCGAGGATGGTATCGAGGGTCTTGTTAGCGGCCTCGACGACCTTGAGATTTATCTGACGGGTATCTTGGGTGATTGTGTTACCACGGAAGTTACGGCGCATGCGTAGTCCGTCTGGCTTGTAACGGAAACGCTTCTTTTCGCCGCCTTTGGCCTTGTGAACCAAATCGTGGCCTTTGAATCCGGTTGATGCGGTAACGAGAACGGATTGGCGTGTGCCTCCAGCTAGATCGGAGCGCATTGGGGTTCCAGTCTTATCGGAGCCGCCAGTAATTTCCAATTTGTAGCCAGCAAGGGTCTTTTCGCCTTCTCCAACGAAGATACCATCGACTACATCACCAATCTTCTTTCCAAGGAATTGAGATTGGTTGTTTCCACTGATTGACATGTTGTATGAGCGGCCACCGTTAGATGGGTCTGTGTCATTGACAACTGCGTTGAAGGAACCTTCGGACATGGTAATACCCTCTCTTGAGCAACCTGCCGACATGGGACGGGTATTTAGCCCCACCGGGAGGGGGCCGTAGGCCCTCAGCGCCGTAGTCTTGCAGGTATGAGGGTCTCTAGGCGGCGAGCCACATCCGAAGGTAGCATATGCGGCATCGATAGGAATTGCGTTCGACCCCTTCCTGTACCGACGGTATCAGTCCTTGCCACAAGGATGTCTTCTTGCGTTAATCGTTTGATATGCTTCCAAATTGTGGTGTGCCCCTTAGGGTCCTGTTGGAACTCTTCGCAAACCACATGGTAGAGCTTGTCGGCCTCACCACTGGTGACGGTTTCTTGCTTTCGAAGACGCCTACAAATCCCGAGCAACAAGAGCATAGCATGCGGGGGTAGGGAATCGATATCCATAGTGTCAACATTATTCGGCATCGAGATTACTGTGTGCTGGACATCTTTGGGTTCGATCATTGACCGGCCAGATACTTCTGCTCTCATAGCCGCACCTTCAAGCAATTCGATCACCTGCCTTGCATCTCCCGAAGGAGCCGCTGCTTGAGATACTAGGTCGAGAATTTCACTGGTCCATGTTCCCACAACGAGACCGGCTTCTGCCCTTTGGTGAGCGATTGCGCGCATACCATCTTCGTCGTATGGTCCAATTCGTAGATGATTGGAACGCCCCATTCGAGAAATGACCGCACCCTCGAGGAGGTCGAGTACTTGTTCCTGGCTGATTAGAATAAGGGAGAGGGTTCCAGCGCCATCCCTATCTTCATCGATTCGCAGTAATTTGTACAGCACATCATCGCCAGAATGGCGCAATAGATGGTCTACTTCATCGAGAACTATTACCAGATGAGAATTATCCAGCCGCATCATTCTTCTCAGCGAGGTTAGGAGTTCACCAACTCCAAGACCGCGATCAGGATGACCGGGGTCGAGGTCTTGGACCACCTTTTGCATTACACGTGAGGCAGTAGTAGCATTACGACAGTTCACATGCACACTTCTAATATTGCGGCGTTCGGATAAATGTCGTGAAAGGTCAATGCAGAAACGCTTGACTAATGCAGTTTTTCCAGAACCTATGGGTCCGGTTACAACAGCTCTTCCAGCCCCTTCTGGATGGGCGAGTCCGACGAACATTCCCGCTAATTGAGCCTGAGTTTCACCTCGTCCCACCAATTCCTCGGGGATGTGGTCGAAACCGAAGACCTCGGGGTGTGCGAGGACCAGCCCCGCACCGATACGGTCCAAATATGACGTCATGACTCCAGAGGGTTTTCGCCTACCGTTATTGAAGATACGGGCGGAAATGGCAATATGAAACAAGAAATTTCACGGGATTTCATCGAATTGATATCCAGTTTCCCAACTCTTCTCACCTAGAGCGACCTCAAGTTCAAAGGGGGTTACCAGAGGCTTGCCGTACTTCACCGCATCATCGATGGCGATTCGAGGACATGCGGTATTGACGAATGCATCTACGGGATAGAAATCAATCAACTCCGGTCCGACGTGTTCGAGAGCGAGAAGATATCCCTTCTTGCCGTGTTTAGTAAGAAGTCGCTTCAGGCGAAGTGCGAGAGTTCTTCGCATCTGTCCGGGCTTTTCTCCAATCAGTATTGCAAAAGTTTGGGAATCTTGGATTGACATTATCATGCCAAAGCGCTGGCGTAAGATTCTCTCGATGCGTTCTGCGCCCATTTCGCTCGCTTCACCTGTATATGGGTCAAGCATTGCTAGTGGTTTACCTGTATGAAGTGCGAGACCGATAGGGTGGAAATCTCCGCTTCCAAGGAATAAGTAATGGCCGATTTCATCATCATCTCCCGAGTAATTGCAGCCAAGTACCTGGCCAGGGAAGGTTAGCCTAGCACCACCAACAGGGACTTCAACCTCAAATCCAGCCGCCTCAAATCGTTCTTTGAAGTCGAAGATTAGGTGAAGGTGTTGGATAGAGCCTACTAGGCCCAATTTAGCGCCTTTAAGGGGTGCAACGCGCCCTACTGCATCCAAGAATCGTTCTTTGGCTTCATCTTCTGAAAGGTCTACATCACCTTCGCTAAGACGAGATTCTGCGATTGCTCGGTGTTGAGCGAGAAGAGGTAGGATAGGGGCGATCTCAGGGTCGCCATCATAGGTTACATCAATGAATTGAGTCGGCATTCCAGATTCAATGTTCATCTGAGAATGTCCCATGTGAGCTACAAGTTCTACTCCCATCATTTTCATCTTGTCATGTACGAGGTCACACGCACCATAGCAAGGGTCTGCAGCGAGAACGACTTTTGCTGAAGTTTCATCCTCGATTTCATCCATCATTTCAAGGGCTTGCATCTTTAGTCCTTCTGGGACCTGTAATGCGATTAAGCGATGGTCACTGGTACGAATACGCTCAATCAACTCCTCAAGTTGAAAATCGTGACGGTCGAGGTCCATATCATCACTCCAAGTAGACGTTGAACCCCTAACTCAAGAGGTTGCCGCCTCACTCTGCGAGGAAATCGACATACTCATCTGGCTCGAGGAGGTTCTCCATGTCGACTTCGTGTGGTGCAAGAATGATGATCCAACCTAGGTCATATGGTGACTCGTTTACCAAATCGGGATTGATTTCGACTTCACCGTTAACTTCGGAAACCTCTCCACTGAATGGAGAAGGGAATGTGAGTTTCTCAGTTGCAGTCCAGATAGAGAAGAGGCTCTGCTCTTCATCTATCTCGGTTTCAGCATGCGGCAGGATAACTCGGAGAACTTCCCCGATATCCTTTGCCATGAAATCGGATAGTCCAATAACTAACCTATCGTCCTTTTCTTGATACCAAAGGTGGTCTCTAGAGTACTTTCTACTGTGCGCGATTCCAAATTCCATGATTTCCTCGTCCATGGTCATCTCCACCGCGCCGTCAAACAAGTGGTATTTTAACGCGATGTTTGTGAGAGCATTTTCAGAGATTCAAAATATGGACAAGTGTCATGTGCTTGAGCCACTTCGGAGTTAGCATGCAGTTCCACGAAACCGATGAGCAGCAGATGATAAGAGAACTAGTGCGAGATTTCGCAGAAACAGTTCTGCCTCCAACTATTGAACATCGTGATGCCAATCAAATCCCTCCTGCTGCCGAATGGCAGGAATTTCTCGACTTTGGACTTCAAGGTATTACAATACCCGAAGAGTACGGTGGAAATCCTGTCGATGATATCTCTGAAGCGATAATCATCGAGGAATTAGCGAGGGTCGATCCGTCCTTCGCAGTGATGTATTGCGTACATGTTGGCTTGTGTTCCAAAACAATTGCTCTTCATGGAAATGATGATCAAAAATCACGATATCTTCCCCGCCTTGCCGCAGGAGAAGTCGGTGCTTACTCCCTATCAGAGGCTGGAGCTGGGACCGATGCTGCTGCAATGACCTGTAAGGCGAAACTATCCGATGATGGAAGCCATTGGATACTCAACGGCGAGAAAATGTGGGTGACAAATGGAGCACAGGCCCAAATCTATGTATTATTTGCCAAGGATGTCGACCATCCTGATTATGGTGTAAAGAAGCACGGTGGGTCTACTGCTTTCATCGTAGAGCAATCATATGAAGGATTCACTGTTGGAAAGAAGGAAGATAAGTTGGGGATTAGGTCATCTGATACCTGCACACTAATCCTCGAGGACTGCAAGGTACCTGCTGGGAATGTTCTCAAGGCACCAGGTAAGGGATTTGGAATTGCTATGAATGCTTTAGACAACTCTAGAATCGGTATTGCAGCTCAAGCTCTTGGTATTGCTCAAGGCGCATTCGAGGCCGCCCTCAAGTTTGCGCATGAAAGAGAGACTTTCGGTAAGCCAATCGCCCACCATCAAATGATTACAACTTATCTTGCAGATATGGCAACAAAAATCGATGCAGCTCGGCTTTTAGTCTACAAAGCCTCATGGGCAAAACAGAATCACTACGAGAATGGTGGTCCTCGTCATTCCAAAGAAGCAAGCATGGCTAAATTATTCGCAGGCGATACCGCAATGTGGGTTGCTGAGCGTGCGGTACAGGTCCTCGGCGGATATGGATATACCAAGGAATTCCCTGTTGAGCGCTTCTTCCGCGATGCAAAGATTACACAGATCTATGAAGGTACTCAAGAAGTACAGCGTATCGTAATAGGTCGTGCAATACAGCCTTGATTAAGCAAAATCAATTGCTTCTAGAACCGGTCTGCGACGACTTGGTGAGAAATCAACAATTCGCGCATTAACATTGATAGTATCACCTTCACTTTTCAATAGAATTTCTTCGTTGAGTTCCACTGGGATTCTGACAAGACCTTCGTACGGGCCTCCATCAATGAGCCCACTGAGACTTTGTCCTCCGCGGTAGGTTTCATTCCCAAGCAATGTTCTTTCAAATTTAGAAATTTTGATATTGACCATGTGCACCGAGTCTTCCGCTGCCATTAGTGCTCTTCTTTCAGAGGATAAACGAGCATTTTCCATTGCTTCAATCGCCATCTCTAACGGAGTATTTATTCCCTCATCTAATTCAATCGCCTCGATAGTAATTGTTGGAGGGGATTGAGTCTCTTCAATTGTGACAATTTCATCTTCGACTATTGGGATCTCCTCTTCTTCGACTATTGGCATTTCCTCATCTTCGACTATTGGCATCTCCTCTTCTGCCTCATCGACTACAATCTCTTCTTCGGTCGCGATAATTTCATCGGTAACTTCATCTTCAGCAATATCCTCTTCGAGGTATTGCTCAGCATCTTCAACCTTATTTTCAATTTCAGTAATGACTTCATCTAGTTTAGAATCAAAATCTTCAATGACTGCTTCTTTCTTTTCAGCAATCGCTTCTTTAGCATCTTCAATGGCTTGGCGAGCTTTGCCAGTGATGTCCTTTTTGTCATTAACATGACGTGCTACTTTTGCAGCACCTGCAACGGTAGAAAGCGCTCCAATCCCAGCAAGTGTAGCACCGGTGATTTTGAGGGCCTTGGAAGCAGTAGGAGAGAAGACCAAATTCTTGATCACTTCTTCTTTAGAACTACTAGTTTGGACTCCGTACACCGTGGCAATGGAATTGACATCATTGAGGTCAAGGTCTCCAATGTCAATTTTACCTCGACGAACCTCAGAAATTATGAGTTTCATTCGTTGGTCATCAGGTTGTAAATTAGCGATTTGAGGTTGTATGCTGGCTGCTTGAGATTTGATATCAATCATCGCCGCATTGTCACTGGGTGCTGAATTGATTGGACCACCAGGCTGCGACCAACCCCATTGGCCTGACTCATCTTGTTTCAGAACCATATTGTTTTGCGCTGCACTATATCCGGCTGTAGCAGCATTAGAAAGCCCTGCGATTATTAGCATGATGATTCCGATAAGAAACCCGCAGATTCCGATGAATTCAAGACCCTCAAATTGGAAAAACATGACACCTACAATGAATGGCACTACTGCGGACCTCAGCAATGGATTAGACGCGCCTTCTAGTTCGCTCATCATTATCCCCCAGATGATGAATAGACATCAATGTGTAGGTTCAAGGCCACTGAACTCGAGGCCACTCGTCCTCATCACCATGCTGCCACGATAAGGTACAGAGTACTCTTTCCATTTCATCCTTGGTTTTGAGGTCCCGTTCTATCTGAATTCGATGTAACCAGTCTTTGAGTCGGCCCAGCCTTTTACCAGGAATGAGTGCTGTTCGCTCACGGATCCAATCTCCATCGACCAGGCATTTTACCTCAGCAGGAAGGGAAAGGGAACTTTCGATAATACTAGGGTCCCACCCTCGGGCACGAATCATCATTGCATGAGCCTTAACTTCATCTGAAACTACCGCTCTATATATTCTAACCTCGTCGGGATGAGGGGTATTTTCCAATAGGAAATGTAGGTGCTTACTCCGTTTGATAACCCTATTTGGGGCCTTTAGTGAACGCAAACTATCTTCCACACCATTACTCGACATCGAGTTCATCAGGATTGCAAGCCTAACTTCGAGGTCGTTATCGCATGCCATTATCCATTCAAATTCATCAGGCGTGGGGTCACATCCTAGTATTCTTTGAATAATACCGTCATTTGTCATTTTCAGAAGAACACTGCTCGCATGCTCACCGACGATAATTCGAGTAAGTTCTTGCCATATCCTTTCAACAGAGACATGGGATAACATATGCTTGCAGTCGAGCAATGCAGCACTCAACTCATGATCAGGCAGCCAAATACCTGCATTACCTCTGTCCATGAAACGATAAGCGCGCATTATTCGCAAACCATCCTCTGAAAGTCGTCGTGAGGCGTCCCCTACAGCTCTCAATACTCCTCTATCGAGGTCATTCCTTCCATCGAATGGGTCGTGAAGCATTTCTCTCGCAACATCATATGCCATTGCATTCATGGTAAAATCACGGCGAGATAGGTCAACAGTGAGGCTATCTCCCCACTCAACCTCGTCTGGCCTGCGACCATCGCCATAGGAACCCTCGGTTCTCAAGGTAGTCACCTCAAAGAATTCTTCATCATTCCTGACGGTTATTGTGCCAAACTTTTCACCGGTGGGAATATGGTCTTCGAAAATCGCCATCACCTCATCAGGTCGTGCATTTGTAGTAAGGTCAAATTCGTGCGGACCGATTCCTAAAATCGCATCTCTAACCGCCCCACCTACGACCCAAACGCCAAATCCTTCTTTGGCAAAAGTATTGAGTACAGCTGAAAGATTTGCACTCGGTTCAATCAATCCAGGTATGCTTATTGCGGGAGAATCTGCAATCAGGCCAGCGTCTAGCATCCTTCTCCCCCTTTCACCCTCGCGCTCAACCTTTCCAAAGCATTATCCCAATCCTTCACTCGCCAGAGGACCATGTCGTGGGAAGAATCCGATGTCGAACTGGTGCCTTTGGCTTGGTTGAAACCTCATGAAGAAATAAAAATTAGGAATCGCGACAAATTACTCGATATGACAATACGATGGGGAGGATATACCAAACCCTTACTCGTCGATAGAGTGACCGGTTCGATTCTCGATGGGCATCATCGTTGGTCTATCGCTATCGAACTTGGACTTGCTAGAATTCCAGTAATTCTAATCGATTATCTTGAGGATGATAGTATCACAGTAGATGTATGGCCTGGATGTGGTCTTGAGAGTTTGTCCAAACAAGAAGTAATTGAGATGAGTCTATCCGATTCAGTATTTCCACCAAAGACAAGCAAGCACAGTATTTCTAATCACTTACCACCAATCCATGTACTCCTTGAGGAATTAGAGAGGTCAGAGTAACAATTCTCTTCTTCGCATAGAGCATTTGATAGCCTTCCAGATTCGATTACCTTCTCCCTTCACCTTTACAGTATGTTCCGGATGAGCAATTGGTGTGACTTCAACCTCCTGAAGCACTCCTTCTCTCGATAGGGTTAGGCTAACTGGAGTATTGGCTGAACCATGTATAGCAGCATTAATTTCTTTGTAAGAAGTCACACGTAGTCCATCGATTGCAATGATCTCATCTCCGGTGTGAACCTTCTGCCTACATGGTGAACCGGTTAGATGGGTTCGAACCTTTGTACGACCTTGGGAATTAGACATTTTCAACCCAAGCCACGCACCTTTACGTTCCTTTTCTCTAACCAATTCCATACCAAGGGTTGTAAATGCTGCAAGCACATCAGGAGCCTTTCTTTCGCTGACCAAAGAATCTAGCATCTTGCCGAGGTTTCGTCCTCCAGCAGTATTGACCAAAGCCTTCCTAATATCGGCATATTTCACCCCTTCTTTCATCGAACCCAGTCGGAATTCGTTGTATAGAGAAACCATGACATCATCAAGCCCACTCATTCCTTTAGAGCGCTTTCGCAATTCGACATCTAGGCAGAAAATCGCCATTTCTCCTTCCAAATAATATGAGATTTGCACCTCACGACTGTAGGAATTTGGACGGTATAGATGAATCCATGAATCATGACTTGATTCCATTAGAGATTCATGCTCCATACCATTGCGGTCAAAATGGCGATTCATCTTCCTCATCCAATCCTTATTCCAGTCACTGTCCGTCCAAGCACCACTTCTGAGGCAAATGATGTCTCCAAGCCATGAGGTAAGTCCTTCAAACCACCACAAGAGGTCGGTATGGACCTCTTTTTGCAGGTCGTAATTGAGGAAATTTTGCGGGCGCAATTGCTTAACATTCCATTGATGTAGGAATTCATGACTGAATAAACTCACAAGGTCCCGCCATTCCTCTTCATTACCTTCTTGCATACATTTCCTAGGCATCATAGATGTCTGACTGCGAAGATGTTCTAGGCCACCCCGGCCAGAATCAGTCAAGTGCAATACAGTCCAGTATTCCTTCCAATCGGGGACCCCGAATAGCCCAAAGTGCTCTTCGATGATGAGAGTAGCAGCTTCAATGAACCGATCAATAGATTTCTGTGGGGTGCTGAATCCACCTGAATCCCAGAGTTTTAGATGTTGAGTAGTACCCATGACCTCCCATGAAATCATCTCGTTAGCATTTGATTCCATTATTCCGTCAAGAAGTTCATCTCTTCCGTTTGCGGTCCAATGGCCTTCCTTCCCAGGGTGTTGAGTTGCCGTGGTCCAACCATCAGGGCAATCAAGGGTAATAGAGTGGGTTAGTTCTAGTCTGCCAGCCTCTATTCCGCGTGTCGGTAATACCCACGTATAAGGCGGCATCAGGTGTAGATGTGTGACATCTAGATGATTGGCTCGGCATGTCATTTCAGCAGCGAGAACCCGATAAGTAAGTACTACCTTGCTTGCAGTACTAATACCGCGAACACGAATGCCATCTACTTCGAATCGTTCGACCATTATGTCAACGCCATCCGCTGTACAAGATAGGTCTGTTAGATGTTGCATGGGCTCTCTGATAAGATATGAACCAGGGATCCATCTGGGAAATCTGCATTCAAGAATATTTTCTGTAAATGGGCCCTCAATTATGACACTAACACCGAGCCTTCGGCTCTCTCCTGCAGTCGCATCAGCGTGGAAAGTCAGACCTGAATTCATACTCGCTCGCCCGACAACTCAGATACGGCGGCTGATAGGTTGTTCGCTGCGAGCCTTACGAGCGCAGAATCATCTTCGGTAAGAATTGCGAGTTTATTTACATCGATTTTCGGCCTTCCACTCATTTGTTCAAGTAATTTGGACCTTATTCGCGCATCTACATTGGTATCGGCAATCAAACGCCAGCGTAGTTTAGTCGATCGTGGGTCATGTCGAGAGCGAAGCCAACGTATGATAATCTCAGGAGATGTAGTGGCGACTAATTCAACACGCTCATCGACATCTTTGGTAACTATTCTCAACTGGTCAGCAATTGCCTTACGCACCTTGGGGTTGGAATCCTTACATGCTTTGGCAAGTAACTTGCCTCCTTGTTCAACCGTCATTGCTGCTGCGAGAGAACGTAATGATGGGTCACTGGTTCCGAGAGCCTTTGTCAAGGTGCTTTCTTTTACTGCAAGTCCCTCCCTAGAAGCAGTTGCTAGTGCTGTTCTGCGAACCGATGAGTGACCATCTTCCATGAGCATTGAAATGATGTCTGAGTCCTTGCTGAACTCACCTGCAATCATCCGAACTGAATGGTGACTATCTCCTGCCATCTCTTCAACCATTTTACTATCATCAGATAGAGCTCGTGCTGCAAAACTTCGAGTGGTCCAATCCTCGGACTGGAAAAGTGTAGTTGCTATTTCCGTATCTCCAATCTCTGAACACAGTTCTGCAGCGACTCTTTGGCATTCTTTATCTCCTTCAACTAAGGCTTCAAGGTCAGAGGAATTCTTTGCCCATTTCCTATGGGCATCTAGGGCCTTTGTTCTAAACCAGGGGTCCTTATCTTCTAAAAGTGGAACGAATGCAGGTAATGCAGTAGGGGAATCAATGTCGAATAAGGCCCTAAGTGCACGCCTTCTTGTACGCACATCCTTATTCTTCAGTCTAGATATTTCGCTATTGATACTCGACACAGAATCACCTTACGGAATGAAGTCAGAATGGCCGGTAGTATCCTCTTCAGAATCAGGAGCGCCCGGTGATGCAAGGCGTGCTTCAACCATCATTTGAACCATCGGCCAGATTCTCAAGAACCATGCTCCTTCTTCCATCATCAAGCGTACCATTGGGTGTTCGCGTGGGTCATCTAATTCCTCTGGAGGCGGAAGGTCGTCAGGTAGGTGGCGTAATTCAGCAATTAAATCACCAAGACGGGAGGTTTCTTCCTCGTCGACCATGCCGAGTTCTTCAAGCAAAAGAGTTGCATTTTCGATTAACTCAGCCATCTCTTCAGGTGAGGGCGTTCCAAATACGGTATCCTCAATGTTTACAGGTCCGAAAATCACACCTCCGAGGTCAGTTTCAAGATTTATTTCACCTTGTTTTTCAATCTTGATCAATCGTTGCCCATCCCTATCTCCTATCGGAGCAATTGCAAAGCCCCCATCACAGAGGCCTTCGGATAACCATGTAGGTAGTTCACTAATTTGTCCTGTCACTAGTACACGATTGAGCGAAGGTAAGGTACAATCCGGAGTATCTTCAATCACGTGGCAAGACACGGTTGGATAACCACGTAAGGTGTTTGAAAGATGCGTAATCACATCGATAGATGGGTCAAGAACGGTTACATGTCCTTCTTCGCCAATAACATGAGCGATTAATGCACAGATGTATCCTCCCTTTGCACCATATACTACCACTTCTTGCCCAGTGTCCAATTCCAGATGATGGAGTAATGTGGCAATCATATGTGGTGCTGAGATGGTTTTCACGCCACCATTTTCAATTTCAAGAAATACTACTGGACGGTCGTGATAGAATCCATCACAATCAAAATCAGTAAAATCACAAATATCAACGGACTTCATTGCATTTGCCACTTCAGGAGGAACATGAATCCCGGCTCCGATGAGGCGCCCAATGAGTTCGTCTACCTCACCCATGCGCAGACACAGTGGCTCGCCATTTGTAAAGGTGGGCTATTAGAAATCAATATCGAGCATGTCATTAACAGAGAGATTTTCTTCATCCATTCGTACCGGCATTAGTCAAGAACCCTTGTTGGTGATAACGAGTACCCCCAACAATAGCCCCGCAATTGCTCCCACTGCAGCAAGAATAGAATCCCCGTTAGAAATGGAAGAGAAACCAATTGCTCCTAGTACCATTAATGGGGGACAAATCATCATCGACCTTGTGATTACAATCCCCCTGTCCAATATTTGAGGGGTGGAAATGGTGATGGTTTTGGTTCTACGTTGAATCCGGGTTGGTGAAATCTTTTCCTCAACCATGGAAAGAATACGATCCCTTAGGCTGGATTCACTTCTTGAAAATCTGAAAATCACTCGGATGGAATCGGCCATCTGCAAAGACTTCTCCATAATCAATAATGGATTTTCTGAATCGGATAATGAAACCGAGACTCCGAGCCCATCCCCTCTGATATGAGATAGGGTTCTCCAGCCTCCAACCCCCTCATTATATGGCTCTAAAGCTGCTCTCATAGCCGCAACATCCTCTTCGGTATCTGGCCTACCGCGCCTCCTACCCTTTGCCAGCAGAGGTGTCAGAAATATCGCACTGACCACAATTGTAAGAGCCCAAAGTATTGCAGCCATTATCAGTGCATTATCATCGAAGGTTACAGCAACTCCAACTGCTAACATGAATCCAGCGTATAGTCCAAGAACGCTAGCGGCGGAAAGGCCGCGACGAAAGCCAACCTTCTCCTCCATGATTCCATGCAGATTAATCCATGCAAAAACATATGCCCTACACTTGTCATAGATGTTTCATGGAGCGCAACGGTCTTGAGAGCCGAAGTCGTGATTCAAAGGTAGGCAACTGGGTAGGGGGTATTGCGACCTTCTTCCTTGTATCCTTTTTTTTGGTACCTTTTTACCTTCCAGCAGGCACAGTTCCAGAACTTTCAGGTCGTGCAAATTCATTTGATTATGCCAATGAAGATTCGTGGGGTAATGTTCAACTTGATGAGCACAATGGAATTGGGCATAATCAATCCGAGCACGGCACTTTTGCTTGGAGTGATTTAGATTTTTATGCTGCATTCGTTTATGCATTTGGAGATCTAAATTGTCATAATAAACACGAGAGGTCATGGTTCATCAATGATAATCAGATGGCGGTTTGTGTGAGAGATATTGGGATTTTCCTTGGATTCGCAGTGGGCGGATTCGTCTTTTCAAGACGCGGAGTAAATCGTTGGACAATACGGGATTCCATGCTTTCCATATTCCCTGATGAATGGCTCACAGAAATCTATAGGAAGAATCACCGAACCCGAGCAGTCCTTGCAATGGTAGCATTGGCTGCAGTGCCAATGGCAATAGATGGATTCACGCAGATGCTCACTTCATACGAGTCTACAGCGACAATGAGGTTAATCACAGGTTTACCATTTGGCATATTAGTCGGACTCTATCTTTGTGCTGCATTTTCAGCAAGGCCAAAGAAATTCGATATTGATGCATCTAGGGTGATATTACCTGGCGGGTCACGCTTCTCTCTAACAAATCCTCCAGAAGAAGAATAATCACTCCGGCGGTCTCATTGACCACCAGACAATCAATTCGGATTCATTCTGTGGAACTGGGCAATTCGCATGGCCGCTTGAGATCAGTTTTAGTCGCTCAATGACATGAGCAGTCGCCTTTCTAATCGCAGGCGAGGGGCGGGTTTTCTGCGAAGTATGAAGAATAGCTGGAAGCGCATCGGCCCAGTCTCCATCCGGCTCACTTCTCCTCCAACTTGCAAGTGCAGTTCGAAAAGGCCACATCGCTAAGCAAAGCCGACCATATCCGAGATATGTATTGCGTAATTTGAACATTTGCGCCTCTGCAAAAGGAACGTGATTTTGCTGTCTATGGAGCCAACGTTCTTGCTCCAGCCACTTCACCAAGCGTTGAGTATGGCGTTTTGTTACTGTTCTTACCGGGCCCAATTGCCGATGCAGACTTGGAACATCAGTGGTATCAGTAAGTGAGAGTGTGCCAAGAATTGACCATGAAGCATGAGCGATTGGGCGGCTGGGGACATCGGCCTTTCTCGCTCTTACTTCTTCCCAATCGTCTTCTGCTTTTTTCATCCAATCTGCTGGAGAAATACCTTCAAGCCAATCTTCGAGTAATGAACTATGCTTTACAGGAGACCCAGGGAGTCTTTGTTGAGTTTGAACTCCTGCAGTTAATCTTCGGAGAAGGTGTCTATCCACTTGGTCCAAGTCTACATTTAGTGGTTCGGTTTTTTTATTGAAAAATGACCGAAGGGCTTCAGAAAGATTTCGTTCTAATTCATCAAGCCCGCCTTCATTGAGAATCGGTCCGACGATTTTGGTTTTGTTGAATGGAGCCGGGGTCTCAATTTTACCAGATAGAATCGATTTGAAACCGGCACGAATTTTCGTTTGAATTTCAGTGGTTTCAAAGTATTCTTGCTTGTTAGAACCAGCCATCCTAAGTGTCCCTGAAGTTATCCGTTTCATTGCCTTTGCAGGGTCACAGTCAATCCAAATTACTAGGTCTGGAATCATTGCAGCAGCATTCATTTTAGCGATTTGTTCTAGTCCCAATTCCCCTACAACTCCTTGATAGATCAATGAGGAGTGAATATTTCTATCTGAAATAACAAGGTCGCCATTGAGCAACTTAGGCCGAATCCATGTATGTGAATGGTCGACTCTGTCTGCGGCAAATAATCCAGCTTCTTCCAGAGGAGAGTGGTCGCCCTTACTCACAGCCTTAAGAGCCAGTTTTCCAAGTTCACTATGTCTGCGTGGTTCGTGGGTAACATGGACGTTTGGAAATGCGAATTTTTTGGCAAGGTCGGCAAGAATTCGAACGGCTTCGCCTTTACCGGAGCCATCGCCCCCTTCTACTGTTATGAGGTACATCCTCAATCCTCCTCGGTCTCATAATCCTCGAAGTCTTCCCGGTCAAGCATTGTGAGAATCATCGCAATTAGGATTAGACTTGGTCCAAAGATAATCAAACCTCTACTGAAAAGTGCAATCCAGCAAAACATTTGAGTTCGGCGATAGCGTTTTGCTTTCTTTATTTCGAATGAAGCGTGAACTCCAACAAGTGCTGTACCTATAGTGAGCAATCCAATTGCCGAGGATAATGCAACTGCATTTTGCATCGACCAACCTTCGGTTTTGGACCTTTCATCTTCAATTCTTTCTCCTTCGCCTTCTAACATTGTCACAGGGGTAATCCCAATTGGTTCTGGGGTGAAATGACGAAGTACTGTAACATGTTCATCTAGAGTGAATTTCAAAATGGAATATTTTACAGCTGCTCCCTTGAGGCTATATCTGCCATTTTCATCTGTCATATTAGACATCAACACAACATCATCGAACGGGTCAATCAGTTCAATAGTGACATTTGCAATAGGGTCCCCTTCACTATCGAGAACCATTCCATGAATGTCCAAAGCATCAGTGGTATCGAATAGATTTGATTCCAATAGGTCCGATGGATTACCTTGCAAAATCAAAATTCCTGATAGAATCCCCATCAGTGAGCCGATTAAAACCATGGTTGCTGCAAGGCTCCTTCGACGTTCACCTTGGCTCAACACTCCATCTTCAAGGTCAATTTCTTCATTTTGAATTGCTACTTGAACTACGAGTTCATCCTCTGCATCCTTTTCACGACGACGAGATTCAATTCGGGAACCAGTGACCTTATCCTGAACCCTTCGACGGAGTGCAGCAAGTCGATTTTCCTTTTCATCAGTCATCGATTATCCCTCCGTCCTGAGTAAGCGGAGGGCGTGCGCGGATTTCACCCCTCCCCTGACCTATCCGCGAGATATACCCACACAATGATGGTCCAGATGAGCAATAAGCAAGCCATAATCATGACACCGATAGTGATTTCATTATTATCAGAACTCACCTCAGGATCTTCATTTTCATCTGGAATAATGCTCTCGTCGTCTACAAGAGGACTAACTCGTACATCAAGATATGAACCAGAGCGCAAACCTAATTCTACCATCCTGCCTACCATTTCTAGGCTTTCAGCACTAACTTTGTCTGGAGTATCTTCATGCGTGTGCCAATGCCCTTCCCAATTTGAGGCATTTTCTCCGTAGGCGATATCTATGATGTCGATAGACGGGATTCCTCTTGAAATCGCCCATTCATGATCATCCCATACTCCGTACGAGGTATTGGTAGAGAACATCCCAATACCTTGTTCTTCGGTGCATGAATTTGAACTGGAGTACCCTAATGCATCGTTTATTTCGCTCATACGCAACCATAGAGTTTCATTTCCTTGAGTAGAGGGTGCAAGGTTTAGGAATGCATCACCTACCATATCTACCAAGATGAATGACTCGATTCCATCCGCTTCTTCATCACTCAGATTTTCTGCCCATGCTCTTGCACCGAGAAGAGATGCAGATTCTCCGAAATCTTCTGCATCGGTGAAGAATAGCGTAACTTCGTGATCGAGTTCCATGCTAGGTATTATCCGAGCAAGCTCCAGCAAAACCGCAACACCACTTGCTCCATCGTTTGCCCCTGGAATAGGTTGGTCTCGCATACTCTCATTGGAATCTCTTTCCGCTACGGCGCGAGTATCGTAGTGTGCTGCAAGGTAGACAGTATTTCCCGCCCCTGAATTCCAAGTTGCGAAGAGGTTGGTAAGGGTAATTCCACTAAGATGATGAGTAGATTCAGTAATCGCCCACCCACTCAAATTTTCTTTGATTGATTGGCGTAAAGCAGAACTTGCAGCACTACCTGGGACTCTTGGCCCTAATGAAACCTGATGGGAAACGCTTTCATTTGCATTTGTCCCATTGAAAAGTAATTGGTCAACAAGGGCGCAGTGTGCCGTTTGTGTTTCGTTAATTTCCTCGGACGATGCGGTTGCACTAGCCATTGCCAATAGCAGTACAAGGCATATCGCTCGAATGCGCATTAATGACGCCACACCCACCCACTCTTAAATACCTCATTTCAAGTCGGATATCTGGAACGCAGTACTGCATTTCCGAGGTTGAGTAAAAATGTCCGAACCGCGCTCCAATAGTGCCATTGTCATACTTCTGACATTTTTGCTATCCAGCATGGCTCCTTTGGCCTCAGCAGACTCCTCTGAGGAAGTCATTGATGACTCCCAATCCTTCGAACCGGTTTTCGGAAATCTCGATGACATAGTACTGTCCGAGTCTCACCCATACATGATGCCAGATACAGATGAGAGATTGTATAGTGCAACACGACTGATGAAAAACGCATGGATAGATGAAGGGATGCCAGGTGTCGGCGCAAGTTCGTCGACAACTAGTGGTCGGTCATGTTCTCCTTACAACTTGGGAGACTCAGTAACAGTTCCTTCTTCGGGTGGAAGCATCGATGTAACGGTCGAGAAAACCACAAGCACTGCTGCCTTTATGGTTCAAGATGGTAGAACTCTATCTTCGACCGTCCTAAACAACTGGGCTAGTACATGGGATCAAACCGTATACCCTACACTGATGACATACTTCGGCAAGGATTACGGTGATGGTAGAGGAATTGCCGCACCCGACGTTGACGGAAATTGTCAGATTGAGGTCATCATCTATGCTATTGATGGTGCATACAATGTCGGAGGTTACTTTTCCCCAGGTATGTCCTCGTCAAGAGAAGCCATTTTCATAGACATTGATGATGCACCCTTAGCATGGTCAAAGGTCATCCTTGCTCACGAATTGCAACACTTGCTTCACAATGCTCTAGACCCATATGAAAACATCTGGATAGATGAAGGTGCAGCGGATATGGCGGCATTCCTGTGCTTCGGCGGCTCTTCTACATTGTACGGGCACGTCAACGCTTGGACTGGAGGTGCTGAACTTTCCGTCCGTTGGTGGAATCAAAGAATAGCCGACTATGGAGGGGGTTTCATTTTCCTACTCTATATCGCTGACCATTTGGGTGGAGGTCCAGCAATTCGTAATCTTGCTGCTGATAGTGCAACTGGGGCCAGAGGAATCGAGAATATTGCCCGTAATCCAATTGGCGCAACCCCTGGAACAATCGGTCGTGATTTCATAGATATTTGGACCAATTTCACAATTGCTGCAACTCTAGATAGCGACCAAGGTATCTACGGTTTGTCCAACCTATACATGTCCCCTGCTTGTGGTTCGAGTGATTTCTGTAGGATTCAACCTACGGAGACCAATAGTGACTGGGTTGGTCCTTGGACTTCAACTGGAAATCAGTTAGAGGGTTGGGGTGTTAGAGTATTCAAATTCACACCGGGCAGTGCTTCGCCTGCACCTCTTACCATGAGATTTACCGGCGATCAAGCTGGAATGGATGGAGTAGTCATGAGCCGCTCTACTGCTGATGGAACATTCTCCAGAACCGATATAAATTGGAATGGACAAGTAGGAACTGCATTGATTCCCGGGTTCGGAAACCTGACTGATGAAATATGGGCAATCACTTGGTTTGCAAGCACTCAAGGTGATTGTGACTACACTTCGTGCGGTTCATCATATCCTCAAGGGGAAATAGATGTAGAAGCAGCAAGAATTACCTCACCAGCGACCATCTCGCTAAACTCTAGCGTAACGACAGATCGTGATGGAGATGGTCTTGCAGATACTGCTGAGATTGAATTTGAGGTACTTTCAAATGCATTCTTTGAGGATTTAGATTTGAATATCGAGGTAAGAAATAGTACTGGAATGCCAGTAGACTCTCTCGATGTAAGGATTGCAGCAGGCGGAGGAATTCCAGTATCTACCAAGTTCTGGTTTACCTCTCCTAATAGTGAATTGTACACTTTCAATCTAACAATGAAAGATATGCTTGGTGACGTGGTAGACAGCACTCAAACCGCTCCGCTATTCCTCGATAATATGCGCCCTAATGCAATGATTGAGATCGACCCATTGATGGCTCAGACTTGGGACAAAATCAGTTTCAGTGGAGATGGATTCGATGCATGGGGTACGTCGCTTGACAACAATACTCTCCCTCATCTTGACTCACCAGTTGCATATGCATGGGACTTTAATGACGGCTCCTCTTCTAGTCTGAAGAGCCCAGTGCGTTCCTTTGAACTCGTGGGTGAATACAATGTGACACTCAGGGTCCTTGATCGTGGAGGCATCTGGTCTAACGCAGAATCAATGATGGTGAATATTTCCGATGATTCTGCCCCTATGCCAATTATTACAGTTAATGGCGTAGTAATCGAGAATGAGATTTCAATCCTAACAGGCCAGAGGATATTGTTCAATGCTGAGCGTACTTCTGATAACGTGCCAATTTCTTTCCTTGACTTCACGTGGAACTGGGGCGACTCGACTTCCGAAGGAGGCGTAGGTGTGACAGAGGCTCATCACAAGTGGGCAGACGGTCCAACTGCAAATACGACATATGAACTCAATCTCTCTGTAAGTGATGGAGTCAATATCGGGTCTAAGATTATCCTAGTGCATGTTAACAATCGCATACCCGTACAGGTATTTTCTGATGTAATCATCACAGAAACCTATACTCCAGTGCTAATGCCTGATATTTTCAGCGATACCGACGGCACAATTGTATCATGGAATTGGAATTTTGCAGAAGCAGTAAATTTGGATGGTGGCACTGTTGACCGCACAGACCTCTTTGTCGACTCAATCTCGGTAGAGTCGAATCCAATGCCAGCATGGAATTCACCTGGAGTTAAGACAGTAAATCTAACTGTAACCGATAATGATGGCGCTATTGCTCAAGCTCAAATCACGATTCATGTAATCAATCAGATGCCGGTTGCACAATATGTAGTCCGTGATACTACAAGCACAGGCTCTCCTGAGATTGACTTCAGAGAGAGTGATGGTTCAGTCGACATCCCATATACCTTTGATGGGCGTACAAGTTATGATCCCGATGGAACTACTGGCGATTCTAGTGTTCTCAGTTTCAATTGGACATTCTCAGATGGAATGGCCTCTGATATGCCTCTTGTCACTCACAATTTCTCTACTCCTGGTGAACACTGGGTGAGTTTGAGAGTTACCGATGAGCATGGTGATGTCAGTGAAGAGAGATTGATGACAATCAGAATAGATAATCCTCGGCCAGTTGTACAGGTTAGAATTCTCGATGCATGGCTTGATGGAATGATTATCACCGACACAACACCTCTTCCTGAAGGCATTCAGCCATCAGCATGGTCGCATACATTCGATGAAGATGGCAATACTGTCACAGCACCAGGACAATTGCTATTCTTCGATTCAGCGGGCACTAGAGATGGTGACCGACGCTTCGAAGGGCGTTACGTGCCCTTAGAGTCAAACCATTCTGATTGGAATGGTTTGGTGGAATATTCGTGGGACTTTGGCGACGCATCACCGATTTCACATGAGCCAATGCCTTGGCATTCCTATGAGCGTCCAGGCACATACAAGGTCACACTAACAGTCAGGGACGCATATTTGACAGGAGATGTTAGTCGTGCAACGTTTACCATTGAGGTAGATGCATTACCTGAAATCCACGATATCAGCATTCCTGTTGAAGTCTATGTTAACTCATCAGTAGCCATTTCCGCTAATATTTCAGATGCTGAATTGAATTCAGGAACAGTGATTTGGCGAGACCTCGATGTCAATGACGGTTTGGATACCGATCACGATGAAAGAATTTCATCTGAGTTGACAGTACTTTGGGAATTCGATATTGAGGATGATGCCGACCGAAATGGCGATGCTACTGATGATTGGGTTACTCCATCTGGCTCAGATGGCATCAAGGTAGCGAATGACTGGGATAAGGCGGGAGAGCACACATTGCGTTTGTCTGTTTGTGATGGCATGGGAATGTGTACTTCTTCTGATTATGTTGTGGAAGTTCTAGCTGAAGATGATGCTCCACCTAGCCTCTCAGATTTTTCAATTCAGGACTGGAAGGATTGGCTCGTCGATGCTAGTGGTGAATCGATGGTTGTACTCGCATTAATCATCGCGGTACTTGTTCTCGGCTGGGCGGTAATGAGAAGTCCAACCGAAGTCGAAGAAGAAGCAGCAGAGGCTGCTCAGACATATGAAGTTGAGGAAGTACAATCATATGGTGGTGTACTCGGTATGGACCACCATGCTCCACCACCAGCGCCTTCTATTCTTTCAAAGGATGAACGCCGTAATGATTCTAGTGGATATATCCGACCACTTCGCCGCCGTCGCTGAAGGGAAAGCCGATTAACCCCCAATAATGGTCTCACCCCCGTAAGGGGGTGCTCCATTGAGTCAACGAATGGTTTGGGCTGTCCTCATCGTGATGATGATTCCCCTTCTCCTCCCTTCCAATATTTCTCCGATTGGAGAAGTCAGTGCTGCTGAACGCTGCGAAGGAGATATCATCCCAGCACAATGGAATAAGAGCATAGAGCGCTTTGCAAAAGTACCAATGATAAATCCCTGGAATCAGAGATGGATTGACGAAGGGCAAGAGCCCATAGATGAACCATCGAATGATGACGAGGAACCAGCGACATACGATGGTCCAGAAGAAGAATGGATGTACCAATGGGACGGAGGAAATGAACTCGTTCGATTGACGCAGGATGTTCAAACTACGATGCTTATAGGAAATGATTCGGTTGGAATATTGCGAATAAATTTGCATGAGGACCGCAGGACTACTTTTTGCATCAATATCCAAGCAGTTGAAGATGGAGGTTATGGGGCAAAAAGAGGAGATGTATACCTCATGACTTCAAATCAATGGGATAGATATTCTTGGTCATATGATTCAAGACATGGCTATTATGATTGGGATTATGAACAAAACTCAGAGAGAGATGCATCAGATGTACCCCCCGAATGGAGGAGCTTCGATATCACTGGGTGGAGGACTTATCGCGATACGCATCAATATGAAGATGTAGAAGAAGTCTCATTTTCAGTTTCTTTAGACGGTCCTGAAGTGCATTCTGGGCTATTTTCGGAACCCACTAGAGAGTATTTTTACATTGTAATAGATAATACAGATAATTCACATGGCGACGATGCGATGAATGATGGTTCAGTGATAATCGCAGATGTGAGTATAGTAAGTGATGCACGATCAACCATACTTCCTCAATGGACTGTTTCTATATGCTGCATGGTGATGATGGTTGGAACACTTGCAATTCCTGTGGTGATGAATAAACGATACATGTCTGCAGGACTTGACGTCCAACCTATTGCTCCAAATGAAGATGGCTTGGTGCCATCGCTTGAGCAGGACTCTAGTACCTAATCAGTACTCTAGTAGTGTCCAAGCATCCCTAAGGTCTCGAACATTAACCAATCCTTTATCGGAAAGGCGGAATTCATTCCTTAGTGTTGCGTATACCAAACTCTGGTCCATAATTGGAGCATGGATTCTCACCCAATCTCCTCCGCTATTTATCGACATCAGACTATGAGGCAAATCTTCGCCTTTCAGTGCGTGTGCGGCTTCTACAATTTGTAGTGCATCTCCGTGAGTATGGGAGGTTCCACAGAATTTCACAATATCTCCGGCACCGGTATTTTCCCTAACTATATTTGCAATGGTTTCGCTGTCTGGCATTCCATTGATATCATGCCGAGATGCAATGATTTTGCACCCCTTTGCAGTTGCTGCTTTTTGCAACTTCTTTCGAGTTGCATCGGCGATTGATAATTCAAGGTCGATCCATGATACTTCAGATTCTATGGCTGCTTCGAGGACACTAATTCTCTCTTCTTCAACACCTGGGAAGAAACCTCCTTCAGATACTGGACGGACAGTGAAAATAACTGGCAAAGGGAGCGCTTCTTTCAGAGCAGAAATAGATGCTGAAACATCGACAGCGTCGAAATTATTAGTTTCCCAGTCGGTTTCTTCTGGAACCTTTGGACTCTCTCCTTCTTCCTCTTCAGAAATCACAGGATCGGGGCGGACAAGGAATAGCCTGTCGAATCTGACTTCGACCATGTCTGCACCAGCGAGATTTGCACGGGCAGCTTCATCGGTCAATTCCTCGACAGTAGTGCCATCGAGCGATACGCACACCTTTGGGTCAGCCATGATTGCGGCGACCTGCCCTTCATCATTAACGATTGCTATTTTATTCATCCTTCAACACTTTAGTAAAAGTGGTGTTTTGACACTTCCTATAAGGAAAAAATCACTTCAAACTTCCACTTTTCAGACCCCCCCTCAGAGAGGTTGATATACCCCCTATACACACCTAGTAATTGGGTGCAGGAGGCACTCATGTAATCGCCGGACTGAGCGCCAAATTCTACGTATTTTCTCGACAAAAATCCAAGAAATAATAAGTTGCTATAATTCCGTCCAATAATGATAGATTACATGAGATTTTTTTAACTCAATAATACCCCGATAACGAGGCGATAAGATGTCAGATGAATATAGTGCCCAGAGCATTCAGGTCCTAGAGGGACTTGAAGCGGTACGAAAACGTCCTGGAATGTACTTGGGTGACCCACACGACGGGTCTGCATTGCATCACTGCATTTGGGAGGTCGTAGACAATGCTGTCGATGAACACTTGGCCGGCCATAATGACGTAATCGATGTGATTATTCACGCCGACGGTTCACTTTCTGTTGTCGATTATGGGCGTGGCATCCCGGTTGACATACATGAGGAATATGGTATTTCAGCTGCAGAAGTCATCATGACTAAACTTCACGCAGGTGGTAAGTTCGACAATAGTTCCTACAAGGTATCTGGCGGTTTACACGGAGTCGGAGTATCTGCGGTAAATGCAGTTTCGGAATCCCTAGAGATGACGATCAAGCGTGATGGGATCATCTACACGCAATTATACGAAATCGGAGTCCCACTCTCTCCATTGGCAGAGAGCGGCAAGGCGGGCGATACCGGTACTACAATTCGCTTCAAACCAGACTTGTCGGTATTCACAACTATTACCGAATTCGATTTTGAAATGATCAATACCCGTTTGAAGGAAACCGCTTTCCTCAATGCTGGTCTGACCATTAATGTCATCGATGAAAGGGGCGAAGAAACACTTTCTACTAAGCATTCATACGATGGCGGAATCAGTGAATTCGTTTCCCAAATCAACGCAAAGCGAAATCCTCTTCACAGCGAGGTAGTGCACTTTTTTGGCGAGAGAGACATCGAACTGGGTCCAATCACTGTAGAGATTGCCCTACAATGGTCAGATGCATTTAGCGAATCGATTCAATGCTATACCAACATCATCCGTAATAGAGATGGAGGAACTCATCTTTCTGGATTGAGGGGCGCCTTGACTAGGACTCTCAACTCCTATGCACAATCGAGAAAATTACTCAAGAATTTGAATAGCCTTTCGGGAGACGATGTACGCGAAGGACTTGCAGCAATCATTTCGGTCAAACACCCAGACCCTTCATTCTCTAGTCAAACCAAGGATAAACTCGTTTCAAATGAGGTCCAAGGAATTGTTGAAAGCGTAGTGAATGAAAAATTGGGAGAGTACTTTGAGGAGAACCCTTCGGTCGCAAAAACGATTGTCGATAAGGCAGTACTAGCATCAAAAGCGCGTGAAGCAGCGCGCAAGGCACGTGATTTAACACGTCGAAAGGGAGTTCTCGAGGGAGGCGGCCTACCTGGGAAACTAGCTGATTGCCAGTCCAGAGATCCATCGGAATGCGAAATTTATGTCGTGGAGGGTGATTCTGCAGGCGGTTCGGCAAAGACCGGTAGAGATCGCCGTACGCAAGCGATTTTGCCACTTAGGGGTAAGATCCTCAACGTAGAACGTCAACAGCGCAATATGGCTAAGGTATTCCAAAACAATGAGATTCAAACAATGATTAGGGCGTTTGGAGCAGGTGTTGGAAATAACGATGAGGACGAAGGCGCCTTTGACCCTGCCAAACTACGTTATTCGAAAATCATCATAATGACAGATGCGGATGTAGATGGCGCTCACATTAGGACATTAATTCTGACTTTCCTTTGGAGATTCATGAAGAAAGCAGTAATGGAAGGCCATGTTTTCATCGCCCAACCTCCGCTGTACCAAGTGTCACGTGGCCGAAAATCACGTTATGCATATTCCGACGAGGAAAGAGACCTCTACATGGATGAATTACGCAAAGACAACCCTTCAGCTAAGATTGGAATTCAAAGATACAAAGGTCTTGGAGAGATGAATCCAGACCAATTGTGGTCTACTACAATGGACCCTGAATTCAGGACACTGCTAAAGGTTACAGTCAATGATGCAGAGGAATCTGATAGATTGTTTGAAATTCTTATGGGCGAAGATGTAGGTGATCGTAGGGCCTTCATTGAACGCTATGCAAAGGAGGTGACCAACCTTGACGTCTGAGGAGGAAAATAATATGGAAACAGAAGATGATACTTCAGCACCTGGTGGAGAACTACTTCCTCGTCGTCTGAATGAGGAGATGAAAACCAGTTACATCAATTATGCAATGTCGGTTATCATTGGACGTGCTTTACCTGATGCAAGAGATGGTCTAAAACCGGTTCACCGACGTGTTCTCTATGGTATGCATGAAGCAGGTCATACCCCCGAGAAGAGTTATTCAAAGTCAGCACGTTCTGTTGGAGAGGTTATGGGTAAATTCCATCCTCACGGAGACCAATCTATCTATGATACAATGGTGCGAATGGCTCAGGAGTTCTCATTGCGATATCCACTTGTAGACGGACAGGGTAACTTCGGTTCTATCGATGGTGACCCTCCTGCTGCAATGCGATATACAGAGAGTAGACTTGACCGTATTGCCAAGCACATGCTAGAAGATATAGACAAGGACACAGTTCTGTTCCAACCCAATTTCGATGACTCGGAAATGGAGCCAACAGTTCTACCTTCACGCTTACCTAATTTACTCTTGAATGGAAGCGATGGAATTGCGGTTGGGATGGCTACAAAAATACCTCCGCACAATCTCAATGAGGTTGCTGATGCACTTAGGCTCCATGTGGACCGTATCATCGAAGAGGGTGAAGATTCTGGTGATGCGGACGCATTACCTAATATCGCAATCGATGAATATACACAGAAAATCACAGGACCAGATTTCCCTACTGGAGCTACCGTTTACGGGATTGATGGAATCTATGACATGTATTCAACTGGACATGGAAGATTCCATATTCGCTCCACATGCGAGGTTCTCGATGATAGCGAGGGTAAGAGAATTATCATTACCGAAATCCCATACCAGGTCAAGAAAGCAGCAATGCTCGAACATATTGCTGAATTAGTCACCAAGGAGATGGTAAAGGGTATTCGCGATATCAGAGATGAATCTTCGAAGGAAGGGATTCGTGTCGTTATTGAAATAAAGAATAATGCCGACCCCCATGCCGTACTAAATCAGTTATTCAAATCGAGCAGACTTCAAGAATCATATTCGGCAAACATGATGGGAATTGTTGATGGAAGGCCGGTTCTCCTAACACTGCCAGTAATGCTTCACACTCATGTACGCCATCGAGAGAGTGTAATCGAACGCAGAACTCAATTCAATCTCGGTAAGGCAGAGGCTAGAGCGCATATCCTCGAAGGATTGGTTAAGGCACAGGATCGTATTGATGATGTAATCAAAGTCGGTCGAGCCAGTTCAAGTAGAGAGCAATTTGAGAATGTGCTGAAGGGCGATGAGAATATGTCGGGGATATCTCCGTTCGATTTCACAGAACCTCAAGCGAAAGCAATTGCTGAGCGCCGACTTTACCAGTTATCACGTCTCGATGTTAAGAAGGTCCAGGATGAATATGATGACCTAATGGTTGTCATAACCGACCTCAAGGATATTCTTGGTTCACGTCGCCGCCGTCTCGACATCATGATGGATGAATTATCCGAACTTGTCGAAAGGCATGGTGATGAGCGTCGAACTCATGTTGACCCAATGCCGTTATCGATGGACCGTGAGGACCTTATCGCAGAACGAGCAATCGTCATCACTCTAACTAATGATAATTACATTCGTCACTTGCCAGCCGAAGCATTCCGTATGCAAAATCGCGGTGGGAAGGGCATGAAGGGAGTATCGACCAAGAACGAGGATTTCCCAACGAGTCTGATTACTTGTTTCTCAAAGGATAGGTTGCTAATTTTCACCAATAGGCCAGCGACAAAAATGGTCAATGATGAGGAGAAACCATACATCGAAGGACGCGTATATGGTCTCAAGGCTTGGGAAACTCCTCAGGGTTCACGAACCTCAAGAGGTAGCCATATCAGGAATATTCTCGGTCTCAAAGATGATGAAACCGTAGTTTCAATTATCCCTCTTAAGCGCTCTTTAGCCGACGATTTAGAAAATCAAGAAAAGGAACATTACCTTGCATTTGCTACCCGGAAGGGAGTAATCAAGAAGAGCAAACTTTCCGAGTATATCAAGATAAATCGAAATGGAAAGAAAGCGATAAACCTTGCAGCGGAAGATGAACTTGTTGCCGTCAGGGTAGGAACCGATAGTCACGATGTGGTATTGGTCTCCAATAATGGACGAGCTTGCCGTTTCGACCTCGGATCAGTTAGATCTCAAGGACGTGTATCAAGTGGCGTTCGTGGAATCAGGCTCGATGATGATTGCATTCTTTCTGGTATGATAATGGCAGAGAAGGATGAATTCAATGATACACATGTTTTGACTTTGACTAAGCAGGGAATGGGTAAGCGTACGATACTAGGTAGCGGCATGATGTTTGATTCTGAAGGAATTGAAGTAGAAGCTGGAACCGAAGGTGCCAAGCGTGATGGTTACCGCCGTGTCAAACGCGGTGGAAAAGGAGTTAGGACAATGAACTTCAACGATGGAGATGAAATCTCTAGAGTACATCAAGTTCCAAATCTCGAGGACCAGTTATTCTTGCTATCGGGCAAGGGCGTCGTAATTCGAATCAATGCTGGACAAACCAAGGAAACCGCTGGACGTGTCTCAAAGGGGACACGGTTGATGGAATTACGAGCCAAGGATAAATCTTCATTTATTGATGAATTAATCTACAGTGCTCGAATGCCTGCAGAATTAGCAGAACAAATCATGACAGAGAAGTCCTCCTCTTCCGAAGAGGAGTGAATTTCAGCCAAGGGTTCAAACGCTGTAGGCTCATCTGGACAAACGGGGAGCGTGTTTTCGCGCTTTCCAGTCTGGTGATTCAGAATGGATGAACGGAGTCTAATACACGATTGGAATCTGGTTGATTATGAGTATACACGTGATGCCAATAATCATCCACATGGCGTTTGGTTTGATGATGAGACCTTGAGAGATGGACTCCAGAGCCCAAGCGCTTTGAATCCAAGTATCGAGCAGAAGATTGAACTTCTATCCTATATGGAAAGACTCGGAATCCAAAAGGTCGATTTAGGTCTTCCAGGTGCTGGTCCCTTTCATCGTTCACATATCGATGCAATGGTTTCTCACATTATAGAAAATGACTACCAAATAAGACCCGGTGCTGCGGTTCGTACTCTGATGGGAGATATTGAACCACTTGTGGAAATGCAAGAAAAACACGGTGTTCCTATTCAGGCAAGCGCATTCCTTGGAACTTCACCAATTCGGCAATTTACCGAAGGATGGACTATGGAAAAACTAGTTTCAACTATGGAAAAAGCAGTTTCCTATGCGGTTGAAAATGATGTTCCTGTAATGTTCGTCACCGAAGATACAACACGTTCGAAACCCGAAGATGTGAAACTGATCTATCAAAGAGCAATGGACCTAGGTGTTCGCCGGCTATGCGTTTGCGATACTTGTGGCCATGTAACGCCAAATGGCGTTAAGCAATTGTTGTCCTTTGTTGATGAGGAAGTCATCAAAGACGGCGGATATCAACGCAGAGATATCGAAGTAAATTGGCATGGACACCAAGACCGTGGATTAGGAGTTGCAAATAATATCGCTGCAGTAGAGGCTGGAGCTGATGTGCTTCACGGTACAGCATTAGGCGTAGGAGAGCGCGCTGGAAATGCGCCACTCGACCAAACTCTAGTCAACCTCTCACTGATGGGCGTCATTGAAAACGACCTAACTCTCCTCAATGAATACGTTCACAAAGCGAATGAATACATCAAAGTCCCTCTACCTCGAAACTACCCCGTTTTCGGTGAAGATGCATTTGAGACTGGTACTGGGGTGCATGCAAGTGCGGTAATCAAGGCTATGCGAAAAGGTGACCATTGGCTTGCTGACAGGGTCTATTCAGGAGTACCTGCAGCTGATTTTGGTTTGCAGCAAGTGATTAGAGTCGGACATATGTCCGGTCGCTCCAATATACATTGGTGGTTGGAACAGAATGGAATAGAGGCTACGGATGAACTTGTAGCTCATCTCTTTGAGGTGGCAAAAAGCCAGCCAAGAAATATGGAAGACTTTGAGATTGAGCAAGCGATTGCAGAATTCAACGAAAGTGCTTGATCAAGAATCTTCTTGCTCGGTTTCCTCGGCATTAACTTCACGCCATTCAGCGTCCACAGAGCCGCCTGACCATTCACCCTCAACGTCGATTTCAACCATTTCTTCATCGTCCTCTTCACGCCAAATTGGCTCTCCTTGGCTTCCATTTACGATTAGTCGGCCTAGGTCATCCAATTGTGTTCTAAGCAACTCCATATGTTTGGATATTGGTAGGAAGTGACCTACAGGCATACCCGCATTAACGAATGGATTTGTCGCTGTACAAATCATCAAACCATCTTCAGGTGCAACGATATCTACGCTGAGTCCCGGAGTACCAGGGTCTGAAATCGTGGCAACGACATCACCACGTGCGACTACGCTTCCGGGGGCTACGAACATATCGAGCAATCCACCTTCGCCCGCCCTCAACCATGTGGAGCCGCCAGCATTCAATCGGAAGCGAGGTCTTACCGGATTACCGGAGATTACTTTCAGGGCCTTCAGAACATTCAAACAACCGTGAACTGCAACCTTTACTGCAGATTGGTCGAGCCAATTAGCCCCTCCACCCTCATAGGTAATCGAAGCGATATCCATTTTGTTTGCTATTCTTCTCATACTACCTTTTGGGGGCCGACTGTCGAGAATCAATTCGATTCCGAAAGCCTTTGCGAGAAGATTTGATGCAGGATGCGATAGGTCTCCTCGAACTTGAGGCATATTTGAGCGACCTTGTGCAGCACTATGTAAATCGATAATCACATCTGAACCATCGATAAGATTCCTTGTGACGGTATCTGCTACTCTAGAAGTAGTCGTTCCTTTTGGTTTGCCTGGGAAGTTTCTATTGAGGTCTCGACCATCAGGGAAATAACGAGATTTCATTCTATAACCCGGGAGATTGAGGACTGGTACGATACGTACAGTCCCTGCCATGGTCGAAGGGTCTAATGAACCATCAGGTCCAGTAAATGTCTGTGAAAGAAGGTTGGTACAAGCACTAGGCCCAGTTAGTTCATCACCATGTGTTCCACCGATAATGGTGACCACTGGCCCGGGGCGGACTCCATGAAATACCGTAATGGGGATGGGCCATCTATCGCCAAGATCCACATCGAGAAGAGGCATCATGATAGTTCTCATTTCACCTGGTTTTACGCGTTTGCGGAAAAATCTGATTTCCTTCCACTCCATCCCTCTATCCCAATCAGGTCTACCACCCGATTCGTGCTCCTCCAATGCCTTTTTGATGGCCAAACGACGTGGTTTGGGAAGCTCATGAGCAACCCTAACTCGTCTCTTCTTTCCGGCCATGTACATACCACTAGCATCGAGGACATCAAGATGATGGCCATCGGAATCGAAATCAACCTTCGGCTACAGGGCGTGGTATGGAAGATGGTGTTCAGCGAAAATATGCTCCCACTTCGATTTGCTTTGGGTGTGGGCCAGCAAATGAGAAAGGCCTTCAAATCGACTCACATCGATGTGATGAAGGCCTCGAACTCAGATTCACACCCTATGAGGAGCATCAGGCCTTTCCTGGAATGATTAATGGCGGAATAATCGGCACATTGCTAGACTGTCATGGTAATTGGACAGCGGCAATTGCATTGATGGATGAAAATAATCTAGACGAGCCACCGTGTACTGTTACTGCAAAATACACGGTGAAATTGCGTCGCCCAACACCATTGGGCGAAGAACTCCATATCATTGGCCGGGTTGAGGAGATCTCTGAAGACCGGGCAACAATCTCCCTTACCATGACTGCTGCAGGAAAAGTATGCGCTACAGGTAGTGGTCTATTCGTAGCGGTAAAGGAAGGACATCCTGCATATCATCGGTGGTCGTAAATGGTACGACCCGACAGTGCTCAACTCATCGCTCTTGAAGGACTTCGAGATTTTGTAATTGAGGTAATGTCGGCAATGAATGAATGGAGTGAGGAATCACTTACTCAATTAACGAGTCTTGATTTAGGTGTTCTTAGAAGTAATGCGACACAACGCCACGGTGTTACTAGATGGAAGCGAGGGATCACCGAACCTTCTGGGCCGGAAGATGTCGATGTTATCGATATTCATCCAATGTTACTGAATGGTGATTGGATGCCATATGGTGGCTGGGTAATGCATCATGAGTTCATCCATGCCCTTGGACATCTACCTCATGATTCAGAATTTAGAAGGCTTGAACATCTCTGGCCATCAGCTGAAGCAGGAGAAATGGGCCGCAAGTTCACAGAATACTTGCGCCACCAAAAAGCGAGATATCTTTGGGTATGTCCCAGTTGCTCGAAGGAGCATCCACGGCAGAAAGCAGGAAAGGGCAAATATCTCTGCAGAGAGTGTAGAAAGCCTTTGATCGATGTGCGCATTGAGCCGGCAAAGTGAATACTGCAGAACCTACGGTTCTGGATATGAAGGGGCAAATATCTCTGTTCCTCCTGTTTTTGTTGGTCGCACCTATTGCAAGTGCATCGATAGACGTCGGCGAAGATGGTGGGGACCTTTGGCTCTCGTGCCACTCCCTTGAAAATTGTGAATTAACCGAAGTTCCGATTGGCGAAGAGTCGATTGGAGATCAGGTTTCAACCGCCTCACCATTTTCTCCAACCCGAGTGATTTTGGAATTTCCGATGTTTCCAGCACAAGATAAAGTCGCTTTGATTCCTGATGTGATTAGGGAAATAGAAATCGATTTGCGCTATCAAGATGACGTAGTAGGTGTGTCGAGGCCTGATTTACGCCTGACTCTAATCATCGATGACAAAACAAAGGTCATAGATTTCGAAGGGGATTCTAATCCGCTAGATGGTATCGACGGGCCACACCGAGTCGAAGATGAGCCTCTCAATCTCGATGGAGAGAGGCTGTTATGGCCCGGAGAAGTGGTCAAGGTGTTGCTCGAATTCGAACTGGAAAGGCCAGGGAATTGGGAACTTCATCTCAGAGGTTCATCATTGGTTGGACTCGATATTATCTGGGCAGAAGATATGGCTGGACGAGATGTTGACGAGCCTTCTACCGATGCATCACCGCGCAGCACTGAGTTTGAAACAAATCACTATGGGGCATTGGTTGAGGACGACCGTGACTGCTGGTCGTTTGAGATTGGCGAACATGAAATTATGAGAGTGATTTTCGATTGGGAAGGAGTTCCGGAAGAGATTTCTCAATCACATGGACAGCCCGACCTGATACTTCCAGACCGTAGAATGGCTCCGAGTCCAGCAGTACAGACCACTCAAGATGACGATGGAACCCGAATAATCTGGCAATGGAGGGCACTACCTACTGGAACACATACGATGTGTATTGGAGGAAAGTTAGATGCATTTCAGCCATATAATTGGGCTGGAATGATTGCATTCGAAGGGATTGGGCCAATAACTCCAGATGATTTCACCGGTGAAGCAGTACATGTCACAAATCTCTCTATTGTTGGTTCAGAATCTAATTCTGAGCCCCTTGAAGCCTCTTCTGGGGCAATGATTCTAATTCTTTCAATGGCGATGCTATTAGGCCTATTTTTCGAGATGCGGCTCGATACAACCTCCTCTTCGATTAGATATGGGTTATTTATTCCTGGAGTTCTTGTATTATTAGCAGGAGGAATCATTTCTCCGATGTGGGCGATGAGTGGGCAAGCACAGGATTCCGATGAAATGAATCTTGATGAATTACTCGATAATAGATTGAATCAGTTGTGGCATGCTTCACATCCAAGCACACCTGCATCAACTAGAGCATTGCATGTAGGTACTACAATGGGAATGTTAGATGGTGAAACTCTGCAATTGCGAATAGAGGTAGATTATGCCTTACCACTTGATGACGGTCGGTGGCAACTTCATGTCCCTGCAATAGATGAGATAGAACTAGATCGTTTGATATTTACAAAATTGGCGGATAAAGGGTCCAGTACTGCATCTGGTTCAAATTTGGATGAGCATTCAAAGTCGTTTATTTTGACATCTGGTAGAAGCTTAATGCTCGATATGATTATGCTACAAGCATTATTGGTCGTCGATGAATTGCCAGATTCAAATATCGTCCATTTGGATATAGAAATGGTTGCTTCTCCAGCCCTTGGAGGGGTACAGAACCCCGCTTGGGCAACACGTCCTGCAAGCATTACTGAAAATCAATGGCGTGTGATGCAAGACATTCTCACTCCAGTGAAAATGGCAGTGACGATTTTGGATGACGATATCGACGCGCTTCACATTCTCGTGGAACATGACACTTTCATCCCCCATTCAAACCTCATTACAGTAGAAGGAGTAAATCCAGTTGCAACATTGGTCCCCAACCAATACATGTGGGTGATATGCGGGCTAGGTTTAGCTGTTGGCGCAATCATTCTAGAAAGCAAAAGGCGCCGCAGAGCAAAAGATTTGCTCACCGATTGGTTTGGCGAAAACAATTGGACTGATTAGAGAGATTCAAGAATCTTCTTTGCATCAGAACCAATGTCGCCACTGTCGAGTGCCTTGGCGAGTTTGGTCTTCTTTGCCTTTGATAGACCAGCAGCATCTGCGGCCTTCTCAATCATTTCTCGCTCATCATCGCTGACCTCTCCATCTGCCAGTGCAGACTTGATCGCTCCTTCTAGTGCGAGTTTAGATGCTTCTTCATCCGAGATTCCGAGAGCAGCCTGAATCGTCTTTAGTTCGGACAATTCTTCATCGCTGAGATGTCCATCTTCAAATGCGGCTTCATATTCTTTGACAAGGAAATCGGTATAGGCTTCTGGATTTAGTAGAACATCTCTAATCAGGCCGTGGTCAACACTACCTTGGCGACCACTCATCTCGAGAAGTACGATAGATTTGCGAACTTCTTTGATTGCCATGTCTTTGAGTCCATGTGCGGCCCACATTATGCCCGCTACCATTACCGCAGCAGCGAACCAGCGCATCACATCAACATCGACAAGGTCACCTGGTGAAATCAATTGGAAAAGGCCAATAACAGCGAGCAGTGAACCGCATATTACCTCAAACCAATCGTTCAAATCGGGCTCGTCTTCGAATACCGATAGGCGCTCGTCGATGGCTTGGTCGTCGTCTGACATTGGGACCTCACGGTTGGACGCACTCCTTGAGGGTGTCGATTCATCTTAGGATGAACTTTTGGACTGTTGGCCGCCACTATCGGAGCATGGGTGAGCCGGAGCGTCGTATCAGTGGCCTTGGCTTACCCGGGAATTTAGTTCACTTTGTCAGTGATGATTGGGGAATTGAAAATTTGTACCCTCCTCAAGCCGAAGCGATGACCTCGGTCTTATCTGGCCGTAATACCATGGTTTGTATTCCTACAGCGAGTGGCAAGAGTCTTGTGGCTTTCTTGGGAATCGCAAAGAGGCTACTAGTCGATGACATAGGTAGTAGAGCTGTATACATTGTTCCATTGAAGGCTTTGGCTAGCGAGAAGCAGGCAGAATTGAATGAGTTAGGGTCGGCTCTGGGACTCAAAGTAGGACTTGGGATCGGCGATGCCCCAGGAGAGGCAAGGAAAATAGATGATTGCGATATCCTTGTGTGCACCAGTGAAAAACTCGATTCATTAATGCGTAGTAAACCCGAGATTCTCGGCAAAGTTTCCGTTGTTGTTGCCGATGAGTTTCATTTGCTCAATGACTCCCATAGAGGGCCAACTATGGAAGTAAATTTGACTCGAGTGCGTCATTTACGACCCGAGGCACAGATTATTGCTCTTTCAGCAACTGTAGGAAATAGTCAGGATTTGGCAGATTGGTTAGAAGCAGATTTGATAGTTTCATCATGGAGGCCGGTGAGTCTTGAATATTCGACTCTTGCCGAATTGGATTTGGAGCCACGTGCGCTTCAGAAGTCCGAGATGATTACCGATGGTGGTTCATTGAATCCCCCCCGGACACTCAATGGCCCAAAAAGCCACGTTGCTTGGTCTGTATTAGCTGATTCTTGGTCGGAGGGAGGGCAACTACTGGTCTTTGTTGGGACTAGAAGATCCGCCCAATCAGAAGCGCGAAAACTAGGGCAAAGAATGCAAAAACACCTACAAAAGAATGACCCTGAACGACTAATCTCCTTACGCAAGTTATCAGAAAGGTTGGGAAGAGGTTCAAATTCAAATGTGGGCGATGCACTGGCTGAATCGGTATTAGGCGGAGTTGCATTCCATCATGCCGGTCTACGGCATCAGCAGCGTTCCTTAATCGAAGAGGCATTCAAGGATAAGTCACTATTTTGTCTATGTGCTACTCCTACACTTGCAGCAGGAGTTAATCTTCCCGCTCGAAGAGTATTGGTCAGAGACCTCAAGCGGTACGAAGATGGAATGAGCCGCTTCCTTCCAGTAATGGAGGTAAGGCAAATGCTTGGAAGGGCTGGAAGACCACGATATGACACGAAAGGTGAGGCGTGGTTAGCATGTAAGGGAGGAGACCCTCGTGAAGCGGCAGATGAGGTGGCAGATAGGTACATACATGGGCCTATAGAAGACATTACTTCGAAGTTGGCGGCAGAGCCAGCAATGCGTGTTCATCTTCTTTCATCAATAGCTACTGGAGGATTAACTGAACGAGGAAATATTGGAGATTTCTTTTCGAATACTTATCTAGGGCACACTCAACCAAATCAATTTCTTCAGGATAATATTGACAAGATGCTCAAGTGGTTGGTAGAGAAACGTTTCATTCGAAGAAAGGTTCACGACCCAGACATTGAGGGCGATCATTGGGATGACAACTCCCCGGAGTGGGTAGATGCGGCAAAGAATGCTGGCGGAGTAAGTCTTTCAGAACCTCATTCAAGGCTAGAGCCTATGGAGGTGTCATTCGGTTTTACCCCTGCATCAACATTACCTTCTCGTACTCTCAGTATTGCTGGAATGGAGGCTGACACCAATGTCTACGAGGCTACAGCCATGGGTGAAAGGGTAGCCCAACTCTATGTTGACCCATTATCTGCAGATGTGATGATCGATGGATTGCGGCGTTGTGTGAGGCGTCTAGTACGGAAAGATTTGCCAGTCACTCACTTCGGGTTATGTCATTTGGTTGCTGCAACTCCTGATTTCTTGCCATTTTGGGCAAAGGCGAGTGAGTTGGAAATGAATAGTATGCTTCGTCGTAAAGCGGCATTAGTCGAAGACGACCTTCTAATCGATTCACCACTCGAAGAGCGCGCTTTAGGTTTGGTCAAGAGTGCATGGTGTGCTGAAATGTGGTACGAGGAAGAAGGCCTGCGTATAATTGAGAAAGAAATTGGCGTGAGCCCTGGAGATGTTCATTCAAGAATCGATCTAATGACTTGGTTGCTATTAGCTGCTAGAGAAATTCTACTCAAAGATGACGTATTTGCCGAAGAGCATCAACCACAGGTTGCTGAATTGATGAGGCTAATCGACCTAACCCGAAGAAGAGTCAGAGCAGGATGCAAAGAAGATTTGTTGCAATTAGTACAAGTTCGAAACATTGGACGCACACGGGCACGAACTCTTGCAAAGAGAGGGATACGTACTCCTGCGGACCTATTACGATTAACAAATAAGGACTTAGATGCCATCAAATCATTGCGTGGTTGGGGTCCGGTAATGGTGGAGCGCATGATGGAAGAAGTGCGCAAATTAGCCGGTCAAGAAACCGTTGTACGGCAGAGAACCGACGACCTACCTCTCCCCGGAGAGCGTGATGATTGAAGAGGGATGGACAACTCGACCATCTGATGGCAGCACCTGATTTCCCCTGCCGAAGGGTGTCCTTTTCGAGCCCGATTGAAAATTCAAGGGATATTATTGGCCATTGGCTCAAGATAAGGGAAGGTCCGGAATGGGTCTTATTGTCGGGAGAAGCTTTGGTCAGTGATGTACAATGTTGGGTCGCATATGAGGTATTACTCCGTAATCAAGAACGTGGTGTCATGAAATCAAACTCATTAGATGGGGAATTTCTTCGCTTGATATCGGGTACTCATCATATTTCTGAAGCATTCCGCAGAGCAGGACTTGTTGACGGTGATACCAATGCATGGATGGTGCACCTCGGTGGAAATGCAGATTCAAATTTCTCTTCTCATGCAGAAGCAATGGGTCTTGAACTAACCGATGAGAGGCCATCGACTGAGTTGTCAGATTTCCGTCGCCTCGGAATAATTGAAGGCGAAGGAGAGGATGTGGCCATAGGCCACATCCATCTTGCAGATTTGCGCTGAGCAAACACAGTATTCAAGGAGCCCCGCTTCTGAGGGTGTTTCATGGTGGTCAGTGCGAATCCGGCTGGTAAGGTCATGGAATCGACTGGAAGACTGCTAGATGTAGACAAAATGACTCGTGCACTGGACCTCGCTACGAGCCTTGGTGCAACATATGCCGAGATTCGTTTGGTTAGTGAGACAACAAATTCTGCCTCACTCAAAGATGGTAAATTGGAAAGAGCAATTCCTGGCCAAGAGATAGGTGTGACACTTCGCATCTTAGCAGATGGAGCGTGGGGTGTACATTCTACTAGTGACATCAGTTCAATTTCCGATCAAATAGAATCGACAACACGACTTGCTCGTGCGGTTGCAGCACGGCATTCATCATCCTCAGATGCAATTGCATTAGCCGAGGTGCCAATCATTCAGGACGAGGTGCATTGGCGCAGTGTAAAAGACGTCAGAGATACCGATTTAGACACACGAATCGAAATGATGACTGCAATTGATGCTGAGGCTAAAGATGATGATAGAATCGTTGCAACATCAACCGGATGGTTGGATGAGCACATCCAAACCGAGTTACTTACCAGTGAAGGAATGGACCGTGTGTGGTCATTCCAACGTTCTCTAATCAACGGCATGGTTACTGCAAGAGAGGATTCTGATGTCGTATCTTACAGGATGAGAAATGGCGGTGAAGGTGGGCTCGAGGTTATCGAAAAGGCCGACTTAGGTGCAATGGGGCGCGAAGCACGCCTCTCCGCAATCAGACTTCTATCTGCTGAAAGAGCCCCATCAGGAAAGATGCCTCTTGTAGCAGACCGAGACCTAACTGGAGTATACATTCACGAAGCACTTGGACATCCATGTGAGGCAGATTTAGTTCAGGCAGGAGATTCTTGTCTTGAAGGTAAATTGGGACAAAAGATAGGTTCGGACATGGTTACTGTGGTCGATGATCCGACAATGCGTGGCGGTTATGGCTGCTACCCGATTGATGATGAGGGAGTCGATACTCGTGAAAAGAGATTAATCGTGAATGGTGTACTGACCGAGTACCTCAATCATCGTGAGACTGCTCACAAATTTTCTCTTGAGCCAAATGGCGCAGCAAGAGCCCAAGATGGGCTACATCACCCTCTGGTTAGGATGTCAAATACAGTAATCAAAGGTGGAACTCACAACGACCTCGATGAATTGATTGAAGATATTGAACATGGCATATACGCTTGCGGTAGCCGTGGCGGCCAAGTTGACACCGGCCGAGGCTCATTCCAATTTGCAGCCCAAGAAGCATGGCTAATAGAAAACGGCTCGATAACGCGACCGGTGAAGGATGTAAGCGTCAGTGGGATGACATTGCAGATTCTCAAAGACGTGGATGGTCTGACCAAGGATGCAAGACTTGCAGCACCTGGTTTCTGTGGTAAGGGCCAGACGGTTCCTGTGGGTGATGGCGGTCCACTGATGAGGATTCGCGAAGCCTTGGTGGGATGATTATGATTCCAGACGACGCTGTGGAAAGGCTCCTTGAGTCATGCGCCTCAATCGGAACGGCTTGTGAAGCTGCAGGCATTTCTAGTTGGGAGGTATATGCAAACCAAGGCTATGGTCATTCATTGGATTTCGAGGCAGGACGAATCTCAATGGCATCCGGTGGAGGCGATGGTGGATTCGGTCTTCGCGTAGTCGAGGATGGACGCTATGGATACGCTCACTTAGTCGATCCAAGAGGTGCGGCAAGAGCTATTTCAGAAGCAATAGGAATCGCACGAAGGTCTCCATCAATACCGGGCTTTGAATTACCTGCTTCAGAAGACTCAAAATCGGTTGGTGGAATGCTTGACAAGAGGATTCTCGACATAGGTCCAGAGGAATTGTTGAATCAAGGTGACCAAGTACTTGCTCGAGTTGCTGAGTTGGATTCACGCGCCGTAGCAGTAGGGGGTGGAATCGGTGTTGGAGCAACAGCAGGAGCGATTCTAACCAGCAATGGTATCGAAGATGGCGGCATCTTCAGTTCCCATGGAATTGGTGTACACATCTCCATAGATGAAGACGACCAACTAACTTCATCCTACGAGGGTGATTCTTCACGCAAGTTGCTTGAGGACCCATTAGCCTCAGTCGATAAAGCGATTCATTGGTCGCAGATTACCCGTGACAAAGTACCGGGGGGCGAAACAGAGGATTGCCCGGTGTTGATGACAAGTGATGGATTTGCGCCTTTGTTTTCCATGGTAGTTCCTACTGCCGTAAAGGGTGAAAGGATGGTTCGAGGAGAATCCCTGTGGGCTGGAATGCTTGGACAACAGGTACTGGCTCCGCATCTCAGTCTGGTCGACGACCGTCGAATGGAAGGAGGCACTTCCTCAGGTTCTCGCGATGGAGAAGGAGTTCCAACCTCGACAAGAACACTAGTCGACTCAGGACGGCTTCTCGATCAAATTTGGTCCACCCGTGACGCTGCACAACAAGTAGCAGAAGGAAGAATCGATTCCGCTGCTTCAACGGGTTCAGCATCAAGAGGAGGTCATACGTCTCCACCAGGTTGTGGTTGTGGCGACATGATTCTGTCCTCCAGTGATAAAGTGATGTCACGTGATGACTTAATCGAAGAGATGGGTGAGGGCTATGTCATTCATTCAGTAATGGGCGCACATACAGCCAATCCGACTAGCGGTGACTTTTCAGTAACCACATCGACGATACTTCGCGTCGAAGGAGGACAAGTAGTAGGAGCTCTTTCGCAAGCGGGGTTCTCTGGTAATATGGCAAAGGCGCTGAGAGGCAAGGTAATCCTCGGAAATCAAAGGTCAAAACAAGGGTCATATTCCTCTGGTTCGATGCATGTTCCTGATGTATTATTGATGGATGGGCTCCGAGTAAATCCTGCTTGAAGCACGTACGCACACGCAAGAAGTGAGCGTTTCTTTCCGAATCCTTCATGAGCCCTCGCCATCCACCGTTAGGTCTACGGAGGAGAAGGTAGTGTACATACTCAACCAGCCAACACGCAGTCCCGAACTCCCGTCCTTCGACGGGTCAGAAAATGAAGACCGGTCGAGGTGGGTAATTTGACTTCGGACTACGAGACGTATGTCCAGCAAGTACTCGCAGAAGTACCGGGGGCCGATCCGGCCAAAATCACCGATGCATTCGTTCGTTACGAGAAGGATTTCTTGATACCACCAGCAGATGCACTTCGCTCGGTTCTTCGTCGATTCCAAGGAGAGCATGGAATCGTTGAGACCAAGTCTAAATCTACAGGAGGTAGTGGTCAACGTAGTGCTCCTCCGGTAAAGAAAGTTGAGAAATTATCTGAACTGAGTGCTGATGACAAAAATGTCGAAATCGAAGTTGAGATTGCGACACATAACCCTAGAACCACAATGGTAAGAGGCGAAGAAAAAGTAGTTCCATATGGTCTCCTTGAAGACCAACCTCGTTCAAATTCAGGAGATCGAACTCGCTGGGAATACAAAGATTGGGGCAATAGCCCTAATCTCGCTCCGGGAGCGATTGTCCGAATAGAAGGTGCATCGGTTAACGAATACCAAGGTCGAATGAGTTTGAATATCAATCAATCTACTAGAGTAGTAGTCCTCGAAAAGGGTACACGTACCGTTTTCAAGCCAGGGGAGCCTACTGATATCAACCTCATCAAGAACGATGGCCAAATCACTGTTGTTGGACGTTTGCTCGCTAGTCGTAAAGATGTAATCAACCGCAGAGATGGAAGCGGTACAATCGATGTAGTGAGAGGAAGAATCGCAGATGGTACCGGTGCTATTGGTTTCCTTTCTTGGGAATCCTTCGACCATGAAGTTGGGTCACTAATAAAAATTGAAAATGCACAGGTCCGCACATTCAGGGATACTCCTGAAATCAATATTGGGTCCTCCACTCGAGTCGAGATATTCCACGATACAAATTTTGCTTCCTCAGATGAGTTGAGTGCACAGGCGGTATCAAAGATTGAGGACTTGAGAGATGGTTCGAGAGATGTCGACATTATTGTAGAAGTTCAGAAGATGATTAAACGCACATTCAAGGGTTCAGAGGGTGAGGAAAAGCATGTCTGGTCAGGAGATGTAGCAGACCCAACAGGTCGTTGCCGTTGCTCGATTTGGTCTGAACCTCCTTTCGATCTAGACTCACTTCCAATAGTATTGCGTCTTAGCTCTGTAAGAGTGAGAGCATGGCAGGGAATTCCTGATATCACAATCGATGGTGAGGAGCAAATTGAGATTCTTGCAGCAGCTCCATGGGGTGACGACATAGACCTCACCGACAATACAGTAGAGGTTTCCCTACCTGATTTGGTAGGAGGCCCAAGTCGTGTTGGAATCTCCACCACTGGTACAGTGGTTTCAGTTCGCGAGGATTGTGGAATCATCACACGCTGTAGCGAATGTCGAAGAGTTCTACGCGATGGAGAATGCGCGACACATGGCGCACAAGATGGAGAAAACGATGTCAGAATGCGTCTAGTCCTCGATGACGGAGGTGCAACGATTTCTCTAATCATCAACAAGGAAGGCGTCCTTTCACTATTGGGTAAGGACCAGAAGCAGATTCAGAATATGATAAGGGATGATGGGCAGATGGTCTTCGTCCAAGGTCTGCGTGAGCAATTCCTCGGCCGCAAGATGAATGCAAGCGGGCGTACAATTGTCGATGACCAGGGTGCTATGCTACTCGCTGATGATGCAGAAGTCATCGAAGTTGACGCTGGACTCATTGCGACTGAACTCAGAACTCGATGGGGGGTGGCATGATGCAGGCAACAAGACGAGCACGTCGACAACCAGCATGGCCAATGCTCGCATCTGAGTTTGGAGATTCCACCTTGCATGAGCAAGGTTCAGGTGAATTTGATCCACTATTCGTAATCACCAAATTAGGAGCTAAAGTGAATCGACTTCTAGTCGCAGGGCTTCTTGAGAGGATTGAGCCAAGAGAGACTTCCAATGGCTCTACACTTTGGCAAGGACAACTAAGGGACCCTTCAGGTCTGCATTATTTCTCTGTGGGAGATTATGCTTCAGAGTCTATGAAGGAATTGGTTGTGCAATTATCGGCTCGTGCTGAACAAGGGGAGACAATCATGCTGATAATGACTGCAAAGGGACGATACTTCCAGTCGGAAGAGGGCTCTGTTTACACGAGCCTAAGGCCTGAAGAAGCAGCAGAAATCTCTCGTGGATCCTACCGCCAATGGCTGGTAGAAGCATGTGGAGGGATGCTTGAGAGGATGGATGCGCATTCCAAATCACAATCTCTTGATTCTACTGAAGATGCCTATCTCAGTGGAGGGATTCCTAAACATCTGTGCAATGGTCTACTGCTAGCGAAGGCCCATTATGGTGAAATCGACGTTGAATCATACCGACTCAATATCCTTCAAGCGCTTGATATTGCCGAAGATAGAGTCGTTTCATCGGTACCAGTAGCTTCCAAAGCCGTGGAAACACTTGACTTGGAATCCGAGGAAGAAGTCAAATCAAGTGATGATGCACCTAATATGAAAGAGACGATTTTGGGCTTAATCGATAGACTGGACAAAGGAGAAGGTGTAGATTTCAATAATATTCTTTCCAATGCAACCGCACGCGGAATCGATAGAGATGCTGCTGAGGGTGCTTTAGATGAATTATCCGAAGAGGGTAGTGTGCACGAACCAAGATTCGGTTGGTTCAAGCGTACTGTTTGAATAAAGCATGTCCAACAGGTTCAAGGCCCATTCGCGTCCTCGTAAGGACACAGGGTGAGAGTCATGGCAGGAAGCGATTTTTTTATTCGACCAGCAAGTGGTACTACGAGTACCGATTGGTTAAGGATACCAGACGTTGACATTAGCGTAAGTATTTCGAGAAGAGTAACCAGAACAGTACTACATGGTGGCGAAGGCGACGACCTTGTTGATGAAGGCGCTGAGTCGGCGGTTTATACCGTGAAAGGCGAGATGGGAATTGACGAATACAAGAAGGTTCTTTCAATGTTCAGGTCAGGCCAACCTTACATCCACGATCCATTCGAAGAGAGGGATGTAAAGACTGTTTTCAGCAACATGGAATATGATGGCGCACAGAAGTTATTTGTTTTTGAATTCATAGAGGATATCCGCTGAGGTCGATTGAATGAGGTCGCTTGATGAGTCCCGTGAAATCCTGTATGTCATCAGGACATTAGATGTCCTGCTGGGTTCAGGAGTGGGACTTGAAGCAGCGATTTTTAGCATTGCTCAAGGCGGATACGGCGTCATTTCGAGTGATTTCAGTAATGTGATGGACAATATCAACAAGGGACGACCCCTTGAATCCGAATTGCGTTCATTGATTTCTAAGAGTGAAACCGATGGTTATCGCAGAGTAATCAACACCATGCTAAACAATGTAACTCAGAACACTGACATTATCGAAACCTTGCGACGCCAGGGTGAGAGGATGGAAGAGGATAGAACTACCAAGGTCAAGGATTACATCGAGGAACTTGGCGGCGTACCAGAAACTCTGCTTTCAATAGGAATGATTGGACCAATCATCCTTTCAATTTTAGGAATCGCCCCGCAATTAATGGAAGGGGCAGAGGAAATTTTCGGTACAATGGACCAGGGAATGATCATGTCCATAGTGAATGGTGGCTTGATTCTGACATTAGCTGGAATGGCACTGACTGGCCTGAAGGCTCATACAAAAGACCCAGGATTGTGAGGTGAGATCATGCTATTCAGTATACTTGAAATGTTTAGACATGAACCTTTGATTCTCTTGATGTTCACCGTCGGTGTAGCGATGGCAATGGGTGGAATACCTCCAATGATTGAAAGAAAGCGCAGGCGTTCTATAGAAAACGACTTGCCTGCAATGCTTGAGGCGTTAAGCGATTCAATGGGCGCTGGACTTGGTCTACAACAGGCCATGATGAGCGAAGCAGACCGCAATCAGGGAATACTTGGGAAGTTATTGCATGAAACCCTACGTGAAAGTCACGCCTCTTCATTTGATTCTGCACTTTCTAACTTTGCAACTAAAACCCGTTCACCACAGGTGCAGAGAGTAATGCATTTGATGTCAACTGCGGTTGAGCAAGATGCACCACTCCAAAGCATTCTATCATCGCTTTCGATTGATTATGAACGCCTAAATGATTTGATGAACCGCAGAGAAAAGGACCTATTGGGGCGAGGGATTCTGATAATGATGTTCGTTGCAGTAGGTTTACCTTTGCTAATCGCATTCATCGTTGCTTTATTCGCACCCGCCTCGTCAGGTTTCCAACTTGATGATTTCAATAGCTCATTCACCCTATTCTTTGGAATGGGAAGTCTGATTGCCATGGCAGTCAGTGGCCGCATGCTTGGACGTATGCGCGACGCCTTGTGGTGGGCACCGGTATGGATGGCTGCATCTATGACCCTCTATCACGTTGGTGTCTTGTTTATTGGAGGCTGAAAAATGAGTGAAAATATCTTAGATCAATATGGTCGAGTGACCATATACACCGAAGCGACACACCCTGCACCGATGTATCACGTCGATGGTGGAGTGGATCCAAATCCGTATGGCAATCTTGCTGTACTGCTTGAAGACGACAATCTTGAGGAGGTAATGTACAATGGTGGTGCGCAGTGCGTAAAAGTCGCTCACAGAGACCATGGCATGTGCAGAACCAATGTATGGATAGATGATGCAGAAGGTATTGGGATTGCTCAAAACATTGCAGCATTTACCTCGGTTCCTTTGGGAGATGGCCCAGGTTTGGTTCCAATTTTCGATGGACGGCTTCCAGATGGTTCCCGTGTGAATGGAACAATCCCTCCAGTTTCTCCAGACGGTCCAACCTTGACGATTAGGAAATTCCGTGAAGACCCGATGACGATGATTGACTTAATCAAATTCGGAACCGTAAATATCAGACTTGCAGCAATGATGTGGGTTTGGATTGAAGGACTAGATAGCAGACCTGCAAATTTCGTAATTGCTGGAGGAACAGGCTCTGGAAAGACCACTACACTCAACTGTCTTGGAATGTATATCCCTTGGCATAAGCGTTTACTCACGGTAGAAGATACTGCTGAATTGCAGGTTTATCACGACCACTGGTTGCGAATGGAGACCCGCCGTGAGAGGCCAGATGGCACCCCAGAGGTCAGCATGGATGATTGTTTGAAATCCAGTCTCAGAATGCGCCCTGACAGAATAATTGTGGGAGAAGTACGTTCTGCAGAAGCAGCAACTCTCCTTACTGCAATGAATACCGGTCACGATGGTTCGTTTGGTTCACTCCACGCAAATACCGCAATGGAGACCATTACAAGAATGATCAACCCACCGATGAATGTACCTCCAATTATGCTAACAGGACTGGATTTGATTATCATTCAAGCCCGACTACACGTCAATGGTAAAACCGCTAGAAAGATTACAGAAGTGGCAGAGATTGCTGGAATGGAAGGAGATAAACCTCGTCTTAATGCAGTATGGAAGTATAATGCGGCCACAGATAAAATCGAGGAAACCGGAATTCCTTCGAAGTTACGCGAGACTATTTGCAAAGCTGCAGGAATAACTCCTGCACAATTCGAACAGCACATCAAGCAGCGCGAGCAGATTCTTGCAGATCTACTTCGACGTGACATCCGTGATATCGAGACAGTGACAAAGGTCGTACAAGGATTCTACGCAAGTCGTTGAATCAACGTGAAATCCTTAGTCTTGCAAGCAGGTCATCGACACCGTCGATGCTACTTCGAGCAGCAGCCACTCTATCAGCAGCATCTGCTACGGATTCTGCCAACTCGGCGTCTTCATCTACCTCAATTACCTCTTCTTGGTCTGGTTTGAAGTGATTTGCTAATCTCTTAAGGTCGGCAATAATAGAATCAACTTCTGTATCTGAAACATGTATTCCTGGGGCGATTCGCGGAACATCTGCAGGGGAGATGTGCCCTAACTCTGCACCAATTACTCCAGCAGCAGCAATTACACGAGGCCGTAATTCGGCATTGTTCACCTCGTAGCCCTTCTTTTCGAGGAAACGGATGACCAATGCTTGCTGTGATTCTTGGTAACTTCCCTCAGACTTTTCGAGGATTGCTTCAACTAATTGTTCGAAACCAGCAATATTTCTTTCGAGGCGATCTAGGGTTCTTCTCGCTGATGGCGGAAGGTGCACGGCTCCATGTTGCAAAATACGGATGACCCGTGTGCGCCGTGCAGTGCGAGGGTCAGTTGCGGCAATTTCTTCATCGAGTGAAATTTGTAAATCAAATAATGCATGTAAGCGACCAGAAATACTCGGTAGCCTCATGTCGAGACCAGCAGTTCTTGCCTTCTCCTCGAAAGCCATTCTTGCTTTGACCATATCACCGGCATTGTCAACGATAATTTCTGGAAGAGCACTCCTAAGGGATGAACGTGCATCCTCGAAACGTCGCAAAGCTTCCTTTTCTCTCCAAGAGCCGGGGCCAGCGTGCATTGCATCACGCTCTTCCTTTGCCAGGCGGTCGAGATTCATCAATCTCTGACGGACGAATGAACGAGATGGAGCATCAACAACCGGAAGGCCATGTTCTACCAAACTTCCAACGAAGGATGAGACATCATCGGAATCTGAGACATCACCTACAACTAGGAAGTCTCTACAAAGCGAATCAACTTCAGCAACTCGATTTTCAATCTCCATAAGGGCTTCAGTCAATTCGGTTGGAGCCTCTTCAATATATTCAACAGGAGTATGTTCAATGATTTCAACTTCATTTGTTTCTTGTTCAACGACTACTTCTTCGGGAATAGAGATTTCAGTTTCCACGGCGGATTCAATCGCTGGTGCTGGTGTAAACTCCTCCCCTTCATCGCTCGGGAATGGAATTTGGATTGCCTTTGGAGTGCCCCTGGGTCTACGCAGGCTTTTCTTGATTGAGCCCCACGAACCGCCTTGTGAGGTGAGAACACCTGCAACCCGTAGGAGTAGTGACTGTTTTGCACCGGAACGGGGCAAATCTAGTTTGACACATAATTCGTGGAGTTCATCCCTTGATGCATTATCGAGTTTCTCGGGCACGAGTTGTTTAGCATCATGGTTTAGGTGAAGCCAGAGTCTTTGTTTTCTTTCTCTAATCGACCCGGATTTCTTGATTCCAAATACTGCTAGAATGCCACCTAGGTCTGCATTTAGTAGTTTAGCCAGGCCTTCATCACTAAGGTCCCAGTGGGATAAGACTAGGTCAGCGATTAATCGTGCCCTGAGAACTTCAACAGAACCGGATCTGGATAATCCGTGCTCGGCGCATATCTCCTTTAAGCGGTCCAAACGAGCCTGATGGAGTTCAGAGAGAAGGGCCTGTGCGTCATTCATTCACTAACCTCAGCATGCGCTTGCGCCCAACACTGTATTTGAGTATGACCTTGCCAAAGATGCTCTCAAGCCGGGTTATGCGACCCCCTACCAATTTTCCAAGGCCCCTACGGGGCCTGAAACATAATGCCGACGACACCTTCAAACCGTTAGGGGAATAACAGAACTCGGAGGGGTAGTGCTGGGGCGATATGAAAGGGCCGTAAAATCTTCATTCAAGCAGGCCAATACCCTCGTTGTAGGCCTTCTAGATGTCGTTCGAGGCGACTTACGCCGTCAAGAAGTTCGCTTGGATGAAGAAATGCGCGAAAGAGTAAACGAAGTACATGGAATGCTCGTTGAAGTCGCCGCAATTCAAGATGCGATAATCGCAGGTTCTACTGAAGTAAAGCGTGAACTTGAGAAAGCCCGACGTCGATTATCAAAGAATGGGGACCGTGACGCCATGCGCTTGAGTATTATCGATGTTGCAACACGACTAGGAGAGTTACGACAATTACATTCTGATGCAGAATCTAGGATACAGAAGTCCCTTGCACGTCCACCTAATGCAGTAGATATCATTGAAAGAATGACGAAAGATGTACTAAAATTATCGGGTTCATGGGAAGCTGCAGCGAGGGAAATTGATGAAGTCGTATCAGATTCGGTTGACCCAAATCCTCCTGTTGAGATGGTTGAAATCAGAAGAGAACTGGATAAGGGCGGGTATGATTTGCTTTTGGCAGGTGATGATCGTGATGAAGAGAGTATTGAGCGTAGCCGCAATCAGATTAGAGAATTATCTGGAAAGCAATCTCACTCAGATGATGAATGATCAAAGATCCATCATCGGCTCGCCGATTTTATCAGGGTCCATTGCACCATGACCGACCATTTTGTCGACATATGCATCCATTAACTCCTTGATTCTACCACGAGTTTCCTCTTGGGGTGTATCGGTCATGACCGATAGCAATGAATTCCAATCATTTAGTAGGTTGAGAATGGCACTATGACTTTCCTCTGGAGGGAATACCTTCTCTACACTTGCAGTAACAGTACCTTCAGGATTCAGAGTTTCCATCACGATATCAATTCGAATATTGCCGTGCCTTACCACTCCTTTATCGGTGACAATTCCTTTGAGTGAAAGGTCTTCACCTGCTTTCCGTGCTTCCTTTAGCACAGTAGCGACTTTGCGCTGCTCAACCATTAGACCTAACCTTTCATGCATTTCAGTATCAATATGGTCGAGAATCATCATTTCTAGTCGAAGAGCAAGCGCTGCTCCAGAATCGATAATCTGATTGAATTTCTTCGCTGGGAAATCAGGCCTTGTCAGGAAGATAGTAAATCCTTCAAGGGGTTGAGGGACAAATCGGAAACGTTCAGGATTGTCTCGCTGTATTCCGAGGGTATGACGTCGTGCGCGAAATGGTAGAGTAGAATGGACCGAGCGCTTGACCACATAGCCATCAATCTCATCATCAAGACGCTTATCTTCAAGCCAGATTGCTCTTTCAATATCCTCAGAAGGAGCACCTTCCATATCGGAAACTAAGATGAGTTCCAAATCAGGACGTGATCTTAACATCTGACGCCGAAGTAATTCACTGTCAACGACGATGATTCCCTTTTTTGGGATATACTCAGGCTTATCCTCACAGATTAGAACCTTAGTTGGCTCACGACGAGCAAGAACAATGTCTGCTCTTAGGTCGCGATTGTGATTATCATGCCACCAATGGCCCGAAACAGCAATCATGTCACACTTGCCATCATCGAGAAGCTTGACGGCAGTCTCGTAATGTGGGACTACCTTTGCAATGAGATTTAGGCCGGTATTGGGATTCTCAACTAACTTCATCGTTTGAGTGTGAGCGCCAGAACCATCCTCTGGGCAAACGAGAATCTCAAATCGGTCCTCCTCGTCCATCGCTCTCACCTCGGCGGGCCATAGGCCCACAGACGAGGGGCCCCCGCCACCCGTTAAGAAGGACACCCCTGTAGGAGGCTCGATGGACGAAGGTGAAGCATCGGAACGTCTCGATGCTATGCGTATGTCCATAGATGCTGAACTCAAAACTCTAATCGAGGAGCAGTCGGCTATTCATGGCGAGGTCGCTAGAAGAGCTGGCGAGATACTTCTCGCTGGAGGAAAGCGTTTGCGACCATTGATGGGACTCCTAATTTTCAAATTAACAGGAGGAGTCGACATCGAAGAAGTATTACCTCTCGCAATTGCATTTGAGATGGTTCATACTGCGACTTTGGTTCATGATGACATTAATGATGAGGCAGCAACGCGAAGAGGTAAACCAACCATTCACCAGCAAGTAGGCACTGCAAAAGGAATCATTGCTGGCGACTGGTTATTTGTTCAAGGCTTTGGACTTGGAGGGCGATATGGAGGCAAGCTGGTTGACATAATGAATGATTGTTGTGCGAGAATAGCAAGCGCAGAATACAGCCAACTAGATCATGTTCTTGATTTGTCAACCTCACCTGAAGATTATCTTGATATTGTCAAAGGAAAAACCGCAGGGCCATTTGCTGCGGCGTGCGAGGGCGCAGCATTGATTGCAGGGTCAACTGATGAACAAGCAACAACTCTTGCTAGGTTCGGAATGGAACTTGGCATAGCATTCCAATTGGTCGACGACATTCTTGACATCATAGGGGATACGAGGATGGGGAAGCCACGTGGAGCCGATGTACATGAAGGAAAGATGACCTTGCCATTGATTCATGCATTGACTCTACTTCATGGCAATGAAAGACGCCGCTTAGGTGAGATTATTTCAGATTTTGATGATTCGTTATTCGATGAACTAATACATCTTCTCAATCGTGCAGATAGCATATCCTATACTGAAATACTTGTCAACAATCACCTCGAGCGTGCTGCAAATATTCTCGAAAAATTTCCAAAGTCCGAATCAAAGGAACTGCTTAGATATTTGTTGAATACTGTCGCTAACCGACATTCATGAGGTGTAAGAATGGCCAAAGAGGTCGAACATCGACAAGTCATCATCGTAGGGGCGGGTCCTGGCGGTAGTTCGGCTGCAAAGCGTTTGGCTGAGAATGGACTTGATTGCTTGGTATTAGAGCGCAGAGAAATCATCGGAAACCCCGCTCAATGTGGCGAATGTATTCCAAATTGGGGTGAAGTTGTTTCAACATTCGATGGCTTGGAGGATGACGAATGGCTCAAGGAATTATTCGATTTTCCCGACCACCTAAGACTCCATAGATTGGATAAAATGCGAGTATTCCTTCCATCGGGGAAGCATTACTCATTCGATCTCGATGCTTTTGGATGCCACCGCCTCCAATTCGATGGACATCTCGCTGACCTCGCTCAAGATGCTGGGGCTGAGATTAGGATGTCACAAGCCTTGAAGAATATAGTCTCAAAGAAAGATGGGAGTTCACTTCTGGTAACTGATAAGGGTAGATACAGCGCTGATTACATCATTGATGCCACAGGTTCTCTCGCTCATGTAATGCGCTTGAAGAACAAGGATTCAAAACGCTATAGACCAAGGGAACAAGTCCCTACCTTATATGCTCAAGTCCAAGGGCCTATCCCTGATACATTCGATGTGTTCATGGGCAGTGTAGCTCCAAATGGATATGGATGGATTATTCCAAAGGGCAAGGTGGCAAATGTAGGTCTTGGAGTTAGGGCAGGGAGTCTCAAAGGTGATCTCAAACCTCATTTACAACGAATGTGCGATGAATTAGGATTCGAAATATTATCCTGGGGTGGAGGTTGGATTCCTATGTCTGGTCCTGTGGATTGCATGGTCGATGACAATGTCCTAGCCATCGGTGATGCTGCTGGTTTGGTTATGCCTTCAAATGGAGGAGGGATTAGTCAAGCAATGGTTTCAGGAAAATTTGCTGCGGATGCTATTATTGCAAATTGTGACACTGGTCGCCCATTAAGTGAATATGAAGATAGGGTAAGGTCATGTTTTTCCCGTGCATTGAAGAATTCCATACGGGCTAAGAAGTTAGCATACATATTTTTCCGATGGGATTGGTTAACCGAGGTCTTGATGCGTATCATCGGCCCATTCGGAGGAATTCGTCGAGCGATGAATTGTGAGCGCACATTGTGGTTGTTCTAGTCAGAATAAGCGGTTGGTTCAAGTGGACTCGGTGCGAGGGCTGTATATGCAGAGCGACGATGATGCAGTAAGTCCGGTCATCGCAACCGTACTGCTGTTAGCCATCACAGTATTGCTTTCTAGCATGGTTTTCGTAATGATGAGTTCTACATTAGGCGATGTGGAAAAGAAGGCACCAACCGCCAGTGTAAGCGTTAGGTCCCTGTCAAACGGCTATGATGTAATCACATTCTCATACCTAGACCAACAACTAGACCCAAGCAAAGTGGAATGGAAAATAGTCGATAGGTCAGATGGTCTAGAATTGGTTGATTCTGGAAATGTCAATGATCCAGATGTCTATGGAACAGTGGGTGCAAATGTTTCATTCCATGACCGAGATGCAGGTTGGGCAGTGTCTACTGGTGATTACTTTGTCATCAATTGTGCAACGCTTGGCTGCGATGATGGTAACCATTATTTTCAGATAATTGATTTGGAGCACCAAACCACACTTGTCGATGTTAGGATTCCAGTTGATGATTAATCAACCGCCGATGAAGGACATCTCGACCTTTTCCTTCTCAATCAAGCCACGTACTTCCGAGTATGCATCATCTCTACCAGTCCAGATAGTGCGAACCGCTTCTGCGATGTCATCACTTGTAGCATTCATCCTCAACATCGACTTGAGGTCATGGCCCTGTGATGAGAATAAGCATGTGTGCAAGGCGCCATCAGCACTGATTCTTGCACGACTACAATCGCTACAGAAAGGCTTGGAAATGCTCTCGATGAAACCGATTTCTTGTTGGTTGCGCAAATAACGTTTGGCAACTTCTCCGACATGATTTGGTGGTAGAGGTGTTAACTCATCGAACATTTTTCGCATCTGTTCTCCAGTAATCACTTCTTCAAGATTCCAATTATTGGTTTCACCTACATCCATGAATTCTATGAATCGGACGATTACATCACTTCCAATAAATCGGTCGGCGACCATATTGACTGAATGCTCGTTAAAACCCGCCCTTACAACGGTGTTTACTTTGACTTTCAATCCAGCCAGTCTCGCAGCTTCAATCCCTTTTAGGACAGTCTCTGGCTTTGCCATAGTATCACTCATAGTCTGGAATGTTTCAATATCGACTGCATCCAGTGAAACTGTAACTCTATCGAGTCCAGCATCTACTAATGCATTTACATTTTCTTCTAGCAGTAAGCCATTTGTTGTCATGGCAATATCCAATTCACTTGGAAGCATTGCAATGAAGTCAAAGAGATCTTTTCGTAATAATGGCTCGCCACCGGTTAGGCGTATTTTCTCCAATCCCAGTGGGACAAGTGCTTCGACTATGAATGCCAATTCCTCGTAACTCAGAATTTCGGATTTGGGAAGAAATGCATGTTCTCCAGAGAAATGCTCTCTGGGCATACAATATGTGCAACGCATATTGCATCTATCGGTAAGAGAGATTCGTAAATCTCGTAGTGGTCGATGCCTACTATCTCTCACCATGAAGGGTGCTGGGGGGTACATCCCTTGAACGTCACGCTTGCAACCCTTGATGTGAACTAACGCTCTGGGCCTACTGATGAAGGCCCTCAAGAAGTGGACTCCGGCCATCGGTGTCAACAAAAAAGAGGTCTTGATTATCGAGGCTTCAAACCTTGTTGGCACAATGACATTGCCGCCATCAAAGAGTCATGCAATGCGTTGGCTCGTTCTTGCATCTATGGATTCCAATCCAACAAAAATAGAAATGTCTGAGATAGGCACCGATGTTCAATCTATGATTCGTTGTTTATCACAAATGGGGATTGCATTTGAAGATGGAGTTTTGGCAGGTGGAAAATTGCAAAGGCCAAATTCAGTTCTCAACTGTGCCAATAGTGGGACTGCCTTCAGATTCTTATTGGGTCAAGCCGCTACTTGTGACTTCCCAGTAATGCTCGATGGTGACGATAGCCTTCGAGCAAGGAGTTCCTTACATCTGATAGAATCATTTGGAATTGAAGTCTCAATGGGCCATGGTTCTGAGGAAGTACCGGTGCTATTGAGGGGGCCTTTTTCTTCATCGGACCTCAGCATTGATGTTTCAACTTCTTCGCAATTTCATTCATCACTATTGCTAATGGCGCCCAGAACAAAAGGCTTCAATTTGAAGACAATCGGCACTCCAGTATCCAGTCGCCATAGTGATTTAACTTGGAACTTATGTCAATTAACAGGTGCAATAGAGCCAGGTCAACCGTGGAAAGTAGAATGTCCTGATGTGGTAATTCCTTCTGATGCATCAATGATGGCATTTGCAATGCTGGCGGGTCTCGATGTATCAAACCGGCCAACGGCAGAGGATTCGATAGGGCACGAGGTATTATTCGAAGGTGGAGCGGTAATAGACCTCACCGATGCAAATGATTTGATTTGTCCATTAGCTGCGATTCTAGCACTGCAAGAAGGGGGAACAATCACTGGAGCATCACACGCTTCATTGAAAGAGAGTGATCGTATTTTGCGTACTGTAGAATTGCTTGAGTGCTTCGGTTTGAAGGCCGAGGCTAGAAGAGATGGATTGGCAGTTGATGGGCATCAGATTCCTCGGCGACCAAAAGAAATCGTCGAGACACATTCAGACCATCGTCTTCAGATGACTGCGGTATTACTTGCAGCCAAGACTGGTGGAGTAATCGATGGAGCAGGCCTCCACATGGTCGCTTGGCCATCTTATCTCAGCCAACTGCAAGAATGCGGCCTCGATGTTTCAGTCGTTATGGTTCAGCCGTGACGACCAAAGTGCAAGTCGAGGGCATTCAAAGGTATACGCATTGCAGTAGGCCTGCCATGTACGCATGCCCAAGGATTTGGAATTCGGCGCATATCATCGAGCAAACGTCTCATCTCAGGAAGAGTCAGTTTCTCATTAGCCTTCACTGCTCCACGGCAGGAATTTAGGAATGCAAGATGGTCCTTTCTTTGTTCGATAGTTTCCAATGGTGCTCCATCCTCTGAAACATCGTGCAGTAAATCGTGGATGAATGGTTCTAGGTCATCGCCAGATAATAATGCAGGTGCACTATTGATTTTGAATCCTCCAGACGTTTCTTCGATAATGAAACCAAGTCCCTCGAATACATCGGTTGCAGCCTCTAATCTTGCACGCTGCCTCGCATCGAGGTTGAGGGTGATTGGAGCGATCCTCGATTGTGCTTCCCACTGACTTTCATCATGGCGCAATCGCTCATATCTAACTCGCTCATGTAAGGCGTGTTGGTCTACTAGTAGCAATTCTTCTTCAGCTTGAACAAGGATGTATGAGTCAGCGAATTGCGCAAGGGGTTCCATCGTTGGTAATTGGTTGATAATAGCACCAAGAGCCCCGCCCTCAAGTGGACTTTCTGCATCTATTCCAGCATGGCGATGCAATTCCCTTTCGCCAATGGATAGAGCAGGAGCAGTTGGTGCTTCCAGAGTAATGGTTTTCTGGGTACTAGCAGCGCTGGAAATAGGTCGTGCCTTTTCGACTTTTTCAATCTCGGCTGCCTTGGCGCCAGATAATGATAATTGGGCAGTATTAGCCCATGCAGGTCGCTCAACATTTCTCTTCTCTTGTGGTGCTGGTGCTAATGAGGTAATTCCGGTAATGCCCCCACTTGACTCAGGCTCGGTTGGTGTAGATTCCAATGTATGAGCAATCGCCCTTTCAAGACGCTCTAGAACGCGCCAGGAATGACGTAATCTAACCTCGCGTTTTGTGGGGTGAACATTGACATCAACTTCATTTGAAGGCAGTTCTAATAGAAGGACTGCAACTGGATGCCTACCTTGCATTAGCCTTGTTTTGTACCCTCTCCTAATAGCCTGAAGAAAGGGCTGAGATGCTACTGGTCTGCCATTGATCAACACATGGATATCATCGCCTTTACCACGGGTAATATCCGGGGTACTAATCCATCCGTTCCAGCGTTCTTCTCCTGGGGCATCATCATCCGAAGGAGGATGTTTTAGCCCAATCATTCGTCCAGCCTGACTACCTAGAATGTCGTATAGACGGTCTTCCATATCATCTACAGCAGGTACTTCGAGAATGCAACGGTCATCACTCAATAACCTGAATGCAACCGATGGATTAGAAATGGCATGGCTAACAACAACATCGACAACCTTGCTAGTTTCTGTTGCTGGCCGTCTTTGGAATGCAAGTCTTGCCGGTTGGTTTGCAAAGATGTGTTTAACCTCAATTCTAGTACCTTCAGCCATTCCAACGGCTTCGATTTTACCCTTTGCTCCATCTTCCATTATTATTGAGCGTCCTTCTGAATCAGTAGGCCGACTGGAAATAGTTAGTTTGCTAACCATCCCGATACTAGCAAGAGCTTCTCCTCTAAATCCAAGTGTTCCGATTGAGGCAAGGTCTTCTTGTGATGCAAGTTTGCTAGTAGCATGCCTGTCAAGAGCCAACGGTAGGTCCTCGGAATGGATACCTCCACCATCATCTGTTATTGCAATCAGATCAAACCCTCCCCGCTCGACCTCGATGGTGATGCGCCTTGAACCAGCATCGATTGAATTCTCAACCAATTCCTTCACAACTTGGGCTGGACGCTCAACAACTTCACCAGCAGCGATATGGCCAATTGTGTGCTCATCGAGCTGCTGGATTCTCGCAGTCTCTGACATCAGTCATCCTCCATCATTTGCTTGAGTGAATAGAGGGCATCTTGCGCATCACGAGGGCTCATTGAATCGAGGTCGATTGCACCTAGTGCAACTCTGAGTGATTCGAGGACCGGGTCCTTTTCGATTCTAATTTTTGGCTGGGCCAAGAAACCCATCAGCGAAGATTGGCCATTTTCACGACCCTTAGGAGCGGCCCCCTCGCCGGCCTTCGCTCCACTTGCCTGTTGTTCAAGGAAGCCGAGTAATTCTCCTGACCTCTCAACTACGTGGCGAGGAAGTCCTGCCAATGCAGCAACCTGTACTCCATAGGAATCATCACATGGACCATCGGCAACGGTATGGAGGAATTTGAGAGTGCCCTCGAATTCAGCGACTTGCACATGGACATTTACTAGGCCAGGCGCATCATCTTGTAAACCGACTAATTGGTGGTAGTGAGTTGCGAATAGAGCACGTGCCCCTATTCTTCTACACACATCCTCGGTCACAGACCATGCGATTGAGAGGCCATCGAAAGTGGAGGTCCCTCTTCCAATCTCATCCAACAGGATTAGAGAATTCGAAGTTGCGCGCTTGAGAATGTGTGCTACTTCCATCATTTCCATCATGAAAGTTGAGCGACCACGACGGATGTCATCACTTGCGCCAACCCGTGTGAACACGCGGTCAACTAGGCCAACAGATGCAGATTCTGCTGGGACATAAGAACCGGCTTGTGCAAGAATAGATAGCAGAGCAGCACAACGAAGGTAAGTGGATTTTCCACCCATATTTGGCCCGGTGATTAGGAGGAATTTCCTCTTCTTGTCCAACTTGATATCATTTGGCACATAGCCGGGCTGTAATTCGAGAACAGGGTGTCTAAGCCCTTTGGCAATCAACCTGTCATCTTCAAACATCGTGGGACGATTCCAACCACGGTTTCTTGCAACCTCTGCAAAGCATTGTAGTACATCGATACTTGCGACTTTACCAGAAATTTCTGCAAGTGTGCGCACATGGGTTTTGCAACGTTCTCTTAGGTCACGGAACATCTGATATTCCATGTTATTTGCACGAGAATCAGCAGTAAGGAGTCTATCTTCCCATTCGGATAATTCATCGGTCACATAGCGATTACCATTTGTCATCTGTTGCTTGCGACGCCACTCTTCTGGTACTTTGGATTCATGGGTTTTTGTCACTTCGATGAACCAACCTATTTGGCGATTATAACGCACTTTGAGTGAAGGGATTTCCAATCTTGCTCTTTCTCTGGTCTCAAGGTCTTTGAACCACTGGTGTCCTGTTGCAGCAGCAGTTCGTAAATCATCCAGTGTTCCATCAACACCTTCGCGAATCAACCCGCCATCTCTCAAGGAAAGAGGCATCTCATCGTTTAGAGTTGCATGAATATCGATCCGCATCAATTCGAGGCTATCGATTGTACCGGCAAGTGATTCGAGAAGTGAATTACCAGTTTCAGTTGCCAATGACTTCAGTCTCGGCATTCTCTCAAGAGCGAGAGAGATTGCGACTAAGTCACGTCCTCCAGAACGATTGTAGGCTAATTGTGTGGCCAAGCGCTCCATATCTCTGAGTCCTTTGAGCATCTCCCTAATCTCGGCTAGGCGTCTTGAACCTCTAGCGAGTGTGGCTACTGCATCATGCCTAGAACTGATGGCTTCGATATCTGCGAGTGGACGCAATAGCCATGTTTTGAGTGTACGCCGTCCCATTGCTGTTCGGCAAGAATCAATCGCTCCAAGCAGGCTTCCCTCCTTTTCTCCCGATAATGTATGAATCAACTCGAGGTTGCGCAAAGTGGTTTGGTCGAGAACCATATTTCCATCAGGGCGTAAAATGCAAACTTCACGCAGATTAACTTCGTTAACCCGATGCATAGATGCAAGATAGTCAGCAGCTAGTCCTGCTGCAGCCATGGCAAGAGGGGAATCGCCTAGGTCAATGTGGCCAAGGTCACTAACTTCAAGTACGGATTTTAGTGCAGCCTCTCCTCGTTTTTCACTCGAGGAATGCTGTGAAAGGGTGACACCATCCAATTGGGTTACCAACACTCGCAAGTCCTCTCTCTCGGCATCCTTTGGCGAGAATACCAACTCATTGGCATCGCTTCGTAGTAAATCATCCATCACTCGAGTCCATGCCTCATCACCGCAGTGTTCAACCGCCCATACTTGACCGGTAGAAGCGTCGAGAGTTGCAAGTCCAATCCCTTCTTTGCGAATTGTGATTGAAGCGAGCGTAGCAACATCATCGGTGCCTATCAGACTCTCTTCATAGAGTGAACCTGGAGTGTAAATCCGAGTTACTACTCTCTCGAGTAATTTGGCTCCTTCTCGAAGTTCCTCTTCTTGCTCAGCCACGCATACTTTGTGACCCGCTTGAAGCATCACTTTCAGGTTGTCTTCGAGAGCATGCCAAGGAAAACCAGCCATTGGAATTGGTTTATCCGCTTTCTTATCTCGACTTGTTAAGGCGAGTCCTAAGACTTCAGAAGAGACCACTGCGTCGTCATGAAACTGTTCATAGAAATCCCCCATACGGAAGAATAGAACCGAATCGGGATGAGCATCCTTGATGTCCGAGTATTGGTCCATCATCCCTCTTTTTGTCATCACGGCCCACTCCTTGCTCACGCTGGGCTCTGTGCAGATTGCGGGGGGTTCGTAAAGAATGCCCTTAGTCCACTCCCCATTCCTACGGAATGGAATGTATTGGAAATCAGAATACTTCGCCCTTGCGGATGGCGTCGGCAACATTCCATCCCATCACACCAAGAATGAGTAAGGAAATCATGATGAAACCGAGATCCATAATCCCTCTCAAACTGGTGAATGCTAGTCTTGCATCAACATCGATTGTTATCGATTCGGATTCATCTAACCCGTTGACGCCATGAATTTCGATATGTGCTCCATTTGCAGATGAGTGAGTTGGAGTGAATTGTAGTGGTTCAGGTAGTGACTCTATGTCCATTCCTGTTTCAGTTAGTACCGCTATTGTATTGGAACCACTATTTCCAAAAAACCACATGTCGTTATTCGAGTCAACAACTGCTGACATACTTGCAATATCTAGGTGTTTTATCTCATCTCCAGAAATAAGAACAGCATCGGTTTGTCCAGCAGCTATTATGCCGCCATGGGTTGCTGCTAAGGTGTGAATTACCCCAGGTCCACCGAGATGAACGATGTCATAAACCGGTGCTGAAGTCGTTGCATCCCAAGTGATTGAAACCACTAATTCGTAAAATGCGGAAGATGCAGGACTTGTCCCTTGCCAATTCGTTGGAGCACGCCATGACCCTGCTGCAAGCCACCCCTCATCTGTTGCAATAATTTCGGTCAATGACATATCATCATCATGGACCGAAATTTCTGAAATCGTTTCTCCGCCGAGAGAGCGCGCACTGAATGTAGTCGAAGTTCCATTTTCAACAATCATCATCAATGCATATCCATTGATGGCCAAATCGATGACAGTTACTTCTTGTCCAATGATAAATGGCTTCCAATCATCACCATCAGCAGTAAAGAGCAATCCTTCTTGGCCACTGCAAAAGAAGGTGATGTCTGCTTGTGTTGTCACGCAGTTAGCATTATTTGCAGAAAGAACTTCACCCTGAAGGGAAATCCATCTACCATCCTCGTCGTCATAGATGAATGCATCCTCGGTCGAATCAATAACAAGTCCTAAACCCCCTTGACTTGAACCAGAGGTTACACCTGACAATTCGCCCGACCAGTCTATCATTATGGCTCCTAAAATGATGAAAATAGCGAAGGCTCCAAAGGAAATCCATTGGTATTCAGATTCCTCCTCTAGGAAGTCCCGCCATCCTGCCATTGTTTGACTCAGTGCGGGTCTTATCTGTATTCTTTCCCCTTGGGGGAAGTATATTCTTCATCGGTATGGTCAAATAGGGTCGGTTGGTCGCTCAGACGCCCGGAGGTATCACGTATGGCACGTAAGCCCGCAAAGATGTATCGTAGACTCAAGGGTCAAGCATTTACTCGACGCAAGTATATCGGTGGAGTTCCAAACAACAGAATTCTCCAGTTCCACGTTGGAAACCGTGTTGCTGCCGAAACAGGTCAGTTCTTGATGGAGTTGAATCTCTTTGCTGATGAATCCTGTCAAATTCGTCACACTGCACTTGAGGCTGCACGTGTGATTTCAAATGCTACAATCAGAAATGCTGCCGGTGCACAAGGATACGCACTCCGCATCCATACTTTCCCACACCACGTCCTACGTGAGAATAAGCAGGCTACCGGTGCAGGTGCAGACCGTGTTTCACAAGGAATGCGCTGTGCATTTGGAAAGAATGTCGGTACTGCTGCACGTGTAAAGCGTGGACAGCGTGTCATTTCGATCAAGTTCTCCCCGGAGCACTACCTCGTAGCTAAGGATGCACTCCGAAAGGCTTCGATGAAGTTCCCAACCCCGTGCACAATTCGCCTAATTAGTGGCGCAGAGCACATTAAGGGACTTGTCTGATTTAGACTGCGTTGGCAATCCCTTCTTGAGTAAGGGCCGTTCTGTCCAATATACATGGGGCGCATTAACGAACACCGTTTCGAGAGGCTCACGCCCTTCAGAGTGAGGGATGTTCTGCTTGTTAGTAGCCCATATGACCAGTTCGTTCTCGAAGAGGAAGGAATGTTTGGTGTGCTAATGGCTGAGCAATATAGTAGCCTCAATCTTACTCAAGCGCCAAGAGTCATTCATGCTGATGACGCAGAGGTCGCATTAGAATTACTCCAGGAGAGAGATTTTGATTTAATCATCACAATGGCTCGTGTTGGAACGATGAGAGTCCATGAATTAGGTCGAAAGGCTAAGAAAATACAGCCACATATTCCGGTGGTATTACTTGCATATAACACAAGAGAATTAGCCACACTGCGAACTGGTTTCGCTATTGACCACATCTTTGTGTGGTCAGGAGATTCCAGTATTTTGCTTGCGATATCAAAGATGGTAGAGGACCGCCGAAATCTAGACCACGATATTGAAAACGGCGATGTTCAAGTTCTGTTGCTGGTTGAAGATTCTGCACGATTCTATTCGTCTTACTTACCCAGATTCTACCAATTGCTATTCGATCAGACAAGCCGTCTGATGTATGAAGGCTTCAATCTTCACGACAAAATGCTACGGTTAAGAGCCCGTGCTAAGGTATTGCTCGCAACAACTTACGAGGAGGCAAAAGGGCTCATCAATGCATATGGTGACAATATGATTGGTCTATTCACCGATGGTAGATTCCCTCATAGAGGTCGACTGAAAGGTGATGCGGGATTGAAATTGGTAGAATCAGTACGCCGCTCTTATCCTCACATGCCAATTCTCTTTCAATCCACAGAAGAGGATAACCGTGAAGCTGCAGAAGCAAATAATTGTGTTTTCCTAGCAAAGGATGAGCCAAATCTGCATTCCCGAATTCGAGATTTCATGCAATCACACATGAGTTTTGGTGATTTCATCTTCAGGTTACCCGATGGAAAACAACTCGGTCGTGCAACCAATTTAGTGGAACTGCGCCGCATTCTTGAAGATGTACCACCAGAAAGTGTTCGCTTTCACGCTGAGCAAAATCATTTTTCGCATTGGCTTAGAACTCGTACCGAATTCGACCTTGCGCAAGAATTGCGCCCTCGTTCTACCGACGAATTCCAAGATATCGAAGAGGTCAGAGATTTCATTATCACTCGAATCAATGCCTTCCTGCAAATACAAAGAGAACGCGAAGTATTCGATTTCTCACCAGATGCAGCCAAGATTTCACGATTCCAGCGTCTCGGCAAAGGTTCACTTGGAGGCAAAGGTCGAGGTTTGGCTTTCTTTTTCACAAAGATGCGAGGGCTCGGTCTTAGAGATGATTTCCCCGATGTCAAAATTGTAGTTCCACGTACACTAATCGTTGCAACCGATGTGTTTGAAGGATTTATGAATGCCAATAAGTTGTATGAGTCAGTACTCAATGATGACATTAGTGATGAAGAAATCGCAGAGTTATTCATCGCAGGCAAATTCACAGCAGAGCAAAGGAAAATCGTTGAACAGGTTCTCGAGTTTACCGATTGGCCACTTGCGGTTAGATCATCTTCATTGCTAGAAGATGCTCTCCACCAACCCTTCGCTGGAGTATATTCAACCTACATGTTACCTAATGACAATCCCGAGTTGGAAGTTAGGGTCGAACAACTCATTCGCACCATCAAATTGGTCTATGCCTCTACGTTCTATAGAAAAGCAAAAGCATATGTTTCCGCTACTCCAAACTCGATAGAGGAGGAAAGAATGGCAGTAGTCATCCAAGAATTAGTTGGGTCGCGTCATGGCGACCTGTTCTATCCGACAATCAGTGGGGTAGCTAGGTCTCATAATCACTATCCAGTTGGTGATATCGAGCCAAGTGATGGATTGGCTGCAATGGCACTTGGACTTGGGCGAACTGTTGCAGATGGAGAGAGGTGTCTACGAGTATCACCTGCCCATCCCAAGCGCGTACATCAGTTCGCGAGCACTGAAATGACATTGAATACAGCCCAAAGGCAATTTTGGGCTGTAAAAATGGAAGAATTTTCGGGCACTATTGGCAGAGACCCCAATGTCACAATGGTTCGCAGTGACCTATCTATTGCCGAGGAACATGGGCAACTAAAGCATATTGCGAGTACATATGTTGCTAGCGATGACCGAATACTCGATACCCTCGCTAGAGATGGTCCTAGAATAATTACGATGCATGGTCCATTAAAACGGGGAAAAATCCCACTTGTTCCAATTCTAAAGGAAAGCCTCAGACGCTTAGAAGACGCATTGTCATGTCCGGTTGAAATTGAATTTGCGATGATTGATGATGCGGAGAAAGGTATCTGTAAATTCGCAATTGTACAACTTAGGCCACTGGTTGCTGATTTAGCAGATGTTGAAGTGGATCTAGACCTTGTCGATGAAGAAACCATGATACTACGTTCTAACCAATCACTTGGAAATGGGGTTATTGACAAAATATGTGATGTAGTCTACATCAATCCAGATCGTCTTGACCGCCTCAAAACACTTGATTTAGTTCCGATAATTGAGAAGTTGAATCTCAAACTCAATCGTGCAAAGAGGCCTTACCTACTCATTGGACCAGGTAGATGGGGTTCGAGTGACCCCTCACTAGGAGTACCGGTTTCTTGGAGTCAAATTTCAGGTGCTTCAGCAATTGTCGAATGCGATATGGTAGATATCAAAGTCGAGCCGAGTCAAGGAACTCATTTCTTCCAGAATATCGTATCATTCCAAGTCGGATATCTTACTGTAAAAGATACCGATGGTGGAGTTGATTTCGATTGGCTCGATAGCCATGAACCCGAAATGGAAAATGGACCATTACGTCATATTGTATTGTCTGAGCCGTTACGCATTCTGCTTGACAGTAGACGACAATGTGGCGCTGTACAAAGACCGGCTGATTCATGAGGGGTAGGCATGACGCCTCCTTTGGAGGCGATGGTCTATGCGCGTTGCAGTTCTCAAGGAGGACAACTGTCAACCAAAGAAATGCATGGACGAATGTCTGAATTTTTGCCCCCCTGTTCGTAATGGGCAAGAGTGCATTGTCATGGATGACCATAGCGGCAAACCCCACATTTCTGAATCGCTTTGTATCGGTTGTGGAATTTGCGTGAACAAGTGTCCACACGATGCATTAATCATCACGCAGTTGCCTTCTGAACTCGAAAGTGATATGATTCACCGTTACTCTCTAAATGGCTTCAGAATGTTTCGCTTACCCACTCCGTCCAAGGAATCAGTGGTCGGAATACTTGGCCCTAACGGCATGGGGAAATCAACTGCTTTCAACATCTTATCAGGTGAATTAGTTCCCAACCTTGGCGATTTTGAGGCTGATGAAGTCTGGTGGGAGGATTGTATTGAGAGCCTTCCCCGTGGAGAATTACGTGATTTCCTCACCGATGTTTGTGATGCAGGAATTAAAGTAGCACTCAAACCGCAATACGTCGACCATCTTCCAAAGGCCTTCAAAGGCAAGGTAGGTACTCTCCTTGGAGCTGTAGATGAGCGCGGTGTGCTTGCTGAGATGGTTGAGAAATTGGGGCTTTCTCATTTGCAAGAGCGTAACCTCGACCAGTTGAGTGGTGGGGAATTACAGAGGGTTGCGATTTGTGCGACTCTACTCAAGGATGCTGATGTCTATTTCTTCGATGAACCATCCTCCTATTTGGACATCCACGAGAGGATGCGAATAGTACGAATTATTCAGGAATTATCTGAGACTGCAAGAGTCATAGTTATCGAACACGATTTGGCAGTACTCGATGTACTTGCAGATTTGGTTCATATCGTATATGGGCAGAAGGGTGCATTTGGAATTTTCACACCAGCGAGGTCGACTCGACAGGCGATCAATGCTTACCTGGATGGTTTCCTAGTCGAACAAAATGTTCGAATCCGTGACAAGCCAATCAGATTCCAAACTCATACTGAGCGCACTGCAGAACTTGGATACACCGTAGTTGAGTGGGGTGGTATGGAGAAATCTCTTGGCGATTTCAAATTGAAAACCGGGGAAGGAAAGGTCCACCAGGCCGAAGTCGTCGGAGTTGTTGGACCAAATGGAACCGGGAAATCTACGATGGTCAAAATTCTCGCTGGCGAGCATGAATATGATGCGGGCTGGGTAACAGCAGATGCAACAGTTTCCTACAAACCTCAGCATATCGATGTTGATATGGACTGCACAGTTCAGACCTGGCTCGATAGCGAAATCGGTATCAGTTGGCGTAGTGGTGAATTCAATGTCACCGTCATTAGAGCCTTAGGTGTTGATGACCTTCTGGCAAAGATGGTGAACACATTATCTGGAGGAGAAGCACAAGCTGTTGCTATCGCAATCTGTCTGGGTCGAGATGCTGACCTCTATCTACTCGATGAGCCGAGTGCTCATCTTGATGCAAATGCTAGGATGGAGACAGCAAAGGCGATTCGCAGAACCATGGAATCCAATGAAAAGAGTGCATTCGTAATAGACCACGATGTTTACTTCATCGATATCGTGTCAGATACCCTCCTCGTCTTTGAGGGTGAAGGTGGCCATCACGGAATGGCAGAAGGGCCATTCCCATTGCGAGAGGGAATGAATCGCTTCCTCGCAGGAGTCGATGTTACCTTCCGCAGAGATCACGATTCTAAGCGTCCAAGAATCAACAAGTCTGCTTCACGTAAGGACCGTGAGCAGAGAATTAAGGGCGATTACTATTCATTCGATAGTTGAGGTTTGACCAATGCCTGCTCAGAAACCACCCGAGGCCGTGAGTATTGGTCGAGCCCGTGGTCGCCTTTCAGCATCCTCTCTAACCACCTTTCGACGGTGTCCAAAGCAGTGGTTCCTCAACTACCGCATAGGTCTACGGGGACCTCTTTCTCCACATCAGGTAATGGGAATTGAAGTCGAAGATGGCTTATGCTCACTTCTGATGGAGCGTGCCCAACCAAGTGAGAGTTTGGAGGAATTATCGGAGTGGATATTGTCCAAGGTTCCAGAGATGGCAGCCAAAGTTCTCGAACAGGGTAGAAAGGTATTCGCTGATTCAATGTGGAGTGAGGGAGATTTTGACGAGCATTTCAACAATGAACTCGTAGAGCAAATGCTCAGTAATGGACTCGGATTACAACTCGAAGAAGTAGCAGCTTGTCATCAAGCCGGAGGTGGCTTGTATGAATTTGACATACCTGCGCCATGCTTTGACTCCCCCCCTCATTATGCACTTCCTGAAAAGGTCAACCAGAAGGTGAAGTGGAAAGATGAGCCTCATGAATTCAGTAAAGATGGGATTACTTGGGCTGATGCTTGGGAAATAGCACGCCCGTGGGTAAAAGACCCACGAAATCCTCAACCTCAACGCATGTACCATCCTGATAGATGGGCCGCAGGTGAATGCGATCTAGTTCTACGATGGGATGGTAAGAATCGCATTGTTGACATCAAGATGGGAGATGGTGAGGGCAAATTCGCATCTTCGCTTGCTGACCAATTAAATTTCTACGCATGGTTGTGGAATGAGACTCATGACTCAAGTTGTGAAGGCCTTGAAGGATGGTACCTCACCAATGGATTACGCAAGGTCATAGAAGTCAATCCACTCTCAACCAAGGAATACAGGTCTGTTCTCAATCAAATGCAAGTATGGTCAAGCGACAATACCCTACCTCTTACTGAGCCATGCGATGGTGAAGCAGGCGGTTGTCGTTGGTGCGCTACTACCGAAGTACCATATGATTCTCCAACGATTACTATCCCGCATGAACCTCTTTCTTCGATACCGAGCAGAGTCAATGTCAAGGGTAAATTGCAAGGAGCATGGGGCCCGCTTCCCAATCATTACGGTGAGCCAGTATTAGGTGCAATGATTCAAGCAGGTGACAAGATGGTCACGTTAGAAGAAAGCCAACCGGGAGCCTTCCCAGCGATGCACGATGCCCCTAATGGAGAAGTCATCATCACCGGCGCACTACCTGGAGTTTGGAGAAAACAACCACGACTCTATCTCGATAACCTCTCTACTATCGTTTCAGAAAGCGATGCTGAGTTAACCAGAATGGGAATGTTGCGCACTAAGGCTAATGTCGAAGGCGTAGTTCTGTCATGTCAAAGGAGAGACGGCAAGAGAATCGATGGCAGACCATGGTCGATGGTTTCTTTCCATTTATGGGATGGTGAGCGTGTTGCAGAGGCTGTGGCATTTGGTTCCTCAATCAATGGTACCATCCTCTCAATAGAGCCCGGTTGCGTGGTTAGAATGACTTCAGCAGAACTTGGATGGCGAGAAGGGTTGGTGCAATTACGCATTGATTCAAGGTCAACTAGAATCACAGTAGTTCCGAAGGATTGAAGACCCTGCGACAACGGCTTTGGCAGTCATGCCGGTCAGACTTGCCAACCCTGCGACTGACGAAGTCGGGCGATTCAATCGCTTATCGGCTTCACAGTCCAATACATGGGAAGACTGCCCACGCTTGTGGTGGTATCAAAATAAGCAACGGCTCAAGTTTCCTCAGAGCCCGCCACTATTTCTTGGAAGAGCTGTTGAAGAGACCGTATGCCGAGTATTACGTGAATCGCCAGGATTGGTTATGGCGGCTGCACCTTCAAGCGTAATGGAAAATGGTGCTGATAATTTACTTCCATTATTCCCTGACGAGATCGAATCCGACCTTTCCATCTGGTGCGAGGCAAGAGTAGATGCACATTGGCCTGCAATCAGAGATGCTATGCATGCTGAATGGAATAAGAACGAGAGGCGGAGTGGAAATTGGCATGAATATTCTATGCAAACCTACCGCGATATGTGCGTTACTGCGTGCCAAATGCACATCGATGAAGTCAAATCTTGTTTATCGAGTGTCAGCACTGATGAACTCGAGGCTTGGAGAAGTGGTCAGCGATTTGAGATACCTGCTCCAGACGGTAGGTCGTCACTCGAAGGACGCCATCCACTTGCAGGAGATGGTTCTTGTTCACAAGTTGAAGCTTGGGAAATTGCTCGGCCATGGTTCGTCGACCCAGATGCTGAACCTTTCTCTCTGAATGTAGTACATCCTGACCATTGGTTCCAAGGAGAATACGATGTTGTATATCGCCACGGTGGACAAGTCCGAATCATGGATTTCAAGGCCAGCCGTGGCGGAGGAGACCGTTCAGGCAATTATGTCGAACAACTTCGAATCTATGCTATGCTTTGGTCGCTCACTCATGATGGTGAACTCCCTACTGCTCTCGAGGTGTGGTATCTTGGAGTAGGAGTTCGCAAGACAATAGAGGTTCCTTCTGCAGAGGAAATCGCCAGCATGGAGAATACCTTGCACGACCTTTGGCAAGAAATCAAGGGTGAGGAAGTAAGTATTGACGACTGTCCTCCAATTCCAAGACCTCTACGTGGTTATGGTGAAGGCGGCGTCAAGTCTGAAGACCCAAGCGAGGTTCGCTGTACTACCTGTGATTGGAATGGCTTGTGCCCCAATGGCACTGGTGATGATGACTTGCCTGAGGGTGGGCAACACCAACCGCTAGGTGGTCTCAAGGTCTACAACCTAACACCATTCGCGGAATTAGTGCCGCGTGCAAGCATATTCTGTGAGGTATTTAGCGCAATTGAAGTACCAGATAAACCGCCTAATATCACTGTGGAGAAGGACGGAGGTTTTGCATTTATTCGAATAATCGCCGAAGAGAATGAAGGTGAACTTACCTATCCTCAAGATATCAAAAAGGGTGACACGATAAGGCTTGTAGGTATCATCCCCTCGACGAATTGGAAGGGCGAATTACAACTCAAAGTCGATCCTCATGCTCGCGTAATTCACGCAGAGCATGCTGAAGATGGCGATATTGGATTATTCGACTTCAAGGCACGTTGGAATGTAGCAGGCAGAGTTGCATATACAACTTACAAATCAGGAATCGGCCGTAATGGCAAGCCGTGGTCACGCAAGGGAGTTGTACTAATCGATGCTACTGGAAGAATCGCGATTGAGGGATGGGATAATGCCTGGCCCAATTTGTACAATACTCTAAAACAAGGAGATGAAATCGCTGTACTAAATGTCTCATTAGACGCTTGGGCCATCGATGTAAAAGCCAATTTGGAAAAAGGTAGTACAATGCACGTCCTTTCGAGAAATGAATGAAATTGGAGGAAGAAAAATGGAGAAAATTAATTTGAAGGACAAATTGGCCAAATTTTCTGAGCATTGGACTCCAAAGATAATCGCTGAGATGAATGATTACCAGTTCAAATTAGTCAAGATAAAGGGCGATTTTGTTTGGCATAATCATCCCGATACCGATGAAGTATTCATTGTAATAGAAGGCTCAATGAAAATCGAGTTCAAAGATGGAGTCGTAGAATTAAACGAAGGCGAAATGTATGTTGTTCCAAAAGGTGTAGAGCACAAACCATTTGCAGAAAAAGAATGCAAAGTATTGCTAGTTGAACCACGCGGCGTCGTGAATACTGGCGATGCAGAAGGTGAACTCACCGCTGCTAATGACGTTTGGATTTAGACAAACTATTGATTTGGATTTACGGCATCGAATGATTGCCCTATGCGAAACTCATCATAGAAAATCGAATTATTCGTTAAAGACGAATCCTGTCCAACCTCTCCACGATAGTGTCCAGCCTTCCAATAATGTGGTTTCCAATGGTGCATATTTGGCCCAATTACGGTTCCATTGGTTATCATCTCGCCATTCATCCATACTTCGGTAAAACCATCCCAATCCATGGACCAACCTATGTGGAAAACAAGGTCGTACCATACACCCTTTTCGATGACCTGCTCTGCCATGAAATGACGATTTACATCATTTATTCCATACTTGATACCAATTCCAGTCGCCCCATCTTTTGTGCCGTACAGAATAGAAATCGGGGGATTATTTGATGATCTATTCTCTGGCGTTCCAGATTGGTCGTGCCATTGCGCAATAACATTGAAGCCAGTGCCGTTCTCTGGATTATCAGTGAAATTTAGTGGTATCATGAACGACCAACCATACCAAACTTCATCACATTCGAAATGCCCAGGGTTAATGCCAAACTCTACACGATTTTTCACTGCACGATCAGGACCACCTTGTGTGGTCTCATTTGGAGTGATGTCTACGCGGAATGATTTTTCACCAGTTCTAGAATCTTCAGTCACGATGTGATATGAATCATTATGTCCACCTTCCCATCGCTTGAAAATAGTATTCTGCGGGTCATCATCTAAGACTTCTTCAAAGCCTTCGTATGCGAAAAGTTCCTCACTTCCAAATTGGTTGAATCCATCATCACATGGCAGAGAAGGAGGGTCAACTGGGGGGTCAACCAGAAGGTCATCGGAATCATCCGATGAAGAATTATTCGTGCTAAAGCAACCGGGGAAGAGTAAGATAGCGACAAGCACAACGGCGAATGTACGTCGCAGCTTGTGGCCCATGATAGCGGATTGCGGCGCAGGTCATGAATGTCCCTCTTGCAAATATCGAGGCTTCACTATTCTCATTTGATTGAGAATGTACCTCTAATTCAATAAATGCCGCCCCTCTGGAAAATACATGACCTCCACGAGCGATTCAAGCAATCCCTCGACAGAGGAGGAGGAAACGGCAGAGGGTTATCGCCGTTATATTAGCCCAAATTTGCCAATTCCATCTATGGGTTTTTGATTTTACTAACCATTGCTATTTGGTTAAATACAGGTGTAGAATTTTCCGAAAAGCGTCTTGAGGTTCTGAATGAAAACATCGATTGCGATTTGGCTGATGGACGCAATGGCGAACAAGTAAAATGGTCTGAACGAGATGAGTGCTTGCGTTCAATCAACACCAAAGCAGGTCCTCCAGAACCAAAAGATGGAGGCATGGCGTATGGGTATTTGTGGGCGGGGGCATTAGTGATACCGTTCACATTATTATTCCTAAATACCGGATATGAGAGGAAACCAATATGGGAAACCTGGCAAGAGAATCATGGCCACAATCCAATATGGAAGAAATCACCAAGAGTAGCATATTTCAAACGGCCACCAATACTGTTACTGCTCGCCTATTTATCCGCAATCGTCTTGGTAATTATCTTGTCACAATTGCATATGAATCAATTCGAAAATAC
>CAZNXM010000003.1:0-70513 GCA_964577145.1 uncultured Candidatus Poseidoniales archaeon
CCAAACATTCCTCCAAACATGAATATCATCGCAGCAGCGGGGCTTTTCATCGAAATCGAATATGCTGCCACTCCGGTAAGGAATACAATTCCAAGGAGGATGAGCGTTTTCTGAATAGTTCCATCGAGAGTCATCCTCTCTGTTCCTGTGGACGGAGCGAAATACTTCTTGTTCAGCGCGGGATTTCCTCTGTTAAATGCCATAGTGACCACTTCCTCCTCTGTACTGCTCCTTTTTCAACCTTCTATGAGTAAACCCTAGATTTGTTGGGAATACCATTCTGCTAATTGGTCCTCAGTCCAACCATCATCTATGTAGGATTGAACCTGTTCAAGTGTCCATCCAGGGAATCTACTCAGATCGGGGCCAGTATCCTCTACTTGCGCAGACCCATCCAGTACTGGCATCTGTGCTCCATCCAATACTGGAACATTGAAATCCTTCACTGGCGCAGAAAAATCATCCATCATATCTTCGTCCTTTTTCCTGAGCAGTAGAATCGCTCCAGCACCAATCAAAATAATTCCTGAACCAATAATTAACCACGTCATAAAGTCAATTCCACTGGACTCATCACCTTGATTGCTATCATTGATCGATTTATCCTTGTTCTGCTGAGCAGTACATCCCTCGATATCGGTTGCTTCTCCAACCGGTGTACCTGGGCAATTATCCTCAGAATCGATTACGCCATCTCCATCAGAATCACTGCTCGTGACATTGCCATCGGTACCATTTCCGCTCGTATTGTCAATTGGAGTCGTGGTATCGATATTTTCTAAGGCGCACCCGATTATTTCCCAATCGTCTGTACCATCTGCGTCAGCATCAGCAAGAGTAAGCGCATCATGTGAACTAATATTTTCTTCTGTAGTAGCCCAGAGAATCTCATCTGCATCATGAATACAATCGCCGTCGGTATCGTTACTATTAGGATTAGATGAATATGAATATTCGACACTATTCACCAGACCATCTCCATCACCATCAAGAAGTTCATCACCACTTCTGGAACGTTGTAATCCGTTCTCAACTTCCCACTTATCTGGTAATCCGTCTAAATCGGTATCTGTGGTGTTGTCAAGTCTATTCCAATCCTCCCACCAAGATGCTTCGTAAATTGCAGTGATTTCAGTTGAGTGGATGACTAAACCCATCTCTCTATTCTGGAGTATTGAATTATCACCCCAATTGATTGAAGAGATAAGCACGCTTTCTCCATCCACAATTACTCCTTTATTGTGCAATTTTGTGACAGTTTCATTTTCACTCATCAGAATCGCTTCAATATCCCCGCTCCAATCTTCGTTTAGTTCGTTAACTGCCTCACGAATATCTGGGTTATCATTTGCATAGTGCTGATTGATGATTAGGCGAATACGAACTCCTCGGTCTGCTGCTGCTTGTAGAGCATCAGTCAAGGGGTTTTGACCCCAGCCCCAATACCAATCCATCTCGAAGGATTGCAACGAGAGAAGTATCTCATCGTCAGCTGAGTCTATCAGTCCAGTCAGACCTTGGATACAATCGTCTGGACATGTCAATAATTCACCGCTAATCGGGCCATTTACAGCGACTCCAGCATTCATTGGACCAGTCCATGAAGATGGAGGCTCATAGGAGCCCGAATCCGGTTGTGAAACCGTTGTGTCTTCGACATGTAGTTGCGACGGGTCCTCATCGAATGCCATTCGTTCGAGTACAATTGTAGCGAGATCTACGCTATCGACAATTACTCCCCAGTCTCTATTTCCTGTTCGGTCAGCCGGTAACGACGAGTCTTTCCAGTTTCCTGAACCAATCCACACGCTACTATCGTCTCTAACTGCAACCTTGGAATGGATGTATGCATATGGCGAGTTGTATGAAGAGGAAAACTGCAAGACTTCAGCCCCACCTTGTTCTAATTCCCACATCATTCCAATGCTTTGTCCAACGCTATAATCGCCCCACCATTCCTCAGGTTCGTGTACGACAACAGTGACTTCAACACCCGATGCTTCTGCATCGATTAGTGCTTGAACAAGATATGGGTGGTGGATTTGATAGACGTGTAGATGAATAGTTTCCTGCGCATCTGCAATCCAAGATAGTACGGGTTCCAATCCATCTTCTGGGCTGATTAGCGCAGTGACATTTGTGTTGTCAGTGAAGGTGTTTGAACTACAGAAATGGCTCGCTCCAGCAGTCGACCAGCGCATTTGCCAATCAGTTGCAGTATCGGTATCAGGCATTACTCCACAACCATCTCCTCTCAGGTATAGTATACGGTCAATGGTTGTAACAGGCTCAGCAATGGCAACCCCGCTCCAACCTTCAACTGAAGTCGGTCCATTGCCGTAAACGAATGAATCTGCAACAGTGCCATCTGGTGCTACGAGACCAATTGTTGCTCCAGAATCTGGCAACCATATCGGATAGTCCATTACATCGTCTGCATCGAGTACAATCGTATCTCCCATGCCCTTTACACCAGATGCATCAGGACTGATAATTACCGATTCACCAGGAGAGATCATGACAGAGGTAAATGTTCCATTGAATGATGAGCCACCTGTTTGCTGCTTCTGAATTTGCCATCCATCAAGTATTGCAGGAAGAACACCGATGTTTGAAATTTCGAAAAATTCATCATTGGTCGTTTGACTTTTTTCCTCGAACATAAATCTGCTAAAAATCAGGTCATCAGGGCCAGCGAAGGAAGAGACATCAGGCTCTGGTTGTCCAGGAGTTGGCCACGGAAGAGTCTCACCGGAATGACTCATTGTGATACAATCAGTAGTGATTGTCCAACTAACGAAATCAACCGGGTTGCCATCGGGGTCTTCTAGAGTGAACGAGCCCCCATATCCGCTAATGAACCACATTGGTAGTGTGATTACAGCCCTTTGGCCAGGCGCGATTATTGTTGAAGATGAATTCCACATTCTATCGGTACGGACATGGAATAACTCACCATCATCAGATTCCATTCTCCAAGCTGATAAATCAATATTCTCACTTCCATTATTGAGCAATTCAATCCAGTCATGGTCAGGAGTTACACTACCATCTGAGCAATGCGCTAGAACCTCAGTTACCGATACAGTAGTTTGACCTGTATAGGGTGAGGTTTGGGGATTAGGCATACCGGGTGTAGGCCAAGGTGCTTGACTCCAATCACCTTGCCACATCCAAATACTCTCGCCCTCAGTACTCTGATTATATGTCATTGAGGAGATGATTTGGTTTGTGTGGTCACGTAGTTCAATAGTATCAGGATTTGTATTTCTCAAATAGAACCCTTGGCTACCATTTATTGCAACAAGTGCGATTTCTCCGGGGTTTAGCATGGCGTCGTTTCGAAGTGGTAACTGATCTGCACTAAGTGAGAAAGTACGAGGACCTGCTGTCAATTTCCAATTGGTTAGGTCCACGCTGATATTACCTGTATTCTTCAGTTCAATCCATTCTCCATCAGGCCAACTAGAAGAGTCATTACCAACTGCATCTGGGAATATTTCGTTGAATGAAACATCGCCTGTAACAGTCGAAGTGCCCGGCTCTGGTTGTCCTGGAGTCGGCCAAGCAGATGGAGTCCAAGGATCGGTTGGCATCGTCGCAGCAATTAGAGAGATATTCTCTCCGTGGTCGTTATTCCACCATGAGCTACTGACTACGGTTCCAAATTGGTCAAATAGCATCAGATGATTGTAGTCATTCCATAACTCCGTACCTTGAATGAATTGTACTAAACGGCGGCCGTCGGGGGCAATTGCCGTTGCGGGTTGAGTGTCATTGAATACAAGAGACACCGCATCTACTTGTGTGGTATTACCCATGCCATCCATTATCATCCAACCTTGTAGGTCGAGGTTGCCAGTTCCAGTATTATGCAATTCAACCCATTCACCATCGGGAACTGGTGCTCCATCGATTGTTGCGTTCGGAAGAACTTCAGAAATCTGAATCGGTGAGGAGCCATTGACAATCATGTCCCAAGGCACTGGGTTTTCAGATTCTGGCGTTGGGAATGCTGAAGGCACCCAATTTCCACTTGGGTGGTTTGTGAGGGAAAATCCGGGGTAAGCAACTGTCCAACTGATAGTTTGTGCAGTAGTTCCATTCGGCCATTTCAAGGTAAGAGTCTCCTGTCCATTATTGAGAACTCCCCACTGAGTAGTTCCATTTACCGCAACTATTCTTTTTTCATTGGGTGCAATATCCATTGAGGAGCCGATTAGATGGGTGGAATTCATCGGTAACGTATTTCCAGCAGCATCGCTGATACTCCATCCCGTGAGATCAATCGTATTTTGTCCTGTATTGAGTAATTCGACCCATTCTCCGCCGGGCCAACTTGCATTATCTGCACTTGGCCAAGGATTGGCCATTACTTCATTGAATACCAAATCTGCAGCTACTGGGGCGGTTGCTGCACTATTTGCAGAACCCGGTGTAGGTTGGTTTGTTGGAACCCAATCGGCAGTAGGATTAGCAGAATCCTCTTCCAGACTGACGCCACTACTAGATGTCGTGCTCCAAGATGCCTGGTCGACGCGGGTTCCCGAAGAATCCAGAAGGTCGACATATCCGCCGGTATTTGTCATGTAGAAATTAGCAGAACCATTTCGTGCAACAACTAGATAGTCGCCGGGTTGAATGGTCCATGTGGATGAATTACCTGCCTCATATCCTACGATAGAGTCAGAGTTGGCGACTAGGATTTTCGAGGCTTGATTTTCGAGTTCCCAGTTGAGAATATCGATTGCACTCGTGCCATTATTGTATAATTCAATCCATTCTCCATTTGGCCAAACATCATCATCATAGCCATTTGGATTTGGAATTAATTCGTTTAGACAAATGTCGGATGTACAAGCGATTGAACGCCCACTTGTCGCCGCGCCTACGTCTACAATTTGAGACATTGGAGCGAGAATCATTACTGCAATCAAAATGAATGGGCGGAGATTCATGGTACTCACCGGGCAATGACCACAAAGTGCTGACCCTTGATGCTTACGCATCAATCATAGGAATCCGAAAGCATCGAATTTCTGTGCAAATGTGTAAATCATAATCGGAACGAGAATGATACCCATACCGTGAGATCGTCTTATTCCGAGTCTAGGGGGCATCAATCCAACGATGGTCCCAATAATCAAAACTCCAATTCCGATCCAACCTGTGGTCAACCAAACTAGAGCAGATATGAAAATAATAACTCCAAGCACCATGCTCTGAAGCGGGATTGCTTCATGCAATCTTAGTACACCCTTTCCTACATGTCGCATTATTGGTACAGAGATAAGTCCGGCTGCAATAGTTAGAGCCAGTAATCTGATGAAATCAGTGGTTGGATGTAGACCAGTCCAAGTTTCAATTGGGTACATTTGTTTGAGAGCAAGTGTTGCTCCACTACGGGACCTACCGATTATGTAGAGGAAACCAAGGACCATTACTGTTACAGCAGTATTTGTCGCTGAGAGTAAGGCAATAATCTCCAAATCTTGTTTGTGGTGTGGGCTTTCACCTTCGCCAGCAGCTTCTGCTCTTGCTAACGCAAGTAATTCTGCATCACTCAATTGTGAAAGTTTTCTTGTCTCCCAGTCAAGTCCATACCCTTCCTCACCTTTGATTTTGGCCGCGACATTTCTGCCACCCATTACCAATACCGTAGCCTGAGCTGCGGTCATTCCAGGAAGAACACCCATTGCAGCGCCCGCACATGAAGAGAGGAAGCAGGGCAGGATTAGAGGCCCGGACGGAGGGAGTTCCCAGTCCTCTTTCTGCGGAGGGAGTTCACTTGTTGTCGCATAGATGTCGAGCAAGTTTGCGATTCCGAATAATCCGGCTAGTGATGGTAAGAGGAGAGATGCATCCGGCATCCCAACTGGTGAACTTGCTGGCAAATTGAAAACACCCCAACCATAGAGTCCTGCTAGCAAGAAAAAGGCAGTAGCAGCCATAAAACCAGCAAATCTCGAATCTCTACCCAATTTCCCCCTAGTCAATTTACGTACCCATTGTGGCCAATCTAGCCTCGTAGTTTCAGTAGCCAACAGCAGGAAAGAAATAGTGAGGAGAATGAATGGGAGTGAACCTCTCAAACCATCATACCAACCCAATTCTGGGCCGAATACTATTCGCGCTACGATAATCAATGGTAATGAGAGAAATAACCCTAATTGGCTCCCTCTTGCCGACCAAGCAACACCTTTTGGTGCGTTTCCTGAGAGCAACATCCTATGCCCCGGGAGTAGTGAAAGTGCAGTATCGCCACCGGGGGCTCCAATTAATGCTGCAGGAATATAATTGAGAAATGTATGAACTACTCCGGTTGCAACAATGATTCCAGCAACTGCAGAAAGTGGAATTCCTACAGCTAGTAATGCTGGTGAAACCGCAAGGAGAATAAGTGCGACATTGTTGACGTGAAAACCAGGGATTAATCCGGTTAACGAACCCAAGCAAACACCGATTAATAATGCGGCCATCATCCAACCAAATTCATAGAAGAAGTTGGAAAAAAGGAGTGATACTTCCATATGCTCACCCTTGATTCTCTACTTCTTCACGGTCGGATTCACCATCGCCATCACTGTCTTCATTATCCGGAGAGTAACCAAGAGCGATTTCCGCTTCATCAGATAACATGTCGCCATCTGCATCGCTAACATCTGCATCTTGGAGTAAATATCTGTGAGCAAGATTCACGTCATCAGCAACTTCGACAAGTCGACCTGTCCAAGTAAGTGTCATGTTTTCGTGAATGGAATCAAGACCGATCGAGTCGAATACGGGGTCGATTAGGATTTTTTGCTGTGAGCCTTCTCTCTGCAAGTAGGTTTCACCCTCAATGTCTACGACGTTACCGGTGATTTTCACTCGCTTATCTATATCATACCATTCTGGAGCACCTTTGCTCCAGTCGAAGGCTTGTGGTTGTGGAGGGTCACCAACAAGCGTCAAACTATTGACAAATAATTGGAATTCTACCGAAGAAGGAATCCAATTCACACTGACGTTGAGCACTATTGCCTGGCCATCTTCAATCCATCCACTATACATGCCCAAAGGAATCATTGCATCGAATTTCGTGTCCATATTTGGATAGATGCCATCTGCTACGATAATTGCAGTATCCCTATCAGTTTCCATTTGTGATGAGCCATATGCAAAGCCTGAGACAACATATGTGGTATTATGAGAGGCATTGATTGTTGAAACAGGATTTTCAGCCAATTGTAGTAGTAAATCTTCTGCGTCATTAACATCGATTAGGTCAACATCACCAGTTAGACCAGCATCAATACACCATCCTACATATGTGGTAGACCACAAGAGTCTACCTTTGAATTCAACCCGTTCTCCTTCGTATTCGCTTATGTCCCCAATACCTCTCAAACAAGCACGGTAGCCGTCAGGGCCAACGATTTCCGTTCCGTTTATCTCACCAACTATCGATACTAAATTGCCAGAAGAATAGGACCAACTCGAAATATCATCAAAGCCAATTTCGGTAGATTCGGGGGTATGGGTGCGTACAATTCGGATCTCTGGTCCCTCTGTATGAAGCGCCCATCGCGCTTCTCTTTGTTCGTATTGCACAACTGCGGTAATTTCGACCTTCTGACCCGCTTCAAGCTGTTGTCCGGGAGCGGAATGAATGATCAAGCGTATTTGGTGGTCAGAGTTTGCATAATTTGGATGGTCGCCAAGGTATAGTGCTGTGAAGGATGAATCAGGTGACACAGCCTTGGTTAGATATCCATTTACGATGAATGAATCACCTGCGAAAGCCTCTGGATCATTAGCAATAGTTGAGATTCCAATTAGCGGAGTTTCTGGAACATCACTTTCGTCCCACGATAAGGCACCGGCTCCTAAGGATTGAAGCCATAATCTTCCTTCGTATTCGATGACGTCACCAGTGGCGGTAACCTTTGTCCCAAGAACGGGGATTTCTCCTGGACGATACCACCTAAGTTCGACAACACCAGTATCATCTTCGACAATGAGGTCAATACGGTCATCTCCTGAACCATACGGGTCTTCAACCCACGAAATAAGCGTGCCTTCAATCGAAACGACTTCATTTGTGTATTCGACCAGATTCTTGACTTCAACCAATTCCGGTTCACGAACCATAGCATATGCATTCATTGCTGCCACGAGTAATACCGACAGTGAAAACATCACCCAGAGGCGCTGTCCACGCAGTTCAGGGGAATCGTCCATGAGCCTATCAAGAACATCGCCAATGCCGCTCATTGTTTCCCTTAGACACTGTTAGGTACATCAGTCTGTTTGCGAAAGGGGTTGATATGGTGGTACCCAAAGCGAGGCTTATGCGAGACCGGGTAATACGTGATGAAATTCATCGCGACATCTTGGTTCCCTCTCATATTGCAAGGTTGATTGATACACGCGAATTCCAGCGACTGCGTAACATTCAGCAACTCGCAACCTGTCATTATGTGTTTCCTGCAGCAACTCATAATCGCTTTGCACACAGCCTTGGGGCATACCATTTGGCCACAGTACTTTGCAACCATTTGAGTGATGTACAGCCGGGAATAATTTCAGCAGATGATGCTGAACTAGTTTCTATTGCTGCATTATTGCATGATATTGGTCATCCACCCTTTTCCCATCTACTGGAGAGTCCGAAGGTATTCGCAACATTCCATAGCCACGAAAAGTGGGGCCAGATGATGCTGGAATCTGATGAAACCGAGATAGGTTCTGCTTTGCGTGAGGTCCTTGGAACCGCAAGAACACAACGTTTGTTTGCACTTTTTAATGGTGCTTCGGAGTGTAATGGTGAAGTGATTGCACCATTCCTAAAGGAGATTGTTTCGAGCCAATTAGATGTCGACAGAATGGATTACATGATTCGTGACCAGGCAAATACTGGAGCACAAATAGGCGGTTTTGACAGTGCTAGAGTAATCAGGGCACTTCGTGTAGATGAAGAGGGTCACCTATTCGCAAAGCAATGGGGGTTACCGGCTATTGAAGCATATTTGGTGACTCGATATCATATGTATAACCAAGTCTATTTTCACAAGGTGAATCAACTTACTCAAGAGTATTTGGTGAGGGTCTTATCGCGTGCTAGAGTGCTAGCAGAGAGCGATTCGCTTTCACTTAGTAATTCACTTTCATCAATGCTGACCTCAACTGAGTTAACCGTCAGGGAATATGCTAGATTAACGGATGCTGATATCAATAGTGCCTTGCTTGATTGGGCAGATCATGAGGATGCGATTCTTTCCGGGTATGCACGAAGGTTGGTCTCTCGGCGCGATTATCACAAGAGTATTCGGATTGGAGACTTGTCAACAAAAATGATGGACGTAGTTATTCCACGCCTCTTACCAATTGTCGAAGAGGCAGGATATGATGAGTCGGACATCATCACCGCTTCGATTCGCAAAAAGGGATACATGCCTTATGCGCAGGGAATAAAGTTGGAAGACGGCCGTGATGTCGTCGAACATTCACCATTGATTCAGAGTTTGGTACAACAGTCAGTACATGCTTTGATATTCATTCCAGAAGATGTGAGAGACCATTGTGAGCAGGTTGCAAGGGAAGTAATCAAGCCGTCACAATCAAGTCTTGCATCCTTCTGAGAGTGTTTGCTACGGACCAGTAGCTTAGTTGGTTAGAGCACCTGGCTCATAACCAGGCGGTCGCGGGTTCAAATCCCCCCTGGTCCACTTTTCCTTATTTCGAGGTTGATTTGAAGCGGCGACCCAGCGTGAACTTTGCATAAAGATGCAGTAGAACCGTTCACGCGACGGTAGCGGGTTCAAATCCCCCCTGGTCCACTCTTTATTGCAATGATTGATGCCATTTTTATTAGGCCAAAATTGTTCGAATCTTCGCTACCAAGCGGGTCTGGATTATCGCCTTCGACGAATAGGCTCCCATTTTTGATTGAAGTAATCCTCTTGAGGCAGGTGACGTCTGGTTTCAGTGGATGTTTGAATACTACAATGTCACCAACAGTAACAATATGTTCAGAGAATTCTTGGAATTCAACAATATCTCCATCTTTCAGAGATGGCCACATCGAGTCGCCTTTGACAACTACTTTCACGATGCGCGAATCCATGTAATCTCACGGCCTTTCGCACCCCAGAATACTCCATGGATTTCTTCGATTGCATCCATTAGTTCCTGTGCGTGAACCTCACTGACTTCGACCTTGCATGCAGAACACAACTTTGCAGCCTTCCAAAACATGTCGTGTAGCCCAGGGTTGGATTCAAGGTGCTGTGGCTTGAAGAAATCAGTCCAAAGAACAAGTAATTCATCCTTGCACTTCTGTGCTTCTTCTTCCTTGATTGCAGCATAGCGACTCATGGTGTTCAGATATGCTGCCATTGCCTGTCCGTCATCGGTTGATGGGCATTGCAAGCCGAGCATTTTCTTGGTCATGGATTGAACGGCTTCTCCAGCGATTCTTGCGCTAGCAGGATCATATACTCCACATGGTCCATCACAATGTGCTTCAGCCTCAATAAATTTCGTGTATTCGCTCATGAATAACTCCCCAGTAATCACTCGATGAAGTCCCGGTTCATGAATGTGTGCTTTGGTGACGTAATAGTTGTGCTGAGGCCCGGTTGAATGCCGTACTGTTCGCCTTTTTGTCAAGGCACGGTCCCACAATAGTTATGAGGGACGCGAAGGTGGAGTGTATCATAGGTGTAACTATGAAGGCAATCCGACGCTCTCTATTCCTTCTTGCAATCTACATGGCAAGCATGCTAATTGTAGCAACTCCAGCTGCTGCACAGGTGTCTGTACCAGCGGTTGACTTACAATGTATTTCCCCTAACCCGAGTGGTGCTGTAGAAGTTCCGGTTTATCCAGGTGCTTCGCTAACAGGTTATGCAAACTGTAAGGTTTCCAATCCGAACTCCTATGTTGAGCGTATCGAGATTCAGGTAAGTGCTGACGGTCTTGTTGTCGCAGCGCCCGGTACTATTACCGTCGGACCTAATGGAGAGTCGGAATTCCAGGTCACTGTTGGAGCAGACCAGCGTATGACAATGGGTAAGCGTAACCTCATGGTAAACGCCCGTGTTGTAGAGGCAAACGGTGCACCGCCGCCTAATATTGCAGAATCTCAGACCTCGATGATTATCTCGATTCTTCAGTTCAGCAGACTACAGGTTGAGGCAGTTGAGCCTTTCCTTCAGTTGAATCCTAAGACAGACCACAACTTCGAATTCAAGGTTTACAATCAAGGTAACTGGGCTGACAAGTTCAAGGTCGGAGTTACAGTAGAATCCCGTGACAAACTCGAAGCAGCAGGCTTCCAATTATCGATGCCAGCAGTAGCAGTTGAGATCGAAGGAATGGCAGCACCAATGAAGGTCCGTGTCATGACCCGCACTCCAAAGAATCAGGGATGGACTGACGAGTACTACACTCTTGAATTCCAAGCAGAGTCCGAGTTCTCATGCAGATACGAAACAACAGGATGTAACTCAATGACACAGATGATTACCATCTATGTCCGTGGAGTTTACCTTCCCGGCTTTGAATTGATTCCAACTCTCTCAATGGTTGCATTAGCAGCCGCTGTCCTCGTTCGACGTGGCGAAGATGAGGATGAAGAAGGCGAGTGGCGTGAAGCCGCTCCCGGAATCTAGTAGTCACCATTACAATCCCTTCGGGATTGACCCTATTCGGGGTTGGGTTGATAAATTACGGATGGCCGTAACTAATTGCGTAATGCGGAGTTGAATGAAATGAGTGGACTTCTCGACAAGGCAACAGAGTATTCAGATTCCGTACACCAGGGTGATAATGTTGACAAGAAAGTAATCAACGATCCCGATGCAATTATTCAGGCCTATGAGAAGGGTAAGAAAGCTGTTGATGCAGTAGTAGAAGCCGTTGATGCAACTATTGAAAGCGAGATTTCTCCCTTAGAGAGCAAAGAATTAGGACGTCCAGAGGATAATGCAATTTTCAATATTCTGGGCGCAGTTTCCCTACTCGTCATATTGGGTATTGTATTCTACAACAAATATGTTGATTGGCTTATTTTTGGTCCAGCAATAGCAGCGAGTTGGGCATTATACAATGGAGCATATTTGAAAGTTAGAAGAATAGACTATGTCAAATTGGGCTCAACAGCAGTTGCATGGGTAGTTATTGCTGGAATCATAACAAGTGCATCATTCATGATTGGTTCTGCCTCAGGAGTAAAAATTGCCAGCATAGAGTTTGAAGATGGTGCAAATAATTTGCGAATCACAATGTTCGGTTCTTCTGGTACGGACTTCGATATCTCGGTGACAAATGGAGGAACTGTTCTGTGCTCAGATTCATCTTCAATTGGAATGGACCGAGTGACTGTAAGTTTGGCAGTTGAGGATTGTTGGGCAGGTAATGCGTATGACCATAATGGCGAAGAGGTATTGGATTATATCGTCAATGTCAATGATGGAGAGAATACCGATACATACACAATTCCTGCACGATATATGTCTAGGGAAGTCACTGCAGGCTTAGTAAAGGTGACAGAGATTACCAGTTCTACAACTGGAAGCGGTTCTTCATACAATGAATACGATGGTATACAAGTGGACGCAGCAATTGGAATCGGTGACCAAAGTCAGGCTTATTCCTTCTCCAATGGTTACTTTTCAGGTATCGACCCTTGGTGGATTGAGGCTGATTGGAGTGCTACAATTACCGTAATTTATGGTGGAAGTACTGTTTACACATTCAATGTCCTAAATTCTGAGGAAGGAACAGTAGCAGGTTTAGGTGATTTCAACTCTGGTTGGGTTTATGTGAAATCAAATTCGGGTGGCATGTTAGATCGCAATCACTTCTATGACGACGATGGATGCTATACCTTCGAAGTTAGCATTACTAGCGATGTTAGTGGTCAGACAGTCGTTGACAGTAGGTCGCAAATTGAATTCCATTGGAATGATAACGAGGCCGACGAGGATACCTCCAACGACCAACCAGCTGAATCTTGCTGATTGCTTGTCTACACAATCTCAATAACTATCTCTCCCTCTAGGCTGAGTAGAAGTGGTACTTTGACTGACAAAAGCATCGAGCAACGAGTGGAAGAAATGGTTGAATATATTTCCGTTCTTGAGAAGAGATTGGATAGAGTAGAAGGAAAATCTGCCCTTAATTTTGATTGGAAAACAGAGATAGGTTTTGTCATTGGAATATTTGTGCTTGGACTGGGAGCCTTGGCCTATTTCAAATACTTCAGATGATTCGATTATTCGCCAACTAATCTCTTTTTTTGAGGTACTACTCCTCATTCAGTAGTATCTTCTTCAGTGGATTCAATTTCCACTGCATCATCATAGTCCTTTGATTCAGATTCTGAGCCTGAAAACAAACCTAACCTAGATGATGCAAATAATACAATGCCGATTCCGAGTGCAATTGCAATTGGAACGACTAGATTATCGCCAGAATCCTCTTCTTCTTCCCAGTCGACTATTCCAGAGGATACACTATCTGTGCTACCAACGGTATCGTCATCGAATTCTGAGGGAATTATGAGATTGCAATCAAGGGTTTTCTCACCCTCGGTATATGTGTCCCAATTAATTGGAACTTCTACAGTTTCACCCGCTTCAACAGCAATAGATTGGGTCATTCCTATGTTTGCATCTTCTCCATCAGTGAAACACTCGAACATGACATTTGCATCTGCTGCACCATCATTTGAGAGAGTTACCATCATTCCCAAGCGCTTGTTAACAGTGCCTTCATCAGCGGATTCTACTATACTATCGAGAGTAACATGTGGTAGGTCCATCTCTACAGTGAATGATGGTGTCATTGGAAGTGGATCTACGGTCTTAGTCCATGTGCCCCAGATGGTTTCAAGGGTGAAAGTTGCAGATGCATCTTCTTCATGTAATTCTCCAGCACCATCTTGCCAGCGCACCATTCGGTTATGCTCATTTGTGGTCATTACAACAATATTGTCGCCACATGTAATAGCGGTCTCTCCATCAGCGCAATCTACCAATTGTCCAGGTGAATTACTATTGTATCCTAGAGAGATGGGCGAAACTACCACTCCACTATTTGGAACTATTACTTCTCTCTTAGTGAGGATGTTTACCCAGTTGTCGATATTGCCTCCCGTGCCAGTAGAATTGGTCCACGTAACTCCACCATCATCCCAGATAATGATGTCTTCATCGGTGAGAGAGCCGGATAAGGTTGAATCCGTTATTGAGATTGATCCAGTAACATCGATTGGTCCCGTTCCACCCATTGTCGCTCCGTTGAGTTCACAACTACCATCACAGGTAATTCCCACGCCCGAAAGTTCTCCAGAAACGATTAAGCTACCTTGAACATCGATTGTCCAAGCGTGGTCAGTGTATTCTGTGACAACTGCATGGCCAGTTCCAGAAATATCTTCAGGACTTCTAACTACAGGAGTCCCCGAATCAGGGACGAGTTGTACATCATCTATTGAATTGATTTGGAAGATTGTACCGTTTATTTGCACAGTGAGGTTTTCCCCGTCAAGTGAGCCGCTCCAATCGTATTGAGTTCCATTGAATACCTCCTCTGCACCACCGTTAACCGAGATTGAAATATCCATTACTACCTCATCGTGGAATGTTATTCGCATAGTTCCAGATGGTCCTAAGTCCCCAGTTGGAACGATTAGAGTGGCAGTAGTATCGAGCGCTAAACGGGTTGGAGCTTCCGAAAGTGCACTTCCACTTACGACAAGGGTCGAACCTTCTTCGACTGTGATGGTAGAACCATCTTCGACAGTATAATCTCCTGAGATTGTCAGGGTGCTATTTTGCTTAACCAGTGTGTCACCACCTATGGAACCACTGGATTCCCAGTTGTCATCGCTTGCGATGGTCATACCACCTTCAGCAGATACGATTGGTAGGCTACACAGCATGATGAGGCACATCAAAATTGCTCGGCGCATGACTCACGCTAATCGGATTAGGCTCATCAATGCACCCCTAAGGGGTGCATCAGTATGGCACGTCTTTCCATCCAATTTTGTAACCGATTAGGTTGAAACTACGGTGTAAAATGGGAGTGATTACGATTAGGAGAAACATTGGGAGCAGAAGTGACCTATCTCCATGCGCAGAACCCGTAAGGAAAATCTGACCAAACACGAATACTGAAATTGCGAAAGGCAGAGTATCTAGTAATGGCGCCTTGCTAGAGATCTCACCTTCTCTCTTCATTCCCTTTCGGCGCTTGAAAAATGATCCCGTTGAATCACCTATCAGACTGGTGAAGCCAAGGAATGTACCCACAAGGAATGCATTTGCTGCCCATCCAGTTGCCTCATTAGTTGGTGATATGAAGACCCAATTTTCTGGAATCTGTGTCATCAGTAAGCACAACAATCCACTGGTTAGTGAACCACCGATTAGACCGTTCCAAGTTTTTCCATCTCCAAGAAGGCGGTTTCCATCGCTATGCATTCTTCCCCCATCGATTGGCCAAGGGCCATATCCGGTCTTTGGAAGCCACTTACCCCACATCATTGCGAATGTGTTCACGAGAAATCCCGGGAGATAAATCCACAGGGTGAATAAGGCTAATTCGAAGGTATTGAACTCCGCCATGGATTCCTGTCATCGCACCAACCCCTTGAACTCAGTGGCGACAAAACCTCCACGATGGCCTTATGTGCCGGATGCTAAAGCAGACAACATGGCGCAGATGAGTGTTCTCGTCGTCGGTGGCGGAGGTAGAGAGCATGCGCTTTGTCTTGGCCTTGACAGAAGTGAGAGCATTGGAGAAATTCATTGCGCTCCGGGTAATGCAGGCACTGCTGAACTCGCAACAAATCATGCCTTTAGCGAGGTTGCAGATCTCATCCATTTGGCATTCCAACTCGATGTTGATTTTGTTGTTGCTGGCCCTGAAGCCCCACTTTGTGAAGGCTTGGCAGACCAATTAGCCAATATGGATATTCCTTGTTTCGGTCCTGTTGCAGCACTTGCACGTCTAGAGGGCAGTAAGTTACATGCAAAGCAAGTAATGCAGGCTAATGGTGTCCCAACCGCAGCCTTCCATCTACTCGATTCCAAAAGTGATATCGATGCTGCTCTCGATGATTTCTCGGGTAGTCCATGGGTAGTCAAAAGAGATGTTCTCGCAGGTGGGAAAGGCGTAGTAGTTACCGAAGATCGTGTTGAAGCCAAAGAATTCATTCTCGATTCTATCGCAAGTGATGGACAAGTCGTGTTAGAGGACTTCCTCCCAGGGGAGGAGGCGAGCATGCTTGTCGTTATGGATGAGAGTGGATATGTTTGTCTACCTGCCAGTCAGGACCACAAGCGTGAATTCGAGGGCGATAATGGTCGAAATACCGGCGGAATGGGTGCATATGCACCAGCTCCAGTTTATACTGAAGAGGTTCGCTCCAAGACAATTGAGCGTATTGTAGAACCAATGCACCGAGACCTTGCTAATAGACGCAAGCCCTACCGTGGAGTGCTCTATGTTGGCTTGATGATTGACGCAGTGGGCGACCCATATGTGGTTGAATTCAATGTTAGATTTGGTGACCCAGAGTGCCAAATCACAATCCCGTTAATTGCAAGTGACCTCGGGCAAATGCTCCATGCTGCAGCTAGTGGAAATTTGTCTGAGCAAGAGGTCACTTTTCACAATAAACACGCCCTGACCGTTGTGCTTGCAGCAGAGAATTATCCCGGCTCTGTTGAGAAGGGTAGGGCCATCAATAATCTACCACTTGCAAGTCCAGATTCATGGGTAAATCATGCGGGAACAACTCTAGCTAATGAGCAACTTGTGAGTAATGGAGGCAGGGTTATTTCCTGTACAGGTATTGGTGATGATCTTGGTGAGGCTGCTGCTAAGGCATATGCATTAATCGAGAAAATCGAACTCGCTGGCTCGCACTATCGAAGGGACATAGGCCATCGTGCATTATGAGGTTTATTTCCACTGCACCGTTTCAGTGACCCGTTTTCGTAGGACTCCTCTGCAATTCCACCCTACGGGTGGTGGGGAGGTGTTAAAAGAGGGTCTAAGGTGGCCGAGACGCTCCAGCCTTACGGCTGCACTTTGACAACAGAGGGAGAAAAAAATGTCGAACAATAATGGCAACCAAAACGGCGTGCCGAATGGGATGCTTGGGTGGCTAATCGCCCCCCTTGCAGTTCTAGTCGCAATCGCCGCAAACCTGATTGGTGACTTCGGTCTCAATTTGGATCTCGATGGAATGACACCGTTCGTAGCAATTATCGTCGCTGCGATCTTAGGAACTGCACCACGCACAATTCGTGAGAAAGCAGACATCACATTGCCAACACAGTACATCTCCCTCCTCGTACTAATCGTCGCAATTGTTGCTTCAGAAGGTGCTGCAATGCTATCCGGTTCTAATCTGGTTGGCTTGTTATTCTTCATCACGATGTTTGCAGGACACATTCTCGATACTCGTGGTCGACACGAGTGGAATACCGTGATGGTATTCACAATTGTAGGACTACTGTTTGCACTTATCGCTGCAGGCGATTATGCTTCAACAGGCGCTACATACGTTCTTGACGGACAAGAAATCGAGCGAACTTCCGCATGGCAGGAAGCTATCGGTTTCGTATTCTTTAACATGCTAACGCTCATGGTTGTACTCGGTTTCTTAGCCGCAGTTCTAACCCGTGGAGTACTTACCCCTGAGAGCGAAGACGGATGGTTTGGATACATTCCTTCATTTGATGGATATTACAACAAGAAGACTTTGCCCTTGCAACTCGCACTCTTGGTGTGGGCTGCATCGCATGCTGCTGTTCTATGGTACTTCTTCGGTTCTGGGGATTTGAACATTCTCGCAATCTATACCGATGATGCATACACTGGATATGTTGGTTATTGGCCTGCATTACTAACCGGTGTTTTTGCACTTATTGTTTCGTGGATGTGCGCTGAGCGCTGGTTCACTCGTGCAATGTTCATCGGTTCAATGTGGATTCTTTACGTCGTATCCTCGCTATATGAGCAAGGGCATTGGACTAATGAGAACTTCGAGCGTAGTTGGGCTGTATGGATTTGGTTCGGAATCACCTTTGCTATTGGAGTGGTAATTTACTGGTTCAGTACTCATGAGAGTTACGGTGGATGGATGATTCGTGAATTGCACGAGCCTAGCGCTGCACGCGTATTCTGGTCCAATCACTGGGCAGGAATCATGACTGTTGCTGCATTCTTAACTGCACTTGCAATCAGGATTCAGTGGTATGCTGTTCCATCGATGAACTCCTATGGAATCGATTCATGGGACATGACCGGTGGTTCTGACCCGTGGTACATGAAGCGCGTTGTCGACTATATCATTGTAGAAAATGCGCATCTCATATTCGATGCAGATCGCAACTATCCAGTTGGAGGTATCAATCCACGTCCGCCTCTCTTTACTTGGTCGATTGCACTTGTTGGAATGATTATTGCACCATTGGCTAACGTAAGTACTGAAGAAGGAGTCTGGTGGTCAATCCTTGCACTTCCTGCAATATTTGGCGCACTAACTGTCTTCCCAATGGCTGCAATGACACGTGATAACTTCGGCAAGGGTGCTGGAGTAATCGCAGCTTGGTTAATCGCATTCATGCCAACCCATGTGCAGAAGAGTACCTGGGGAATGGCAGACCACGATTCATTCGTAATGCTGTTCATGGTTGCTGCATTCATGTTCTATCTACGCGCAGTCAAACTGGGTGGAGATGAACGCTTGGTGCGTAATGTCAATGCAAGTATACCTTCAATGCTCAACGCGATGGGTGCTGTTCTAAGGCAGCGTCGTGCTGCTTCTGGCAATGCAATCGCTTCAGGTGTTTGTTTTGCTATCGTTGCATTGGGATGGAAAGGATTCGTTTACGGTCCTGCAATTCTATTCCTTGCATACTCTGCACAAGTTGCAATGAATATGTTCCGTCGCCGTGACAGTACAATTCTTTCAACATTGAACATTCTAATGCTTGGAACAATCTTCCTGATGGTCATTCCATTCTATGGTCACCCACAGTTGGATTTGGTTCTAAACGCAACAGGATTGCAGCCAATGGTATTCATCGGTGGCTTCACAGTGGCAATCACTTGGATTACTACTGGATTCCGCGACAAGCCATGGTTACTTGTATTGGGTTCACTCTTCTTTGGACTCGGTGCATTCCTAGGATTGCTCTATCTCTTACAGTCGATGGATATTTCCAATGCTTGGAATGTTCTAACCACTGGAAGTGGTTATTTCAGTAAGGACAAGATCTTCGGCACAATTGCTGAGGCAAGTGCCCCAAGCCGTGGTCAACTATTCGCAAGTTATGGGCCAATTGTATTCGTTCTTGCTATTATCATGGGATTCCTCGCTCTATGGGATGGATTCGTAAAGAAAAACTCAACACACCTCGTTCTCGGAATGTGGGTTCTTGTTGCTTCTTACATGGCATGGTCAGCTGGCAGATTCCTGTTCAACGCTGCACCAGCAATGGCCATCATGGGTTCATGGGGAATCGTCGCACTTTGGAGAGCCAGCGGTGCTGGAAAGATGTCCAAGGAATGGAGACGAATGGGAATACGTACTCCTGGTGAGCGAATATCCAATGCTCGTCGCGCAGTATGGCGAACACCTCAATTCAGTGCAATTGGACTTATTCTGGTACTATTGGTGAGTCAACATGCTACCTACGGCCTAGATGCTGCAATACCAGGTAGTTCTCGACATGAAGGGAACATGGATGAAACTCTGTACAATGTTATTCCAGACATCATGCGCTGGAATGACATGGGATTCTCATTGTTAGATGATTCCGAATACGATCAGGACACAGGTCGCTGGTACCTCGGTAGTTTCGGTTCAGGTTTCAACGACCAAGGATGGAATATGGCCTATGATTGGCTTGATGAACAGGACCAAGAAATGGCTTATTCTGACCGTCCAGCATTCGTAAGTTGGTGGGATTATGGTTTCCAAGCACTTGAAACCGGTTCACACCCTTCAGTTTCCGATAACTTCCAGTCTGGAATCCCTGCTACAGGTAATATGCTTCTAGCACGAAATCAAGATGACCTTGTTGCAATGTTCGTTTGGAGATTATCCGAGGGTGACCTCAAATACTCTGGAGATGGTGAACATACAGGTTCTTTCGAATCAACTCTCAAGAGTCATCTATCTACTGCAGAGGTCAATGAATTCATCGCAATTCAGACAGACCTCGACTCAGAGATGGTAAAAGCACGTTCCTTTGAGGTAGTTCAAACTAATCAGGAAGTGACAATGGCAGCAGGTACTGTATTGTCTGAGGGTCTGCTTACAAACGGAGATACTGTTTGGAAGATTTATGATTCTGGCGACCTTGTTCCCTGTGAATCTACAGAGGAATCTCCAGATGATTGTCTAGGGGAGGCATTTACTGATTTCAGTGATGCTAACACCACCTTCAACAGTCGTATTCGTTCTACAAAGGACACACTGTTTGAAACAACACACTACATCTTTGGGGACTACTGGTACACTAGCGACCTAATCGAGGAATTCGATTCGGTTAGTACATCTATTCACCGTAAGAATTCCGGAATTGCACTAGTAACTCAGTTATTGATTGGAACATTGGATAGTAGTGAACTAAACGATCTCTATGTAGACTTGATGGATAACTCCGTGTATTCTGTTCAGAATTACGAAGGTGCACCCGGTGAAACAATTACTCGTGACCACGAGATACGATACTTTGCTGTCGACAACCGTCTGTATCCGAGAGCAGGAAAATACAGTAGTGATTACACTGGTGGAAACCCATCAGGAATTTTCGCTGCACCGACTATCCTTTCAGGACAGGACTTTAGCACTTTTATGATTGAAACCTATGAGACACGACGTGGCGAATTCAGTGATGAGATGTCACGTGAGGAATTCGAGACTGAGATGCAAAAAGATGCAATTAATCAGCAGTCTGGTGCTCAGATTGACCCACTACAGCTGGTTGACATTCGCATTGATCACACCTCAGATTTCTTTGAGACAATGCTCGCAAGAGCATATGTTGGATATGGTGCATCAGACCTTGGTTTCGCAACTAATGAGCAGCCAGGACAGCACTTCGGACAGTCGGGTACACCTGAAACAATGATGGCAAATGCCCTTCCACTACCAGGTGCAATGATGAATCACTTTGTTATCGCAAATTGGTATGATGCAAATGATGCTGACAATACGATTAGTCAAGCAAATACTCTTGTAAAGATTCTGAAGTATTATCCAGGTGCAGAAATCGGTGGTACAGTTACCATGTCTGATGATGGACAACCTCTTGGAGATGTTCGAATTCTAATCGAGCGTGATGCATTCTCTGGTGAGGATAATACCGATCTAGATTCTGATACCTATTGGATTCCAATTGGTTATACTGATGCGGATGAAAATGGTGAGTGGTCCTATACAGTTCCAGCAGGCCGTATTCGAGTCTCTGCATATGCAGGAGAATATGATGATACTGCGGCAAAGGATGTTTTCCGAAGCGGTGAATATACCGAAACTCTTGCAGATTTCCTTACAGATGCAAATGATGACCGAGATACAAACCTAATCACATCTTTACTAGGAAAGGTTGCAAACATGACCTGGATGGGTGAGTCGACAAATAATATCAGTGGACCAGTTGCAAACCGCGATAGCGAGTTCACAGGTTCATACGATATCGAAGTTGATAGTAGCGGTGTTTCTGGAACAGTATTGTGGTCGGGACACGAATCCTTTAACGACCTACCACTAGACAATACTACCTTTATTCTTAGGAGTATTTGGGCACTGACAGACAACTACACCCTAGAGACCACATCTGGCTCATTCAGTTCTGAAACTAGCCGAATAATGCAGGGTACCGGCGAGGTAACCTTCGTTGACGACGGCAGATTTGAATCTGAGGGAATGGCAATCGTACGTGATTTCACTGGAACCTTTGCACGTGATATTGCTGATGAACGCTCATACACATCCAATGGTTCGTGGACCGGTGCTGGACACATTGTTGCAACTTGGATTAACATGACTGCAGCAGATTGTTTAGTTGAGGAGAACGAGACAGTTCTTCCAAGTTATGTTGATGAAGATAATCATACGATATATGACACGATTTGTCTTACCGATGAGGAAAACACCTACTTCTTTGCTGGAACGGTTTCTGCCAATGGTAGAATGACTGCTGATGGAACGGTTTCCTTAGTAAAGAATCTTGATGATGAGACCTTTGAGGGCGCTGGTATCTTTTTGGGAGAGGGTACTGCAAATGGAACTGGACTATTCATTGGAGCTGGAGATTTCTCCGGTGATATGGTCAAGCCCGGTTCATTCTTCATGACTGGATTAATACCCGGTACTTACAACATGATTGCACACCTTGACAATGGAAAGGAAGTATTGCTTCCAGAACCTCTAATTGTCGATGTCAAACCAACATTCGATATTCAGATGACCCTGCCAGGCAGTATTTTCGAAGACATATTGTACGATGGTACGGGTGAGAGATTGAATGACACTATTATCGAATTAGTCGATATGGGACTTGGCGAAGAAAGCGTAGTCACCATTGTCACTGATGAGAATGGTTCATTCTCACACGGGCCTCTTGCAAAGGGCGATTACATGTGGCGTGTTGATGTTGACCAAGACGGTTGGTATGAGCGTGAAGTTCCACTAACTGTTGGTGATGAATCGGCTAATCTGACCCTAGAGGTATCGATTCCAACGAAGAGAGATTTGACTATCCAATTGGAAGCAGTTGATCCATTAGACCCATTAAATCCACTAATAGATGTGACAAATAGAACTCTTGTATTCACAAATATTCTGTCAACCGATGCTAATCCATATGTTACTAACGCAACCTCTGATGAAAATGGTGTAGTATACATTGAAATCGACAGAGGAGAGTGGATTGTTTCCGATGAATCCGATGAACAATTTGTATTGTGGGATGAAATTAATGTGAATACTGATGACCTAAACCTCACAATGAGTTATGCTGAGAGTGTTTGGGTAAATGGTACAGTATATGCAGTACCTGAGAATATTGTCGAATCTGTTGGAGGCGTGGAAAACATGACTGACGAAATGCTTAGCAACCATGTTGCGAGCAATGTCCTAACTGTTGAGGCTAGGTCTGGTTCTATTATGCTGAGTGACGTAACTGACATGAATGGAACTTATTCACTACGTCTACCAGGCAGTAGGGTCTTCCATATTACAGCAGATGCTTACATCAATAGTGAATCTTACAATGGCGGCCATCTATTGCTCGATGCAAGTAATGGCGTACCTGCAATATTCCTACATGAAACAACAGTTGTACGTGGTTCAGTCTGGCTCAATGAAGCTGGTGATAATGGCACATCGTGGGGCGAAGGAGTTCCTGGTTCAGAAGGTGCTGAAGTAATCGCCACAAATTCAGAAGGATTGGAATGGAGGGTCGAACTTACTGAGATTGGTGATTTCACAATTTCCCTTCAACAGGATAATTGGACTTTTACTATCTCAAATGAGGATATGAATGTTGCACCATTAGATATTGAAATTCTTGAAGAAACCCCCGCTCCGCTTGAATTAATAGCAGATCCGAACCCTGTGAACCTTACATTCCATGTATTTGTGGATACTAACGACGATAGAGTTTGGGAGAATGGAACACATGTTCAGTTAGAATTCAGTTTGATACCGGTGAGTGACTTTGGTACACAGTACAATGTTACTGCTGCTAATTATAATACTGAAACCAATGAACTCAACATCACTCTTGATGTTGGTGAATACAGTATTGTGATGCCACAAATAAGTCCACGCGATGAGAATGCAACTGATTACATCCTCAATGGAGACTTCCCACCGGGATTAGATCTTGGATTAGCAGGTTCTGGGGATCCAGTTCCAATCATTCTTGATGCGGCTTGGTTGACTACTGGAACCGTACTAGAGGACGATGGAGTAACTCCAATGGATAATTCCAGTTTCTGGCTACGTAGCGTGGATGACGAAGAATTCCATATGGTTACAACCGATGAAAACGGAACATTCGCAGATTACTTGCCACAAGGTGAGTGGGTTGTTGAAGTTGCACCATATGAATCTAGTAGCAATGTTACAGAGATTTACCGCGGCATGATAACACTCGATGAGAATTCATCTGTTCGTACTGATCTTCAATTCATGACGAGACCTGCATTGGTTATCGATATGCAATTGCAGGAGGTTTTGACTGGAGTCAATATCACTGCTACACGAGTTACTGCAGTCAGTCAGGATGGTCTGGGCAATGTCAGTCTAGGGCCTTCGGATAATTCCGGTATGATTACTGAAGTCCTAATGCCAGGTGCATGGACACTTTCACTTAACAAGTCAAACAGTATTGAACAGTGGATGCTAGACGAAGGCGTGTACAATTTTGATACAAGCACTGCAGTCAATGGAACATGGGACCTTGGTATTGTTGAAGTTGAGAAATTAGTGAGCATTGGTGGTAAGGTCTTCTGGGACCTCGATGCTGATGATATTGCAGATTCAAGCGAAGGAATTGCAGATGTAAATGTCACAATTCTTGGAGGCTCGGTTAATGAGACTCTAATCACAGATGAAAATGGTGTTTGGAAAATGTTTGTTCCAATCCGTACCAATTACACAATTGATGTGTACAAGGATGGATTCGCAGGTGCAACTTACATGGAAGGCAATGAATCGATGTATGTAGTAAATGATACACACGAAAGCCGTGATATTGAATTGGTTGCAGGAGTGGTATCTGTTTCTGGAACTGTTACAGATATCGCACCTCAGGGACGACTTGAGAATGCAAGCGTAACTCTCTATCCAGTTATTGGAATTGAAAGAGATAGCGTAGTTGCACAAACCTCATTCGATAATGGCACTCTTACTTGGACAGCTTCTACTGCTCCAGGTGATTGGGTCGTTGTCGTCACTGGAACTGATATCACCGATAACGGTGGAGGAGTTGCAGTCGGTTTGCTTCAAGCATCTGTACAAGATGGAGCAACTCTTGACCTAGTTATGTCATATGGAGGACGAATGATCATCGATTCAAGTTGGTCGTCTTTCGATAATATTGTTGAATACAATGCTGGAGATCTCGATGAGACCGTACGTGTCGAAATTGATCTTAGTGAAGGTATTGAATGGTACATCGATTTCGATGAGAATGGAGAATTCGACATCATTCTACCAACAGGCACTGTCCAACTAATCTCAGAGTTCACCAATATTCAGCATGAAATGGGATTGGAGATGGAGTACAATGCTGCTCGTAACATCGACAACCAGGTTGGACTTGATTCCAAGACTCTTGAATTCACTCGCAGAACAAATTCCGATATGGAAATTGGACTTGCGAGCATTGAATCCGGTGCAACTGCAGGTGAAGGAAACCTTGAGTTGAACTCAATCACAAATGACGAGAATGGCTATGAGCAAATCGAAGTCACTCTTTCAATGGATTATGATGGAACCGAGGTCACAGATATCTTCACAGTATCTGGCGGAGTATCAGGTGCACAGGATCAGGACCTATGGGTAGTAGAATTCTACAATGCTTCTAGTGAAGAATGGGAAACCACAATCGATGTAAGCATGGGTGTTGGAACCAATAGTACCGATGAAGCAAATATTCTGAATGAGACTGTATTGGCAAGATTTACTCTACCGTTACAGAATGAATCAAACAGCTATGATGATGGGCACAGCCTAAACATACGAATGGTATCTGACCAAGGTGGATTATCCGAGATTGGATTCTCTGTATTTGTTGAACAGCAATATCAAATCACATTGAGCGATTCACCTGAGGCAATCGGTGTTGCTGATGGCGGTGAAACACTAGTAACAGTTGATTTGTTCAACGAAGGAAATGGTGACGATAGCATCGAGATTTCGGCAAGTCTAGAAGAAGAGTGTATCGATTGGCAGGTTACTCCTGCGAATTCAACCATTACCATTGCATCCGGAAATGGCCGTACACAGTCTTTCACTGTGCATGCGCCAGACAATGCTACTGTCACAAGTTGTGACTTGACAATTGTCGCCGATTCTGAAGGTGCTGTAGAGCAGTTGTCGACCGGTACTGAAGTGAAGGTTGCAGTTGCGACCTTGAGTTTCGTACAGGGACAAGAGAGATCAGATATTGAAGCAAATGAGGCTGGTGTTATTTCCATCATGGTAGAGAACACAGGATTCCTAACTGCAACTGATGTCATCGTGTATCTCGAAGGAACCCATGGAACTGATTATCCAGCCGAACAGGTGACGATTACTGTTCCAGCAGAGGGAGTTGCTACAGCAGTATTCGACCACGATGGATTTGTTCCAGGACCTCAGAGATTCAAGACGTACATGACCATTATTGGAACTCCTGTTGACAGTACTGGACCTGACCATGAGGACACATTCGAGATTGAATTCTACAATGTTGCCGATGAGGAAAAGGGTGGCGGAGTTATCTATGTTGTAGCAGTTCTAGGAGCCCTCGTACTCTTCGGCGGATACAAGACTGCTCGCAAGGGTTCCAAGGCTCGCTTCTGAAGCGAACAGAATTTCGATCGGTGCTTTGGCATCACGGTATGGTTCAGCGTAGAGCATACATGTTCAAGCGTATCCAGCAAGACCCACAACCATGTGGGAGGAGCGTGAGCTTGAGGGTATCGAGTTTATTCCCGAGCCCTCCGATTCCAGAATCCTCTCTGCAGCAGATAGTACGACGATTGGTCATCAAGAAGGGTGGCGCGCGGAAGTTCTGGGTTGGGCACCTGACCCAGTCCATGTTATTCCACGGCGCTCTAGGGCCTCTCAAAGAATTGCCAATGTTGGAATCATGCTCCTAATGCTACTAGTTGTATGGGGAATGTGGAATTCACAATTCCTCTACCTTGAGGTTCCACCTCCTACTTCGGAATGGGCTTTTGAGGACACGGGAATAAGAGATTTACAGGAATCAGGTCTCGACGGTGCTGGAATTCGTGTATGCATGGTTGATACAGGAATCGATGCAACCCATCCCGATTTTGCTGACGCAGATATCGTGTTCAAGGATTTCTTGACGGGTAGTACAGAGCCAATAGACCATGGAGGGCTTGCTCATGGAACTATGATGGCAGGGATTTTGATTGCAGACGGCCACATGAAAGGTGCAGCCCCTGGTGCGACCATAGGGATGGCAGCAGCACTCGGTGACGATGGCGATGGAAGCAATAGTGGCGAAGAAACACTTGTTGCCGATGCCATTGAATGGTGTTGGCGCGAATTTAATGCAGACATCATTTCGTTATCCTTAGGTGGGGTAAATGACCCAAATGCTAGTCGCGAGGGGCCTACTACAAGTGCGGTAAGGCAGGCGATAGACCAAGGCGTGTTCATAGTTGCAGCTGCTGGAAATGATGGTGGAGTTGATGATGATGGGCGAGTAGCTTCACCATCAAACGTAAGGGAGGCAATATCCGTTGGTGCATTACTAGAAGATGGCTCGCTTTGGGAAGGCTCGTCAAAAGGTTCACAAATAGATGATGAAAATAATTTGAGAACAGATCCACATCTGAAACCTGAAGTTTCCGCTCCAGGCTATGACATCATTTCCACGGGTCCAAATGGATTGTATTATACTTCTACTGGAACATCTGATTCTACGGTTTTTGTTGCTGGAGCCTTGGCTTTGATTCTCGAAGCCGAGCCAACTTTGAAACAAGCAGGTCCAGATTGTATGGAGATGGTAAAACAAGCATTGCAAACCTCCTCAACCCCGCTCGAAAACGGAGTTTCGCATGATGAATATTGGGGATATGGTGCTCTCAATGCTAATATTTGGCTCGAAGAAATCAGGTCTGAAGGCGCGTGTGTCTGAGGTAAACGCTATACTGCTAGCAATATTACCAATATTACAGGATTTGACATTTATCGAGTAATTTGATATTATTATATTTTTAATCAAAATAAAATTTATTTTTCGCATTTCGAGCAAGTGATACAATTAACTAATTTTGATACTATCCAATTGGAATTTAAACGAATCAGTTAAGGTGGACCTTGAATTCCCGAAGTTAGAGAGGGATTCATTTGGACAATACCAAGGCCCGTTACAGCATAGCAATGACCAGCATCTTTCTGATGTCTATCTTCGCAGGAATTGCGATGATTCCATCAGCTTCTGCGGTAAATGAAACCACTTCGGGTACTATCACTGGTACAGAAACTTGGACTGGAGTGATGAATATGGATGGCGATATTCTCGTCGCCGGTGGAGCCAAATTGATTATCAATGCAGGAACAACCATCAATATTCCAGCAAATAGAAGCATTCACATTCAAGGTTCTATTTGTGCAGGTGATACTTCATGTGGGGCTACACAGGGAAGTACCGGGTCTCCGGTACGCTTTATTTGGGGTGCTGCTGCTAGTGGACCTGCAAACCAGTCGCGCTGCTATGTAACAGGAATTTGGAACCCAGACCTCTCATGTGGTTCCGGTATCTACCTTGATTCTACGATAGATCAATCTCTTACTAAATTGAATCATGTTACTCTCGATGGTGCGTTTGGGATTCCTATTGACATCGATGGTCAAGGGAATTACAAGTACGGTGCATTGATTTTTGATGGCGCTAGTGTACAAACTTCCAATCTAAATTTCAAGGATATCAACACAACAAATGTACTCGTATTTTCGGGTGCTGCTCCAAAGATTGACGGCAGCACATTTGTCGTTGGTGCCGATGAAAATGGTTACCACGGTGCTGCGATTCAAGCATATGGTGCTGGTGCAGGATTAGTCACCATGGATGTCACAAATTCTGCATTCACCGGTGCTGAAACCGATTGTGGAAGCCAGGGTGGTGGGCGCTCAGCTATCTATCTGGAAAATTCGTTCGTGAACATGGACACAATTTCGATTACTCAGAATTCTTATGGTGCTTTCTTACGAAGCAGTAGTGGTTGGTTGACAAATTCGAATATCGCTACCAAGTGCAATGCGATTGACACGAATTCACACCTTGTTACCAACGAGTTTCGTCACACCTTCGTGATCAGTGATAACACAATCACTCCTGCTGAAGGCGCAGGTATTACCGCATATGACGGTGCGATTGTATTGGCAGAGCGAAACACTATTTCAGGTGCTTCTGAAGGTTCAGGCTTTGGAATTCGCTCGTCTGAGGTTGTTATCAACAACAACGTAATTGGTCCTATCGAAGGATGGAATGGCCTGTGGATTTATGGTGAGTCAGATGTTTCTGCTGAGAATAACACAATTCTCAACACCGGTAGGGAAGCAGTTCTACTCGGTGAATATCACTACAACGACCAAGGTTGGAATGTCCCAGCGCCATCTAAGGCTCGATTGTATTTCGCAAACAATGTTGTTTCCAACAATACGGGAACATGCAACTCCGAATGGATGTATGGTGGCGATTTCCCTTGCCCTGCTTTCCATCTATTCATGACTTCTGCAACATTTATCGATAATACCGTGACTAATAATCTCGGAGATGGATTCAGAGTTAAGGGCGGAATTATTAACGCACAAGGCAATGATATCGAGGTCGGTGGATTTGCTGCAAACATCTCACTATATGATGATAAGTATGGCAACAAGTATGGAAGTATTGGCTACTTTGCAGAAAATACCTATACTAACGCTAGTCAGATTTACAATGTAACCGAGTCGAGAGTTGCAGTCCAATCGGAATACATGCCAGACCCAGGTGCAGGAGAGCAATATCCAGTTCAGTTGGCATGGTTAGGTGCAGAATGTCCGTGGGCAAATGATGAATGTCTACAAACGCCAACAACTGCTGACATGCCGCCGAGATTTATGCCACTTTCAATGGAATTGAATGTCAATGCAACAACTTTCACTTTCGCAGATGTACTGAACTTTGATCGCTCAAAGATTCACATTCAGAACCAAAACACTGCTTGGGGTGTACAAGTCGAACAAGGAGAATTAGTTCGCTATCAAGTAAAGGCAGACAATTCTCAGGTAGCAGACGCCCTTGTCAAAATCAAGGATGCAAATGGCAAGCCCCTGTACAATATGTCCACAGATGCATATGGATTCACTCAATGGGTAACTCTCCCATCCAACTTCCATATTGATACAAATTGGAATCATCTTGCAAATGATCCTGGTGAGGATTCATGTGGTGACGGAAGTGACAATGATGGAGACACATTGGTCGATGGTCAAGACCCTGATTGCCAAACTGGAAGGGAAATGCCATTGTACAGTGTTTCCGCAAGCAAATTTGGCAAAGGCACATCGGACCACGATTTCACTTTGACTGGAATGGTCGATGAGACAATTCATCTAAGCAATACTGCACCTTCGATTTCTATCGACCAAAACGATGGAACATCATTCCCTCGAACTGTTAGTTTGAGCGGTAGTGCACACGATGGAATTTCTGGACCATATTTCAATGATTATGATTCATATGTCAAGCAATTTGGATTAGTGAAGCGTGTCGAGATTCAGCCGCATGGCAGTTCGGATTGGTACCTTGCAACCGATACTTCGAATGCAGATGGTGAAGTTACAGCACAGAATTGGCCTTTCAAGTCTTGGAGTTTTGACTGGGATATGTCCAATCACTTTGAGGAGGATGTTACATTCAGAGTAAAATCCTTTGATGGTATCGAAGATTCCATTGTAACAACTAGAGTTTTCAAACTCAACATTAATCCTCCAAATCTTGTGTTGGAGTCACCGATTGATGGTTCTACTCACAGTGGTTCTGATATTCTGTTCAGTGGCACCGCAAGCGATGACTATCAGGGAGTTTGGGGAAGCGATATCAGGGACATCTGGTTCCAGGTTGAAGGTCCAAACAATTACTCTGCTAACTACCCAGCTGGAATGGGTGGTTCAAGCGTGTGGAGCGACAAATGGAATTTCTCATCATTGCCTTCTGGTGATTATACATTCACCGTGTGGGCTAGTGATTCAAATTATTGTCATGAGGAAGTTGACGTCTGTACTGCAGATACAATCACAGTGACTGTTGATAATGACAATCGCCTTCCAATTGTCCAAGTAAGTGAGCCACTTCCTTTCGATAGTATTCGTGCCTCTGAAGACACAATTATCTCAGGAGTTGCCAGAGACAATGATGGTCAAGTTACTCGAGTTGAGATTTCAATTGTCGATTTAGCAAGTGGAATTGAGTTACTTGATGGGCCCGACCCAATTACTAATTTCCAACCAAATGGTGCATGGGCAACATATTGGGACACAAGTGATCTAGTTCATGACCAACAGTATGAAATTCATGTAAAGGCATACGATGGTATTGATTATTCAATGATTGAAGTACTGAGAATTGTCATCGACAATCCATCCGATGCGAACAACATCGCTCCAACATTTTCTCCAGATGGCTGGATTAGCACAATCACAATCTTCTGTGATGAGAAATCGAATGCTTTCAATAAATGCGGGGTAGGTGCAAGTATTAACCTGCTAGATTTCTTTAATGATTCAGATGGAGTTGGTCCAGATACAAGCCACATGGTTTTCGATATTTACGACGATCCCTCGACACTAGTCGATGACGATTATGCGTACCACATCCAAATTGATGCTAAGGGTGTTGCAACTTACAACCCTATGAATTCAATGTCCTCTCACTCTTCTGAGATATCGGAATGGTCTCTCGTAAATGTGATGTTTGAGGCTCGTGATGCACATGATTCTCCAGCATATTCCTATACGATTAATTTCATCGTTAAGGGTGTTGAATTTACTGCAGTTAGAGAAGATGCAGGTGCTCTTGTATTCGGTGATGATGCCGAGTTCAGCGGTACAGGTTTGCCGGGAAGTCAAGTCAAAGCTAGATTACTTTCTGGAAATCTATTACTAAACCAGACTACCGTCAAGGATGATGGAACATGGAATATGGCACTAACAGCTAGCCAATTAGGCGATGATGGTGTGTACGATATTTACTTTGAGCAGGATGGTCAATACATCGGCAAAGGTGAAAAGAATGACAATTCAGAGTTCGCATTACAAAATGGATTGACTGCAGCATCAGGTATTCCGGGATGGCTACTTGTTGTGTTCGTAGTAATCGGAATAGTAGTTCTTCTTGGTGTAGGTGCTTTCTTCTTCATTGAATTTGAAGAATTTGACGAAGACGAGGAAGGTTCTGACGAGCAACAAAAGGATGAGGACCCCTATGCATGGGCAAAGGTGAGAGCAGCCGAGCAAGCAGTTGCAGCAGCAGCACCTGCACCTCAACCTGCTGCCGAGCCTCAGCATCCTGGTTGGCTATGGGACACACAATCAAATCAGTGGGTTCCAGACCCCAATTACCAGCCACCACAGCAGTAATTGTCAACACAGACTACCATAACACTCTAAGAGGAACCAGTGGGCGTTGATGATATGGTCGCGAAACCTAAACCAGGGGTACAAGAGAGAATACTTCTCCACCTTTCTGATTTTTCGGATTTTATGAATTCGGTTGAGGTTCCGTTCGCACTTTCGCAGATGGGAATTGCAAACGCAGTTGCGATTGCGAGGTCAAATGTACCTAGGGCAATCGCTGGTCTCAAGGATCAAGGCCTGCTAATTGAGCGGCAAGCACACGTTCAAGGAGTCAGCCGTAAAAGGAAGGCATATTTCTTGACCGATACGGGGATGGTACTGGCAGATGAGACTTGGAAGAGACTCCGTGATTTCTCACTGCGGTGCATTTTACCCGATGGTCAAACGATTAGTTCTACCTTAGGTGAAGTGCAAGACCAACTTCCATTTTCGATGAGGCCGGTTGATGTCATTAGGTATCTGGATGATAATGGAGTTCTCGATGTTCGCTCATTATCGGCAGAGCTTGTTGAGAGGGACCTCTCAAAACATGTTGAGAAGCAATTGGTTTCAAGTCTAGGAGATTTACCACGGCTCCGCCATTTCTATGGCAGATCTCAGGAACTCGAGAATATGGTCAATCTCTTGGAAGCGAGGTCAACAACATTGATGATTCCCGGAATTGCTGGAATTGGAAAAACAGCAATGGCTGCAAAAATCATTGAATCATTTATGCATCGCCGTAATCTTCTCTATCATAGATGTCAAGACTGGGATGGTAGCAGGGCACTGTTCGAAAATATTGCTGATTGGTTATCCAATATCGGTGACCCAATGCTTTCGGAATATATCTCTGCCACACCGGTGCCAAAACCTGGTGATGCAGCTGATTTAATCATTGACGCACTCGATAATACTCCGGCACTAATCGTGATTGATGATTATCACAAAGTGAGTGACAAGGCATTGCATCAGATGGTACAAGCATTGTCTAGAGGCCTTGTTGATAGCGAAGGTGATGTAGGACTGGTGATTTTCTCGCGTTCATTCAAGCCTGTAGTGCCAATGAAGGATGCAGAGGGGAAAATTGTGAGCCTTGTTCTCCCATTGGAAGGCCTTGATCAAGATTCATGTAGAAGTCTTCTCTCCACTTTCGAAGATTTGGATAATGAGACATTGCTATACATTCATTCCCTATCAAGAGGCCACCCCTTAGTTCTGGAATTAATCAACCGCGGTGCTTCGGCAGGTGCATTCCATGAAACATTAGAGAATTATGTAAATATCGAGATTTTCTCTAAATTGAGTGGGGAACAGAAACGCCTCCTTGGAGTTCTTTCTGTTTTCCGTGAACCTATTCCATTAGCAGCACTTACCGAGCAGGATTTGAACATTGATGAATTAGATTCCCTCGTTGAGGCTGGACTTGCTAGGCAAGCTGATTCTGATGCATATGACGTACACGATTTGATTCGTGAGTTCTTACTTCAGAGTTTAGACCACCAGACGAAAGAAGAATTGCACAATAAGGCTGTTCTGTGGTATGAAAAGCAGGGCAGTGGGCCACTGATTGCTATGGAATTGATCTACCATTTAATCAGTAGTTCTCGGCATGAGGACGCTGGTGAAATCATTGTTCAACAAGGAAGAAATCTGATCAAAGAAGGGTACATAGAATTACTTGGATTGTTAGAAGCGATTGACTTGTCGGAGATTCAAGAGGAGAATGCTTGCAGAATTGATTGTCTCAAGGGCGAGGTTCTTTCACTACTGGGGAGATTTGCTGAGGCTGAATCTGCATTCAATTCAGCCCGTGCTCCTGCAGAAGCAGCGGGAATCCAAGATGTAATTGCCGACCTTCATTCCAACCTTGCAGATATCGCATTAAAGCGTGGTGAAACTGAATCTTCATTGACAATGCATCGTAATGCGCTTGAATTATTCATTCAAATGGGTGATGCAGTCGGCGCTGCACGCTCTTACAATAATATGGGCTACATCATGCGTCGCGGTGGAGATAAAGTCAAGGCTCTTGAGGCATATGGTGAGGTTGAAGCAATACTTTCAGATGATAGTTCTGAGGAACTTATTCCAGCACAATTGATTCTTGCTCGAGCACTGATTGACCTTGGCGAAGTAGACCGAGCCAGAGACCACGCTCTCAATGCGTACGAAGCATCGTCTGATGGTGCTGACCTGATTCTACACGCAAGGTCGCGAGCAGTTCTTGGTAGATACTATGCCAAGGTAGGAGACTCAGACCTAGCATTGCATCACTATTCGGACGCACTAGAGGTAATGGGAGAGGCAGGAGACCCTCATGCACTTGTTGAAGTCAGTATTCTTCTCGGTGAAGTTCTACAGGATAGTGGGCGTGTTGATGAGGCACTCGAGAGATATCGCGCAGCCCTTCTAATCGCCGAAGGAAACGATCTAAGGATGCAAATCGGAGAGTTGCTTTCACGTCTTGGTGGTGTAGCTCCCGACCGGCAGAGACGAATGGAATATCTTCAAAGAGCACTTTCGGTATTCAGAGAATTAGGTGCACAAGCAAGGATGCGTGAGGTCCAGATGATGGTTCACACCGCCGTGATGGGACGCTGATTAGAAATTAGGGCCACTGATGGATATCCTAGTGATGCCATTTTCATGTATTACCCATATTTGCGTTGTACCTGAGAGTGATATCGAGCCTTCATAATCTCCGGAGCCCGTCCCCGAAATACTGAGCGTCGTATCGAGTTCATCCTCAAAATGGTCTAATGATAATCCATCTTCACTAAGTGAAAGAGTGAATAAACTTTCATCGGCCTCGGTTAATCTCCATTCAACAGATTCAGCATATTTCACATCTTCACCTTGTCTACTTGCGCTATCAGCGCGTTCAACCGCAGCAGCAATATCAGCCATGTTCGCATCAATGGCGGTTTCGTTCCATCTTTGCCTAGTTGAAGTTTCGATTTCAAAAGTCCAAACTGCAAACATTGAAAGTAATAGAACTCCGAGTAGGAATGTAAAGACATAGCCTAATTCTGTCGATGCGGCCTCTACATCATTCTTGAGTTTCCCGTTCATATTCTAGCCTCCGTAACATGGGCTTCAATACTACTTATTTGCAAATTGAATTGGATTGGGAGACCACCTGTGTGCCACACCGCTTCACTTGGACCATGTGAAGGGATAGGAACCCATCCTGTATAGTCGTCAAGTAAATCCATTCTTCCTGGAGTGACAATCCAATCCTCTGATGCCTCGAGGTCTTGAGAGGACCAAGAGGCAATAGCATCACCATATGGCCCAGCCCATCCTCTGCGTACTTCGTATGCAGTAGTTGATGCAAGGCTTTCTCTGTTGGTTAATTCCAAATTTAAATTCATGACTCCTGCTCCAGAGACACTATTCGAAGTTGGATGCATTGATGGGATTGTAGCAGAGAAGCGTGGACCTGGGCCCCCTCTATCGGTTGGACCTTGGAGGATTAGAGGTTTCAGTTCTGGATGATTGGTTACTACGGCACCAGCAGACCATGCGACTTCTAAGCCACTAATAGATGAATCAAATTCATAAGTAAAACGAGAAAGATGGAAGGCCCAAGCGGTTGCAATTGTAGAATGGCTCGAATCACCAATATTGCCGATAAGATCGATGCCTATACTCGCCGGATGAGCTCCACTTTTCCACGCAGCGATTATGCCTCCCTCAAGAAGACCATTCAAATTCGCCCAAGGTAACTGGACCTCAATCCAACCTGAAGCAGTAGTGTCTACCATGATGCAACGAGGAGAACCATCGTGTCGTAGTGAAAGCAATCCGGAATCTCCATCATCACGAATAACCGTTAGTGCATCTCCGTCAGTACTTGTCAATGTATCATCGGATGCTGGTGTTATTGTGGTCGATGGAGCATCGGTGTCAAGTGTTCCATTTGCAGAACTCATATTCCACGAAGTTTCCATGCCAGACAGTTGCACCTCATTGACAGAACCTTCCTCTAGGAAAAATTCCGAACCTGAAAGGCGACCAGTATCGCTTGCTCCAAGCAAATCTAGCCCATTTGTTCCAGAAGCCCAAGACAGCATTACCGCTTGGCTTGATTCGATAATAGCTGCATCAACGAGTCCCGCTGCAGGCCAGTCTACTTCGATTGTTGAATCTGCGGGAACTGAGGTTCCACCATTGCGCCAAGTAATAGTTGCAGAATTATCGCTTGGGTTTGACAGAACCAATTTACCATCTACGAATGGTGGGATAAATCGTTTTGACAACATCGAACCATCACTACCTGGCCACGCAGTCCTTCCTTCATCAGAGAACATTACCATCAAACGAGCATCGCTATCTGAAAATACTTCGAGTAGTGTATCCTCGGTAGCTGTGAAAGTGCGGGTCCAATAATTTGCCGAATGCAAAGTAGTCGGATGGACTTCCACTTGCGTTCCTGAGTCACCTTCCATTGCCCATTGCACCATCAGATCATCCTCTGCAAGCATGTGAATTGTGGTAGTACCCGTTGCAAGTGGAATCGCCCAATGTCTGCCCTCTCCGGTTGCAGGCTCTGCTTTGGAGGGTGGATGAATCGAAACTCCACCATCACCTTGGATTGCAAAACCTGTTAGTTCATGGCTTGAAGAAAATTCTTCATCGCTGTCGATAACTAATACTTCGCCTACCTTCAGTGAAAAGACATCCTCGCCCTGTGAGATTTCAACTGGACCTAATGGAATCGCCAATCCATGTGCAGGTGTGATGATGTATGAATCGGCATTAGAATAGGGTGTATAGATGAAATCTCTGTCGGGGCCAAGTCGCATATCCTCTGTACATATTGCTTGAACATGGCCCTCTGGGTGGCGAATTTCCATATTATTGTCGAGAGTTAGGGCATCCCTAATCCGGAAGGAATTATCCTCGTACCATGATGCTGAATACCACATCCCACCACGGACTCGGTCCCAACGCATTTCACCATCTACCGGAATTAACTCATATTCCGTCTTATCACCAGGCATCCCCGATTCGGAGAGAATTGTGACTTCATGACCAAAACTGGTTAACTGCGCTTCCATATCATGCCGCTTGACAGAACCTTCCAATTCTTGAATAACAGGCATCATGGAAAGCAACATCATTCCAATGATGGAAATAACTCCACCAAAGAGTAAGACCGTAGCGACAGCAGCACTCACTGCATCATCATCTCTTCGCAATTCTCCTTTCATCCACTCACCTCTATTCTTTGGAGGTCAATTTCAAGGTCGATCATCGTATATCCACCATCTACGGTGAATCCATCACTACCACTTGCACGTAGCCATGGACAAATCCCATTGAATTCTTCAAGTGTCCCCGATGCACGGTGCAGATTGTATTCGGTCAACCAATTCTCATGCATTTGTGGAGTGATTGTGGAATCAAGTGAGGAGTCATAGGTGAAGCGGAAATGCCACGCATCGCCACTGAAGAGGTTTATTGGGCCCTTTGAAACTAAGTCAATTCCCATTGAGCGACCAGTTGGAACCGTGCCGTTAATTGTAACATCTCGCAACAGCATCGAGGCTCTAACCGTCCCGTCTACTAGTTCGTCTAGAACTACACTGGGGCGCTTGGACAAGGCCCATGGTGCATCTTCTGTTTTGTCAGCACGGCCATCGTTAACCATGGCGATTCCATGCTCTCCACCTTTGATATTCGTAACGACTTGTAAACCTGATAAGGTGATACTCGCATAGCGGTGAATCGGAGTGCCATCCGCATCGAATACCGTGATGATAACAAGGTCCTTGACCTCAAGTTCATGTTCGACGAACACAGCCTCATGAGAAGGTGTGAATGAATGACTTTCCTCGCCATTTTCTGTCCAAATTAATATCGATGCAGCGGTTTCATTTATGGCTAAAATCGAAAACGAAGACGAACTATTCCAGGTGACAGTCACACGTTCATAGTCAACAAGGTCAGCTGCAAGTGTCCAAGTTTCCACATTGACAAGTGGTGCGACATTACTACTTGCTGCGGGAATAGTAGTCCGGATTCCAGTGTTTTCAGGCATTGGTCCCGTTAGAGCAATTCTATCCTCTAGTCTATCCGCAATACCATTTGCATTGGCCCATGAGGTATTATCTTGGAAATCTTCGATATAGGGTGTGAGCATCAAAAACACTCCACCCATTATCGTGATTACCATTGCCAGAAGCATGACTACTCCGATGACCTCGCTAACAGCGAAGTCATTTTCACGCTGGGCACGGCGTCTCATCAATCCTGAGGAGAGAATCGTCCGTTCTTATGTCTTGGGCCCATGGGAGCCCTTACAGGGCTCATAGGTGCAAGGAAATTCTGCTTCGGGCATCAATTTCACTTTCATTGGCGCTTAGGTGATGAGTGAATTCCGGTCCGTCCTGCAAAGAGATTCTGATATCTCCTTCGAATATATCTTCCAAGTGATAGAGCACTGTTGACTCAGCCAGATGAGGAAGATTATTTCTCTCGGAAAGGTGGGTCAAAACAATTGATTTTGTCTCAGCGGTAACCACGTTGGAAAGGAACTCCCCAGTCTGGTGGTTTGACAGGTGTCCGCCACGACTTCCTATCCGCTCTTTGAGCCGCATTGGATATGGCCCATTCCACAATCTATTGTGGTCGTAATTTGCCTCGATTGAAATGTGTTGACAACCGTGGAGATGAGTAACTAATTCCTCAGTCCATGACCCAAGATCTGTAACTACTGCAGCTCGCTCTTTGCCATTACTGGCGATGAAAGCTACATTGTCTGCGCCGCTATGTGGGACCGGCACCGGGAGAAGCGCTAATTTGCCGATTTCCAAGGCCTCAAGAGATTCAAAAATTCTTACTTTGGAGAGGTCGAGATTGAGTGCGGCTGCAGTTCGGTCATTGCACAAAATTGGGATGTCAAATCTGCGTTGAGCAATCGCTGCTCCGCCACCGTGGTCACCGTGGTGATGTGTTATCAAAATCGCATCAATTTCGTGCGGTTGAATCTCCATTAATGAGAGCCTTCTTTCGAATTCTCGCCCGCTAAAACCTTGGTCGATGATGACTTTTGACTCCCCACATTCAACCAAAGTAGCGTTACCGCGGCTCCCGGTTCCAAGGTGGGTGACTGACATCGGCATGGTTAACCCAAGGAGACCAGCGCGTTGAGCCCTTGAACCCATCTCATGTTGAGTCACTATTCCGGCGTATTTTCACGGAACCCAGAAGACTCCGTAGGAGTCATCTGTCGGAACAGTACTCCATCATCCTATTAAGGCAGGTTCAGTCGTTCATGACTGTCTGGGTGCATTTGCGCCCGTGGTGGTTTCAATGCGACGTTCACAGTCAACCCTACTAATGACAATCATAGTGTTGTCTAGTCTCTTCGTCATGAGCCAGGCTCCAGCCATCTCAAACGTGGCTACAGTTCATCCCGATGATACCTTTGAGGAAAAGCCACCACAGACCGATTCCGATGGCGATAAAATCCCAGATGTACATGAGAATTTATTTGCAGAATGGGTGAATTGGACAGCTGTAGATGGGCGCCCAGTCACGATGGAAGGCCTTGACCGTGATGATGCGACAGATGCAGACCTCGACCGTGATAGAGATGGTTTGAATTCTACTGAAGAATATTGTTGGCCATATCCTGCCAATTGCACTGATGCTGGTTTTCCCCGTGGGCTTACAGGGATAATCAATCCAGAAGATGGAGAGAGGATTTACCTTGACCCTAGAGTTTCAGATACCGATGGCGATGGAATGCCTGATGGTTTTGAAATCGCAATGTGCGAACGACTTTGGTATTACGATGAAGACGAAATGAGATTCGAATGCGGTGAATTCAATCCACTAAATGCAAGTGATGCTGATTTGGACCCTGATGGGGATGGTTTCGATGTAAATCGCGATGGCTTTACCTCATTGGGAGAATTACTCACCTCATCTGAGGAATATTCGTATGGTTCACCGGATAATTGGACGAATGAACTCGATGGACTACGTTGCCTATCTACCGACCCCACACCTGCATTGCTCGATGCTTGGCCATTTATCACATCGGGATCAAACTCAACCCATTTTGTGAATATTATCGATGCTTGTTTCACCAATGGAACAGGGTATTTCGATGACAATATTTGGGTTGGAACCGATCCACTGAATGATGATAGTGACCGTTTTAATTGGGATGGTTACAAACATCGCAGGCTCCATCCTTCTTTGGGTGATGGAATGATTGATGGATGGGAAATTCACTTTGGCTTAGACCCCCTAAACCGCTCAAATGCACTAGTGGATCTCGATTCGGACGGATGGGATTACAATCGTGATGGTTTCATTTCGGTAGATTCTGCACGTACTGCAACAGCGATGGCAATAGGTGAAGAATTGTCCACACTCGAAGAGTATACCGTGCACTTTGATGATGGAAATACGGTGAAGTCTGGAATGCGTTCAGTCAAATTGGACTCAAATGGCGGCACATATCTGGAGTATCTACTCACTCCCGAGGCTACTGCCTCTGACAATATCTCTATTCTCCACCACGATGTTAGGGAAATCTCATCTGTGGATGGACAACTTTGGGTTGGTTCGCGCCTCGGCGTGACAATAATCGACTTTGATGCTGTCACTTCAGTCGATCACTCATTACCAATGGGACATAATCTCAACGACATGATCATTCTCGATGATGATGTGGTAATGCTGACCGATGGAGGCATTTGGGTAGCACCGAGGTCGAGTGGTTCCTTGTCAGATATTTCGACATGGGAATTATTTTCACCAGGGGTCAGAATGACTGCTGGAACCCAATTATTGGAAACGGGATCATCGGTACGAGTTGTGGCCATAGGTAATGGTGGAGAGGGTGGAATTCTAACTCTCGATGGCACACCTTCATTCAGCACAAGCCTTGGAGATGGCATTGTTAATTCTATGAGAGATGGCAATGCAACTGCAACTGAAGTTATACACGTTGATGTTGCAGGTGGCCCTCTTACACTATATGTCGGAACAGATGTTGGATTATTCCGTGTAGAAACCGCATCTGCACAGGATGATGCAACTCCTAATTGGTTATTCTATCACCACCCCGAACCATCGGTTATTGCAACAAATATCGTAGACCTCCGAGCCTTTGGTTCACAAGGAAATGGTAATCCTGCGCATGTGCAAGCACTGGTTGCCGATGGGCCTGATGGTGCAGCACATCAAGTAGTTTGGATTGGAACCCCATCAGGATTACACCGGGTAGATTTGGTTTCTGGAGCAATTGAACATAGTGGCCTTCTGGAACACCCCGGAATCGATGGTAGTACCATTTCCGAAGCAAACGACATACATTCAATTCAACCAACAGATAATGAATTGCTTCTTGGTTCTGGCTGGGGACTATGGTCACTATCTGGTGACCATGCAGCAGTGTATGGAGCAACTGATCAAGAATGGATTCCGGGGACAATCGCTGCAATAGCTAACCACGATATTTCAGGTGCTGCAACGGTCTTCGTGGGGATAGATCCCGGCATGTATTCCAATCTGGAATTAATGGATCCAATGGCCAATGATTCTGATTCTGATGGAATGATTGATGGCTGGGAAGTGCAGTATGGACTGGACCCAACCGACCCATGGGATGCATTCCTAGATGCCGATGGTGATGGCGTAAACCTTGATGACGACCCAATACAAGAACGTGCTTGGAGAAATCTTGACGAATTCCGTTATACCGCCCGCACACCAAATGGCTATGACGCTACTGACCCACGTCTGGTAGATACCGATGCTGATGGTGTTGGAGATGGTGCTGAATATTTCGGCCTGTATCATGAATACACTCCATTATGGTGCCATTATCTCAATTCATATTCCTTTGAGCATGTATGCGGTGACGCTGCAGGTAATGCCGCTAATGCAACATATCTCGCATCGATGGGAGTTGATGCTGGAAGTGACCCTACCAATACCGATAGTGATGGCGATGGTATTCCTGATGGTTGGGAAGTTATCCATAGAAGGTGGATAGGCTCCTCATTCACTGGTTCGAATAATTGGACGATGGACCCAAATCGTGCTGAAGATGCACTTTGGGACGCAGATGGTGATGGATTATCGAATCTCTGCGAGTATCAATGGACGCAAATTCGCTTACTCGGCATTGCTGATGAACTCCTTGAAAGCCACTTTGAAACCGCAGCTGCGGCTGCTAATTGGGTCGAAGCCGATCCAAATAATGTTGATTCAGACGGCGATGGTCTACCAGATGGATGGGAGGCTAGAAATGCGTGTACTTGGGATATTTCTAGAGTTGGAATCAATCCATTGAATGGCTCTGATGCATTTGAAAATCCTGATGGTGATGGATTTGATATTAATCGAAACGGGGTAATCGAGGATAACGAAGCCTTTGTCAATTGGCTTGAATACAACGTTAAGGATGCACTATTCGATGGCAACCAAAGCCTTGATGGCGACGAAATCCCGGAAGGATTCTCTACCGACCTTTTCAGGAATATATCCGATTGGGGAGTTCCTGAAGGTCTATTCGGAGACGGTATAGAAACGGGCGACCCAACTAGTGCTGATAGCGATTCAGATGGCATGCCTGATGGATGGGAAATCTGGTTTGCTCGTTGGGATATTCTAGGAGGAGACTGGACTTTGGACCCGCTCGATTCTTCAGACAGATGGGGCGATTCTGATGAAGATGGAATGGCTAATTGGGAGGAATATAATGCAATAGATCCTTCGATGAGTGAGACCAATTCCAATAGAAGTAGCCCACAATGGTATGTGACAACTATCGGAAGTGGGTACACATTGCAGCAGTGGGCTGGTATCCTAAACACAGAGTCATTTGGTTCATTTATCGACCAAGAAGTTGTGAATAACACAGGATATACCGCAGATCCAACCAACCCCGATACCGATGGAGACGGATTCCTTGATGGACTTGAACTGATGTTCACTTCGTGGAATCTTACCGCCCAAACTTGGACGTTGAATCCACTTGTAGCAGGTGATGGCCAATTTGATTCAGATAATGATGCATTAACTGATGCGCAGGAGTTTTCTTTGGCAACTGAAAATCCGAATAATGGAATCTTGCACCCTGGTGACGCGCCGCTAATGCATGAGGACGGGGATATTAACGACCCAACTCAGAAGGCACAGCGCGTTTACACGATTATCCTAGACAAAGGCTCACGTGCAAAACGCCATCTCGATGCATTTACTGAATGGCAATCAACGGGTATTCCAAATAATTTCATTGGAACTTTGATGGGAATAACTGACCCAACAATAGCGGATACCGATGATGATGGGATGATAGATGGGTACGAATACTGGTTCACAAGTTGGGATCTTGATGATAACCGATGGTCAATGAATCCTCTAATCGATTCTGACCAATGGCTGGATAGTGATCAAGATTCGGTTGACTGTAATGGGGATGGCAATCTTTCACTCGAAGAGCAATACACCAATAAGCGCGAATATGAATCCCGAATATACGGTAAGTACTCACAGAGACATACTACGGGTTCAGGGTTGATTGGATACGGTGATGATGCAATTGATGCCTATATCGAAGAGGGGAATAGCGATGCTGAAGCAAGGCTTGCAATTTTCACTACATTTTGGGGCAAAGATGCGGTTTCGACAAGCCGAGTAGACATGATCAATGATGCAGATTCAAATACATTCAATCGAACATTATTCGGAATTTCCGATCCAACTCATGTAGATTCAGATCTCGATGGAATTGAGGATGGATGGGAATATTGTTACTCGACTTATGGTATGCCTGACCCAACCACACAAAATCACTGGTCGAGTAACCCAGTAAATCCATTCGATGTCGATTATGACCCTGATAGTGATGGCTGGTATGGACGAACTTCCTTCGATACTCCAGCTACTCAGGGCGAGTGGGATTCTCGTGTATTCACACCTTCCGGCATCGTCATTCAAAATGGAATCGGCGATTTACCATTCACCAATATCATGGAGTACCTCAATGGAACGAGGCCGGATACCAACGATTCGGATTCAGATTCGGTGACATATAATACCGAAGAAATTGGAGGAGTGGTCCAATCTCATCTTCGTGATTGGAATCTTTCTGATGGACGAGAGGTCTTCAAGTATGGTATCAACCCGATGGACAATGATTCAGATGGCGATATGCTACCAGATTGGTATGAATATCATTTAGGCTGGAATGAATCTAATGATAATTACACTTCCAGAATGCAAATCGAAGTTCAGTGGATTGATCCTGCTACTGGTGGCTCATGTGATTCTTCTACCACCTCTTGTCGCCCACTTTCACTTTCAGGTGGAACATTAGGTAGGCCTGATTTAGGTTGGACTTGGGCAACAATGGATCCGAGCGATGCCCTGGATGCGAATGATGATCCAGATCAAGATGGAAACTGGGACTGTTCTGGTGCGACATGTGAATATACGCCATACACAAATTTCATGGAATTTTATGCTGTTGCAGATCCTAATTTAGATTCGCCAACTGCAGTTAGACTTTCAGGTGAAACACATGAGGGCACGCCCATTACTGAGTGGTGGCAGTTCCGAGCATTTACACTGCATTTAGGACAATTTGACGAGGCTACTTCGAATTATTTGAAGATGAATAAAGCAAATTTTGATGATACCCGTTATGTGCTAATTGTTGATGATAATGACATAGATTTCCTTGTACTTGATGCAGGAGATGATACGACTATCTGCTCTGGTGATATTACCGATGACTGGGACCTATATTACACAGGAAACACAAACCGTGCTCCTGCATTAGAAGTTGGTGAACATGAGTTCGGTTGGTGGCTGCTTGACTTTGATGATGACCATATCGCAGAGGGGAGCGATCCGTATAATTGGGATACAGATGGCGATTGGCTTGTTGATTGGTTCGAAGTAAAGGATGACGAAGAGGATGGAATCCGTGGCGATTCATCGCCGATTAGATACGACTCGAGGAATACGGCTTGAGCCCCCAGAATCCCCCCTAAAGGGGGGTTTCTGAGGTTGACCTGTAGCCGGAGTGTTCAATATGTTAGTTGATGTGAGACATGTAATAGGATGGCCACGTTATGACGCGCAAAACCTCTTCCCGTGCATCCTTGATTTTCGTGTTGTTGATTTTATTACTCACCCCCCTCTCTCCTTTTGGCGAGTCGATTATCGGTGAGGCAGAAGCTACAGGTGCTTCTCGCCACATCTACACGCTAAGCGACGGAAGTGTGGAAAATATCGCATTATTCCAAGGCGGCGCTCCTGATAAAACTACGAAAGTATCGATTCCAAAGGGAGCCGAAGTCATCGATGTAGAAATGACTCTTTCTGGTGCATCATCTACCGGTTGGTCCCAAGTAATGACTGATACTTACGAGGAATGGCTGGCTGGCTCTTCCAGTAATGCTGACCCTCGTTCAGAGGAATTAACGCTTGGTTTTGATTCAGGTGATACTGTTTTCAGTTCGCATGGAATGGATGATACGGAGTTAGCTGGTACGACAGCATGGCTCGACAATGGTTCATTTGCTATTCGTCAACCACACACTTCGAATTCTACCGAATCTAGATTTTCTGAGCAAGTAAAAACATCTTCATCGAATCTAATGGCTCAGGGCCAAGGTGCTATTTTGAGGAATCATGATTGGTTGTACCTTTCCACTTGGACGGGCACAACTTTCGACAAAGTCGTTCAGCGAATGTACCCAAATAACATCACTCGAGAATCTACGATAAACTTAGACCAAGGTTCTTGTTCACTACCTCAGGATCCAACTTCTAGTTATTACAAGGGATATGGTTTCCGTGATTGGACCATTACCGATGATGAGACCATGTATGGGATTTTCACTACTTATCGTTACTTGTATTCTTCATCAGCACCTACGCAATACCACCGGGTATTGAAAATGGATATCAGCGATGATTGGAATTGGGTTTGTGAGGATTCATATGACCTCGCATCTCCATATGGGGAGTATACTGCTATCTCATATGACCGTGTTAGTGACCAAATCTGGGTCGTTCATAACCAGCAAAGGAGAATCGTTCCATACGATTTCGGAGAAAATGGACAATATACCTCAGGTGAGAATATGTATTCCTTTACTTCGTCTTCAGGGTCAAATACTGCCTGTGGCCAATCTGGCAGCCTCGTTAGAGGTATGGCGGTAAATGGTGGAATGTTCTACATGAAGTGCATGAAGGGCAGTTACTACCAAGATACTGACCAACTAAGTGCATGGGCTGTTTCCGGCACCTCCTCTTCATTGGTTCCACAATCGGGCCTACGTGATGTTGCATCATTGGGTAATGGATTATTCTTTGATGGCGATCGTTTCCTTGCAGTTGATTGTGGATACTCAACATGGGGTGGAAAAACCCTCTATTATCGAGAGTTTGGTACGGCATTGACCTATGAGACTACACCTGCGCCTGGAACAACTGTTTGGTTGGGCGAAACCATCGAAACAGAGGAAGATGTTTTGGCAGTCAATATTCGAAATCATTGGACTGCTATTAGCCAAGGTGACCGTGTCGATTATTGGGTTAGTGCTGATAATGGAACACATTGGGAATCGGTATTGAAAAATGAAACAATTCACTTTGCCCATCCTGGTAATGAGTTGGTATGGAAAGCCCAATTGATAGGCTCATCTGCTGTTTCATGGTGGGTTTCATTAGAATATGCAACTTCGTATCAGGCTTCAGGAGATTGGATTAGCGAAGTAGTCAATACCGGCACTGAAGTTGGTAAGGTTCGAGCCGTTTGGCAAGCAGATGTACCGAGTAGCTCCGCTTTATCGGTCCTTGTTTCCAATGACAATGGAACAAGTTGGACCGCAGCCGAGAATAATCTCGAGGTAAGTTTCTCAACATCGGGTGCTGGGAATGAATTATTGTATTCGATTTCACTATCCACTACAGATGATGTTGAAACTCCAAAAGTTGATTCCTTTACACTATGGTATGAGGAAGGTTATCCCGATGGTCCACAAATCGATATTGGTGATGATGGTGACTGGGATTGGCGCTCAGTATTATTCCTAAATGAATCGAATGTTGTAGCATCCGATGATTCTCCTGTCGGGCCTGTGGTTAGTGAACCACCTTCCCTTGTAAGTGGATTTAACGATCATATTCCAGAGAACGGCGTAGGAGATGTCGAGATTCCAATTGCAATAAAGGCGAGGACCCCTGGTAGGATTAAGGTAACAGACCTCGATATCGAGTATCGAATGAATACTAGAGTTCTCGATGCGAGTTTGGAAGGAGGTTTGATGGCACCTGATGGTGTGTTCCGCAACCTCATAGTTCGTGTTTCGCATGGTGATGAAGTAGACCGAGTAACAGAGGCCACAATTGGATTGGATAATTCTCATGGAAGTGACCCTGCATTCAAGTGGGAACGCGGAGATACTTGTACAGTATTGGATGATGCAGAGGGAATTGTATTCTTCGATGCAGGCAATTGTACTTCGACATTAGATTCCGAAGGAATAGTCTCGATTCGAATTCCCGTGGCTGTTAATTGGACGTGGGATGATGAGAGAGCGATGGAAGCTATCGTTTCACTAAATGATGACCTTGGCCCGCAGGTGTCAGCATGGACTACCGAGACACTGTCTCTAAATGTCGAGAATGATATTTCATTAGATGGGATGCGAGTTTACGAAGAAACTGGAAGAGAGTTGTATGTTGGCGATTGGGTACGTGGTGGCTATAATATCTCAATAAATGGTGGAATGCATTTCGAAAATTCAGCATTATCACCACTTCCGGGAGAATTTAATTTACGTGTCCTCGGTCAGAATGTAACCTATGATGGCGACCCAATTGGGGAGCCAATTATTCTGCATGTCGAAGGAAATCCTGGATTTGGCGAGTATAACATGACTTTCCAAACCCCAATGGAATCTGCTCCTGGCGGAATGGTTCTCTATGTGGAGGCAATCGATTTGCCAAATGGTTCGACCTATGTGAATCCGGGATACAATTCAATCAAGTTGATTTTTGATGGAAATGCACCTCTGGTACTTTTCGCCTCACCTACTCCTGATTCTGAGTTGCACAAGGGGCCACCTTCGCCCGGTGGACAATCTGTAGAGGTTATCATTCAGGACTCTGTAGATCCTCCTCAATCAATCAGTCTGCATTATTGGATTGGTTGTGAACCTGGAGAGCACGAATCATGTTCTGACTCAAATTTCAATGGATTACCAGAGGAAATAGAATATCGTCAAAAGAGTTTGACTACACCTGAAGTAAGACCGGGTGGAATCAATATTTTCAACGGATTAATCGATGATTCCATGCTATATCATGGTGACAGAGTTGCATTCTATGTTACTGGCCAAGATGGCCAAGGAAATGTCATTGCGATGGGTGGAGAACCGGTGTGCGCAGATGGTCCACCATATTGTGGGAACATGCCGGGAGAAATCCCTCCTGCATGGGATGAATCATTGTCTTGGTACACAATAAGAGAAGAGTTTGAGCCGATAATGGATGTTGATAATTCGACGATATTGGGGCATGATGACCGTGCTCCTTTGCACCCCGGAATTCCATATACTGCGAACTTTGCAATTTCTGACACTAATGGTTGGTGGGATATTGAATATATCCAGTTAGCACTAGCAGGTGATTTCGATGACGAATCAACCTCGATATTCGCTCAAATCGGAAAGGATTCCAATGGTTTCCCTACACTCGCACTCGAGAGTGGAGGTTCGGGATTAGCGGTATCAAACCTGTACTCACAATTCCTGATAGACCCCACCAATAATTCTCGAATGATAGTCTCGATAAGATTCCAGTTAACTTGGAACTTCCCTGAGGTTTGGGATACAAATGGTGAAGAGCATTTCATTCCTAAAGTATGGATTGAGGATAAGTCATGTGGTCTAGAGGAAGATGTACCTTGTAATATCCATAAGGCTGGATTAGGAAATGACATGTGGAGTCTTGACAATGATTTACGCTTTGATACGCAGCCAGGGCACATTCTTGCTATCGAATTGCGCGATGGTACAAATCACTACAATCCAGAATTTGATGAGACCTTAATCGGTGCTGGTCAAGCGCTTCGCTTCAGTGGAAGAGTGTTGTTTGCAGAGGATGAGTCACCGGCTCCACCAGGTTCATTCAATATCGAACTTGGGGATTATGAAAATGAGTGGATTACAACTAGTCGCGAAGGTGGATTTTTCACTATTGATTTACTTGTTCCAGATGTTAGAAGTGGGCATCTTGATTTACGAGCATCTCTTTCTGATTTACCCGGTCTTTCAACCGATGAATCACCATTCAAACCGCGACTACGCCTCGCAGTTGATGGCGAGCAACCTACTATTCATGCAGTGACATTAGACGGAATTGAACCGGGTGGAGAAATACCAATTTCACGCGCTGGTGAACTTCAAGTAATGCTCGAAACAAGGGATGACAATGGATTTGATATTGACAATCCAGCGGTACTCCATTATCTTGTAAGAGCTGGTGAGGCTGAAATTAGCAGGGGAACTGCTCCTCTTCCAGATACTACTCCTTTCGAAGACCAATTCTTCTGGACCGGAAATATCGATCTGACCGATGGTGGTGCAACACAATTGCTACCATCTTACACAATCGATGTATGGGTTACAGGCTCAGATGCTTCAGGAAATCCATATGGTAGCGATTCAAACCAATTGAACGAACCTCTTGCCTCTTGGCCACTTGCTCTCACAGGACCCGATGTTAGTCTTCGGGCTGCAGATACAACTTGGACATGGTCAGACCCATCTCCTAATCCCGGTGATTCAGTGCAATTGGTAATTCAAGCACGTAATGCCGGCTCAACTGGTGAAATGACCTTCTTGTTGCAAAAGAAGGTTGAAGGAGATTATTGGGCAGAAGCAAGCAGTAGGACTGTTGAAATGAGCAGTGGAAAGAATATCCAGATCTCACTACAGATAATCGCTGATGGACTCGATGGAGATACTCTTGAGTATCGCCTACTCCTTTTGGATTCAGGTGTTGAGAAAGAGAGAATTTCCATATCTCCACTTCTTGTAAAGGATGAAGTTGAACGTGACGGCGAAGCATTAGCTGGGCAAGTTTCTGATTCTGCACTTGCTGTTGTAATGTATCTAATCGCTCTTGCAGCAATGTCATATGCGGTTTGGACAATGATTCAAATTAGAAGGATTCGTAGAGGAGATGAGGAGATTGAAGGAGATCAGACCGCTGAAGTAATCGAGGAAATGATGGAAGATAAAGAAGTTCCAAATGTTCCCGATATGTCTGTTCCACCAGCCGCTCCCGCTCCCGCACCAACAGAGCCTACAAATCAACCGCCACCTCCACTGCCTCCAACTGGTCTACCTGAAGGGTGGACTGAGGACCAGTGGCAGCATTATGGTCACCAGTATGTGGCCTCGATGGGTTCAAACGATTGAGTTGGAGGCCACTCATCATGAGCGCTACTGACGCTATGGTCATCCTACAGGAAAGGATGGTTAATCTCGTCAACCAGTTATCAATGCCAGTTATTGAGACTAGCTTAGTTATTGGAAGATGGACCAATAAGGCCTCACACCACCTTTCAATGGTAGCACAAGAAAATGGTGAAACCTTGCCCCCATTACTAGCCGAGGCTTGGCCTTTGGAAATCGAGACATTGGAATCAGATGTCGAATTTGATTTAGAAAAGGCACTGTCCATAACCGATAGAGACCGCATGGATATTCTCGATACATTGGTACGAGTGACAATCGATGAAACTAAAATTCCTCTTTCCGATGCTTTGCTAGTTCTTCGTTCATGGGAGCGCCTTGTTAGGATGCAATTGAGTCAGGCCATTGGGCCAGGACAGTTGTTTAGTCCTACGGAGATACCCGAGGATTTCTGAGGTGAAAATATGAGAGCAATTCTATTATCTGCATTATTGGTATTGACTTCACTCAGTGGATGCTTTGGTGGAGATGAAATATTTCCTGAGGACCCTGGAATACCGGGAGGTCTCGCCCTTGCTTGCTTGCGTTCTAGCACCTTTGATTCTCTTGTCATAGAAATTGATTATGAGGAGGGCCACGAGCCAGATGCTAACGCAGTAAGCACTCTGAAAAGTCGGGTTTCTGAAGTATGTGATAAACCGGGAGGAGTAACGGTTGAGAAAACTCTCGTAGATTTCTCCCATGATGGGCCTTGGAATGCAAATGATGTGCGAACAATTTCGGATGAATTCCGCCAAGGTGATGCCATGGAAGGAGATACATTGTACTGGCATTTCCTCTATCCTGCGGGTAAAAATCAGGACTCCAGTGTATTGGGTGTAGCAGTTGATGCTTCGACGGTTGCGATTTTCCTTGATGCGGTTGAAGATGCAGAAGGATTCCTCGGAAGGCCTTCGGCAGAGGAAGTTGAAAAATCAGTTACTGTGCATGAAGCAGGTCATCTTCTCGGTTTGGTAAATTTAGTTTACATCTCTCCGGTTGACCATGAAGATTCTGAACACAAAGGCCATTCAAGTAGTTCAAGTTCAGTGATGTACTGGGCGATTGAATCGCAAAATGTTGGGAATTTCATCACCGGAGATCTACCAGATGAATTTGATGACGATGACAAATCAGATTTAGCTGGAATGGCAGACGGGTCTATCGAAGTCGATAGCCAATTATGGCCCTGAATTATCAGCGACAAGAATGCTGGAGTCTTTCCATGCATCGAAAATCGACCATACATAGAGTCCTATCCAAAGGATTAGCGTAAATGATAACGGTATTTGTAAGAAGAAGAAATCGAATGACTTCCGGTGTTTGCGATTGAAATGCTGTCCGAGAAATAGGAAAGGAATTATGGCTAGAGTCACAGCAATTAGAGGCCTAAGAGTCCCCCAAAATCCAACGCCAGCAGTCATTTCGTCCCAGATCTGCTTACCGACATTTCTGACACCAGCATCTTTGACTTCAGAGGTCAGACTTACGACCATGACTTCGTCGCCATCTTCGCTCATCATACACTCCTCTTACGCTAAGGCTTGTCAATGTGGCGACAAGAATGCTCATGGTTGGCCGGTGTTGAGGGGGATGTATGGCGAAGCCGGTACTGGTGACGGGTTTCACACCATTTGCCTCTCATGCGGTCAATATTTCGCAGGAAGTTGCTGAATCACTTGTAGGGCAAGAGGTTCGTGGCCACCCGATTGAAGTAGAAATTTTGAGCGTAGATGAAGCGGGTTCACAATTGGTTGCAAACCGAATTAATTCAGGTGAAGAATTTGCTGCAATAATGCACATGGGATTGGCTGAAAATGCGGCCTGGCCGCGAATTGAGACTGTTGGACGAGATATACTTGATTTCCGAATACCGGATAACTCCGGGCGGCAAATCAAGGATTCAACTATCACCGACAAAGGTGATTTGCCTGCGACAATTAATCCTCTTGACTGGGATGTTGAGAGGATGATAGATTCTCCAAGAATTAGTACTGATGCGGGTGAATTTCTCTGCAATGAGGTTTTTCATCGAACACTGAATAATTGTGGAGATACACCTTGCTTTTTCCTACATTTACCATTGCGTGAAAAATTAACTGACCCGAAGGGTCTAGCAATCGAGTGCATAGACCGCATGTTACGTCCACCGGCAATTGATGTAGGGGCAGGAGCAATAATGCGGGATGGTACTTTCTTGGCAGCACGTAGAGCCCCTAATGAAAAACACGCTGGGTGGTGGGAATTTCCCGGAGGTAAATTCGAGGAAGGGGAAGATGCATACTCCTGTTTGCGGAGAGAAATCATGGAAGAACTGGAACTGGAGGTAGAAGTGGGTGAAAACATCGGGGTCTGGATTTTTGACCACGGTGATGTAGTAGTTCGGTTACATGTACACGAATGCATCGTAATTTCCGGTGAAATGAAGTTGCATGTTCATGACGATTCACGCTGGTGTACTTCGCCGGATGAGGTTCCTTGGCTAGGTCCTGATTATGAGATTGCCACAGCAATCAGTGCCAGGTAATTGCCTCACCATCTCCTCGCATACTGTAATCATCGCCAACACGGCGCGGAATAGTATCTCGCCCTGAGTGCCAAGTTGCAGCCTCTATCCAATCGGCTAGTTCAGTACCCTCGATCTCGATAGTAATGACTCCGCCAAGAGGTGATTCGCCAGGTAAAGGAAATGCAACTTTACCTGCAAGAGCTGCTTGCCTTGAGATATGAAAGATTGTAGTATCATCTTGCAAATTTTCACTCATTGCATCTAGGCAGGTATCAAGAATTCGTTGGGTGTGAATTGCTGAAAGGAATTCATCGAGTGGAACTGCAGATGCTGCCAAGACGATATTTCTGTCAATTGGGAACCTTGGCTCTTCTGGTACTTCACAACTAAAACCGGGAAAGAGTCTGCAAACTGCTTCCATGACTTTGTCTGGAGAGTCTGCACCAGTGATGATTGTCGAGACTATTACGTCCAGCCCCTCGTCAACACCCGAGAGTTTCAGCCTCTGCATATTACTCTCCAGATACCCATGGCTCATCAAGATGTCAGGCCAACCTTGACATCCCGCATCGATTGCCACTGGCCATGGGATACCGGGTATGTGCAGTTGTGCCAACCCTGAATGAACGCGCCCATATCGCTCGGTGTATCGATTCATTGCTCGCCCAAACAACGCCCATTGACATCTTGGTACTCGATGGTGGTTCAACAGATTCTACGCTTGAGATTCTTGCAGGTTATGGTGATGCAATTACCGTGATTGATAATCCCGGTGAACGGGTGAGCCAAGCACGCAACCTCGCATTGGAACATATCGGTAAAGACATCACACATTGTTTGGAAATTATTGGCCACTCTTGGGTTGATGCTGACCATGTAGAGAAACGTCTTGCAGACCTATACAGCCTTGAAGAAGAATTGGGTAAGGAAGTCGGAGCCATTGGCTGTCGAACCGAATCAGGTTCTCACGAAGGCATGGTCTCGCGTTGGGTAGAAGGTGCACTGGCCTCACCAATCGGCTCTGGCGGAGGGCAATTCAATCGATTTAAGGGGCGAAGTCGTACCAAAGTACCTGCATTTTGTCTTCACAATGTTAGAGCACTCAAAGAAGTAGAGGGGTGGGATGAACGTTTCATCACCAGTCAGGATTCAGACCTATCGATGCGAATGATTGCTGCGGGTTGGCAATTATGGAGAAGCGATGTATCTGCAGTATACATGCATAAGCGCTCTACACTTTCCAATTGGTGGCGAATGTGTCACCGCTATGGATTTTGGCGAACGAAGGTAATTTTACGCCATCCCTTACGAGCTGACCCTCGCGAATTTCTTCCAATTATAGGTTTAATTTTAATTGCATTATTACCGGTTTGGTGGTGGGCTCCTGCAGTATATTTGGCTACACTATTATTGGTCGGCCTTGCCTCGATGAGGGGCATTTCAAGCATCGTCGGCATCCCATTGTGCTTGATTATCCTACATACGGCCTTTACAATAGGTCTCTTCGACGGACTGGTCCGTACTGGTAGGCCGCCTAAAGACCGGTCATGAGATGTCAACAATTATCCCTTGAACCTCGCGCACAGGGTTCATGGATGTCCCCCGTGGCCTGACTTCTTGGGTACTTTTGGGATTGCCAATAGTGATTCTAAACACCCTGAGACTAATCGTTACTCCATTAGGTGGAATGATGTCGGTATCACCTACGCTCGATGTAGCACTCCATATCGTCGCACTTGCAATTGGGATCATCATGTTCCGGAAGACTCGAATCGTACGAGATCATGAGTGGGTACGCAGCAAGGCAGTAAAATCAGTTGGTGAGCACTTCAAAGCAGAGGAAAAGGGCGTTTGGGAGAAGGACGTACATATGGACTCAAGCCTTTCCATTGATGCTGAGGTCAATATGAAGGGACAAGTTAGCACGCTTACTGGCTCAAGCAATAATCAAGATGTTGAGATTACCGAGGAAGTCGAAGTCGAGATGTTAATTGATTCCGAACATGTAATGCGTGCTCAAAGAAGGGTAAGTGGGGATGAGCAGTTCGATGACGGCGCCGTTCACTCAACCTTGGGTGCGACTCGAAAAACCTCCCCAATGGATGCCTTAATCGACTGGATTTCCAGTTTCTGGGGATATGACCGTGCTGCAGAAAGAGCGGCTAAGAGAGCCGCATCACTCGAACATAGGAGCCGTGAAACTCCGGTTACTGCTCAGCGTCCAATCGCTCCAATTCAACCGATTGAGACCGACCGCAAGGATACGGAAATGAAGCTTACAACGATGACTGATGAGGGAAATCTCGAAACCGATATTGAAGTAGCACCTGTAGTGGAAGAAAAGCAAACGCTTTCGATGGAGGAAATGGCATATGGTGTCAAATCTCCAGCAGCATATTCTCCTGAACCGTCCTCTTCTTCATTTTCGCCACGTCCTACATGTCGCACATGTTCTGCACCGAATGAAGTTGGAGAGCGTTTCTGTAGCAATTGTGGTAGCGATCTTTGAGCGCATGGTTCAAAGAGGCCCTGCTACCCGAACGGAATGAGGCAGTGGTCGATATGTCAGAAAAGCGCGACTACTACGAAGTCCTTGGTGTCAGCAAGGGTGCCGATGATTCCGAGTTGAAAAAGGCCTTCAGGTCTATGGCTCGAAAGTATCATCCCGACAAAAATGATGCAGCAGATGCTGAGTCAAAATTCAAAGAAATCCAGGAAGCTTATGCTGTATTATCGGATTCTCAAAAACGCGCAAATTATGACCGCTTCGGACATAATAGCCCGGGCGGAAGTCCGTTTGGTGCAGGCGGTTTCCAAGGGTTCAATATCAATCTGGATGACATTCTTGGAGGCGATTTCTTTTCCAATATTTTTGGAGGAGGTGCAAGGCGTTCGACAACTCGGCAGGGAAACGACATTCTCGTTCGACATTCGGTAAGTCTGAAATCTGTATTAGATGGGTCTGAGGAGGAGATTACTCTTGAACTTCCACACCACTGTAGTGACTGCAGTGGTACAGGCGCCAAGGATGGGGAAGTGAGTGATTGCACAGAATGCGATGGCCAAGGCCGGGTCCGTATTAGGCAACAGATTGGCCCATTTGTGCAGGATGCGGTTCGAGATTGTCCACAATGCCAAGGCAGCGGTATGTCATCGGCTGCACGTTGCAAAAAATGCGCAGGAGATGGGCTTGACACATCAGAGGAAACTTTGCGATTCAACGTCCCAAAGGGAGCAAGTGATGGTACTCGTTTGCGCATGAAAGGCAAGGGTCAGCCTGGCCCCCATGGGAAAGGTGCTTCAGGAGATCTATTCATTGAATTGCGAATTGAAGAACACGCTTGGTTTGAGCGTAATGGAATGGATTTAATCATGAGTATTCCAATCGGCTTTAGCGACCTTGCTTTGGGAACCTCAATCACAATTTCGCACTTTGACGGTAAGGATTTGACAATCAAGGTGCCTGCGGGAAGTAATTCTGGTGATACTACGACAGTTAGTGGCAGAGGACTCCCAAGTAAACGTGGTTTTGGCCGTGGTGACGTAGTAGTCTTGTTCAAATTACATATGCCAAAGAAATTCGGCAAAGTTGCAAAGAAAGCGCTCGAAGAACTTAGAGAATCGCTTGATGGCGGTGGCGATATTATCGACCGTATCATCGATGATGCAGAAGATAGGCGTTCGTAATCACTCTTCTTCAAAGTTTACAGTACGTGTAATAATTTGAGTTGGCTTAGCAGCCATAGGTGTACCATTTACAAGTCCTGAAAGATGAATATCCAGTGCATTTCCTCCTCCGGTTAATTCTACCTTGAGGAAGAAACGAGTACCCTTTGCAAGTGTGTCGATAAATACTTCATGGCCTCGATAAAGTAACCGTGGTTCAACCTTACTAACTTCCCAGTGTTCACCTTCAGGGGCTTCAAATCTGATTGCTGCGACTTCCCATTCCTCATCTTGTGGGTTGAGGCCGATTAATAGAGGCCAGGCGCCCTTTGATGCCATTCGGTCGTCCATGGTCCATACTGCGAGGTCAATTCCCGAAGTATGATGTCGGAGAGTTGGTTTTCCCCATGCTTTTAGCGCCTCTTCCCATTCAAGACTAGCAACTGCACGTAGAGCGCGAGCTAAGTCTTTCTGAACAGGATTTCCACTCTCAAGGCGTTGGCGCAACCACTCTAGCCTATTCTTTGCCGTGGCCATTTCTGCGGCAAGAATCCGTTCACCTCGCAAGTGAACTAGAAGCCATATTAACGGAAGAAGGAAACTGAAACCAAGAGACCAACGCAACATTACTGCTGCATTTTCTACTTCATCACTTGCAGGGAACCATGGCTCTTCACCCTCATCGATTACGATGGTATCAACCCGTAGATTCCAGTTTAGTATTTCGGCCCCATCATTTGTTGCTGCTGAACCATTTACATGTTCGATTATTATGAAATGTGTACCCCTACTAACAGTAAGCGCAGCCTCGATATTACTCATTGAAAACGTGGCTTCAGTTTCATCGTGAATTTCCCAAGTTCCTTGGTTTACATCGAGAATTGTTACTTTCAAATCTCTTACATCTCCCTCAAGCGTGAGGTCGATTAAATGGATCGACTCATTCCACCCAGTCGTTTCTATTCGTAAAACATCAATCCAATCACCATTTGACAAAGTCAGTTCACCTTGTACAACCTCTCCATTCATTTCAATATGAGGCCATGAGGAATTGTCTGAACTAAGACCCATTGGTATTAACGAGGGCGCCTCAAGGCCGGAATTTGCATCTGCATGACTAGTTCGTTGTAGACGACTGGTCCAATAACAATCACAATTTACAGTTATTTCAATGAGCCCAACATCAGCTTGTGAGAACACCATATCTCCTACATTGTAGGTACTTGATTCTCCCCATGAATCACTTTTCAGCAATCGAATACTTGCATTCAAGTTATTGTCAACATCGTCAATTTCTGTGAGAGCTACAATCTCCAACGATTGTATTGGATTGAATAGAGTGCGAATAGGTACACGGCCAATACCGCTGAGGAATGTTGGATAGTCAACGATTCGTGGAGTGGAAACATCGATGCGATGAACAGTAAGTGACCATAGAGTATCGGGAGATTGACTGGTAATTGTAGCCACAATACGTCCTTCCTCAGAAATTGGAATGAATAATGGTTCCATACCATCAATAGATGTATTTGAGGCAGTTGTGATTTCACCAATCAAAATTTCACTGCCATTTGTTTGGAAATGAAGTTGAATGTCAAGGTCTGAAGAGGCACCCATCAAATTGATGCGATACATTTCACCGGATTCTACTGGAGTAACAAAGACATCTGCGCTATCATTCGTCATGTCGCCAGTCATTATTGCAACATCACAATTTCCAATGAAGAAATAATCTTGCGGGCATAATTGCACACTTGTATTTGTGAAATTTTCACCTGGTGCGGGTCGAAGATTTGGTAAGTCTTCCATTGTGGGGAGCACACCTTGGCAATATACTCCATGGTCTGCGAATACAGTAGCATTTCCTGCAGTGATATTTACTTCAAAGGAGGTGCCATTTGCGAGTTCCTCTCCATTATTGCTAATATTGGCTTCACCGGTGCAGTCGAGCCAAGCTCGACCATCAACGACAGCATAGGTGAACGAGTATGCACTAGCCCCTTGTGCGATAAACATCACAACCAAAATGCCGACCAATACCCTGCGCATGTCATACTCTCGTACACTTCTCCTCCTTCAAATCATTCAAGACAGGCGCACACACGGGCATGATACATGCAGGCGCTAGGGCGTTCCGTAATAGCACGTCAAAGGATGGCGCGCCTATGGGGCTTAGGAGATAGGAGCGAACCTTCTTCCTTCACTCCAGGATTAGTCCTGATGGATGGAGATGATGCTCCAGTTTCTATTGCCCCATTCACCACTTCAAAGAATGAAGGTATTCCTGCAATAATAAAACTCGAAGCCAGAGCTGCTTTTGCTCCATGGGAGGGCTCAGACTTCTCACCAATACTCAGTGCTTCTATCGGACATGTACTTCCACCTTCTCTCGATGAGGCAGATGCTGGAGAATCAGCAGAGAAGGGATTGCTATTGCCTGTTTCTTGGCAGGCAATGTGCCACGATCAAGAACTCTTTGAAACAGAAATCCAACCCCATGTTGTAGTCTTGACTGATGCTCTTCAATTAGCTGGTCGTCCCGGCCGTCTTGTAGAAGCAATCGATGTAATCAAGCGTAGATTTCCTGGTGCCCTTTTGTGGTGTCCAGGTATTGGTGGGCCGGATAATTGCGCGGTTTATTCATGGTTTGGAGTTGACCTTTTCGATACAACACGGACACAACAAGCCGAGGCATTTGGAGCGGTGTTAACTGGCGAAGGTCCACGCTTGAGTGAACCTACAGTAGAAGACGATGTAGACCATTGGTCTTTAGCAATCGCAGAGGTGCGTAGGGCGATAAGGGATGGAAACCTCCGGGAATTAGCAATGAAAAAATCGCTATCGAGTCCACGCTTGGTAGAGCATATGCGAAAGCATGACCAATTAATGTCACAAAAGAATGGCTTTCTTAATCAAATCGTGACCGAAGGCACAACCTTGAGGATCCACTCTAGCGATTCCCATGATGACCCAATCATCACCGATTGGGTTCGATTCATGACCGAATCTTACTCCCGCCCGGAAGGGGTAGATGATGTGCTGGTTCTATTACCGTGCTCGGCCAGAAAACCATATTCATTTTCGCGCTCGCATAGAGCATTTAGAAGAGCACTTGGACATAATTCCGCCCATGAAGTGATGGTGACATCACCGCTTGGACTTGTGCCAAGAGATCTAGAAGAATGCTGGCCTGCTGGCCATTATGATATCCCTGTAACAGGTGATTGGGGCGATGATGAACTAAAACGTGTTCGGGCAATGCTTGATGCACTCGTGAGCAATAATGGCTATCGAGTAATAATCAATCACAGTGGGATGGAATATCAAAACGACTCATGTGAAATAGTTGAGACTAGACAAGGTGACTCAGCAACATATCATGATTCATTGAAGCGCCTTGGTGAAGCTGTACTCGAGCATGTGCGCATCAAGAAGCGTCGTGGCGAGGAGATCAATATCGCCAATTTCCGTTCTGTAGCCCGATTCCACAATCTCAACGATAATTGGCTTGAAGGAGTCAAAATAGGTGGGCGTTTCCCTAGGTGGAAGATTAATCTCAATGGCGAACAAATTGCAATGTGGGCGCCTGAAAGAGGTGGATTTTCATTAGCAAAGGCTTCGATACCGCTCCTCGATAAGCATGATTCCTTGCCTCGGGTCCACCTCAAGCCGGATATCAAGTGGAAAGGAGACCTCAACTTATCCATTCTCGAATCATGGCCGGAGACCATACGTTCCGGTCAGGACTTATTGGTGGTGCAAGACGGCGCAGTTGTTGGAATTGGTCGTGCAACAGCTCCTGCTTGGGAGTGGCCAGCAACCCCGGGTAGGCTTGGAAAGATGCATCAAAGGCTGTGATTCCCCGTAGGGGAGATGGCCGCAGCGGTTAAGAATGGGTTACAGGTCGGCGGAATGCTCGGAGGCACCTCACATGGCACGAATGTACGCTGGCAGCAAAGGTAAGTCTGGTTCCACAAAACCACACACAGGTGTAGCGCCAGAGTGGTCTAACGCAGATGCATCCGCTATTAATTCTCTAATCATTGAACTCGGTAAGTCTGGACATACCAGTGCACAGATCGGTACCATCCTTCGTGACCAGCACGCAGTTCCTGATGTTCGAACTGTTCTGGGCAAGAGGGTTTCCGCAGTTCTTTCGGAAAACGAAATCGGTGGTTCTTACCCTGAAGACATGATGAACCTCATGCGCAAGGCAGTCAGTATCATTGAGCACCTTGGTTCCAACCGCAAGGATTTGCATAACAAGCGAGCCCTTGAGTTGATTGAAGCAAAAATCCGCAGACTCGCAAAGTACTACATCTCCGAGGGTCGTTTAGACTCCGAGTGGAAGTACAAGCGTGACCAACTCCGCCTGATGGTAGAGTGATGGCTCCGCACAACTTGATGAACTACCGGCCGCGAGTGGTCGGACGGTGAGTGGTTGCACGACCTGCTTCAGACATCCTTATTTCTGGACCTCAAAGAAGGTCTGCTCGCCATTATCAATCGCATCAAAGAGGCGAAAATCATCCAAATTGTTTCGCCAGCGGATATGGAAGGCGTACTCGCTCTTTCACAATTAGAAGCCGCACTATTGGACGTTTCAATTCCATATCGTCGCCGCCTACAGCCACCGCGGCGGCATGTACCGAGAGATGAGGTCCCACCATTGCCTGAAGGAGATGGACTGACAATCCATATCGATCCATTCGAAGAGGCACAAAACTCCATGTTGATGGAAGATGGTGTCATCCATATACATCCTATACAGGTTGAAGTAGAATTTGAATCCTCATCACGTTCTCACCATGGAGCATTGGATTGCGTAGCTATTTGTGGAACGATTGCTGCAATTATCGCTCCAGATGGTGCACGTGTGAGAAAGCAACGAGCAATGGTACTAGCCGGTACTTGGCTCTCAAATAGGATGGAATCTAATTACGACCCAGTAATGTCGTTACTACGGGACCATTTAGATTCAGAAGGGTCAATTGATGTTCGTCCTTTACCTGAAGTATCCTCGCCAGCACCTGACATGATTCCCGGGCTTTCAGCAGGTATGCTGAAACGATTGTGCAGAAGTTGGGTGGGTATGGATTTTGAAGAGAGGGCAGGTGCAATTAGCGAATTGGTATTGCCTTGTCTGAAGGAAGAGGGATTGTCTACAATGCGTATCGAGGAGTTAATTTGGCATCGGGCAATTGTACCAGGGCATGATGTTGACATTGCTAGTCAATTACATTTAGCGCTTGAAGGGTGGCCAGAAGAGTCTGATGCTTCAAGGGTTCACGCGAGTGGTATTGCTGATAATCTAATCAAGCAAGGTCATCTCTAATCGACAATTTTGAGGACTCTGCCACACCCACCACATGGCATTCTGAATGGACGAGTATCAGTGGTCACTGGATTTGCTGTGCTGCATGCGGGGCAATCAATAAGTGGGAACGTTGGAAGATTTTCTCCAGGAGCCTTACGCCGTTTCGGACTGGCAAAGGCGGTAATTATCCACATAATCACCGTACTACAAGCAATTGCCCCCACAGTGAATGGTGGGTATGAATACCATAGAGTTATCAAAACAAATGGCACAAGTATCAATTCTATCCACAGCGCGTTTCTACGCTTTTCCTTGGTGATATTGAGTGCAAGCCAGAAACCTCCGCCAAGTAGAATTAGAGTGATTAGATTCAGTGAAAGAGGTGCATTGAGAATATTTGTCGAAGGCAATGCAGTCAGTCTAAATGTAGTCGAGGGGTCGAGTCCACTTTGAATAATTTCAATCGATTCACCAGATAATCCCCTCCGGTGTGAAAGAGATGATTCGAAGTTTTCATCATCTGATTTTAGTTCAGCACCTGTTAGGCTGGACATCAAATCGGTATCGATTTTGATAATTAGGTCGAAGCTTGACCAGATAGGAGTTGGCTGAGGTATCAGAAACTGTCGCAATAGAGTATTCACGCTATCTTTCTCAGCAATTTCCTTCGTCTTTATTGTGAGAGTTAGAGGGTGTGGAGTGACTTTGTACTCGCCATGTAATTCAACCTCGAAAGAGAGCTCAATCAAATCAGTAACATCATTCCCAAGCAATTCTTCTATCTCGATGGCCATTCCATCATTCATATATGTCATTGCAAGATTGACCATTTGATGTTCAAATTCGTTAATTTCCACTTCATCAATAACGCGATTTCTACGCAGGTCATCATCGACTGCTCCGGCGCGGAATATTCTCAAGGGTTGCGATAATGCAGGGTCTTCATTGCCTATATTATCAAGGCCCCAACGCATCCAATATGCGATTTCCCCATCGATGGCTAGAGTAGTGACCCTATCGATTACCATCTTGTCCTTTTCTTCATACACATCCATCTTAATCTGGACAGCAAGAGGTGAGCCGCTACCATCGGACCTCAGTGGTTCTTCATCTGGGTAGAATACACCTCCTCCTCCTGAGCCATCATCTTGTGGATAAATTGTGAATTCTGCAGTTCCCGACATTGTTGGTGTTCCTGATTGAACTTGAATGGATGCTTCAACTGTGATATTTTGCTCTCCACCATCTGCTGCGGCCCAAGTCCATGTGAGGCGAACATATTCCCCACTCCTAGTCTGTATTGGATCACCATTCAATGCAGCATTATTTACTCGTACCTCGATACTATTTGCATATGCTCCAACCGATGTACCCCAAGGCGATGCAATCACTAATGAGACATGTGTGTCCAATCCTTCAACAACAGGTTCCTCAATCGTCAAATCTACAAGCGGTATATTTGCACTAATTGTACTATCGTCATCACTTGTCCCCCATCTGAAGAACAATCCAGCGTCACCACCAGGAACACTGAACACAACCGTTTGTGCCTTCAGTGTAACAGTAATACTGCTCGAGCCTGAAATCGAACCCGAATCTACAGGAATGGAAATTGAGAGAACACTTGCTCCGGCTGGAAGGAACGAGTTACCTGCATCTGTTGAACCCGTATGAGTTTCTCCTCCAATCATGACATCTACCGAGGCGTTTATTTGGGCTCCACCGGCATTTTTGACTTCATATTGAATCTCAAATTCCCAAGTTGATGAGGGGAATTCACCTGGCCACGCGGGGGCAATGCTCCACTCAGCGAGCGTTTGCTCTTGAGCCACAGCATCGTTAATCGCTACCTCTTCGACTTCAGTGCCTAACTCCGCATCAAATGGGGTCATCATCCCTGCATTTGCTGGTCCAAGTAGGTGGAGTTCTATCGCATTTGAATCGCAGCAAACAGTTTGTGATTCTGCACTTACAGTATCCATAGGCAATGAGGATAACAGCAAGATAAGGCAGAGTATTGCTGGCTGTATGAAGCGCATATACTGCTCACCTGAAGGACTGTGCTGCCAATGCACTATTCAACACTGTGGGCACATTGGCCCCGAAAACGCTCAAAGCGCCTTCTCTAGCAATGTGCCGAGTTCTTTCTCAAATAATCCGACAAGAGCTTCTCCGACTTCACCTTGGAGGTCATCGGGTAGCATCCTCAGACCAAGTCTTGCAGCGGCGCGACTTGCTTTTAATTCTGCATAAACCGAGCGAGCCTTCGCTTGGAAATAATATGATACAGCATCTTTAATTTCAGCCTTGAGGTCTTCATCCGCATCGACCTTTGCACGAATATGGTTCTTTAATTCATCCTTGACCAAATCTCTGAAGGCCTCTAGGACCAAATCTTCAGTTGCCATCAGGTCTTTGACCTGAGCACCGAGGTTTCCTGTGAGAAGACGTTCAATCGCCATGATTTCCGGTTGCGGTCACCACTCTTGAACCCATCTGTGGCGAGGATTCATCAACCAGAGCGCTCAGTCACAAACATGGAGTTCTCATCAATCGGTGCTGAAGATTCAATCGAAGAGGCACGTTCACGTCTGGAATCGTGCGATGCTCTTATTGTATGGGGTGCTGAAATAATGGTTGGAGTATTGACTGAGGAACACCTTGAGAGAAAGGGGTCTTGCGGACAAGTTTGCGAACTGGATATTTTGATAGATCCCGACCCAGTAAAGGCAGCAACATGGCGCCCAGCATACGTTATCATCACCGAGGATGGCGAACCAGTTATTCTCAGTCGTGGACCATGAGAAGCCCTTCTTCCTCGATGATAGCATAGCCAATTCTCTCAAGTTGGACAATTGTGCCAATTGGTAGGTTGTGAGTTTCTAGAATTCCTTCTTCTAAGCGGAGTTCCTTACCTTCTGCTGTGCGAAGAGTGGATGGTGAGCCACCTGCGACCCAGTGGATAATCGGTCGCTTGTCAGATCGTTCAATACTTTCGACATCCCCTTTTGCATCAACATCGCATAGGTCCTTGAGTCTAACCGGCTTTCCTGAATCCTCAGATTCAATCCATACGCCTTCTTCGAATGAAAATGAACGCATCCCTAGGTCCTCGGAAGGATGTGATGCAATACTTCCACTTCTTTCGACATCACCAGAAATCACAAGTGGAACTGCATTGCGAATGAAGGCAAGCCTCGGAGCAGTTGCTTCAATCGATTTTGTATTATGTGAATAAAGTGTGGATAATGGTACTGCAATATCTTTCTGCGTCAGACCTAATTCAATCCAGAATGACCTCAAAGCTTCTGCTTTTATTCCTCGACGAGAAAGTGCTGAAAGAGTAGGTAAGCGCGGGTCATTCCAATCACTGAATAATCCCTCAGCGATGTCCTTTTTCATTTGAGAGGTTGAGAATCCTCCGAATTCATGTACCTTGACTCGGCCCCAGTAAATAGTCTCAGGATATTCCCATCCGAAGTGTGAATAAAGAAGCGTTTGCTTTCTAGTAGAGTCCATCAAATCTTTGCCGCGAATGATATGAGTGACACCTTGGAGATGGTCCTCAACTGCTGATTGGAAGTCAAGTAATGGCCACACTCTCCACTTATTTCCCACACGAGGATGAGCATTTGTCTGGATACGCGCAGCAGGCCAGTCACGAAGTGCAGGATTTTTCAGAGTCATTTCGGTCTTTACACGGAGTACAGCATCCCCCGGTTGGTATCCCTCAGGGTCATTCATCTTCTTCCAACCAGCGAGATTGTCTTCGACTGAATTAGCTCGGCATGGGCACTCGGTCATTCCAACTCTGTGTTTCTTGAAATCCTCTGCTGGACATGTACACACATAGCCAAAGCCCTCGTCAAGCATCATTCTCGCATGTTCGTGGTAAACATCCATTCGCTCGGATGCAATTACGATTCGATGGGCAGGATATCCACATAACCACTCTTGTTCCTGAGGTATACTTTCGTATGCTTCAAGCATTGGAGGCTTGACTGTAGTATCTGTATCGTCGAAGCGAAGAATAAGTTCGCCTTCATGTTCATTTGCATAATGAGCATTAATGACTAGTCCGCGTGAATGTCCAAATGAAAGGGGGCCATTTGGGTTTGGAGCAAATCGTAATATCGGCTTATTTCCATCGAGGTTTGGCAATTCTGGCAACCCCTCCCTACGGGCTTGAATTTTTTTCTCGAGTAGATGAGGCGCCTCAGATTCGAGAATTGCTTCAATCGCTTCGAGCCCTTCTGTTGTTGCCATTGCATTTGCAGAGGTTACAGCTTGTGCGACTAAGGGTGCGAGATGTTTGCCATGAGGTCTTAGATCTGCCCTGTTTCCCATGATGCGGGAAATAACCGAGCCAGCCTGCCCTTTTCCAGAATACTGCAGACTATTTTGCAGGGCGAGGTGGCGAATGAGGTCTGAAACCTCATCGTCTGGAGTCCACTCCATGAATAGGGCGTAACGCCTCTGGTTATTCAAAACAAGGTTCGTTGAGACTCTGAGGGCCTCGGTGGAGGCCTTCCTCCCCATGCGTCGGAAGTCGTTTTCCAACTCCATCGCAAGCACTCGTGTGGCATATCACCCTTGACTAGAATTTTCACAGCAGCCCTAGTTTTGGGATCGGAAGGGTAACCGCTTCCCAAATCAATTCCAATTTCTTTGGACAATTCGTCAATTGCTCTATCCCTTGTTACCTTTGCAATAATACTGGCTGCTCCAACCTCGAGGTGGTTGGAATCTGCACCATGTTCAGCCATGCATTCCCTCCCAGATTTCTGTGAGACATTGAGTGCAAATCTTTCAGCATTAACATCACATGCGTCAAGCATTGTTTCACCTGGTGGCATTATCGCTAAAGCCTCTGCAAATAATTCCACTTCGAGGTCGTTTAGGTTGTGGTGGCAATCAATTCTTTCAGGTGAGCAGATGACAATGCTATGCGGCATTTCAACTAGAGTAGCATAGATTTCTTCACGGCGCTTCTTACTCAAATCCTTTGAATCTCGCACCCCTAATTCAGCAAGTTCACTGAGGCTCGTTGATGCGAATGCACAAACTACGAGTGGTCCGATTACCGGACCTCTTCCCGCCTCATCAACGCCTATGCGCATCTGTATTCCTCACAGGTCCAAATCATCAAGGTCGAGCATAGATGGGACTTCTTCAATTTCCTTCGTCACAGGATTTGTGCGTGAAGTTTCGGGCTCTAGGTCATCAGGTAGTGAAATATTAGCATGATGAGGAGTGCTAACTTGACCTGTTGCAACATCGAAAGCGAGTTCATCCATCTTATCTTTGACAATAATCTCCTCGTGGTGGTCGATAACCGTACTTGCAGCTCCAACTAATTGCGGTGCAACCGGGTCGGTTTGCATTTGCTTTGGACCACTAGATGCATGGAACATACCAGTGAATACCTCTGCTGGCATTTCTGGAGATTTAGCAATTTCGAGTTCATCCTGTCGCTTGCCATGGAATTCTGCCATCCAATCTTCAGGCTCTTCATTCATGGGTTCTGGTGGAGCATTACGTGCTGCTTCAGCCAACCGCTCACGTCGGTCCTTCACGCTCTTGTTAATCATCAGGCCACCGAGTAAAGTAGCCATAATGATCCATTTCCATGCCCATATGATGTAGACAATTGCCGAGGCTATTCCTCCAATATCTACTAGTGGCTCATCGATTACATCTGCTGCTTTGCCATCGAACGTAGAATTAGCGGTGTACACGAAGGGATTTTCTTCAGCAAGGCGACTATGCGCCGTAATATTGAGGAATAGGTTTCCTCCTTCATTTTGGTCTACAGGTAAAACTGCATATGCGCGGAATGTGAAATTTGCACCCCTTTCAATATCTATCATTTCAAATGAACGAATAGCCCCTTCTTCACTTTCTGTCCATGCACCTTCCGGAGGTACAAAACTCATTTCGGTGAAATATGATGAAGTCATTCGTACAATCAACCCGTCCATAATATTGCCATCATTTCTCAATGTCATTACTACATTGAGTCTACCTCTTGAATCGACTTCTGAACTGGAGTTCTCCCATATCCATTCAATGTGAGGTGCTGTTTTTGTTTCGAAATTGATAATGTCAATAATGACTCCATCACCACGAATCAAGCGTATTGTTAGGCTTCCTTCGGATAAGCCATCTGCACCTTCAAGAGTAGAAAGACTCAGTTCAATTCCGTCTGCGAATCCGCCCTTTTGAATATTCCATGGGCCGACATCGATACTTGCATTTATTCCCTCTACGTCAAAGAGTTCCAAACTATAGGAATCCAAATAATTGCCAGTATTATTTATCTGAAGTGGGATAACACAATTGGAATTGACTTGCACCGATGAGCATTGGTCTGCAGCCATGAATAATTCGCCACCTCTCTCCCAATTGATGAACGATCCAATGGATGCAACTCTTGTTCTCTCAGAAATACTACCTGGGGCCGCAAGGAAATCGAGTCGCAACTCGCCAGAATTTGCATTTGGTGCGCTAAATCCGATTTCGATTATCCTACTTTCATTTGCTTCAAGAGAATGGTCCTGTAAATTATCGAATACTGCAATTGTCCATCCATCGGACTCGATTCGGTCACTTTCCTCTGAGCCCATGCGCAATCGCGCGTCGAGGAAAGTCGCAGTATTGCCATTATTACGGACGGTTACATCAAGTCTACCGGTCCCGCCAGGATTTAGAGAGAGGTCACTTTCAACCGAGTCGATAGTGAGGTTAAACCAAGTTTGCATATCTAAAGAAAAGGTCCAATTTGCGATTCTTCTATCCAATCCCGATTCCGCTTCAAGCGTGAATGACGGCCCAGTTCCTGCTAGAGGTGCACCATCGATGACTGGAGGGATATCAATCCAGAAACTAACAAATTCATTCTCTCCATCGAGGAGGTCGAGATGTACTTCACCATCATCGTTAATATCGTCAGAGAATCCGAAATTCCAAGATGAGGCGGTATTCATTCTAACTTTAACAAAGTCATCAAAGCCTGCAGTATTTGAGATATTCATAGCCCCATTGAACCGTACCCCTTGCTGAACATAGAATGACGAACCATCACTTGCGCCAAAACTTAGCATTGACCAGCGCGAGACAAGAACTTCGACCGTGAAATTCTGACTCCAGTTAGGGACTTCTACACATGAAATCGTGAAATTGAAATTTTGAGTACCATAGGGAGCAGCTGCGTCTACAGAGATGTTGATGTCTAAACCACCTTGCCTTCCCGATGCGACCCTGTATGCTTCGATTGGTAGGCCGCTAATATTCAAATCCTCATCTACGGAATCTAAATTTGCCTCAAGGTGTCTTTCAAATCCAACGATATTATGCCAACCGATACGGAATTGCACAGTTTCACCTGGATGAGCAATAACTTCGCTATCTACATAGAGATTGAATGGAGTCTCTTCGGCAGCAACCGGTAATTGCGGTAGTAAAAAGATGACCAAAAGGGCCACAGTGAACCGGCGCATGATGCTTCGAGGAAGGCAAGCACTTCAAGTCGTTGGGCAAAATGTGTCGATGGGTTGATGATGTGTAACGCAATACAGGTAGCATGCCCATTTGGCCGTTCAAGCGTAAATCTCCCAAGATGGCTGAGGAGTCTCCTACTCCTATTGCATATTCCATTGGAGAAGAAAACACTGCAGAGGAATTGAGTGATACCTCCCACAAAGAGGATGCAGATTACAAGGCAGCAATGGCACTTTTCGGCGGTTCGAAGGAAGACGAAAGCAAAGAAGACGAAGGTGAATGGATCAACCATACAGATGGATATTGGTACTTCAAGAAGCCAGATGGTAGTTTTGAACCAATTCCGCATTTAGAGGATGCAGAAGGTAACAAAATACCATTTACAGGTTAAATTTACTTATTTTGCGGAAATTTATGTCATTTCTGCTGAAAATATACTCCTGAATAGACCTACGTGCCTCGATTACATCAGGTGTTCTAAAACACACCGGCATTTCCGCAATACTACCGAAACAGCGCTATTGGGTCCTTTATCAGGCGATGCGGTTATAAGTAGTTCAATCGGAATAGCAACTGCTCTCAATAGAGGGGGATAATAATATGGAAATGAAAATGAAAGACATAATGAACGAACTTGG
>CAZNXM010000003.1:70613-84899 GCA_964577145.1 uncultured Candidatus Poseidoniales archaeon
CCATGGCTAGTTGACGGTGTGTGCATTGGTGTTGGTGCCCTATTGGGTATGAAGATCGATGGATTCATCGCAGACATGGATTCTGATGATTCTTCTTCAGAGTGATTATCACTTAGTAAGAAGATAGAACCAACTGATTGTTGTGATGGAGCACTCTTGGCTTTCGAGCCAGGAGTGCCCATCACACCTTTTTCGACGCATTGCGTCACAGGGGTTTTCGGATGACCCTTCCTCCATCCGGATATTATTACTTCACTGAATAGTGAAATAGTGTTTCACAAAGATTTCACAGCACTGGATCGGTTAGTACCGAATCAAGTGCAACCATGTCAAATTGTGCCCCACTCATGGGTACCTTTAGCTCAAAGTTTTCAGCGACCAGCGGGTCTATTTCCCCACACTCGCCAACTTTGCTTCCTGCAACAATGATTTCTGCGGCCCTACCAGATAACCAGGGTCCGCCTTCAATAGCAGTCAAACTCCAATTTTCGCAACCGAGGTCTCGCATCAATGCCTGAATTCTACCACGCAATGCTGCAAAACCCCCGCTGGGTTCTGCTACTAAGAATGCGAAACGTTCCCGGTTATGATGGTCAATAACAACCGTTCCAAGTTCATATACAGATTGTGGAAGGTCATGATGACGGTTTGCAGCAAGGAGCCTGAATAATCCAGGAAGAATATTTTGTCGTAAGATTGTATGTTCGGTTGTTATTGGATTAGTCATTCGAGTAATGGCTCCATCAGATGACCACCGCATTGCATTGAATTGGTCATTATCATTTGAAAGCGTAAGGGACTGAATTTGCATCATGCCTAGGCCTTGTAGGGCGTCACGTATTCGACGACGAAGATGATTATCGGGCCTTGGTAATGCGGTGAGAGGTGCTTTTGGCACATCGTGTGCTAAGTCCTCATACCCATGACCTATGGCTACTTCTTCCACCAAGTCGATCGGATGTAGGATGTCGAATCGCCATCTTGGCATGGAGATAGAAAGAGTATCCTCTCCACCATTGAATATCCCGCCCATTCTTCGAATTGCACTCTCAATCTCGTCATTGGTGAATGAATTACCTAGTATTCCCTCAACTAGTTCGCGCTTTATTGTGTGTTCAATAGGGGACCCATCTATCGACCATTCTTCACCATCGTGTCCGGTGATTCTAACCGATTCTATACGGCCTCCGAGAATAGATAATTGCAGACAAACAAGCATTACCGAGGATTCACATGCTCTGCTATCCCACCCTGTGCACTCGATGAATAAGTCCCGAGTTTCGGTTGTAACAGTCGTGTGGTCACCATTGATAATTGGAGGGAAAGAGAGTACATCACCGTTTGAATCGACAATGATTGGCACCTTTTCCATTCCATCCAATAGATGTGCATAATCAACACCTTTTGGATGGGACTCGAGTATTTCATCAATAGTCATTTCATCATCCATAGCAAGTGGAATAAAAGCGTGGTCACGATTAGCTGCAATCACGGTGAATGGTGGATATATTTTGGCTAAGTCATGGACCCCTATGCTTGAGCGACGGCGTCCTCTACCAAGGGCGAAGTGCAATTTTTCTTGATGGTCCATGAGGCGTTTGATAACCTCTTCATCAATATCGACACCTCTGACAACTGCACCTCTTATGACTGGACGAATATTCTCTAACTCAGCATCTACATTCATGGAAATAGTTCCGGGATGAATTGCTAAATGTGGCATTGAAGGCGCATTGTGGAGGAAAGGCATCATCCCATGGAACAGAGTTTCGGGAGAGAGAAGGTCAGGACGATCGGGGAATATTTCGATATCTAGAGTTTCCTCATCGCAAATATCGATATCAGTCCCCATCAATGGCAAGCGGTGTGCGAGGTCGGAAATATCGTGAGTCCGCCCTCTGGATTCAACCATGCTCCGCAGAAGATTCTGCTCGACACTAATGGTTGGCATTCATTCACCTCGCGAACCAATGGGGCATAGGGCGGTCATATCCCGCTAATCGCAGTCCACTCACGGCAGCAGTATCCTGGTCGCATGCGCGTAGATTGATTCTACCTAGAGAGTCTATTGAAGAGAGTCCCAAGCGATTTAGATGGGCACAAAGACCTGCATCAACTTGGGAAATCCAACCCGAAACATCCTCGTCAGGTGCAGGTGAAATTGCAAAACCAAGTCCTGAAGCGCATAGGATTGCAAGGTCCTCACTTGTAGCAGCCCATGGCAACATCATTGCAGATGAGCAACTATCGCCAAGGCGTGCCTTGGCAGAACGCCCAACCAATGGTAATGTTGCAGCAGCGCAAATGCCACTACCATCATCGAGAATGCTTACTGCGACATGGGAGCCATGATGGTTAGCGTTAGTGTGAAGGCTTGCAACATTGTTTACTCCGTTCAACATCAATACTTTGGAATTGGCACCAGCAACACTCTGGAGAGATACTAGTAAACCGTCGATAGCGGCTGAATCCATTGCGGGAAGTGCGGATAAATCAAGGGCGAAACCACCGGCTTCTTTCACCAATTCGGGTGCATCAGCAAAATTGCTTTCATCGATTAATACGATATCGCATTCCCGTGGTGACTTACTGACGAGGCAGGGGTGGAATAGGTCCTTTGGAGCACCTTCTGGTAGGAACGGCAACAATGGAACAGGTAAGGCAAGAGCCTCTTCCTCGCCAATCAAAGTCACAGTATCACATGTGGCATGAGGAGGATTATGAGCACCATCATCTGGGACTAATGCGATTCCAGATAGATCTTCTCTACAACTTGCCATTATTCCTTCAACAGGGGTGCCATCTGCTACAAGGCACACCGCATCTGCTGGGACCTGAAGGTCAGCCTCGCCAAGTTTCTTGTTGACTTCATCAGCTTCTTTCTTGGTTAATGCTCGAATCTTTACTCCTGGAGGAGGTGAAGGGCAGCGTCCATTGATTACAATTCGGCCACCGGACATTCTTGCCCCGGGGTCAGGTCCTACATCACCGTGGACAACGATTAATCCATCGCGCATTCCACCGCCAATTCGGCGACCAGCATCGCCACGAATAATGATCAGTCCTCCCGACATTGCAGAACCGGCATCATCGCCAACCCCATCGAGAACAGTGATACTTCCACTTCTTTGCCCATAGCCTACACAATCGCCAGCTTCGCGCTCACAAGTGATATCATTGCCGTTATTACCGGCTCCGAGGAAAGATGAACAGTCACCTTGGTGAGTATAGGTTCCACCATTACCGAAGGCCGCCGTAAATGGACCTAGACGTCCCAAACTGCGAATCCTTGCACCCTTTGGGAGATTTGGACATAATCCTAACTCCCCATCTTTGGGAACGGGCTCTCCACTTGTTGTCCAACCAATGCGAAGCACAATGTTTCTTTCAAGGGCCTTCTCAAGTTGTGCAGGCAACCTAGAATTGATGCTCATTGAGCGTGTGACCACTTCATCGGAGGACGCCATCACTCCGTCGGGTGTTGTTCCCTCTCATCAATGGTTTCCCTCGTCACTGTGGTCTAGTACGAAAGGGAAGGTTCATTTGGAGTACGCGGGGGCACATCAAACGGGGAGAATAGTGACCATCAAGGTGGCCATCAACGGATACGGGACCATCGGCAAGCGCGTTGCAGACGCAGTTGCTTGTCAAGACGACATGAAAATTATCGGCGTCACAAAGACCCGGCCAGCCTTTGGCTGTGACTTGGCGGTACGGAAGGGATACCCTCTGTACTGCACTTTTGATGATGCAGATCGTATTGCTGCCTTTGCGACAGCAGGATATGAATGTCATGGCGGCCTTTCTGATTTATTGGCAGCGGCAGATGTCGTCGTCGATTGTTCACCAGGTAAGATGGGAGCCGACAATAAAGCGAAGTACCAAGCCGCTGGAGTAAAATGGATTTTCCAAGGTGGCGAAAAGCACGCAATGACAGGCATGTCCTACACCTCTTGTGCAAATCACAGTGAGAATTTGGGCGTCGAAGGAACCCGTGTTGTTAGTTGCAATACTACAGGTTTATCTCGAACCCTTGTTCCACTCTACGAACACTGCGGTTCACTTTCCGTCGAATGTACAATGATTCGCCGGGCAGCAGACCCAGGTGACTCCAAGAAGGGTCCAATCAATGCAATCAAACCCGTTCTAAAAGTTCCAAGTCATCACGGTCCAGACGTCATGACTGTTAAACCTGAGATTGTAATCAATTCACTTGCAGTTGCAGTTCCAACTACAATCATGCACGTTCATTCTATCGTTGCAACTCTACCAGAAGGCCATGGAATGACTACTGAAAGCGTGCTTCAGTTATGGAAATCAAATCCGCGAGTAGTAATAATGAATGGTGGAGATACTGGAATTACTACAACCGCTGAGGTGATGGAATTCGCTCGAGATATGGGCAGAACATGGGGAGATCTTCATGAGATATTTGTCTGGGAAGATGGCGTAAAGTTAGTTGGTAATACACTATATTATTTCCAAGCAATTCACCAGGAATCGGATGTTATTCCTGAAAATGTTGACGCAATACGCGCGTTGATGGGTACTGAATCAGATTGGAAGACATCGGTCGCAAAAACCGATGCTGCAATTGCTGCGTTATTCGAATGATGTCCCTTGCTCCTATAGGAGCAACCGAGGTTTACATTCAAGTACGGTACGGAAGTCGGAGAGCCCATGCATGCTACTCGACGAGCAATGGTCCTACTCTTGGTCCTACTCGCATCACCCTTGGTGAGTTTGGCTCCAACGGGTAGTGCAGCCCCAACGGATTCACTCGAAATCGCTGCAGCAAATTGGCACATCATCGAGGATGTAGAGATGGGCACGTCAGCCCTGAAAGCAGTGGATTATCGTATTCATCTCGCAATTGGCTCATTTGATCCCCTGAGCGAAGAGGCACCATGGTCCGGCATTAAGGATGATTTTGATTACCGGCGAACTGGAATGGCAATCGTACAGTTAAATCATCACACTGGAGAAGCATTGTATGACCTCGTTGACAATCATGGTGTCTTCGTTCTTGACCACATGGGTGGCTCGGCGTGGTTGGTAAGACTCTCCCATCCCGGTGACCTTAGTGCAATACAGCATGATGAGACTGTTAGATGGGCGGGAATAATGCAACCGGGATGGCGTCTATCACCGGATTTGGATTCTCATACTAACTTGATTGCAGCAATTCCAGCAGCGGACCTCATTCCAGAGGCATTGGAAGGACTTGCACATGACCTTGTGCTAATGGGTGCTGACGAAGCATGGTGTGGATTACATCTGTGTGAGATTACAGGAACAATTGACTATTCCCAACTTGCAAGAGATGGCAGAATAATCTTCAGTGAACCAACTTATTCTCTACGTTTGACCAATGCAATGGCAGGTGCTGTCGTGGGTGTTGATGCAGTGACGAATAATGCACCATTTACCCTTGATGGTTCTGGGGAAACAATCTCTTTCACCGATACCGGCCTAGATTCAGACCACCCCGATATCGTGGGAAGAGTTGCTGCAACTTACACTCAATTCGGCCTCGACCCAAGCCCTGCCGACACTAATGGTGGACATGGAACACATGTCGCCATTACTATGGTTGGAGATGGTTCGGGAGATGCATCTGCAAAAGGGATAGCACCTAGTGCTAATATTATCGTATATGCATTAGAGCATGACCCAACTGGCGTTTTCGGTAGGTTGGGAAGTATTTACGACATGCTTAGTCATGCAGAGCAAGAAGGGTCACGTGTATCTGTTAATGCATGGGGACTCAATGGTAATTTGGGCAAATATACTGCAGACTCTCGCTCTCTCGATGTCTTTGTGAGAGATAACCCGGAGTTCTTACCGATTTTCTCTGCTGGTGATGATGTTCATCAGGACCCATCGAGGATAATGCCTCCTTCTACTGCGAAGAATGTCCTTTCAGTTGGAGCGACAACCAATTCGGGAACAATGGCAAATTTCTCAGCTCAAGGCCCGTCAATGGATGGAAGAGTCAAGCCTGATATCGTCGCACCTGGTGTGGGTATTTGCTCTGGACAAGCAGAGGAAGCAACCGCCCCTATGGGCTGGTCTTGTGCAAGTGGGACCCACTCAAATGGCAATTCTATGTATATGACACTGGATGGTTCAAGTCAGGCAACTGCAGTAGTGGGCGGAACGGTATCCCTCACGAGAGAATACATTCGTGAGCAAGTTGGTATTCCTTCTCCATCAGCCGCACTTCTCAAAGCAGCTGTAATCAATGGTGCCCTCGATTTGGGGACTCCAGATATTCCTAATTCTGCTGAAGGTTGGGGTCAGATCAACCTTGAGCGAACTATTCTACCAATGGATGGTAGTACATATCTTCAGACATTTGTCGATGATGGCCGAGTATTAAATGCAGGATATTCAACAGTCTATTCCTTCGAATTAGATGCCTCGCATGGAATCGATTTGACCCTTGCATGGACCGATGTTGCAGGTAGCGCAAATGAAGACCAGAATAATTCCCGCCTCGTAAATGACCTCGATCTAATTCTGGTTTCACCCGATGGTACGTTGTATAAGGGCAACGTGATTTTCAATGGTGAATCAGTTCCAAATGGCGTCTCTGATTCAGTGAATAATATCGAAAGGGTACGTATTGCACCAGGCTCAGTAGTTACAAGTGGACAATGGCAAGTTAAGGTAGAACATACCGGTGGTCTAGAACAGTCTTTTGGACTGGTTCTTACTGCAAAAGCAAATCCCATTCCCTCCACTGATTTGATAGTATTCGATGGTTCGATTCACTCTTCGTCAGAATCACCACTGCTAAATGATTTGATCACTCTGCGACTCTCATGGTTCAATCAAGGTACATTACCTGCTGGGTCATTTAGGGTCACACTCGAAGACCTTACTACAGGTGAGACACTATACGATTCTACAAGAACTGGCCTAGACGATGGAATCATCGATTCCGTTACTATGTATCATCAGTTCAATTCAACGGGTATACACGATATGCGATTGAGTATCGATGTTGACAATGATGTCGTAGAAATCAATGACGCCTCAAATGGGACAGACAATAATATTCTCAACATGCAAATCGAAGTAAAGGCGTTGGGTGTACGACTGGTCCCACTTGATTTGTCGGGAGTCGCCGATAATAATCGTATCAACCAAACCCTAGATCCACGTAATGGTATTGGGATGACCTGGCCAATATTATTGAAACACGAAGGGACAGGTACCGAATCGGTCAAACTCACAATTTCCCAAGTACAGATCCCTCACCCAGTAAGAGATGATTTCCTCTTGCCTCCAGAGGACAATTGGAGCAAATCTTCAGACCTCTCTGGGCCATTCACTCTTTCACCAATGGGTGAAGGAGGAGACCAAATTCATCTAAATATCACCATGACAGATGATGATGCAGATATTTCTGGAGATATCCCTCGATATGCCGAAGCGGGAGAATTCTTGGTTGATGTAACCGCGCGCTATGAATTTGACCAAAGCGTATCGCATACAATCCGCCTTCGATTAACCGTGATGGAAGTAAAGGATGTAATGGTTGCACCAGCTGGTACAGACGGTCTTGAAGCCGCTCCAGGCGGTAATACAGCATTCTCAATATCGGTGATGAATACCGGCAACGCTCCAGCGATTTACGATTTGGATTGCTATAGTGAAAATAGATGGCAAGTCCAACTTGGTCAATCAAATTCCAGTTCATATTCATTTGAGCCATTAGATATCCTCGAATATCTTCCAATGCAGGTTAGGCTCTATGTTCCACCTGTAGCAGACGGACTACCTGCAGCAGGTAGTCAAGATTTCATTTCTTGTTCGGTTACCAGTGTTCAAGACCCGGAATTGAATATTACCGAAGTAGTGGTTCTGACAGTAAAAGCACTCCAGTCATTTGATACCGAGTTATTCGACCACGAAGGGCTTGAAGTTGGTCCTTCGTCTCTGGCACGCGATATCGCAGTTGACACCTCTGAGCGCGTCAATCTCACACTGGGAGTTGAAAATACTGGAAATACCGCCCTCGATCTCACAATGCGCGTTTCACCCGAGTTGACAACGTGGACAATCGGTGTAACTCATGGTGAAGAATCCGATTCACGTGAAGTTAGTTTTTCAATCCAACCAGGAGGTTCTACAACCGTGGTAATTGCAGTATTGGTTTCTCCGACTGCATCAATGGGGGACTCCAACAGATTGGTTTTCAAAACAAGTGTAAATCAAGCAATTTTCTTGAATAATGAAACCACCCTTGTAGTGAAGGACGAATTATCTGTTGAATTAGATACGAGTGGTTCTGACACCTTCGATGTAAGGGTGGATGGGGAGTGGAATTATTTTGAATTCACAATTGAAAATACTGGGAATTCTTTAGTGACATTATCGTGGGACCACAGCATTGCTCCTGATGGTTGGCAGGTTGGTTTTGCGAACCCAACGGTGATTTTGGATTCGCGCGATATTGCGGACATTAGGATAGGCGTAATTCCACCAGCCGGTGAATCCGCAGGTATTTCTGAATTCGAACTTGGAATCTTTGTCGATGCTACAAATGGTTTCGAGACTATTTCTGAGGATGTTCGAATTACAATAGATATTCAAGAAACTACATATGCAGTTATTTCCCCAATTGACGATACTGAAAGGCCTTTACTTTCAATCGCACGTGATGGAAGTGCAACTCAAAACCTGACCATTACCAATCAGGGAAATAGTGTCCTTGATGCTACATTAGTCGCATCGGTAATTACTGAGGATGGTGAATTGGTCAAGGATTGGGAAGTCTCACTTTCCAAGGATAGTTTCGAAGACCTTGCGATTGGGGGGGTTGTTCAATTTACAGTTACAGCCACTCCAAATGATGACACTGAAACAGGAATAGTAACTGTTAGAATCACTGCAACAACTGCAGATACTAATTCGAGTCTCGACCTCGAAACCTCAGTAGAATCACGCCGCTCACAGGGCGGTCTTTTCGGAATCATGCCAGTATGGGCAGCGAGTCTTGTGGTATTCGCGATTATTGCTGCTGGTGCTGTAGTGGCAATTCGTATCAAGAGATCTGCACCGAAGAATTACGATGGTGAAGAATTGGTTGCACCAGATGCACATTCGTTGCCTGATGGTGGTGAAAGACTTGATGCAATGATGGATTTAGTTTCAAAGACAAGTATTGCTAGTGGTTCTGTATCTGCTGAGGAGATTGCCGATGCTCTTGCTGGTTCCATTCCGCAACTACCCCCTCCTCCTGCCGAGGTTCCTGACGGAAGGCCACCCCGAATGGATACACCAACAGGAAGGCCACCTGCTGCAATTCCGGCAAACAGACCTCCAGTTGCTCCAGCGCCAGCACCAGCACCAGCACCAGTCGCAGTGCCAGCAGGACCACCGCTTCCTCCAACAGGCTTACCTCCTGGTTGGTCGATGGAGCAATGGCAACATTATGGTCACCAGTGGCTTATTCAACAAGGCCAACAGTGAAGACGGGTACGCACCCCGCCAAGCATATGAGCAGTATCGTATTGTTCGGACCACCCGGTGCTGGAAAGGGCACTCAAGCCCAGAGAATCATGGATTCAACTGGCTTGCCTCAAGTGAGTACTGGTGACATGCTTAGGGCAGCAGTTGCAGCCGGAACTCCTACGGGAATGGAAGCAAAGCATTACATGGAATCGGGCCAATTAGTTCCCGACGAGGTTATTATCAATCTCATTCGTGATAGAGTCCAAGATGCAGACGCGACAAATGGAGTCATGTTCGATGGGTTCCCAAGGACCGTAGCACAAGCAGAAGCACTTGCGGAAATTACTGAAGTCAGCCACGTTATTGCCATCGAAGTACCTGACGAAAGAATCGTAGAGAGAATTTGTGGACGCTATACCTGTGGTGGATGTAGCGCAGTTTTCCATGATACATTCAACCCTTCCAGCGTTGAAGGAGTATGTGACTCATGTGGTGGTAGTGATTTCAAGCGCCGTGCAGATGATAATGCTGATACTGTACTTTCACGCCTTTCTGCTTATCACGAGCAGACATCTCCGCTTGCTGAATGGTATGACCAGCGTGGAATCTTTTTCCGAATCGATGGAGATAGAGCTATCGATGAAATTACTGAAGATATCTTACGTGCATTATTGTGAGGCTTTGCAATGTCAAGACGGGCAGGACGAGCAAAGGCAAAGCGCCTTCGTCATGAGAAAGCTCTCGACGCACAAGTTCATCTCTCTGGTTTGATTTCAAATCCCTCCAATAATATGGAACTCCGTAAGATTGCTGCGCGTCATTTGGTTAAAACCTCAAGACGGCATAGATTGCCATTGCCAATTCAGCAGCGCCATTGGATTTGTAGAGGGTGCACGACTCCTCTAATACCCGGGACTACATCTCGAACTAGAATTCGTGATGGACAGCGAGTCACCACCTGCTTAGAATGTGGGCGAATCAGACGGTTTGGAGGAGGTCCTGGCTACCACCGGAGGTCTCGCCGTGAGTGAAATACCTGCTAGTATTCGCCGTGAAGCGCAATCACGTGAATTCCAACCAAGTGTCCGCATAGGTAAGACCGGAATTACCGATGCTTTGGTCGAGGAAATCAGGGGCCAACTTGCCAAGCGAAAGTTGGTAAAAATAAAAATCAATAAGGGAATTTACGAGCGTTCTGATCGTGAAGTTGCATGGGCTCACCTCGAAGAGGTGACAAACTCTACGCTTGTATTATCACGCGGCAATGTAGGCGTTCTTTGGCTCAGTCACTGAGGATATGCTCATAGATGCTCTTTAGGTGGGTATTGACATGCGAGTGAGCCGATTGTCCCGTAGACATCCGTCTCAATGGCTTTCATTTCTTGCGCTTATTGTGACAGGTGTCATGATTTTCATAGGTGAAAGCGTTGCTAGTGGTGGTGCAATTGATGCAGGAATACACCTACCCGATGGGTTAGGTAATACTCCCGTATTCGTTGGTTTGGGGATTCTCTTTTTCGTTTATGCCCTGATTATTACTGAATTCGTGCATCGAACTCTTGCTGCTGCAGTAGGCGGACTTTTGGCAGTTTTTGCCCTCAACCACTTTATCGGTGAATCCCTTTCTCTTGCTCAAGTTACCACTTTAATCGAATGGGAGACAATTGGTCTTTTGTTGGGCATGATGGTAATGGTTGGCATCATGTCGCATACGGGAGTATTCGAATGGTTTGCAGTTGAAGCCTACAAAAAGAGTGGTGGAAATGTTTGGACGCTAATTGTAATCCTGTGCATTGTAACTGCGGTATTATCCGCTTTCCTTGACAATGTAACAACTATGCTTCTGCTAACTCCTGTTACAATCCAATTGGCTAGAGTGCTAGATCTCAAGCCAATACCCATTCTAATTTCCGAGGTAATATTCTCAAATATCGGCGGTACTGCTACTATGATTGGAGACCCACCAAACATCATTATTGGTTCTTTGATGAGCAGTGCTGCAATCAAAGGGTCTGAATATCCTTCACTTGCAGAACATGGGATAAGTTTCAATGATTTCATTGTTGAGTTAGCTCCAGGTGTATTGCTGACAATTGTTCCAACCTTCATGTTCCTGAAGTGGATGTACAGTGAGGAGTTTAGCGGTGAGAGAATTCGAGATGTTGCTGAATTAGAATCAAAATACGGAATTAAAGATAGTAAGATGCTATTGAGGTCAGGAATAATTCTCTCACTTGTAATCCTCGGATTTTTCCTTCATCCAGTTTTCCATATCCCCGTATCTTGGGTTGCGCTAGTCGGAGCGGTTGCTATGCTATTAGTTACTGATAGACATGAATTAGAGGAACCATTGGAGAAGGTGGAATGGTCTACTTTGATTTTCTTCGCGGGATTATTCGTATTGATTCATTCTTTACAGCATCTTGGCGTTATTGATTGGATTGGTAATCAGGTAATTTCAGGCATCCAGTTATTCCCAGATGACGAAAAATCGAGGCTTATTGCAGCACTTGTAATCATTCTGTGGGTTAGTGCAATCGCTTCTGCATTTATCGATAATATTCCGTATACTATCACAATGGTACCAGTTGTTCTTCAAATTTCATATGAACTAAATATTTCACTTGGACCAATGATTTGGGCCTTGGCATTTGGTGCTTGTCTTGGAGGTAATGGGACCTTGATTGGAGCTTCAGCAAACGTGGTCACTGCAGGCATGTCTGAAGAAGCAGGGTACCCTATTTCGTTCAACCAATTCTTCCGTGCAGGATTCCCTGTAATGCTAATTACAGTCTCAATTATTACTCTCTACGTGATATTGGTATTTGGCATAGATCCAGTATTCAAATGGGTTCTACTTGGAATAGCCTTCTTCGGAATAATTTGGCAATATTCCCGAGGACGTGCTAAGGGTGAATCATGGGCTTCGGCTTTGGTTGACAATGAATCGATCCTCGAATTTGAAGAGGAGTAATGTTGCCCATCGTGGCGGTGTCTTCAAAGGTCTGACGCACTGTGAGAGATTTAGAGGCGGTTCGATGCAAGAGTGTAGAGTCTGCGGAATGCTCTTTCTTGGAGGAGGGGCTTGCCCGTCATGTGGCTCGCAAGTTGCCATTGAACTTTCGACCGAAGCCCCTAGTCTAGACGATGGTGAAGAGGGCATCCCTGGTCTCGAAGATGTTGCAGAAGCTATCGGCTCGACCCAAGAAGAAAAATCGAGATCAAGCGGCCTTCTTTTTGGAATGGGCGCTGCTGCAGAAGTCATCGAGTCTAACCTTCCATTCGGAGTTGGTTCACTTGTGGAAAGCGGTGTTGAGGTTGCAATGCCATATGCTGATGATTTGGATGTTCCAGATGCTATCGCTGAAGTTGAGGAGCCAGTCCCTGAGTTGGAACCCGAATCAGAGCCTGAACCAGAAGCAATTAGAATTGAGGAAATTCCAATTCCTGAACCAGAACCGGAGTCAGAGCCAGAACCTGAACCAATTAGAATTGAGGCAATTCCTATTCCTGAACCAGAACCCGAGCCTATTCGCATTGAGGCAATTCCGGTGGCCGAACCTAATATTGTCCAAATCGAATCAACTCCTGAAGTAGTGACTGATGATGTACCTGATATGTGGCGCATTGATGCTGCTGAAGTAGATATGGATGAGATTTATGCACAAGATGAACAGATTATTGAGATTAGTTATGGCGATGAACTCACGAATGATGATGTCATCGTACAATTCGACGAATTTCATCATGAAGCAGATGACTTTAGTGTAGGTTCAATGGATTCTGCACCTGAATTACATCCTGCAAAGGCTTTGCCGGTTGATGCTGAAGGCAATGACCAAGTTGGTGAACTTGTCACTTCAGCCTTTGAACACATGGGAAGTTCTTCCTGGATGCAAGCAGCTCAGATATTGCAAGGTGCTTCGGGACTGAAACCAAATGACCCTGCAATTTTGAACAATCTTGGACTTGCGCTATTGCAGCAGTCCCTTGAGATGGACGCATCTGGAGATTCAATGGCTCCCTCACAGTACGAGGCTGCGATTATGGCTTTGAGACAAGCTGCAAAAATCGATACAGCCAATGATACAATTTTGCTAAACCTCTCGCATACATTGCTGGTCAGTGGAAGGCCAGACAAGGCACTTGGCGTAGCCCAAGTTCTTTGTTCAAGAACCGTCGATTCTGAAGCAGAAAACCTACGTGGTGCGTGCTTGATTCAACTTGGCAGAGTGGAAGAAGCCAGGGCAGTTCTAACACCCCATTTGAGCGACCCATTAGTGGCCGCAAATTTAGGTAGGATCTAATCGGCTTCAAACCGGGTGAATAAAGGTAGGTATTTTCTACCAAATTTTTACTCAAAATTAGCATTGGATAAACGCATTACTGCGAGCCAATTTCTTATATCCTCCAGACCCCTCACTTCCAAGGCCTATTGCGGAGTCTTGATATATGGGAGGTAGGTCGGGGGGTTGCTTATGCACCCGAGCATGCCTGTCATGCTTGGGGAAGTGACTAGGAGGGCCGCCCTGCGGGGGTACGGTCTTCTCAAGATGTCTGAATTGGCATGACTGGATACCGAAGGGTTACTCGCACAGGTGTGGTGTATACACATTCTGTTGCTACAACCCATCTGGGGGATCGCTCGGCTCGAGAACCGAAGAAGGTCGTGACAAGCTGCGATAAGCTGCGGGGAGACGCATGAGTGTCTTGGATCCGCAGATAGCTGAATGGGACTTCCTATCCCTTAGGGGATGATCGCTTATGCGATAGGGAACCCCCCGAATTGAAGCATCTTAGTAGGGGGAGGAAAAGAAATCA
>CAZNXM010000004.1:0-83819 GCA_964577145.1 uncultured Candidatus Poseidoniales archaeon
CGGTTCAAAACGCGGGTGTTGTATAGGGTACCCATCAATGCATATACAACCATGAGGGGGGCCCTTGTATACACTCATGATTTTACTATTGTTTCTTACAGGTGCTACATGTGATATAATTGACATGCCGTGGTTAGTGACATGAGTTCTGGTCTGCATCGCTGCAAAGGCAAAGGATGTAGGGTTGAAATTAGCAAAAGAAAGAGATTCTGCAAAAGTTGTAAACGAGATAATCAGATGCCGCAGGAAAGAATGAATTCACATGCGCATATAGACGAAAGATGGAGGACAACATCTCAAAATCGTAGCCAAAATACCAAATCCAAACCTAAAATCAAATGTCGGATTTGCAAAAAAACATTGCAGCCAAGATCAGTAGGAGAGAGGGCCGCAAGAGGTACAGCAGGTGCGGGTATGGGAACAGTCATAGGAGGATTGATTGGTAGTCTCGCAGGGCCATTGGGAACATTAATTGGTGCAGGTTTAGGGGGTTTGGCTGGTGCAGGTGATGGAAGCCAAATTGAAAATCTCTGTGAAAATTGTTGTAGGTTTTGTGAAAACAAAAAAAGCCAGTGCATTTGCAATAAAATCATTGGATTATGCAGATCATGCGGATGTAATGTGACTAGGTCCAATTCAAACAATGGGTTTTGTTTCACTTGCAGCAATTCATGGTTTGGAGATGATTTGTGAACCAAGTGGATAAGTGGTTTGCAAGCGTTTACGAGGGTTTCTCCATAATACCCATGTGTATGAGAAAGCCATCTACAAGGGTTCGCAGTGGGTCATATGCAACGCTACCCTTTGTAATGCTCCAGTCATCGATTAATTCTATTGAGGTGAGAAATCTAGTAATACCTTACCTCGGTTTTTCCGGTCGTGGATATACTGCTGAGCAGCTGCAACTTCCTCAAACCGAAACACCTTGTCAACCACTGGAGAAATACGCCCATCTTCAAGCATCTCAACCAACGAGAATATCTGAGGTTTCAGAACAGCCTCATCCTTCCAAGTTCCCATGTGGACTCCGAAGACTGCCTTGTTCGAAGTCATCATCTTGAACGGATTGAATTTGGGGGTTGTCCACAACATTCGTAGTGCCGATACAATCGAACGTTTGCTGCCTTTTACTGCGGCAGAGCCGCCGAATGCATACAGACGGCCACCTGAGCGTAGAGCCTGGTAGGAGCGCATCATGTGTTTTCCTCCAACCGGGTCAAGTGCATGATGGACGCCAGATCCATCTGTCTCACTCTTACATACCTCGACGAAATCTTCGAGATCTCTATCGATGAAGCGCATTCCGAGCGAGCCAACAAATCCGGACTTATTCTTTGAAGCGGTTCCGAACACTTTGGATGCTCCAAGTGCCTTTGCGAGTTGAGCGGTTGCAGTTCCAACTCCTCCAGCAGCATGGTGTACAAGAATTGTATCGCCTTGTTGGAAATTCCCGAGATAAGTCAGCATGTGGTGTGCAGTCAGGTAGGTGACTGGGAGTGCAGCAGCAGCATCAAAGGAGATGGATTCAGGTAATTTGAAACAGCGTTCGGCCGGGCAGGTGATTTGTTCAGAATAACCGCCCATCCCACACAATGCTACTACGCGGTCGCCAACATCCAGTCCAGCGCCTTCGGCCCCTTGACCTAGTTCCTTAATCACTCCAGAAATTTCGTATCCAGGAGTGAAAGGGAAAGGTGGAACAGGGGAATAAAGCCCTTGACGCATCATCAAATCAGCGAAGTTGATTCCAGCCCGATGGACCTCGATTAGAACCTCACCAGTTGCAGGACTCGGAGTAGGAGATTCTGCGATGTCAATCGCATCCATTCCACCACGTTTTGTGTATACTACGCTACGCATTTCTGGCCCCTCTTTTCCTCTATGAGAGATTATGATATAACAATTCAAAGGAATCTGAGTTTCGAATCAGATGAAATTTACAAAAGTGAGAATAAGAATGTTGAATACATGTCATAGATGGCAAGAAGGTAATGGAAGACATCTTGGCATTGCTATCCCAGATGAGGGATGCCAGCGGGCTCCGTGAAACCGTAGGTCTTCCAGATGATGTAATTCTCGACTTTTCTAGTCGTGATTCGTCTTTGATACAAGCCATTAATGAGGCTTCAGAGAAGCAATCGCAATTTTCTAGCGATGAATTAATGATGAGTGAGAGTGACCTTGTAGCGCATTTACAATCAGATTTCATCAATTTCTACGCACCCGCTACAGTCAATCCCTACGTCGCTATTTCTGGTCGTGGTCCATGGGTAGTAACCAGTCATGGGGCCGTTTTGCACGATAATGGCGGCTATGGGATGTTAGGTATTGGACATGGACCAGATGCGATTATCGAAGCGATGGCTGAAAACCATGTGATGGCGAATGTCATGACACCATCTTTCAGTCAAGCTCGACTTGCAAACGCATTGAAACGCGAGTTAGGACACACAAGAGGTTCTTGCCCGTTTTCAAAATTCATCTGTGTGAATTCGGGTTCTGAATCCGTTACCGTCGCTCTACGTATTTCCGATGTTAATTCGAAGTTGATGACAGGCCCGGGAGGCCGTCATGAAGGAAAACCAGTCAAACTACTCGCGATTGAAAGGGCATTCCACGGCAGGACAGATCGACCAGCACAAATTAGCCATTCGTGCATGGAATCTTACGACAAAAACCTCAGGACATTCGCAGTTCGTGACACGCTTATCCTTGTTCCAAGCAATGATACTGCGGCTCTTCGCAAAGCATTTGCCGATGCTGATGCTAAAGGTTACTTCATTGAGACCATGGCAATTGAACCGGTTCAGGGTGAAGGAAACCCCGGGCAATGTATCGAGCGTGAGTTCTATGATGAGGCACGTCGATTGACCAAAGAGCATGGCTCGATGCTACTAATCGATTCTATTCAAGCAGGTATTCGTGGACAAGGAACTCTATCAATAATTGATTACGAAGGATTCCAAGATGCAGAAGCTCCAGATCTTGAAACATGGTCCAAGGCTCTTAATGCAGGACAATTCCCACTTTCGGTACTCGGTCTGAATGAGAGAGCATCCAAACTCTATGTGGTCGGCATTTATGGAAATACCATGACTACCAATCCTCGTGCTCTTGAGACTGCAATCGCAGTTCTCGATAGAATCACTCCTGAACTACGTCAGAACATTCGTGATAGGGGAGTTGAATTCGTTGAGAAACTCAATGCTTTGGCCGAGGAGAATCCTGGAACGATTACCAAAGTTCAGGGAACTGGCCTACTCATTTCAGCGGAACTTGACCCTGAGAGACTTGAGGTAGTTGGCTTCGATAAGGTCGAGGTCTGGTGCCGTAAGCATGGCCTTGGAGTCATTCATGGTGGAATCAACGCACTGCGCTACACACCACATTTCAATATCACCAGTGAGGAAATCGATTTGGTAATCGACATCACCCGAAGGGCGATAAAGCACTTCACAGAGTGATTGGTTCGATGCGCACCCTATTGGCAGCCCTGCTCCTTCTGCTTGTGGCTCCATTAGCGTCTGCTCAGAGTTTTAACGAGGCCCTCACCGAGTGCCCCGCTACCTTGACCGGTAGCAGTCAGCCCGAGCAGATTCACTTGCAACTGGCCGACTCTCACGATGAGATGATGGTGATGTGGGCGACCGAAGTCAGAGGGAATGCTGAGGTCGAATGGTCATCCTCTGCTGGAGAGGCTTCAGCCAGCGGAGAATCATACTGCTACAATCACGACAAGGCGTTCCATATGGCGCTGATGACAGGTCTTCCTGTAGGAGAGGAAATCACCTATCGAGTAGGTGATGGTAGCACTTGGTCTCCTGAACTTAGTTTCACAACTATCAATCCCGATGCCGAGCATTTTGAGTGGATCTCAATCGCTGACCATGGGATTTCTGACGAAGGTCAGCAGGTAAGCGACGGCATCATCTCCGACCAGAATGCACAGTTAGTCACCATCTCGGGAGATATCTCCTATGCCGATGGTGACCAGAATGTCTGGGATGACTGGTTCGACATACAACAGGCAAGTACGGTTAGAATTCCTTGGGTTACATCGGTCGGCAATCATGAGAATGAACCCGGACCCGGATTCACTCCTTACGAGCACAGATTTGACTCGGATGAGGTGAAGGAGAGCGAGGGATTCTGGTACGCGAGGGATATGCCCGGTGTCCACATGGTCTTCATCAGCAGCGAGCATCCCTATGATGAGGGCAGCGCCCAGTACAACTGGATTAAGGCTGATCTTGAGGCTGCAAATAGTGAACAGGCCAGAGAGGAGAGGCCATTCATCATCATCTACGCGCACAAGCCGATGTATTCCTCCAACTCCTATCATGGCTCGGAGGTCGAACTGAGGGATGCGCTCGAGGCGCTCTATGTCGAGAACGGGGTCGACCTCATCGTAGCAGGACACGACCATTTCTACGAGCGTACCCACCCAGTAATCGCTGAGCAAGTGGTCGAAAACGGGCCGGTGCATCTTGTAATCGGTATGGGCGGTAGGTCGGCCTATGAGGAACTCGATGAGCCACAGCCGGATTGGAGCGCGTTTCGCGAGAATAGTTCCTACGGCTGGACTAGGTTAGTCTATGATGGTGAGAGCAGGACCATCGACTTCACCCATCACAGAATCGATGGAACCATCGGTGATAGTTTCACCTTATACGAAGGTGGAGAGATGGTAATGCCAGAGGGCAATGATTCGCTCGGAATAGCAGGGATTAACGCGGTCTTGACACTCACAGCCCTGCTCGGGGCAGCCCTACTCACTGACCAGTAATCAGATGATGCAAGGTTCTGACGTGAATTCCAGTTGCACCGTGCTTGACCAATTTGTTGGTCTTTGCACCCCATGCAGTTCCTGCAATATCGAGGTGAGCCCATGGAATCTGCTCTCCATCTCTCTCTGGAACGAATTGTTTGAGGAATGCTGCTGCGGTATTTGAGCCGCCCCAACGTCCTGCACCGAGATTGCGAGTATCGGCGATCTTCGAATCGGTAATCTCCTTCTCGAATGCCTTGAACAAAGGCATTGGCCAAGCGATTTCTCCACAGTGTTCTCCAGCCGCTTTGATGTTGGCAAGGAGTTCATCATCATTCGACCACAGTCCTGTGGCCTCATGTCCAAGAGCGACGACAATCGAACCGGTTAGAGTTGCGAGGTCGATGATGTAAGATGGGTTGAGGTGGGTTCCAGCATACCAGAGTCCGTCGGATAGAACCAGTCTTCCTTCAGCATCGGTGTTGAGAACTTCGACGGTCTTTCCAGAGTAGGTCTTGATGACATCTCCAGGGCGTTGAGCATTAGCAGATGGCATATTCTCAGCCATGCATGTTACCGCTACAACTCTCTCATCCCAGCCACTTTCTGCAAGGGCTGCAATTACTCCGAATGTTGTTGCAGAGCCATGCATGTCATACTTCATTTCGTCCATCGATGCTGACGGCTTTATCGAAATTCCACCGGTGTCGAAAGTGATTCCTTTTCCTACAATACACGGGGAAGGCCCGGGCTTGCCGCCATTGAGTTCGAAGATGACCATGCAGGGTTTTCGCTCGCTACCCATGCCTACTCCAACCAATCCACCCATGCCCATGTCAATCGCTTGGTCGTATGAAATGACAGTGACTTCCAAGTTGTCATGCTTGTCAGCAAATTCAACAGCTTGCTTAGCAAATGCTTGAGGGTATAGGTCGTTAGGTGGGGCATTACCGAGGTCTCTTGCGAGGTGTACACCAGTCGCTACTGCGCTGGATAAACTTGCAGCAGTCTCAAGGTCAGCGACCTTGTCAGATTCACATGTAACATGGATTACTAGTTCACTTTCTTCCTCTTCATCCTCGTCCTTGGATTTGTAGTGGTCGTAGGAGTAATCACGTAGGCTCATTCCTTCAACGAATGATGCCATGTGAGAGCCTTCAAGACCATGGAATCGAATTGTGAGAGTTGTTCCGTGGATCTTTCCACGTGCTGCGATAACCTTTGCTCCAGCCTCACGCATCGATTGTTCAGTTGCCTCTTCTGGCTTGCCCAATCCAATCAGGAGAGCTTTGCCTTCATCAAGTCCAGCAAGGGTCATAGAAGAGCCAGCCTTAGCCTTGAAATCTCCATTGGATAATACATTGTCAATTTGGTTTTTCAGATTGCGGTGCACTCCAGCCCCGCTACCTTCTGCCATTGCTTCACATCCTTGCCAAAGTGGAAGGACAAGGGTTCCGTTGATGTTATCGTTGGCGTCTACGTTCAACTGCATGTGCGCACCTGAAGTCGGGGGAGGTGTCTGCCCTATTGAAGGTGAGGGCGGCAATAATCAACCAATCAATTCTGCCTCAAGTATGGGTTCATCCATTGAGAATGGTTCTTCTTCTCTAGACCACCACCATGCTGCAAGTACAGCGAGAATGGTAATTCCCGACATTTGTAACACATAGAATGCATCACCGAATAATCCCGATTGAGTCACAATAGTCGTATCTTCAGACGGCACGGATTCATTTACCCACATTGCTGCATCGATAATCCTCTTTTGATACGAAAGTCTCCATTCTCCACCTGAATCACTCCAACCTGATGATGTTACAGAAGTATGATTGGTAGCGTTAACGGTGAAGTTGTCTGATTGCCATAATATCGTCTCACCCTTCATGTATTGTAGGGTTGCATTACGTGTTGTTGCCCTACCATGATTTGTAATGTCGAATGACACTTTGTCATCATCGATTCGAATTTCATCTACTACCAAGCGTGCCCGCCAAAACCAGACATTGTCGATTAAGTAACGCATTACTTCCAGTTCTTCACCTAAGCGACTCGAGAGTGATTCGATTGAACCAAGAAGGAATTGTTCATCGTCGGTTTCGAAAGTGAATGTAGGGAATCCCATGACTCCGTATCCATAATCTCGGCTAGTACCACTATTGGGATAGAGGCCTTGATTGGCATTGCGAACAGGGATGTCCGAAATATTGGCGTGAATATCATCTCGGATTCCATGGAATAATTCCCAATCGATTGGTTGGTCTGGGATGTAACCCCATGGATGTAGCATTATCCAGACACCTGTGTGCATGGTGACATAGAGGTCAGCATTAGGTACAACATTGTTCATGTAGGCTGCATTATTTGCAGTTTCAGCTTCACTAAACGGACCAGAGCCGGGTTGGGTTTCATCCTGCTCGTTCCAGTGATGGTCGTAGTTTCGATTCAAATCGACTTGATTGATATTCCACCGGGTATCCAAGTCATTGCCATCTGCATTGAGCATGACCATAATGTGCAATTCAGTATTTTGCAGCACCCTGATTGCTTCTTCGTTTCCAGCAGCCCATCCCTCGATGTAATACTGTGCCGTTAGGAAAGCCAATTCGGTTCCTAGGTGTTCATTACCATGATGTCCACCATCGATGTAAACTACATCTTTCTCGCTGCCATCAGCTTTGGTTTCATTACTCCAATCACTGATTTGTACAATCCATTGGTCCCTTCCCAATTCGGTTTCTCCCGCACTGGTCTTTTTGACGATATCAGGGTGGTCTGCAGCCCAAGCGTCGAGATCTACAGTGAGAGTAGCCCATGAGTGATACCAGTGTTCTTGGATGATTCCAGGTTGTTGCGCCGAGGTTGTTGGAGCCGATGCCAGCAGTAGGATACTAAGCATCAGTATTGCCCGGCGCATGTTCTGCCATCCATAGGATGGCAATCAATTTGACTGTTTCAATTTCAGTCAAGAATGTATGAAAATAAGATTGGAGCGACGATTGTAGCATCGCTTTCGATAATGTGCATTGGAGTATCCGGTGCGAGTTTGCCCCAACTGATTTTTTCGCTTGGAGGTGCACCAGAATAGCCGCCGTACGAAGTTGTCGATTCACTAATTTGTGCGAACCAACCCCACAGTGGTACATCTTCGCCGAGGTCTTGGCGCAGCATTGGCACTACACAGATGGGGAAGTCTCCTGCAATGCCTCCACCGATCTGAAGGAAACCGATTGGGTGTTCTGCATTACGATACCATTCAGCCAAGTGCATCATGTAGTCGATGCCGGTTTTGACAGCACTTCTCTCGACATCACCAGCAATGCAGTGTGCGGCAAAAATATTGCCAAGTGTGGAATCTTCCCATCCTGGAACATAAACGGGGATTGCAGCATCTCTCGCTGCGATAATCCAAGAATCAGCACGCGGTATATCAGCATCGAGATCATCGAGAATAGCCATCAGATGTTCATGTGGAAATGCGCTTTCATTTTTCCATTGTTCGAGAATTTTCCCTTCGATATGGCGGATGGCTTCATCCTCAGGAATGCAAGTATCAGTCACGCGATTGAAACCACTTTTCAGCAACTCAGCATCGTCTTCTTGTGATAAATTTCGCCAATCGGGTATTCTGTGAAAAGATGAGTTTGCAACTAGGTTGAAAACTTCCTCTTCGAGGTTTGCGCCGGTACAAGAGATGGCGTGAACTTTACCCGCCCTTATCATTGGTGCGAGTGATCGTCCAAGTTCGGCAGTACTCATTGCTCCAGATAGAGTAACCATTAGCCTTCCTCCATCATTGAGGAATGTATCCAAAGAGTGTGCACAATCACGCAGTGCTCCCGCATTGAAATGATTGAAATGACGGTCTACGAATCCACGTACACCTCCATTTGTCGGTTGAGTAAGGAATCTTTCGACTCGCTTTCTACGATTGATTCTGATTTCGGGGAATGTTGCGGCCAATACCTTTTCCAATACTTCGATGATACGTGCAGGGTCGGTATCGCCACAGGTGAATGCATCGATTGCAAGCCAACCACGGTCGGAGTAAGTATGAGCGCTAACATGAGATTCGTCGAGCAATACAACTGCTGCAAATCCAAGTGGGGAAACACTGCCATCGAAATCTTCGACATGAGAATGTACCCTTCTTGCACCAGATGAATCTACTGCTTTTTCCAGAAGATTGAGCATCCATTCCCCCTCAATTCCGACCACTCCGGTACAATCGAGCATGATATGTGCGCCATGTGACAAATAATCAACTCCTGTTAGCAATATGTGCAGCTATGATTTTCGTGGCAAGCATCGCTGCAGTGAATTCGGTCAGAGGAGTATCCTCTTGTGGCACGATTTCGTTTACGTCGGCGCTGATGACTTCACAGTTCTCGAAAACGGTCTCGATTGTTTGTACGGCATGCCAGAATGAGAGCCCTCCGGGAACAGGTGTTCCGGTGGCAGGAACAAGTGAACCATCCAAGCCATCAATGTCGATTGTGAGGTGGACGGGCCCTTCAATGCCAGATATTGATTCTAACCATTCAGCCCATGCTTTAGCACCGGTACAAGGGCTCATCACATCACGTGCGAGAAATGTGTGAATCCTTTCATCAGATTCGAAGAGGTTTGCCTCTTGTCTACAATATGCTCTGATGCCAACCTGATGGACCCCTATTGCTCCTTCGTCGAGAGAACGGGCTATTGCACAAGCATGTGAATATGGCTCGCCATCGAGTTCGTCTCTTAGGTCAGCGTGAGCATCGATCTGTACTAGTGTGACCTTCTTATCACACCCTCTTAGGATGCCAGGAAGAATTCCATGTTCACCACCAAGGAATATTGGAAATGCTCCGGAATCATATTGCTCACGAGCGTATAATCCAATTCCATCGAGTTGTTCTTGGAGAGTGTTTCCCTCTCCATTCCATGGCTCAATAGTCTGAATTGACGCACCTGCTGGTAGTTCTTCATCGAGTAGGTCATCAAAGAGTTCTACCTGTCCTGAAGCAATAATGCAGGCCGCAGGTCCGTTTGCAGTTCCTTGGCCAAAAGAAGTGGTTAATTCATATGGGACGGAAGCGATGATGACATCAGCCGGTCCTACGGGTTCTGGTAACCCGAGGAAATTACCCTCCACAAAGTCGTCCTCCACGTAATGTTCCGGGGTGATTTTGCCTTTTAACCATCCGAAAGGGCGTTTTTCGACGAAGTGTCTATTAGGGACTTCGACCTATACATATTATTGCGTGACGGAGCCGAAGGTGTCCCGCCAAGGCCCCCCGACCGCACAAGGTGATAATGATGGGAATGACAATGGCAGAACTAACTCAGGCGATTCAACAACATATCGACATGGAGATGGATTCAGAAGTAGCCTGTGGAATGGCAGAGCACGCTCTTGGCTTCTTTGGCTTCTACGACCGAATTATCGATAACGCTCTTGAGCCCACTGATAGGAACTTGTTTTACATGTTTCAAGACTATGACCTTCTTACTACAGAATCAGAGGAGACCACCCTTTGGGATGGTCGAGAATGGAGGATTCACTATTGGCGCTTCAAGCCAGAACTGCGCGAGCGTGTAGAAGCATACATGTCTCGCAAGGTAAAGGAAGTCGAAATCGACCCATTTGGCGACATTTACACCGGTGGTGGCACGATTTGGACCCGAGAGGGCGACAAGCCTGTCAATCCCAATGCTTTCACCTCTGACCACTGGTGAAACTGTACTTGGACCCACAAGTATTGAAATGGAGCAGCGCGAGCAATATCCATATGAAGACGAGGAGCCTTATTCTCGCCGCGCTCTTTTTGACCTCGGTGGTTCCACTTTCCACCGCAGATGATCCAGTGGGAATTAGCATTCTCACCGATTGGGGAGATGACCATGCTTACATAATCACAGGCGATGTGAATCTCTCTGATGTCAATGTCACACATTCACGTGATGGTTCATCTCTTGATATCGGTTTGATTTACGATACTACAGGAGCTGACCTTCGCCTAGAACTCAACTCCACTTTGGAATATGAGGACGTCATTACAGTCTCAGTAGGAGAATTTTCGCGAACAATAACTGTGGGATTGTGGAGCCAACCTTTGGCAGACCACGAGGTTACAACCACTACGCAATGGACGATGGACCAGCAATGGACAAATGAGTATGGTCAACAGAAATACATCTTGACTTTCGATGGCAATGGTTGGCAAGCAAGAGAGGGGAATATCCTCGAAGCTTGGGAAATGGGTGATGGTGCTTTACAAATTACCAGCAATACTGACGATGGTGGTATAATCCTAAATTTAATTCTTGAATCGGTTTGGAAGAACGAGACAATTGTAGATGGAATTCTTACCGGGCAGGTTTTCGATGCACGTGGTGCTGGTACTATCGGTGTCGAAAACAATGGCACAGATGGAGAGGTAACAATCGAGGGTCTAGTGAGTGATGCGTGGATTAATCGTTCTCTAATCAATGGAATTGTCGATGAAAAATTCAGACTTGAGGCCAATGGCTCAATCGAGGTATTGAATAACGAAAGCGAAGAAGGAAATTTTTCTTTGACAGGAGTTCTCGCTGTATTATTAGTCGAGACTCACGATATCAATGGCACTAGAGTTCTCGACCATCAAGAATTTGAGGCAACTGCAGATCTAGTAATCGAGGATAACGATACTAGAATCGATATTTCGCTTGAAGTATTCCAGCAATTAGAGCGCTGGGAAAATGGAGTGATGGTCAATGCCTATAGTAATCTAGAGGGCCATGGCTCATTTGGATTAACCAGTTCAGATGAAAATTCAAGTGTAAATATCAATGGCACAATTTATGATTTCCACCAAGCCAGTGAAGATGGTTTGACGACAATCGACGACTTCCATCTCGATGGAACGATTAGTGGAGATGCATCGGGAACCTTTGGAGTCGTGAGAAATATCGAAGCCGATGGACAACAAGCAAGTTGGAATGGTACAACATATGATGTAATCGTCATTCACCAGGAAGATTGGTTCAATCTAACTGGGATTGCTGGACTACCTAATTCTGAGATTGGAGCAGGAGCGCATCACAACGAATCATGGGATTACATGGTTCCCCAAGAACACTGGGACAATCGTTCTATTCGCACCGTTTGGCAACAAACCGGCAATGACCCAAGTAGCGGCGATGAGGTTCACAACAATTCCCCAATAGAGAAGCCACTAGAGCAACCAGATGTTGAAGAAATGCTTGGCGATGTAAATGTAGGGAGAGAGATGGGCTTTGTCCCTCTTGATGCAAAAGAAGGTGATGTATTCACTCTTGACCACCAAAACGGAATGGCTCTAACAGTAACATGTGGAATTCCAGAAGTTAAACCGATTGATGGTCACATGGTAGATACTCTCGCTTGGACGGGAGTATATTCTTCAGGCGTAGATGGTAATGCAAGTGGTAATATCATCGTAGATGGGCCGTTATCTGGACTCAATGTTGAAATTGAAAGGATAATCATTGCACCATTTGGTGAAGACAACCAAACAGTAATTGTAACTGAGAATAAACAGATAGATCGTGTACTATCACCATCAATAATTTCAATTCACGACAATACTCCACCAACGATAGTTAGCGCTACGCTCAGAGAGGGTGTAGTCACAGGTGAAGGTGGGCCAATAGCTCATCTTGAAGTCGTGGTTTCAGATCCCGATTTCAATGTTGAGAGCGTAACAGCTAACCTCTCTGGAATAGGCGGAGGAGTTGTGGAACTCTCAGATAAGGGGATGCAAGGAGATACAGAAATTGGCGACGATATCTGGACCACTCAAGTTGTTGTAATGGGCTTAGAATTAGGAAATATTTCTATCATCATTTCTGCAGATGATACCTTTGAGTCGGCTGTAAACCTCAATACTACAATAGAAGTGAGAAATCAACCACCACGTCTTGCAGAAATCACAATAGTTCCTCATAAAATTGCACGCGGTGATATGCTCATTATCAATGCAGAGGTAATTGATGGTCATGGAGTTGCAAGTGTGCAAATTGATTTACGCGATAAAGGAGGATCGCTCCAAGACCTTGAACGAATTGGTGAATTTTGGATTGGTGAAGTGGTAATTCCCGATGGAATGTCACCTGGAGACCATCTTCTAAAGGTCAGGATGGAAGATGACCTTGGTTCTTCAATTATCGTTACTAGAACTAAGTTTTCAGGCCTCCACCATGTCGAACTTTCCGAGGATGAGGATGTAAAGGTAGAGGTGCTAAACACCCCTCCACAAATCGATGTTGGAGAAACAAGAGTGATTACTGTTGGCGATGAAGATAAGGTGTATACATTTACTGTAACCATAACCGATCACGATAATCTTGCATCTGCGAAAATAAAACTTGGAGCATTCGCACCACCCGGCGATGAAGGCAAATGGCTCGTGTTAGAACCAAATGGCGATGATACATATTCAATCACGGTTTCAATTCGTTCAACTATCGTAATAGGAACCCACGAAGTTCTGGTTAGAGCCACTGATATCTATGGTGCCCAATCATCTGATGAATCACTAGCAGTAATTATTCAAGAAGAAGACAATTCTGTAATCTCTGGTGATGGACCCGATACCAAATTAATTACCTATGCAGCTGTTGGAGGAATGATAATTCTTGCAATTGCTGGGGCTACGATTTACATCCGCCGCGGTAGTGATGGTGAAGGTGGCGGATTAGGCGGATTCGGTGAAGTCTGAAGTTTCATAACTCAAGTTGAAGATAGTACTTGCAGGCGTGGTATTTATCCACTGTACAATTGTGGGAAATTTATGCGGATAGGACCTATCCATATTCCGTTTACAAAAAAGGTTGATACTCCTTTCATATGGCTGAATAATCCAGATGCCATCAAAGTCGATGCAATGCCATCGAAGATTTCTTTCACTCCTGACCGGCCCTTTTCTATTGTTGGTTCCATTTTCACTATGGGATTCATTATTTTTGGACTAATATTAGCGGGCATCCCTATAGGAATTATTGCAGCAGAAACCATTTACCCAATGCTCGATGAGGATAGTGATGAACCATGCTGGCCAGACCAAGATTCCGCGATAATATTGTCAGACGGAATGGTATATTGTGACTTGGGGGGGTCGACTGAGGAATACACCGATTATCAGATTGCAGATGGCCATTACAGAATGACGATGTATGGAGAAGAAGTCTACGAATACAGATGGTCAGAAGAAAATGGCACAATCACCTATGCATGGTTAGATGGAGATTACAATTACTATGAATGCTGGCAATACATTAGAGCCTCAGCCTTGCCAGAGAACTTTACAGGCGATGACCTCATTGTGAAATATGGCACAGAGGATGAATCTTATCCAGAATGGTGCAACGAGAGTCCGGATAATTCTAATATCGTGTATAGCGATACCAATTCAACCCCATTTGATGGTGAGTTATTGTACAATATTTATCCCAGTGACATGGCATATAGCATTGAAACAACTCAATTCATGGATGAAGGCAATATCCGTCACACATATCACGAGTTGGATTGGGACAATCAGATTTATTTTGAAGAAGTAGCTTTTCTTTCAATCTTTATGTTCGTTGGATTAGCAATAATGTTGGCCCCCCTGCTCACAAGAAAACGGATTTTAACCTTCGATACTATTGCCAACCAAGTGACTGAAGAATTCGCCAAATGGCCTAGGTTCGGCACCCACCGTGCAACAATACAGACGCCTCTGTCTGTGGACATTGTAAGAAATACTAGGGAAGTTCATCATAGTGAGAGTGGAGATGAACATTCTTCAGGAAGGACATGGACTACCTATCATGATGGAATCGACATCACTGTCGATTTAGTTGGCCAAGGTCCACAACCAGTCCTCTTCTTGGAGGGTAATGATGCAAGAAAGGAATACGAATCGATTCTTGGTCAACTATTCTTTGTATTGGGGCTCGATCTTTCTTCAGCAGAAGAGGCGATAGATAGCACTGAAGAATTTGAAGAAGAAGCAATTTTGGGAGAACCTCGTCAAATAGAGTCGAAAGAAAACTTCCCTGGAATCATATTTATCGGAGGAGATGTGCCATATACAGTTGGCCAAACTATTGCATATACTGCCGCTTGGATTCTAGGTATCTGGGTCATTTCAGGACTTGGTTACACCTTCCTTTCACCATTCTGTGGATTAGCAGCTTTAGTGACCATCTTACAATTCCGAGGGATAATGAAGACATTACGAGGGGAATCGATAATGGTAAAAAATGGTGAAACTATGACTTTCAGGGATACAAAGGACCCCACTCGGTATGATGGAAAGATGGCCGAGATGATAGATGGCCTTGAACAGGCGGATTCTAAGTTTGAAGAAGCCACTACTGTGAAAATGGATTGGATGCCATTTGAGAATCTGAAGATGGTTAGGCTTGGTCCGATTATCGGTGGAATAATCGCTCTTGTAATCTTCGTCTTATGGTGAATTTACTTGATTCAAATTTGGAATCTATTGGATTAGAAGGTCAGGACCTTTTCGCTGGTCCTTACCCACTCTGAACACTCGGCCATTGTTGAGAATTGGGCTTGCTCGTAATACGGCTGGCCTTTGGCAATTCCACACCTTTGTTGACATGTTCCGCAGACCTTTACCGGCACACCGTTGGCGATCAAATCCTTGGTCATCTGTACCATATCATCCACACCAGGTGGTGGCTCAATTCCATCTCTAGCAAGGTCCACTGAATCGTTCATGAGAAAAATTCGTACCTCTTCACCATCAGAATTCAATTGACGAGCCAATCTTAGTGCATTCCAAGTTACATCAGTTCCATCATATGGTTGGTGGTTTAGGATAATCAGTATTGCCATGTACAACGGTCAGAGGCCAATTATTTCAACCATCCGAAACAATTTCACGCCTCTGTTCTACTACATAGAAAATTGACAACAACGTAGAACAGAGTGCGAGAGCCGGGACCCGTAGGTTGGGATGTGCGAAGCGAAGGAACCGAGGGTAAGGCTAACGCATTGAGCGAAGGGAGATGCGAGAGCCGGGACTCGAACCCGGGTTCAAGCGTTGGCAACGCTCGGTGATAACCACTACACCACTCTCGCAAGTGCAACCATCGGATTGGACGGGGGTATAAACCGTTGTCGATGTAGCAGAATAGGTTCAAAGTTGGGAGTCTCAAATGGTTAAAGTGACTCAAGTCCTCTAATCTTATCTTCAATAATCGAAGCACATTTCTCGAATACCTCAAGTGTTTGACCAAATGGGTCTTCGATTCCCCAATCTTGGTCGATTCGAATTGCGGGACAATCTACTCCACATCCCATTGAAATTACCATTTCAAAGGATTGCCAATCGATGCTGTTGACCTGCTTTGGGCTCAGTCCCTCTGTGCTAAATCCTCTTTTCTCAAGTGCTTTCAGAGCATTCAAACTGACATTGGATTCGGGATGGGTTCCTGCCGAGGATGCTTCATGTCCTAAACCGCGAGCAATAGCTTCAGCCATTTGAGACCTGCAGGAGTTACCAACACATACGAAGAGGAGGCGCACGTAAGTGCGGTGATGCTTCTTGTCTATGAATGATGACTTTGTGGACTCGAATAATGTGGAAGCCAATTCTATGGTATGCGGCGATATATTCTGCATTTTTTGCAATTCATATTATTGCTGCAGCAAATGACTTAGATATGCTGTTCAAGATTGTTGCAATCATCATTACTGGTCAAACAATGTTGGCTGGATTATGTATTCATTTTCTAAATGGGGATGTGAGACACACACGAATACCAGTAGTGTTTTTGGCAGCAGGACTTGGATGGGCATATGCAGGCATGAATGAGAGTTGGACAATTGCATTATGGGTATTAGGGGCGGTATTTTTGCAAATTGGAACTGAAAAAGGATTGAAGTACAGTGCGCCCGCCGAGTCAATCAATGTCTGACTCTCCTGTCAAGGTAAATACTCCTGGTGCAGCTCCAGCAGAGCCATCTCCTGAAGACCAGAAGAAGATGGAGCAAGCCTACAACCAGATGAAAAGAAAGATGTCTATTGCTGAGATGGGTAAATCGATCAAACACAAGTTGATGGTATTATCTGGAAAGGGCGGAGTCGGAAAATCCACTGTGGCTACAGGGCTTGCTCTTTCATTGGCTCAGCAGGGCCTCAAAGTTGGATTATTGGATATCGATATCACAGGTCCGAACGTACCTAAAATGATGGGTCTGAGTAATCACAGGTTACATGTTGAGGCAGGTAGGATTCATCCAGCGGTAGGACATCTTGGTGTGAAAGTAATCTCGATGGCTTTCTTGCTTGAGGATGAGGATACTCCTGTTGTCTGGCGTGGCCCTATCAAACTGGGAGCAATCCAGCAATTCATCGGAGATGTAGAATGGGGCGAACTCGATTATCTAGTAATTGACTTCCCACCCGGTACAAGCGATGAACCCCTTACGGTAGCACAAAACTTGCCAGATATCGATGGAATGGTCATCGTTACTACTCCGCAATCAGTAGCCCTTCTTGACTCACGCAAGTCGATAACATTCGCAAAGTCCCTCAAGGTTCCAGTTACAGGAGTTATCGAAAATATGAGCGGATATACTGTGCGCGGTAAAGCAGCAGCAGATTCCGAAATAGAGGTTGCAGGTCCTGGAGGTATTACGATTCCAGTCCAAGTTGACTCAAATGGCGATTGGCATGTTACATTGGATATTTTCAAATCTGGAGGCGGGCAGAAAACCGCTGAGGAATTCGGAGTACCATTCCTTGGAAAGGTACCATTCGACCCCGGTTTCGTACGTGGTGGAGACGATGGAGTTCACCGTATTGTTTCCGATCCCGATGGTTTGTCTTCAATTGCATTTGCAAATGTTGTTTCCAGCATACAGAGTGAGGTAGAAGGAGCATCATCATCTTCTACACTCGAAATAATCTGAGGGACGCATATGGCAATTCCCACTTTGACACGACTCGAGCGCAGAGATGTAGACATGCATCTCACATGGGATGATGGAACTATTCACGAAATACGCTACGATGATTTGCGCCATGCTTGTCCATGTGCAAATTGCTCTCCTCAACGAAATTCTGATGACTCTTCCTTTGTGTTGAGACAATCCGTTGATGCATTACTTGCAGAAAAGCCAACTGTTCGACCTACAGGGAATTACGCGTTGACCTTTGAATGGACAACGGGATGCTCTTCGGGGATTTATCGCTTTGAGCGAATTTGGCGAATTGGACAGAATGAGGACCCCGACCAAGGCAAGCAGTATGTTCACGGTGCATGGTGAAACGCCCTTTAGGGCGTTGTCGAAGGGACAAGCCACATGAATACGGTTTAATCACGCTATGTTGGAGGGATTTGATTGGACGGCGTTTATCTGACCTGGTTAATCAGTGCCCTAACCATTGGCGTTTTGCTAATGCCGCTGATAAAACCACCATGGGCAACCATCACACTGCACGGCTTTATCGACTTCCTCCGTCGTTATTGGATGCACATAGCAATCGTTCTATTCATTTACAATGCAAAGGATTTCTTGGACGAAATAGATAGATTGCTAATGGCAAATACTGGCTTGGATATGACTCCATGGATATATGCTATTGAAGGGGACATGGTATTGTGGGTGCAGCAGACCTTTGAAGCTCAATGGCTTACCACTTTCCTCACTCACTTTTACGTTGTTGGGTTCATGGTAATCTGTTATGTTTCAATCTTCTATTTCGCATATTTCGACGACCGTTGGATGGCTGACCGGATTTCATTAACCATATTTTGGGTCTACATAATAGCGATTCCATTCTATCTATTTTTCAATGTCCGCGTCACCGGAGATCATATTCCAGAAATGGAAACCCTCGCATATAATTTAACACCTGAAATCAATGATTGGTTCACACGAATAGACCCGTTCACAAACGGTATGCCGAGTCTTCACATTGGTTTTCCCTTTGCAGTGTGGTTATGCTTGTTACGCCATGATGCCGATGGACGTTGGATTGTTTATCGACGTCTAGTCTTTGGATATTTCATGCTCACAGCATTCTGTATCCTATACCTAGGAATACATTGGTTCCTCGATATTGTTGGAGGAATGGCGGTTGCTGCGATGGCAGTCAATTTATCTGATCGTACTTCAGGTCCGATTTGGCGTATACTCGATGAAAGGACAATCAATGCACGTCTTGCTACAGTTTTGACGAACCCTAAGAGGGCGTGGAACATTATTTCGGCACAGGTGAAGGGTACACTAAATCGATATTCACGGCCTAGTAGTAATGAAACCGGAGTGATGATAACAGTTGTAATCATTTTAGTTGCTGGAATTATTACTTGGGACCTTACCCATCAAACACTACCTGCAGGTGGAGTTGAAGCGCCAGTAGAAGTAACCGCAGCTGATGGATGGCTCGTTACCCTTGACGATAGGGAAACAGGAGCATTAGTAGTGGTTCATAATCTATCAGATTTGGAACTTGAAATCGCAGTTGCGCAGCCAATAATGGATGAAAATTCGTCATATGATGTTAGTGGGAATTACTTGGTAATGTCAAATTCAACGGTTCTGTACGTAATTGATATTCTCGACCCGGGTACGATTATTTTGCAAAAGGAAGTGTACCAACTGAACAATGTGGTAATGCTTCCAAGAGGGACCTTCGCGTTATTTGATGCTGATGGCTTGTCATATTGGGACCTTGATGGCCTTGAGGTTTCAGGGCCAAATGTTCCAGAGGGTGACGAGATAAAATTATTCGAGTCATCGGGAGATGAAATTGCAATGGTATTTGCAAGCAATCCAAATGAAGTGAATATTGGAATGATGGGTGCTGAAGGTTTGATTTCAATCCAACTCAATGTTACTGCTCCTGAATTGGAAGACCTTGTGTTAGAAGAGCAATGGGGCTTGGTTGTTGATGAAGAAAATGCTTCGATAGTTGATCTTAGTTTCAATAGGGACTATCTTGCTGCCACAGTAAATGTCACTGCTACAACACGACTAGTATTACTCGACCGCTCTACGGGCGATTCATTCATGCCAAGCGACCCCAAATACCCTACTTTTGACCCAGATGTCGGACATGGCATATTGGTGTGGGCATCTCAGCAGCACCTCAATCCAACAAATCCCCAAGATAAGTACCTCGATAGAGAGATTCTATTGCTGGATTTAGAAACTAATCATACTGAGGTATTGACTGCTGACGAAGAAGACCAATGGGGTCCAATGGCGCTTGAGAACCATATCGTATATCGCCAAGAAGATGCAGATGGAGTACTCAGCGTTGAAATCCATCAGCGCGAAGCAACTCTCAAACCATATGCTTCTAGCACATTGCAGATTGGAGTAATCATTGCAATCAGTTTGCTCCTAATCCATTTGATGCAACGTCAAATGGAAACAAAGGGCAAGAATCAGCCGCCGTGATATCGCACTCGCGTTTTAATTTCGTCAAGTCGTTTGAGGATGTCCTTGGCCGACGGGACTTCACCGCCTGGGGCTTTTGGAGCGGGCCCTAATTTTTCATCAAGGGATGAATAACCGTCCAATACCATTTCCATTGCACCTTTTACATCAGGATGTGAGGCACCGAGAATTTCGTGTAGTACATGTAAATCAATACCGTATCCCTCGAGTTCATATTCCATATTTGCAAGCCCGAGGTCGATTAGACGTGATTCTCCGCTAGGAGTAATTAGAATGTTATTGGTCGAGAGGTCGCCGTGAGTTACTCCGTTGCGATGGAGAGAACGAATCGCTGCACCAACACCATGCAATAGGCTATCACTAGCCCCTCCTTCTTGGAGCACATCTATCAGTTGTCGACTTTCAATGTATGCCATGATGATACGGCCCTCTTCAAAGTCAACATCCCAAATTGGAGGAATAGGCACTCCTTTTGCATGAAGCCAAATCATTAGTTTGACCTCATTAGTCATTCTTCGACGAGTCAAAGTACGGTCTAGGTCAGGGTGCCGCCAAGTGCGTGGTCGGCGTGTTTTTTGGACTGCTGGTCTGCCATGCCAAGTGCCTGAAACCACCTCGGCTTCGGCACCGAGATGCATGATTTCGCCTGCAACCCACGCCGCCATGTCTTGAATGGCTGAAGACCATGGTTCAAAAAGGAGGCGCCACCCCGTAGGGGTGGGTGTAACCTTGACTTTGTCATTACCCATGTGTGCCATCGACTTTACTCAGGACGCGATGGGTCCAGATGAGCAAGCGATTGCTGACCGTATTTCTGAACTCAAGGAAATACTTGGAGACGACCTCCTCATCCTTGGACATCACTATCAGCGAGACCAGATTGTCATGCATGCTGATTTACTAGGTGATTCCTTCTTATTGTCAGAACTTGCAGCCAAATCAAAAGCTCGATACATCGTTTTCTGCGGTGTGCATTTTATGGCTGAGGGTGCAGACATTCTTACCAGTGATGAGCAGAGTGTTATTCTTCCAAATATGAGAGCAGGTTGCTCAATGGCAGATATGGCGGTTCTACACGATGTGGAGAAAGCATGGGGAGAAATTCTTGAACAAACAGGCTTGTGTGATCCTGCTGAGCCAGAAAGCGGAGAGAATTTCCTCATCCCAGTAACCTACATGAATAGCGCTGCTGAACTCAAAGACTTCTGTGGCCGTCATGGAGGAATTGTCTGCACATCATCGAATGCTAGTGGCATTCTAGATTGGGCATATGAGAGAGCAGGTCCAAATGGTGCAGTCTTATTTTTCCCAGATCAACACCTTGGAAGGAATACTGGACTATCTATGGGCATTCCTGAATCAAGGATGGCGGTTTGGACTCCTGGAGAGGAGAATCAGATTCCCTCTGATGTGAAGATAGTCCTCTGGCATGGTTTCTGTTCAGTCCATAAGCGCTTCACCACTACACAAGTAGATGATTTTCGAAAGAGAAACCCAACCGGTGTTGTTGTAGTTCATCCCGAATGCCCAAGAGAAGTAGTAGATGCTGCAGATGCAAATGGTAGCACTGAATTCATTCGCAGGTTCGTAGCTAAACAAGAACCGGGAACTCATATTGCAGTGGGCACTGAAATCAATATGGTTGCCCGTTTAGACAAACAGCACCCAGAATTACATGTCGAATGTCTCGAGCCCACAATATGCCCTTGTTCTACGATGTATATGATTCATCCAGCATATCTCATGGACGTGTTAGAGAAGATTGTAGATGGGGAAATCCCCAATCAAGTCACCGTAGAAAAGAGTGTGCAAGAGGGAGCAAAGGTCGCCTTAGAACGTATGCTTTCAATCAAGCAGTGAGTTCGTACCCCTTCCAGCCAGCAAGTGCAAGTAGTGGGCAAAGTACGATTGTTAACACAGCATAACCCACTGCATGCGAAGGAGTGGCTTCCCACAATTCAATGGTCTCTACCGAGAAGGTAGACATTGTAGTGAATGCTCCAAGTATTCCAGTGCCGAGTAGTAATGCAACATCTTTGGAAATCATTTCACTTGCAAGTGCGGCCATACAAATTCCAAGCAATAGCGAACCTAGTGCATTCACAGTTAGTGTTCCCCATGGAGTTTCCATAGTTTGGCTAATTGCAAAGCGTAGCACAGCACCAAGAGCCCCTCCTGCGGCGACAAGAATGTAGGAATTCACAAATGGCTCTCCGTAGGCCCATCCTATCAATCATACTCAAGAGCCCGGACCTTCAGCGGATTTCCATGACCCTGTGGTTCATGACCGGAAATGCCGGTAAAGTTGCTGAAGCAGCTGAACATTTTTCACAACATGGAATCGAAGTAAAACAGTTTGAATTCGATGCGATTGAACCACAAGCAGACGATTTAGAAACTGTAGCCCTTGCTAAGATAGAGCAAGCAATACCACATCTTCCAGGCCCAGATGATATGTTATTGGTAGAGGATGCAGGCTTGTTTATCGCTCCACTCAATGGATTTCCTGGTGTATATTCTGCCAACGCACTTGAAACAATAGGCAATCATGGTGTTCTTCGTTTGCTTGAGCATTTACAAAGTGAAGACCCAATAATGGATAGTCGTTTACGCGGTGCCGAATTTATGGCTGTAGCAGTATTGTACTACAAAGGACAGACAATAGTAGCCGAAGGAATATGCCCTGGGCGCATTTCTCATAGCGAACAAGGAGAAAACGGCTTCGGCTTCGACCCGATTTTCATTCCATGCGATCTCGATGAATCTGGCACAGCATTAGAAAGAGGAGAAATCGGAACCGTTTCGACCCACGGAAAGGCCTTTGGTGCTATTTCTTTAGCAGAGAAGCAACTCTATTCTCATCGCCGTAGGGCCCTCGCAGGAATCCTCGCTGCACTCGACAGTCTGGAGTGACATTCTTGAAGAATGCCTGATTGGCTAGAGGTGGGCTCCCATGAATAAAGTACGACTAATCGTCGCATTAGCCTTCGTCGGGCAATTGCTTGTCTTCCTCACAATGCAGGCTGAGTTTGATGCAAATGGGCAATGGGGTCTAGTTGGTGGAATGGTAATCTGCGCAATTATTTGGACAATTCTTGGAGATAAGGCAGCGGCTCCTGTACCTAAGCGCATGATTACTAAATCCCAGCCCGAAGAGAAGACCACAGAAGAGGTTGATATTCCTGAACCCGTTAAGGATGAACTCGATGGTGCAACATTGAGGGAGCGAAAAATGGCGAAGGTAAAGGCAGCCGCAGAAGAGGAAACTGCAAATGAAATTACAGTTGAGTCAGATGACGACGATGGTCTTGATGAGGTCGAAGTCACTGTCGAAGAAGTCCATGTTGCAGATGAATTTGTCGTGGAGGTAAGCGCCCAATCGATTGAAGATGCGGCAATTCAGAGGCACATTGTCGATAAGCGTGACCGCCACGACCGCATTCGGGCCCGTATTGCTGAGCGACGTAGAGGTCAGATGGCAGATATTCGAGCATCTACTGCAAAAATGTGGGAGGACCATTCAAGTGGCGAAGATTTGGTCACAGTTATCCAAACCGAAGGGCATGGAAACCAGATAATAGAGGAACCTGCAGAAGCAGCACCTGGTCATGTTTACGGTGCAAGTCTAGTAAGAATTGATGAATCAAAAATCCTCAAACTTCGCGTACCTCTTGACAAGGGATTCCGACCTGTCGATGAAAGTAAGTCAAGTAATGCAATGGCATTTGCCTTGCCAGAAGGTATGCCGAGTCCAGCCGACCTTGGTCTACCATTACCTCCGCCTCCGGGTGCATCTGGAGCACTCGCAGCATTGCGGGATGAGATAGCTGATGATTGATCAACGGTGCTTCCATTCGGGGTTTTCCCGAGAGAGGAATGCTTGAACACCGATTTCCTTGTCTTCAGTATCAAATAGATCTGCAAAAGCCTCAGCCTCAATTGCAACACCTTCGCTAATTCCGTTCTCAAGTGCGGAACGAATTGTTTTCTTTGCCACTTTCAAGGTGCTCATACTTTTGGAAGCGATTGACTGAGCAATACCCATTGTTCTCTTTTCGAGTTCTTCAGGAGAAACAACATGGTTGGCTAAACCGATTGCTAATGCTTCATCAGCACTGATAGTTTCGCCACTCATGACCATTTCCATAGTTTTTCCAAGTCCTACGATATTGACTAGGCGTTGAGTTCCTCCCCCGCCAGGAATTAATCCCAATTTGATTTCAGGAGTTCCAAATACCGCTCTAGTACTTGCAATTCGAATATCACATGAGCATGCAATTTCACAACCCCCGCCAAGAGCAAATCCATCTACCATGGCGATGGTTGGCTTAGAAAGATTCCAGATTGCATCCCAGCCATTATCTTTGAACAAAGAACGGATGTCATCACTATTCTTGCCAACGAATTCGGTAATGTCTGCACCGGCAACGAAAGCATTGGGTTTCGCTCGCTTACCCTCTGGTGGAGGATTGGGTTTTGCACCGGTAATAACGATGCAACGGATATCGTCGTTTTCTTCCGCCCAGCGACACATTTCTTTAATCTCTACCATCACTTCTTGGTTGAGTGCATTCAGTTTATCTGGACGGTTGATTGTAACCATTGCAATAGTGCCATCGCCACTTTCGCATGGCATCTCCTCGATGAGAAGAACATCGCTCATGTAGGTGCGAGGGGGAATGAGCAAATCAACTTTACAAGGACACATTGATGACTAAGCCATGCGCCCATGCCGCTTATGTCAGATGCTGAGGATGCACTTGTGGTTGCAAAAGACCTCGGTAAAAGGTACGGAGAATTCATTGCTTTGCATCCTTTGGATGTGAAGGTATCTTCAGGAGAATTTTTTGGCGTTTTTGGTCCAAACGGCGCTGGCAAATCGACCTTTATCAAACTTCTAACAGGGCAACTAAGACCAAGTATTGGCGGTGTAGAAGTATTGGGCATCAATGCTGCAAGAAACCCTCAGAAATTAAAAGCCAATATTGGAATTGTGCCAGAATCAGAATCCCCTCCATCCTATCTTACCCCAACCGAATTCCTTCATTTTGTGTGTAAATTACGTGCTGTGGAAGACCTTGAGGCTAAGGTAGAGCACTGGATGGACTGGTTTGGCCTCGATGAGAAGAAAGACACGATGTGTAAGGACCTTTCAAAGGGCCAGCGACAGAAGGTAATGCTCGCCGCAGCATTCATCCATGAACCTCGTCTATTATTCCTCGATGAACCATTCGCGAATCTCGATCCAATCTACCAACGAAAATGCAGACAATGGCTCCTCGATCACGTAGCAAATGGTGGGACAATTTTCCTATGTTCTCATGTACTTGAAATGGCAGAAAGAATGTGCAATAGAATGGCTATTATCAATAACGGGAAGGTTCTTGCTGCAGGAACCGTAATCGATATGAAATTGAATAGCGAAGAAACCCTCGAGGATGTATTCATCCGCTTAGTTGGACATTCGATTGAAGAAGCAGAACGCCGAAGCGATGAGGGACTAAACGAGGAGGAGTGATTATGTCAATCAGCTTCTCCAGCCGTGACTGGTCTGAGGCAGAAGCCTCGACAGTAGCGGTGACCTTCGATAGTGCAGGCGGTGGAAAACACCTCCATAATCCGCTAACGGGATGGGCTGCTTTCAGTGCTACATTCAAGGTAATGTTCATCGAAGAATATCGTGAGAATCTTGACTTTGCAAAAAAACGCCGTATCATGATGTTTCCACTCATGGTTGCATTAGTGACGATGGTTGCGACAATTGGACTGCAATTTTTGGTAGGAGAAGGTGCTGCTCAAGACACCGAATCAATATCAAATTCCAAAGCCTTCACTTGGCAAGAGATGCGATTTGCCCTCCATTTGCCTCTATTGATGTTCAGTCTTGGAATGGGTTCGTTCGCATTCCTTGGAAGGGAGAGAGTACTTGCACGTACCGGGACAAAGAACTACCTTCTTGCAAGTCCAGCCTTGCAACCATTAACCAACTCAACCGCACATTTCGCATATTATTGTAAGGATTTATCATATTACGTAATGCTAATTCTAACTCCAGTAATTGGTGGAATGGCAGTAGGGATTTCTCTAGAGTGGTGGACCGATGTTAGTACACCTCTTGAGTGGTCCAGTCTTCCACGCACTTGGATTGCTATGACGGTAACTCTTGCCGAAGGATTGGCCCTATCTTTCATTGCCTCATCATTATGGCTTCTTGGAGGGTGGGTAAGTCGTATTACTCCAATAGCGATAATCGGACTTGGAACAATCGTAGGCCTTGGATATGTACCTAGACAAACTCTCTTGTGGGGTATGGCAACACAAGCACCAGGTGGTGAAATCTGGGCAATTCCAGCAGTCGTACTTTCGCTTTGTGCAGCGTATTTTGCAGCGCAATTAGTTCGAGATGATTTTGAAGTAAAGGTCGTTGCAAAGAAAGAATTATTCATGCCAATTTGGAACAAATTACGCTTCCTTGGAAAGGGAACAACGCGCCTTCTAGTTGCTAAGGAAGCGGTTGATTTAGTTCGTTCAGGCTCACTAAAGAAAATGACTGTGAGTTATTCAGTTCCTCTAATAGTACTCTTATTGATGGCCTGGTTGGTCGATTTTGCAGAAGCACCAATCCCAATCAATCTACTCAGTTATGCGCCCTTCCTCGGCTTTTTCGGATTCAATTTTTACTCATGGCTTACGGCCCTTGATTCACCTGAGCACATGAATGGTCTTCCGTTATCAGTTCCACAATTGATCAGGGCGAAAGTTGTGGTTTATTTCCTCGCAACATCATGGATTTCTATTCTCTTCGTTTGCCTCATGGCATGGAAACTCGACGAATGGGCAGTCCTTCCAATCGCACTGATAGTAATGATTGCTAACAGTATCTACATTGTTTCATTGACTGCATTCTTGATGGGACTAGCTCCCAATAAGGCGATATTTGATGCAAAAATAATGACATGGTTTTGGATTGGTACGGTCATACCTCTTCTAGCACTATTCCTTCTATCCTTCACTCAAGGTGATGTTTCATTCTATGAGAATTGGATGAGTGCGGTACAAGACGGTGGATTGGATGCGGAAGCGGTTGAATTTACTAGCGAAAAGATGGAATCAGGATTCAAGGGTATTCTTGGCGTCAGCGTAGGACTGGTGGCGGCTTCAATTCTATTGATGAAACTACTCGACCGCAAATGGGGAAGGGCAGAATTCAACAACTGAACCCAACAGCCGAGTAGCATGGGGCTGGTAATCGCAGTTTGCGGAATGCCAGCAAGTGGCAAAGGAGAGTTTGCTTCCATACTTGCTTCCAAAGGGATACCTGTTCGCTCCATGGGTGATATGGTGAGGGCCGAAGTTGCCTCACTTGGAATCGAGGAAGGGCCAAATGTGTTTGGCGAAATAGCAACTGCTCTGCGTGCAGAGCACGGTGATGACATACTTGCAGTTCGTTTGACTTCAGCCGTTGATTCATTATTGGAGGATCATCCTATCGTACTAATCGAAGGAATGAGAGGTACTGCAGAGAAAGCAGTATTCGTTGAACATTGGGGGTCTTCATTCATTTCAGTGGCGATAACCGCGGATACCGAAACAAGATTTCAAAGAGTAATTTCCCGCGGTCGTTCTGAAGATGGAGACAGGTCAACTTTCCAACTTAGAGATGAGAGAGAAAATGGATGGGGTTTGGAACAAATAATTTCTGAAGCGGAATTCACATTCCAAAATAACCGAGATGTAGCCGAACTCACACTTCTTGCTTCGGATTGGCTAACATCCCTGTGAGTGGGCCCGTAGGGCCCCTCACACATAGACAAGGTCATAACCGGCGATTGACCGTGAAGAGGATGCTACGGGGGTGTCGTGTACATGGCGAGAAAGGGAGGAGGAGGCCAGAAGCGCCAACGAGGCCAGCAACGAGCGCAATATGATGAGCTAGACAAATACCCTGTCATGCCCCCTCATGCCTTTGCGCGAATCGTTCGTGACAAGCGCTCTCTAAACATCGTATACCAAATTATTGAACCCCCCCTCAATAAGAAAGAAATGGAGTGGCGAGATGAATTACTAGATATTTTCATCCGTTCACTAACCGCAAATATCGAGGAGATAGATGCCGACCCCATCGCCTACCTTAGAACAGCAATGGACAAGGTCATCAAAGCCTATGGTATGAAGATAAATAAGAAATCCAAGTCCAAACTATTCTATTATCTTAGAAGAGACATGGTAGGCTATGGAAAGATGGACGTTCTGATGAACGATGCTAACGTTGAAGACGTATCGTGCGATGGAACGGGAGTACCGATTTTCGCTTATCATAGGAAATTTGAGTCTGTTGAAACTACATGTTCTTGGGATACTGATGAAGAACTCGAAAGTTACGTGATTAAATTGGCGCAGCGGTGTGGTAAACACATTTCAGTTGCAGACCCTCTGCTCGATGCTACATTGATGGATGGTTCGCGAATTGTCATGAAGCTCGGCCGAGAGGTTTCTACTAGAGGTTCAGCATTTTGTATTCGACGATTCAAGGACGATCCGTTCTCACCTTGTGATATTATTGCATTCCGAACCCTTTCTTCTTTGATGGGCGCATACCTGTGGATTTCATTCCAGAATGAAGTTCCAATGCTATTCGTAGGCGGTACTGCATCAGGTAAGACTACCACGCTTAACGCAATGTGTATTTTCATACCTTGGCAGATGAAGATTGTTAGTATCGAGTCAACTCGTGAAGTAAACATTCCACAACCAAACTGGGTCCCAGGACTAACCCGGCAAGGATTCGGTGGAGAATCATCTGAGGGTGAAATCGGTGAGTTCGAACTTCTAAAGGCAGCTCTTCGTGAGCGACCTGAGTACATTATCGTGGGAGAGATTCGTGGTGCAGAAGCATATGTTCTATTCCAAGCAATGGCAACAGGTCACTGTGCTTATTCGACAGTTCACGCCGACTCAGTACCTTCTCTAGTCCACCGCCTAGAGAACAAACCGATTGATATCCCACGTGTTCTTCTTCCTGCACTGGAAGCCTGTGTGATTCAAATTCAGACCAGAATTAATGGACGACGTGTTCGACGTTCAAAGCAAATTGTCGAAATTGTAGGTATAGATCCAAACTCAATGGAAGTCATTACGAACGAAGTTTTCCGATGGAATGTTGCAAATGATGATTTCATATTCTCTGGAAAGTCATATGTTTTGGAGAAGATTATGGTTAAGATCAATTATAGTCAAGAGGACATGAGAAGGGAACTTAGAACCCGTAAGCGTATTCTCGAATGGATGGTGCTCAATGACATTCGCAAGGCCGATCAGGTCAGCCAAATTATCACAGAGTACTATGTTAGGCCACACGAGATTCTCGCAAGAGTTGATGGAATGCGCTGAAAATGAGTTCTAGATTTGATGTTTGGGAAGGGATAATGGATGGAGTTAACCGCTTGGCAGAAAATTTGTCACCGCTTATTAGGTGGCCTTTTCAAGAAGCGAGCTCGTGAAGACACAGAACTTGGTGACAACCTAGTAAAGGGGAATATGCCAATAATGCCAGAGGTATTTTTGGCTCAAAATTTCATGGTCACTATTCTAGTACTGATTTTTTGTATCCTAATCAATTTAGCATTCTTTTTCCCCGTTATCGGATTCATAGATTATTATGAGTCATTACCTGACGAATCCACGGCAGAAGCCTGTTTCGTTTGGGAATATTGGAATGAGGACTTAGTTGATACCACATTACCTGCAAATGGATGTCCATACTTTGCCTACCTTGAATTTCCTGATTGGGTAGAAACACTGATTCCGATAATTTTCGGTCCGGTTATTCCATATTTTGTTTTCAAATATTTGAAGAAAGGGGCTTCAAGGTCAGCACATGCAAGAGGGGTAGCTCTTGAGAAATACTTGCCTTATGCAGCATCATATACTGCAGCGATGGCTGCTGCAAATGCAACCCCGCACAAGATTTTCAGGTCACTAGCAATGAATGGAGATATCTATGGCGAGATTGCTTATGATTCAGCTATGATTTATCGCGACGTGAGCCTACTAGGATTTGATTTGCTTACTGCGATGAAAATGTCGGTTGACCGTGCAGCATCCCCTTGGATGACAGAATTCTTCCAGGGTATGGTTGGAACGCTAACAGCCGGAGGCTCGCTAAAGTTGTATTTCCTAAATCGTGCTGAGCACTATATGCGTGAGAACCGAACCAGATTGCATGAATTCTTAGAATCTTTAGCAATGTTGGCTGAATCTTATGTTGTGGTTGCAGTTGCAATGCCTCTTTTCCTAATTGTCATGCTCGTGATTATGTTCTGGGTTAGCGGTGCTGGAGCACAAATGAGTGAGGGTACATTGTATCTGGTTGTGATGTTGGTATTACCATTAATCCACGTGATGTTTGCATTCTTAGTATGGTCGTCCAGTGAAGAACAAAAAATGTGAGGAGGTGAGGATATGGCGCGCAAGAAGAAGAACAAAATCATCGTCGATCTCGATCTTCCAAAGGATGATTCAACAATGACAAAACTCTATGCGATTTTGATGGTTACAGGCTTCATCGGCTTGGGTTGTTTTGGATTTTGGCTAACTAATTCTCACTTTACAACTTCACCAAATGGTCAACCATTATTCGTTAATCTAGCCTGTGGTTTTGATTCAACTGTAGAACTAACTCCGACATTAAATGAAACCTGCCCCATGTTGGAGGATACTCCAACTCCAATTATCTATGAAACTGAAGAGCCATGGCTTGAGTTTAAAGAGCAGGGTCAGTATTTCGATGTACCTGGACGTAATATTTCTGAATTAAATGGCGCCCCTCCTCCAGTCCAACCATTTACGGGCACATGCAATATCGATTCATCTCTACCGGCTGATTATTCATTTAGAATCTACCACACCGATGGCCAAATAGTCGCAAGGCATGATGGTAATAGCCACGATGAGAATGACAAGTGTTACCTCCATGTAGAGAATATGGAAGTGGCGAATATGTATTCAGTTGTAATTGTTTCAAATGAAGAAATTAATTCTGCAACATATCGCTTTGAGATGGATTACTTTGATGGCACTCCGGAATATATCAATAACAAATCACTTTGGATTGGTCCAGAAGTAAATCTGGGTGGAATGAGTTTGAGGCCTACTATTTTCCTCAACTTCTTTGGTTTTGGATTCTTCATGTGTTTCTGGCCGGCTTCTTTCTATTGGGACCGTGTAAAAACAAGAATTAATGATATGGAAGAGAAATTCCCTGATTTCTTACGAGATCTTGCAGAGTATTGGAAGGGGGGTTTGTCAATGACTGTAGCGGTTCAAACGTTGGCGAAATCTGAATACGGTGCCTTGAACCATGAAGTAAAGAAAATGAGTGACCAATTAAGTTGGGGTGTTGCATTTTCCGATGTCATTCACATGTTTGCAGAACGTGTCGGTACTCCTCTTGTCAGGCGTGCAATCTCTTTGATTTCTGAGGCTAACCGTGCTGGAGGAAAGATTTCTGATATTCTTGTTACTGCAGCAAATGATAGCCGTGAAATTAAGTTCCTTGAGGGCGAACGAGTACGCTCTATTTCATCATACATTTCAGTTATCTGGACTTCATATGGTGTATTCTTAGGAGTTATTGTCGTTCTTGCTAAGGTTTTCATTCCTGCGATTGCGGGTTCAAATTCTGAACCTAGTGATGAAGGAGATGGTGGCGGTCAAGCTATTGGAAACATGGTTATCAGAAATATCGAGCCTCTGTTTTTCCTGACGATTTTCTATTATGGTGTTACGATGCAAGCATTGGGTAATGGAAATATGGCTGGACTGATGGCTACTGGAAGATTTAGCAGTGGAATGAAGCATGCTGGGCTGATGATTCTTCTTTCCTTACTATGTTTCAATTTCATCGTTTACACCCCCGACCTCATAGGAATTACAACTTTGCCAGGCTTCAATGTCTCAGCTGGTGTTTTCAGACCATGAGGTGGCAGAGTTGTACGATGACGACTCAGGACAGATTCACATCCTTGAGATGTTGACATTATTCTGGCTCTTTTTCATGTCAGCAACTTTTCTAATTCAAATCCAGGTGCCAGATTCTCCATCACAGTCTATTGATGCAAGTATGGAGTTCGCAGGACAAGATGCCATCCGATATGGCCTTGGTATTGACTCTCAGGGAGGCGAATATGACTCTAGACTTGCTGAATTACTTTCCAGTGGTAACGAGGACGCAGCATGCGAACTAATCCAAGGAGCGATAACAAGTGGTTACGAAGGAAATTGTTGGCTAGCCCGTGATTCAGGAACTAGTCACCCTGCAGGAGAAGTAGGGACTCCTGCTGGCCGTACAATCACTACACATTCACTAGTTGCAGTCGATGACCATCTGTGGACGGTCTCACTTGATGTGTGGACTCGAGGAGGTGGCGAGTGATGCTATCTGAAAGGGATGAAGAGGGTCAAATGCTCTTGGCAACAGGCATAGTACTGATGATGTCACTTCTTTCGATGGCCATTTTTGGAGTAAAGATGGCAGGAATTGCAATGCCACACGACCCTGCGGGTGATACTACAATCACCGCTTCAGGAGAAGTGGTGGAATCATTGCCTGCATTGACTTACGATAGAGCCCAAATCTGGTATGATGGTGGCTTATCTGAGTTAGAGAGTGTAGAGAAAGCGATGGCCTCGTTACACGACGACATCTTACACCATGGTGAGATTAGAGGAGTAGAACTCAAATTACTCGACATTACAGTAAGTGAGTTGGACGGTATTATCACTGTAAATTGTGAATTGGGGGCTGCTGATAGAAATGCAATGCTTGCAAATCCAATCGAGTTTACTATTGATCTCGATGTTTAATCAATGTGCTTTACGCCATTCATTCCAAGCGAGGTCCATCCAGTGATGAATTCTCTCAAGAGAATCGTCGACCCTTGTTGGGTCCAAAGTATTCCAATCTGCAATCTTTGCTTTTTCGAGCAATGATTCCTGAATTGCTCGTATCCTTGGCAATGCAGAGATGTATCTCTCAGCATTACGGAATGAATGACTTTCTCTTTGCTTGAGGAAAGAGGTATGCTGCTTTTCATCATCTACATGCATTACCACTCCAATAGCAATACCTCCCGCTTCAGTCCAAGACCTCAGTAATCTCGCACTTGGCTCAAGATGAACTCCTTCGAGAACAAGGTCAATTCCTTCCCTTCGAGCTCGTTCAATAGTGGCTAGAACACCTGCTTCAACAGCGGTACAGGTATCTTGCCAGTCAAGAACAGCATCACCTGCTTCACCTCTACTGAACGAAGACCGGTGAAGTGGACCATGGCCATCTTCGTCCATTACTCGCATTACCTCTCTGACCGCATCGGTTGAGAGCAAGCGTGAGAATGAACGTGAATGTGCGAGTTTGACTGCAGTGGTTGATTTCCCCACTCCAGTAGCCCCAGAGATTAGCACCAGTATTGGCGGTTTACCGGTTACAGTAGTAGTGGTCGCCTCAGCGATGCCAATGCGCTGCGCCATGAGAGGGTGCTATGCACCCTCGCTAATCAACACCTCCCTCGATGCGAGAGGCTTTGAGCAGGTTCCTCTTCGCCTCAAGCATGGCGAGCGAGCAGATGCTAATCGCAGGAGAATGGTGCGATGCTGAGGATGGAGGAACAGGAGATGTACTCAACCCAGCTACAGGAGAGATAATTGCAACGGTTCCTAAGGCTACAATTGCAGATGTTGATCGCTGCGTTGCCGCGTCGAGAGAAGCCCTCAAGAGCAAAGATTGGGCATTGATAGACCCAGCACAACGCGGACGTATTTTGAATAAAATGGCCGCAGCAACCTATGCAAACGCCAAGTCGCTTGCAGCCCTTGAGTCATCCAATAATGGTAAGACATTCAGAGAAGCTCTCAGTGAAATTCGTTACGGTGCATGGACCCTAGAGTACTTTGCTGGCCTATCCGATAAAATCGAAGGTAGTACAATTCCAGTTCCAGGTAACCGCTTGAATTACACATTGCGCCAACCACTTGGCGTAACGGCACACATCGTACCATGGAATTTCCCACTACAATTGGCAATTCGTTCAATTGCACCCGCTCTTGCGGCAGGTTGTACAGTTATTTCCAAGCCGGCCTCGTGGACGCCGCTCTCATTGCTCGCTTGGGCGAAGGCAATGGAAGAGGCTGAAGTTGGGTTGCCTACTGGTGTACTTCAGGTAATCACTGGGTCAGGAGGACTGATTGGAGATGCTTTAGCAGGTCATTCAGGTGTTGATGGAATCATTCTTACCGGTGGGGTGCCAACCGGACAAGCGGTAATGGCAAAGGCAAGTGAGAATCTCACTCCAGTAACTCTGGAACTTGGAGGTAAAGGCGCAAATATTGTATTCCCTGATGCTAATCTACGCCATTGTGCCAAAGCGATTTGCTTTGGAATATTCATGAATGCAGGACAGATGTGTTGGGCTGGTTCCCGGCTGATTGTCCATGAGGACGTACATGATGAATTGGTTGAAGCGATTGTTGCTGAAATCAGCAAGTGGCCAGTAGGTCCCGGTATGGAAGAGGGAGTTCGTATGGGAAGTATGGTCCATACATCTCATCGTGATGATGTGCTCGACATGTTGGCTAAAGGCCTAACCGAAGGCGGTGAGGTTGTGTGTGGAGGAAATGCCCTCGACCGTGAGGGCGCGTTTATGGAAGCAACAGTGGTCACAGGAGTTTCAAGTGATAATCTACTATTCCAAGAGGAATTATTCGGGCCGGTTCTAGCAGTTACTACATTTACAGATGATTCGGAGGCTCTTGCTTTGGCAAATGATACTCCATTTGGATTACTAAATGGAATCTGGACCAACAACTTGTCCAGAGCTCATCGCTTTGCCCATGATGTCGAAAGTGGAATGGTATCGATAAATGAATATCCAATCACCTTCCCACAGACAGCCTTCACCGGGTGGAAGCAATCAGGTATTGGGGTAGAGCAAAGTCAAGATGCACTTCGTTTCTATACCAAGGTAAAGAATGTCAACGTTAAGTTGTGATTCTCATGAACATCGAAGATGTGGATGGAGTCAAGGTTCTCCACCTAACTGGTGGTAGTGCAGCCAAGTCGTTCAGCAGGGAATTTTTACCCAAGATTGCAGATGCAGTGAACTCACTCATGGGTGAGAAAGCAGTAGTCATCACTGGTGAGGGTAAGTTCTTCTCAGCAGGCGCAGATATCAATGCCTTTCAGAAATCAATAGATGAAGGCGATAGCGTTGATCTCATCAGAGAACTTACTGGAATCCTTCACCCCTTACTATTGAAAATGAGAACATCGCCAACAATCTTTGTCGCTGCTCTCAATGGAGCATCTGCTGGAGGCGGACTTGGGCTTGCACTTGCTTGTGATGCAAGAATCGCTTCGCCCGATGGAAAGATGGCAGCATCTTATGCTGGCATGGGACTTTCTCCTGATGGCGGAACAACTTGGCTTCTACCACGTCTAGTTGGAGAGCAAGCAGCGCGTAGTTTCTTCCTCGGGAATAAGGTCTGGGATGCGCAGGAAGCATGTCGTTTAGGCGCAATCGACCAAGTTGTCGCTGCTGACAATTTATTGGCGCGTGCAATCCATGTCGCAAGGACTTGGTCCCAGTGGGGAAATCATACCAAAGAAGCGACCAAGCATCTTTTGCTAACTCAGAATATCAATGACTTCGAAACCCATCTTACACATGAGAGGACCCTCATAGAAGCCGCAGGTACTACTGGAGAATTTGCCGAAGGTGTCAGGGCATTCTTAGAGAAAAGAAAGCCAGATTTTTCCTAATGTTAATAGCCCGTCGGGTTTCAGATTACGAAGGTAATGCCGGGCATTACCTGAGGTGAACCGGAATGGATGAAGACAGCTATAACAAGATAATGAAGGCACAATACGAGGACTTATCGAATAACTGCAATGCAATAATTTCCTTTGAAGATTATGCATGCAAAGTAGACTGTCAATATCGATGTGATTTCGGACTCCCTCCTCAAATCGATGAGAAGGCGGCGTTTCGCTTGAAGAGTGCTGCTGTCAAAGTAGGAAGGGAGTTTATCGATAATGATGAGGAAGTACAATGGGAAGCAGAGAAAGAGAATCGTCTGCAATATATGAAGGATAGACTACAAGCGGCAATTGAAGATTATCTGGATTACAAAACAATACGTCTTGAAGCACCATTTCCGTTAAATCGTCGATTCAAAAGAAAGGATATCACAATGCTAGAGGGAGCCCATCTTGAGCCGGAGGAAGTAGATGAGTTTGGAGGCTTTGGCGAGGCTTTTGAAACTCTTTTCAAGGAAGGTTACTACAGAGTGGTAGAAGAAGGTGGTCATTCCAAACACGATGTGTTTCAAGCTCTAGCGGTTTGAGAACTTGACAAAAATTTCACATGTAGAATAAGTAGATCCCCAATCCAATTATTGGGCCATAGAAAAGAATTGAAATCAGGATACGCCCTTTTCGACTCTTTTCAATATTCTCGATGAGTTCACCGATTGGTTCGGCGAGTTCAAGGGGGTCTACCATGGGTGATGTTTGGAAACCGACCCTGTAAATTATTCGCCGGTATCTGGCAATTCAGTTTCTTCGGCAGAACCTGATGACCAGTCATAGATACCCTTTCCACTCTTTTTACCAAGTCTGCCCTCTGCTACTAATTTCTCGAGTAGCGGGTGCGGGGCATAGGACTCATCATCGAATGATTCCATGAGATTGAGAAGGATATCCCGACGTACATCAAGACCTACTAGGTCGGTAAGCGCTAGCGGCCCCATCGGGTGTTTGTATCCTAGAACCATCGCGGTATCGATATCCTTAGCAGAAGCAACACCATCTGCAAGCATACGAATTGCCTCATTGCCGAGTACAACTCCAAGGCGACTGGTAGCGAAACCAGGGACGTCTTTGACAAGAATAGTAGTTTTTCCCATCGCTTCACCAGCAGCTTTGGCAAATGCCACAGTTTCGTTTGAGCACGAGTCGTGCGCAACAAGTTCGAGGAGTTTCATTATCGGAACCGGATTGAAGAAATGCATACCGATCACTTTGGCAGGTCTTCCAGAAGCCGCAGCAATATCGGCAATAGATAGAGATGAAGTATTGGTTCCAAGAATACAATCTTCTGTGGTCATTGCTCCTAGGTCCGCAAAAATTTCGTGTTTGAGTGAAGGAATCTCCGGAACTGCTTCAATCACCATATCAACATCTGCAACAGCCTGTGCCATGTCATCATATGGTGTCAACAGAGTGGACCAGGCCGCCTTCTGTTCTGGTGTGGTTTTGCCACGGGCAATCCCCTTGTCCCAGAATGCATCAATATTGGCCATGCCACGTGCTAATCCTTCGGGAAATGCATCGAAAAGATTGGTCTTCCAGCCAGCCTGAGCGCAGACTTGAGCAATTCCTGCACCCATAGTACCGGCGCCGATAACCGCAACCGACTTGACCGCCATGACCTATCCTAACAGGCCTTGGTTCATGACGATTCCTTGGATTGAGCGTAAGCCACTCCGCCTACAATGAGCGCAAATGATGCTACAAGTGACCACCCCAGCATCTCATCGATGAGCGCCCAACCCGATAGTATTCCAAATAATGGAACGAGATAGACATAGAGAGCAGCTCTACCTGCGCCTATGGTTTTGATTCCATCAGCAAACCAAACATAACTCATCACAGTTGAGGCGATGGCGAGGAATGCAAGCCATCCCCAAGCCTCCATTGAAGCATGGGGCCAGCCATAATCACTCATCTCCCACAATGCAGTAGGCGTTTGGATTAGTAAGCCAACCGAACTTGCCCAAACCGTGAGGTGGAGCGGTGACAGAGCATCATCGCCACTCATCGCCTTTTTCATCAAAATAGTTGCCCCAGCCCAAGAGAGCGCGGCCAGTCCGATCAGCGCATCTCCAAGAAGTCGCTCATCAACTGGGAGATTGACATTTGGAGAGTACCATGCTATCACAATAACACCACTTACCGCTGCTAATAGACCAATTACCAGCCTTCGGTCCAACTTCTCCCCGAGGAATGGTATTGCTAACAAGGCGGTAAAAAGTGGATTGAAAGTGATCATCAGCGATGCATCTCCTGCGGCAGTCCATTTCATTCCATACATGAAGAATGCTTGATAGACGAAGGTAGACAGAAAGCCGATCATGGCAATGTTTCGCCATTGTTCTCTCTTTGGAAACACCCATTTTCCAGATATTTTTAGATAGATTAGGAAACAGAATACCGCAAGAATATAGCGCAACCATCCAGCGGTAAAGGGAGGTATTTCCAGAGCAACTACTCGACCAGCAACCCAACCTACTCCCCAAATAATTGCTACAACGAGCAACTTGACGTGGGTCGTTGCATTCTTCATTTGAATCGCTCCAAACCAAGTTGCAGAATTCTGGCTCTTGGAAGCCCGATTTCAGGCATACCTGCAGCAGGGGCGTGTAGTTTCAGACCTTCAATTCGCGTCACATACAATCCGTATGATGCGATGTCATCTGTCTTGAATGGAGTTGGCAGACCCATACTATCGAGAGTTTGGCATGCTTGCTGACTGTAAATAGGATAGATATTTGTCGAGAAATGCATCCAAGTTGAGATTCTCTTCACATCGACATTGTCCAAAGTGAGAAGATGTTCGAGCATACCAACATCTGGGTACTTCACGGTTTGAAGAGCCATACTCACTTCCATAGCAACATCTTCAGTAAGGGCTAATGGAGAGTTTGCTGCCCACATATCAGCATGTGAAAGATGTTCCATTACATCGTCACCAGTAATGGAGAACAAGGCTTTCTGGTATTCTCGGTCGGTATATACATCTTCTACCAAGGAGGGTAACTCTAGGTAAAATTGCTCGAGCCTTTCCTCATCGACGCCATAGAGCGAAACGGGAATCAATTGAATCAACTCAAGCCGTTGCGCCAATACCGCTAGCGGTCTGCCGAGGGGTCAATGGTTTGTCCTCAACCCATTGTTGTGTGAAGAGTTCCTTCAGTGCCTCTTCATCTTCTGGTGTAGGGAGTACGGTCAGAAGGTATTCATCGTATTCTTCGTCACTGCCTTCCCATAGTGCGCCATCAGTAGTACACTTGCGGCCGCCGAAATCTCCGATTTCTCGGTTGAAGTTTTCATGAGGAACAAATAGGGTTACTCCGCAATCTTCGGGGAGATATCCATTGAGTTTCTCAACTTCCTTAACGATCTCATCGTGGTAATGTCCGCGGCTTTCTTCGTTGAGGACTTCTTTGTCGACATCGATGCCCGCTTCGAGTTTCTTGCGCTCATCCCAGCGTCCCTTTACTCCCCAGACATATGCCCAGGTAGCACTGGTGGAAGAATCGGTTCCGAATAGGTCGTGCGCTGTTGCCACCCACTTGTTCATGTAGCGTTGAAGCATATCCAAAGGAATCACTCCAGCCTTGATGATTCTTCGTAGTCCATTGGAACCAGTTCCAAGATGGAATGACTCTTCTTTGAGCATCGGTCCCATGGATGCAGCCAGTGGTTTGAAAGAAGAAGTTGACAACATTCCAAGTTGGAATTTGCCATCGCGGTCAACGAACATTGTGTAGCAGAAGAAATCGAGCCAGTGGGGCATTGGGCGATTGAATGCGCCAAGTAGACGGTCACCATCTTGCGCATTTCGCTCCAATAATTTCTGAGCTTCACGCCGTCCTTGCTGTCCAAAGTAAGTCATTAGCAGGTATGCCATTTGCCATCCATGACGTTGTTCCTCTGCCATGATACGTGCTGCTGCATAGCGGTCATAATCGGTAGGAGCGCTTGCTAGAAGATGGCGCTGCTGTTCGACAGAAGCGAATTCAGTATCGCCTTGAACGGTGATCATTGCAATCAATGCATCACGGATATTCTGATGCGGAACTTGTAGTGCTCTTTCCCATTTGGTACGTCCAGCGTAATCGCCAAACTCGATAGTATCTCCAGCACGGTCCCAATCGAATAGAATAGAGAGGTCAAAATCCCCAAGCCATTCTCGGTTGAATCCGACTCTATCTTGCCACTCGCTGAAGTTAGCGACCCATTCTTCCCAAGTTTTGGGTAGTTCTGCCATGCTACGGGGAGGAGGCCCCTCCTATTCATTAATTTGCGAACATGTTCGTGCGAACATGTTCAAGGGGAGCGCTTGCGTACATCGTCGGCGTATGTATTGAACACCGTACCCTCTATCCGGTGCAACTGGACCGATAATGTGGATTTAGATACGCCGATATTTTCAGCGAGATTCGTAAGTGTAATTCTGCGAGGAGTTTCCCAGTATCCCTCGTGCATTGCCGCATCGAAAACAATCCGCTGACGTGGCGTTAGAAGTCTTGCACCTGCTGCTCTAGTCGAGACTACGCGGTAAGGGATCTCTTCTTCACGAAGTAATTGAACAAGGCGGCGACTATTTTCTGCTGAGCATTCAATAATCCAATCGACCCATCCATCTCTAACTTCGAAAGGAGAATGAGGAATCACTCCTACTTCTCGAATTGGTTTGATGAATCCTCCACCACCTTGTGCGATATCAACTGCATATCTCCCCTCGCCCAATTTGCGTACTTCATCGACTCCACTATGATTGGACAGTTCACTTTCAATTTCAACCGTAGATGAAATTCTAGCAGCACCTCTGCCCCGTCCAAGAGGCATCGTTTCTTCGATTCTAAGAACTGCTTCTGGGCGCTGTCGTGAAACATCACCGGACCAGTGCCCTTCAGGCAGTCGGACCTCGATGCGTAGATGTTGAGCCATTGTATCACAAAGTATGGGTTCTATCGTGGCGAGTGACTTCACCAGTTTTGACATCGATTAGTTCAGCAAAGGTCTGCACTTCACTCTCACCGACAACCACGCCTGGTAGATAGCCATCGCATACGCCGGATGCAGCAAAGATTGCATCATCGGATTTGCAAAGGTCAGTAGCATCCCAAAGGCGAGTCAAATCATCATTGACCATATTTTCAGCACGCTTTTCCTCTTCCTCACTTCGGAACACGAGTCTCCCTTCGAAAACCCCTCCGATTCCACGAAGTGCAGTAGCGGTAATCACGCCTTCTGGAGCAGCACCAATCCCGAGAAGCATGTCGAAGGGACCGTCATGGCGAGCAGCCCAAATTGCTGCGGAAACATCTCCATCACCCATCAGGTGTAGTTCGGCCCCAGCCCCTCGAATTTCTTTGAATAACTGCGAATGGCGCTCTCTATCAAGAGCGACTACTTTGACTTCGCTCATCGGCTTATCGAGAACCGATGCTGCTTGCTCAAGGTTGTAAGCAACACTACCATCGAGGCTGATATGACCAGCGAGTTCTGGCCCGGCTGCTATCTTATCCATGTAACAATCAGGAGCGTGTAATAAGGTTCCACGCGGTGCTGCTGCAAGTACTGCAATTGAGTTTGGAGTATTGTCGGCACAGTTGTTAGTACATTCTAGAGGGTCGACTGCAATGTCGATTTGAAGTGCGCCTTCTACTCCTACCTGATTTCCGAGTTCTTCACCGATGAATAGCATAGGAGCTTCATCACGTTCACCCTCTCCAATGGCGACACGTCCATCGAATGGAACTTTGTCAAAGGTCCGCCTCATCGCTTCAACTGCTGCAGCGTCAGCCGCATTTTTATCACCAAGGCCACGCCATGCAGCGGATGCAATCGCTGCCTGATCGACCGCTTCGAGGAAGTGGTGTGCGAGGTCGGCGGTCCTGGCCATATTGTGGTCCAGACGCGACCCCTCCATGAATGAAACGGGTCAGTTACCCTTGTGTTTTTCGAGGACTACAATATCGGTAATCCGTGTTTCTGGGTATTGGCCCTCGGAATTTTTCTCATATGATTTCACCATATCTAGGGCGCAAAGTAGACCTGCCGATGCTCCTGTAAGTGCTTCCATTTCTATGCCGGTTCGGTAATGGGCATTGACTTCAACAGTACAACGTAGAGCATTTCCTTCCCAAGCCCAATCCACTCTACAACCTTCAAGTGGAATTGGATGGCAATGAGGAATAATTCTTGGAGTATCTTTGACTGCTTGAATCGCAGCAATAGTAGATGCTTCAAGCACATCTCCTTTCTCTACTGAGCCAGAAGTAATCGCCTGTTTTGACGCACTGGATAAGTGAACTAAGCCGGTGGCACTGGCTCGACGCTCCACGATTGGCTTGTCTCCAATATCAACAACTCCCTGAATGCTTTTGTCCATAACATCACCCAAGTCCGGCCTTCCAAGTCTCGCCCGATGGCTTGACTTCTTTCTTCCACAGAGGGGCTTGTCGTTTGAGTTCATCGATTAGCCAAGAGCAGCTTTCGAAAGCCTCCTTTCGGTGAGGGCTTGCAACATGAATTGCGACAATATTTTCACCTGGCCCTACCGAACCGGTACGGTGAGACATTGCAACAGAATGAATTGAAAATTGCTCAATCGCTTGTTCTGCAAGTTGGTTGAGCGTAGAAGATAATTGATCTTGCCAAGCATCAAATTCCAGACGAAGCACCTCTTCGCCATCATCATTACCGCGAGTAATTCCAATAAAGGAGACTATTGCACCGCATCCCTCGCTTTGGAGTCGCTCTCGTAATGCATCTGGGTCGAGGGCAGATGGGGCCTCTTCGATGATGATTCGCCCCTCCATGGCCAAGCCAAGTTGGCCGCATCCTTGAAACCATCTTTGTGAGTGAGACCCCCATGGACGAGCACAAACCCATCCATATCATGGGAGCAGGGCTCTCTGGTTTGGCTGCGGCTATCACTCTTGCAAGGGGTGGGCGAGAAGTCCATGTTCATGATATCAGAGAAGATTCAGGTGCGCGTTTTGATGGCGATTTCCAGGCTTTAGAAAATTGGTCTCAGCCTTTTGATTTCTTTGACCAACTGCGAGATTGGGGTTTCGACCCTGCAGAATTCAAGGCTACAGAATTCAGTGTCATCGATTTGATTCATCCCGACGATGAGATTACTCAACCCTATACCGATGGGGTTGCTTATCGCATAGTAGAACGAGGTACCTCCTCGCATACAATAGATCAGGGATTCAAGAGAATGGCGCTTGAGGCCGGGGCTCAAATACACTACAAGAATCGTGTGAAGGAAGAGGATTGCGATATTATTGCATGCGGTCCTAAGGGAACAAGTGCTGTAGCCTATGGCGAAATTTTTGAGACCAGTCATCCAAACCATATCGGATTTCAATTGAATGATAAATTAGCGCCCGGTGCCTATTCCTATCTAATTGTAATAGATGGTGTTGGCCTAATTTGCACTTGCTTATGGCGCAAGCAGAAAAAAAGCGAGCGATTCCTCAACGAGACAATAGCTTGGTATGAGGCCAAGTATCCCGATTTGGATAGAAAACCAATCAAGCGAGTAGGTGGTAAAGGTGATTTTACAATTAATGCTCGATACAAGCAGAATGGTCGTTATTACATCGGTGAATCTGGTGGTCTTCAGGATTTCATGTGGGGATTCGGAATGAGGATGGCTGTGTGGTCGGGCCATCTTGCTGCTAAGGATATCCTTGGTGAGTGTGACTATGAAAAGGAAGTTCGACGCCAACTCCTACCTTATGTTCGTACTTCAGTAACCAATCGTTTCTTAATGAATAGAGTCGGTGATGGAATGTTCAAGCGAATGTGCAATAATTGGATGCGTAATCAGAAGCGCAATGATGACGGCTTAGTGTGGGTTGCTAAATTGTTCAGACCTACTTGGTGGAAAACTCTGATCTATCACATGGTCAGCCCTTTCATGCTCGAGAAGGACTCCAAAGCGATGGGCCGTGGTGTTCGTCGAATGCCTTTCCGCAAGGCTCTCAAGCGCGATGTCTGGGAACAATCCGCTGAAGCACAGGAAGTAGGTAATAGATGGAATGAAGCACGAAAAGGAGGAGGCAAGACTTCCTTCGCTGAAGACTCGGATTCCCCTTCAGTTCCAGATTCTTGAGCGGCGATATACTCATCTAGCGAACCCTTGTCCGAGGAGACATGAGCGACCTACACGGACTCGTGCTTGAGCCAATGCCCAACAATCTCGTCAACTACGGAACCACCACAAATGGTATCGCAGTTATCGAATTAGCATCCAACTCTGCAGGTGCACCTCTCACTGATGGTGAAGTTGGACCAAATACATACACTCATGGAATGATGTGTGATATCGATACCGCTGTAATTAAGGCACGATTTGATGACAATGTCACAGTCATCGTCATCACAGGTAATGGTCACAAGTTCTTTTCCGCAGGCGCTTCAATCCAGATGCTAAACAGTGTTACTCCAGGATTCAAGTACAATTTCTGTCTTCACGCAAACGAGACACTTTCTCGCTTCGAACAGACCTCCAAGTTGGTTATCTGTGCAATGAATGGTCACGCTGTTGGTGGCGGTCTTGAGATCGCTATGGCTGCAGACATTCGTATCGCCCGCAAGAATTCCGGTAAGGTCGGACTTCCTGAGATCAACCTTGGAGTGCTTGCAGGTACCGGTGGTACTGCTCGCCTAACTCGTTTAATCGGTAAGGCAAAGGCGCTAGAGATGATGGTCACTGGCGAATTAATGTCTTTTGAAGATGCAAAGGATTGCAGCCTCATCAACCACATTTGGGAAGGTGATGCAGATGAGTTCCGCAGAGACATTCTAGATTGGGCTAGCCAATTCACCCTACCTAACAAGGCAACTAAGGCTGTTGGAAACATCAAGCGTTCTTGCCAGACCGGACCAGAGATTCCATTCGAGTACCACTTGGCACTCGAGCGTGAGTTGCAAGCTGCACTCTTCGGAAGCAGCGATGCTAAGGAAGGCATTGCGGCATATGTTGAGAAGCGCGTACCTTCCTTCGAAGGTAACTGAGTACCTTCAAAGCGGACAAGTCCGCTTATTGTGAGACATACTGTCACAAATTCCACAACGGCGGAGTGCTTTGTTACGTGAGTTTCGGGCGACCCTTGCTTTTGCTGCGAATGGATTCAGATCCGGACAGGTTCTGAGGTTATGTCCAATCTGATTGCAGTTTGAACATAATCTTCTCCCACTTGAGCGGAGCCTTGCTACTCTGGCTTTCTCTGGATGTAGGGTATAGCAAGTCCTAGAGTTGTGGCCTGGTTTGTTGCAAGCTCCGCAACGCCGCTTCCCATCGGTTTGACGTGCCAAGGCCCTTTCTGGATTGATTTCAGGACAAGTTCTGGTATTATGGCCAGCAGCGAAACATTTCGAACAACGTCTTCGCCCATCGCGTCTTTGAATAAGAGGGCGATTTGGATTTAATACGGAGCATGTCCTAGTGTTGTGTCCTCGGATTCCACAATAGGAACAAGTGCGTGAACCACGAGATGCTTTTCTGGCTGCGCGCTGAATCGCCTTCTTTGGGTATAGTTTCGGACAAGTTCGAGAATTGTGCCCACTCTCTTTACAATTCGCGCAAGCCCTGAGTTCCATCCCTCTTCGGGTTGAATAATATTTACCAGAATTAGTAAGAGGGCATGTTTTCTTATTATGGCCACTGGCGCCACAAGTGCTACATGTGCGCCTCATAGCCCATAATACTGAGACTTGGATATAATATATCTCATCATTATTTGAAGATTAATTAATTATTGAGATTATTAATCTTCCAATATTGGCATATTTTTGATTATTTATTCGTCGATGCGTTGAAGTCCTCGACATGGGTGGGCGAGTCACATGGCCACCTACCATGTCCCCGCTGACGTGCCCGATGAGTTGATTGAGACTTTCATCGCCAATATGGATGCTGCAACTTGCGGCACTGGAAAGATGAACCTCTTTGCGTGTGATCAAAAGATTGAGCATCTAAATGATGACTTCTATGATGGCGGAGAAAAAATCCCACTGAGTTCTAATGACCCGGCACATCTTTTCGAGATTGGTGCACGTTCTCATAAGCAAGGTACTATCGGAGTTTTGGCAGGACAACTTGGATTGATTTCTCAATATGCTAGAGATTTTCCTGATGTGCCATACCTGGTAAAACTCAATTCGAAGTCCCACCTGATTGGTACTTCACAGCGAGACCCCGTTTCTCAGGCAATGTGGGATCTTGATGATGTTATGGCATTGGCTCATAATGGAATAAATGTCGTTGGTATCGGTTACACAATCTATCTCGGTTCTGAATTTGAACATGATATGCTTACTGAAGCCGCGAGTATGATTCGCCAGGCCCACGAACTTGGAATGATTTCAGTTGTCTGGATGTATCCACGTGGAAAAGCGGTAACCGATGAGAAATCTCCACAATTAATCTCTGGGGCTGCAGGAGTAGCAGCCTGTATCGGTGCTGATTTCGCTAAGGTCAATTATCCAAGAGCATTTGATGGAATGACTCAGCCAGAGAGCCTGGCAATTGCTTGCGAAGCTGCTGGTCGAACCGGAATCATATGTTCTGGTGGAGGTTCATTGCCTCCTGAAGATTTCTTGAGCCGTCTACATGAGCAAATGAATATCTCAGGATGCAGAGGTGCTGCAACTGGGAGGAATATTCACCAGAAGACAACTGAGGATGCAGTTAGAATGTCCGCCGCTTGCAAAGCGATAATCTGTGATGGAGCAACTCTTGAAGAAGGATTGTCGATTTACAACGGACAGTAATCATTGTACCATTCCACAAGATGTGCAGAACCCACCAACTACTAGCCCTCCGCAAAATATGCAGAGGCCTTCACTGGTGCAAGTAATGGATTTCATGAACGGCGGATTAGATCAGACGAGGTCTGAATTTGTCCATTGATGTCGAGGAGCAGTGGTTGTCCTTCTTCCCAGTCAGGGCAGTTGTCTGAAACCCAGATTCGTGTAGCCCATTCGCAAATGTCATATCCGCCAGATAGGATTCCGGAGCGCTTGATGTATCCGACCTTGACAATATCTTTGTCTTTAGAGAGAACATTGCCTAGTTGTTGGCTAGTTGTACCATGGCGCATGGTACTATTGATGTGCTCCAAAATCTCAGCTGTATTGCGCGGACGCTCAGCTAGGAATTTCTTGATTTTTTCTCGAATGCGTACTGTTTTCATCATCTCTCCTCCTGTCATTTTGGCTCCCATATACTCTGCCATGGTTGCCGTTGGAACCGAGGAGCGAAGCAGCCCATATAACCATTATCCCGACAGAGGGGTTCCAAGTTACATTAAGACCCCCCAAAATGTAGCAAAGATAGCGGTTTAATTCTGGAACCGAGTTTAGTAAGTTGTTCTCCACTGGAAATGTGTAACTAAATGTAACAACCAAATAGATAGTAAGTGAAAATATTGATATGCAGGGCGCTAGTGGAGTAAATTGGTGACAATGGTGTCTGGGACTCGTATTCGTTCAATTCATCAGAGGAGGATCCTCGATTGGTTAGCGGACGGAGGAGGCACTGTTTCAGAAGTTTCTAATGCACTATCGATGCGAATGCCACATGCTTCAGCCGCATTGAAAAAGTTGAGGGAATCGGGCGACGTCGTACGTGACGACCTAAATATTCGAGGCTCGAGATTGCGTCTTTCATCACAAGGCCTGGCTAGACTTGAGTCCGATGGACTCGATCGTCTAGAGGCGTCAGTTCGCTGGCCCCCACCTCCCGGAGCGGCCGGAATTGTTCTTGCGAGAGATGGCTCTATGCTGTTACTTGGTTATGCATCAAAGCCTCAAGGACCCTTGATTGGGCTCCCAGATAGACCAATGGACGATGATTCTGGAGTGGTCGAAAATTCCAATGGAAACAAAGGGGGCGGGGAGTATTGGCGTTGGGGCGTCATCAGAGGAGATGGCCCTGTTTGGTGGGATTTAGAAAATGGACGCCGTGCAGAAGCTCCCGAAGACACCTCTCCCTTGACCTTGGCAGCGTGGATGGAGCGACCAAAAATAATGGGTGTTGTCAGAGTTCGTCTCTTAGATGATACGAGAGAATGGCCCTTAGGTGTAGGAAGTTGGTTCTCTTCTCTACCTCAAGGAATTTGGCCAGACTTACCTCAGCAATTATGCGATGGCGATGTAGCATTTGGCCGAGCGGGTAATTCCGGTCCTTTAGTAAGGCCGAGGGATGGAGTTCATGCATTATTGGGCAAAAGAGATGATCAAGCTCTCGTGTTAAGAGCGGTAGCAAAAGGTGCATTGTGTATTGCAGATTTCGATTTGCTTGGGCGTGAAGGTGCCCCTATAGCATTTGCAATTCTCAAGTATTGGCTTCGAGAAGTCCATCCCCGCCTTTCTAATGAGACAATTTCAGAGAGAATGGCCAAGATAAAGTCAGACCTCATCGAGGGAATATCTACAGCGTCAACTCGTCGTTTATTAGCCGACTTCCCCGGCAGAGAATGGGCCGAAGAAGGTGTAATGGATACACGTTCACTCTCACTAAGAGCAGCACGCGCAATGTTGGCTTATGCTCTAGAGTCATCCAATCAACCGATTGTTGTCCATTGGCGCTGGCCTATTGAACGAGGTGTATTGGACCAACTCGTATCAGATAGCCGTTGCCGAATGGTAATCTGTGAGGGGACTGCACTTGAATTGCCAATGCGCTTGACATCGATGGGGGTCCATGGAAAGTTCAACCTAGAATTACCAGATAGAGTACAGATTCCAGTAAGTCTTGATGGAGATCTCTCTAGTGAGATGCCAGAGAATTGGGAAATGCCTGCAAATCCATCCGAAATAGTGCGAGGGGATTTGACCCCTCCGAGAAGTAAACCCCTCAATCAAAGAGAAGCGATGTGGGTTGCTTGCAACCTTACTTCAGATGGTAATGATACTTGGGCTGACATGGTAGAGGAGGAATATCCGCTTGCTGCATGGATTGCTACTTCACCTGAACAGAGAGGTTCGAGATGGAGGCGTATTTCCAAAAAGATTGATTCGATTTGGGCTAGCCTTGCAAATCTAGAATCTTTTGATATTGAACAATTATGTGATTTAGCTCTTGATAATACTGATGCATATGAATCACTTGTGGAGCGAGTTCGCTCTAGTCCGATGATAATGCTTGATCAAGTACACCTCATTCCTCATCCTGCAATGGCTAGTGCGTTATTATCTTCTACACATTGGCTTTCAGCATCCACAATGGAGTCAGTAGATGTTGCTTGTTCAGCATTTCTTGAAGACCCCATTGATATCGATGGAGTAATGATGGCATGTTGGGATTCAGAACTCAAAGAGAAGGTTGCTTTAGCATGCCCTCATCACCATGCGCTTTCAGTTGGAGTACAAGACAGAGATGCGATTATGGGAATAATTACTGCTGTTAATCATTCACTATGGAAAGAGAATGCTCTGGAATGGGTCCGCTTATTTCTCTCTTCATCTCAAGGAAGAACGATGCTAAGCGAACTGGAGATACCATGGGCTGTATTATTATGTGATTCTGTACTATTGAGCGAGGACCTGAAATTAACTCATCACATGAAGAGTGGGCCTGGTCACGACTCATTGCTGGATGTACTCGATGCATTAGATGCTAGAGAAAGAGGAATTGCACCACCAAAAGGTAGAACTCATCCAATGGTGGGTTGGCTATTCCAAACAACTGTACCTCATGTCCCAATTCATTGTGAAGGCAACATGGAGATACACATTGCTCTACACCGACGCCTTCATGCATGAGAGGCCGGTCGCGTAGTTTGGCTGCACATGCAACATCGGCTGGAGGGCGTGCTGCCCGATGAAAGCCGATACCAATGATGCGGCCATGTGCCATCGACGAAGACCAGGGTGACCTTCGGGTATGACCTCTGATGCAAACCGATGGACTATGTGGTCGGTAATGGGTCCTCGCCGGACGAAAGGATGAGTGTGAGACAACCAATCGGCCGCACAGACGCCCTGACCCTGGGTCAAGCCTCCGAGGAGACGATGATAGGGGCTGTTACGGGTCGGGGCACAGCTTCTCTAACAATACCTTCAACTGTTGTCGAAGTACAGTATACTACATGGTGAGGTTAGGGCGTTGCCTAGTCGGCGGTACTTTTGACCGATTTCATGCCGGCCATATCGCACTATTAGAAGCGGCTCTTGCCGAAGCCGAACTTGTTGAAGTTTGGATCGCAGGAGATGAAATGTCTGCAAGTAAATCTCCATTGATACAGTCTTTCGATGAGCGAAGAGGAGCAATTCTCGATTGGTGTGGTGAGAGAATTTCAACTCATGAACTCAAAGATGAATTGGGACCTGCACCACATAGAGCAGATTGCGATTCGATAATCTGCACACCTGAAACATTACCCAATTGCAATTCAATAAATGAAAAGAGATTACATGCAGGCCTAATTCCTTTGGAAATCATTGAGGCCGAACATGTTCTAGATGAAACTGGAAGTATTATCTCTAGTACAAGAATTCGAGCTGGGATAATCGATAGGGATGGAAAGGCGTGGTTGGCCAATAAGGATAGAGAAGTTACTCATTATTTCCAACCAGCACTCGATTCTGAATTGAAAGAAGCGATGGGAGATTTGCATCTTGGCCCAGAGAATGCACCTGAAGTGGCAATGTCGTCGGCGATTGAAGATTTGACTTTTGGAATACTGGTGTCTGTAGGAGACGTATGTACCGCTACATTGCTCGATATGGACATCATTCCTGACATCGCTTTAGTTGATGGATTCACAAAGAGAACCGAATTGGAAGATAAAGTGGACCTTTCACCATTCGATGTTCTAATCGATGCGAATAATCCGCCGGGACAAATTACCCCTTCTCTAATTGATTCTATCGAAGCAGCATTGCACAATGACCAAACCACATGTATTGAAGTGTCAGGAGAGGAAGACCTTGCTCCAATCATTATTCACCTTCTCGCACCACTTGGAACTAATGTAGTATATGGGCAACCCGGAAAAGGGGTGGTCATACGTCATACCGATAATCAAGCTAAGCAGGAATGCCGTTCGATACTTGATCGCTTTGAGGTGAGATAATGACTCTAGTTTCAATCACCGTTTGCGTCAGAAATAGCAATGATTGGATTGATGATTGTATGGAATCATTGGTTAACCAAACCCACCGTCCACTAGAGATTATTATTGTCGATGATGGTTCAAATGATGGTTCAACAGAGAAGGTAAAAAAATGGGGAGAGGAAGAATTTGTTACTGCAATTACTCAGAAAGCATTGGGGTTATCTGCAGGTAGAATGGCTGCACTTGAAGTAGCGCGTGGAGAATGGGTTGCAATTACCGACATCGATGTTCGGCCCGAACCGGATTGGATTGAACAATTACTCTTGGCTTCCCCTTCACAAGAGGAAGAAGAGGTCGTTGCAGTAACTGGTAGAACTGTATTCGGTCAGTCAAATGATGTGGTCTCAATTATCAGATCGATTGAAATCCAAGCAAAATATCGTTCTAGGCCCAGAAGAACAAGTCTCGCAAATGGTCCATGTTCAATGTTCAACAGGGAGAAATTACTCGAGGTAGGGGGATTTAATCCAACTTGGTATCATGCTGAAGACATGGAGGTATCTTTGAAGTTAATAGCTGAAGGAGGGGTAATCATCTATGCTCCTGACGCTGTTGTCAACCATATTCCTGAAACCGGGCTCACTCGATTCCTTAGCAAGAGAAAAAGAGATTCAAGAGCTCACGTCAGGATTGTACGAAATTATTCAGCGCGTAATCGAAGAGGTTTAGGTTTTGATTTCATAGGTTCCTCGTGGATTATTCTCGCACTATTACCAGCATGTCTCTCAATGATTGCTGGCTTTGTATTATTATTGAAAGATGGATACGATTTCGGCAATATGAAAAATGAGTTTATCACATTTGGTGAACCCGTTTGGCTATTATTGCCAATTCTGATTTGGTTGATTCTCTCCTTGCGTACAACATTATTCATTGCGGCTAAAAAGAGCCCGCTCAAAGCCCCATTGATATTCATAGCGTGGTCGTTAGCACTATGGCTAGGAATCATTCTTGGTTACCTTGACGCCCTATTCGGGCGTAATGGGCACTGATCATTCCTCGGTTTCAGTTTCAACTAGCATCCTCATGACAAGTCCACTAGCAATCAAAGCCACACATACCGAATATACTCCGGGGTCAATCCAATTCGTGAATAGTATTCCACGGATGATGTAGAAAATCAAGCCGATGGTAATCAACCATCCACCAATAGGTGTTGCCAATCCTTTGTCGAAGGAAAAGAGGGAAAGGACGAATCCGACTTCATGCTCAAAAGTAGATTTCAAATGCTCTTCCATTGTACCATCGCCAATCTGTGTTCGCATACCTAAGAATAATGCAGCACAACAAATTGCCATGAAAACAATGTCACCCAAAACAATCGAGAAACCATCAGCAACATCAAATGCAGCGTTGGTCATCTCAAAGGTGAGTAGGCCACCCCAAGAGATTCTATGGTGAGGGTGAACAATTCCAAGGCAGTTCATGACTGCGAGGAAAAGTCCCCAAATTCCTAACGCAACATACCAGTCAGCAAGTCCCTTTGAAGGGAGTATGAAGGTCTCGAGAAGGCTGCGCTCTCCATTCTCATTGCTGTTGCTCATGGCGACTGCCACCTTGGTCGCGGTTATGAGTGTTTAGGAGAGCCCCTACGGGGCTTTCTCAAAGGCGGCTTTGGTGCCGGAACCTATTTGCAAAGATTTCCGAGAATACTGGTTCGGCCTTTGCCATCACATCGATTGGGTCGATGTTATTGGGGATACAGGAATTAATCTCCTTGGATCTACCATGCCTTCCTCTTGAAATTACTTTAGCTGTAATTAAGCCTAGCATGTCGAGATTATTGATAATGCCAGAGATTCTTCTTGCAGTTAGGAATTGCTGGCCAACTAAATTGCAAGCCTGTTTGTAAATGTGATAAACTTCACCAGTCTGAATATTGCGAAGTCCATTACTCTCATTGATGAGAACAGATGCAAGAACCATCTTCTGTTGTGTGGGAAGAGTACGAATCACTGGTGTAACTTGGTCGGATTCAATTTGAGCCTGAGCAATCCTAACATGTTGTTGCTCTACAATGCCAACACCTTCTTGCTCAGCCTTTTCGGTAGAAACACGAAGTAAATCAAGTGCGCAACGGGCATCTCCGTTTTCTTGTGCTGCAAGTGCAGCGCACAATTCTATGACACCGTCTCCAATCGCATCTGGAGTGATTGCATTTTGTGCCCTTCCTCTAAGAATATCTTGAAGTTGCTCAGCATTATATGGATTGAATATGATATCTTCCTGGCCAAGCCTACTTCTTACTCGTGGATCGAGGAAGTCAGTAAATTTGAGATCGTTTGAGATGCCGATAACACATGCCCTAGCATTTTTTAATTCAGCATTCAAGTTTGTCAAATTGTAAAGAAGGTCATCTCCAGCCTTCTTTACAAGGTGGTCGATTTCGTCAAGTACGATGACATAAACTCCCCCGCGTTCATCCATCCGTCTCACTAATTCTGAAAACACCCGGTCAGTTGGCCAGCCAGTAAATGGGATATCAGCCTCTTCATGAGCTTCAAGAAGTGTGTTTCCAAGATGGGATAATACTCGGTATTGAGTATCGATTTGTCGGCAGTTAACCAAAACTGGATGAACAACTCTTCCAATTTGTTCACCCTTTCGCAGGAGTTGGTCACAAACATATCTGGTGACAGCGGTTTTACCGGCTCCGGTCACGCCGTAGAGAATCATATTCGAAGGAATGTGGCCCTTAAGGGCCTCGACTAAATTGAAACTTAAAGTCTCAACTTCTGCATCACGATGAGGCAGTCTTTCAGGGGTGTGAGTGTGGCGCAGTGTCTCCTTTTGGATGAAAAGCGTCCTTTGTGTGAGAATGCCATCGAAAATATTTGACGACATTTTATTACACTTCTCCTCATATCATTCAAGGTTGTCCGGCTGGCAGACACAATGCATGATGACTTACGTGAGTCCGAGTCCGCCATATAAATTTGTTTGCTGATGAAGAATTAAAGTGAGGAATAGCCGACTTATTCAACTTCAATTGGAGTTCATAAAGGGGAGGGCGTTTTCAGCATGATTATTGAAAAAAACAGCATACTGTCGGTCTGAATCCGGAAACTTTTCCGTAGGGAACTTTTTTTCCAAAGCGATAGAGCTGTCAAATCCGACTCTCTATTTGGAAAGCCAAAGTCAATTCGAAAACAATCGTAACAAGCTAAGATCAAATTTTGTATATAACCTCCAATTGGAGAATTCAAGATTAAGTGTGAAAATTACACTCCCGTGAGTTATTTTTTGATGTTATTATTATATCAAACCTATAGAATTCGGCAATAACTCTAACGTCATTTCATCATTTCCGTGAATGACATTGGATGGGAAATCTGGCACCTGCGTGGTGATAATTTCATAATCAGCGTCAATAAATGTATGAGTTATTAATATCGTAGTATCTTGGTTTTCATTTGCAAGTTTCTTGATATCATCTGGTTTATGGTGGTGCTCAGTGGGTACCCATTGCGGAACTCCCATTTCTACAATAGCAAGATCAACACTACCAACTCGACTCCACAATTCTTCACAAGGGCCACTATCTCCAGAGTGGAGAAGAGAAATTCCGTTTTCGTGTTCGAGCCTCCAACCATGCGGGTCTACTTCAGGGTCATGAAGAACTTCAAATCGCTCAAAAGACCAATTTTCAACTTTTGGAATATCAACCCATTTTATTGATTCCAGAATTGAATCGAGTGAGCCAGGATATGCAAGATGGCAAAGATGCACGAGCCGTTCTTTGACTCCAGAAGAACCTGCTACTGTAAGTGGTCTAAGGCCATCTCTATCTGAAATGTATTTCCGTTCTAACAAGATAAATGGAAATCCAAACACATGGTCTCCATGAACATGAGTGATTAGAATAGTATCGATATCTGCTACCGAAATACCTGCTCTCCGAAGGCTTGCTAAGCATGTTGGAGGTGCATCTATTATCATGTGACGGTCAATACAAGTGAAAGAGTGATGGCGTCCTGAAGGCAAGAATGCATTACCGCTCCCGAGTAATTCGACCTTCACCATGGAGGGGGTGACGCCCTTCGGGCCTAAGACATCATCGCACCAACATTCATGAACAGTAGTCCGGTGGGCTGGTTCATTCGGTGGTTGCAATGTCGAAATGGAGTGCAAAGAGCCCTTACCAATCAAAGGTTACTGAGTGCTATGTTCTCAATGGACCAGGTTCCAAAAAGGAAACCTGCCATATCGTATTCGATTTGGGTGATTCCGGCATGGATTACAAAGTAGGTGACGCATTAGGTGTGCTTGCAGAAAATCCACCTCATACCGTCGATGAATTAATTGAAGTCACTGGTTGGGATAGTAAACAAATTGTGAGCACGCATAATGGTGAGCGCACTCTTCGCGACGCATTAAAGATGGATTTTGAAATTCATCGCGTTAACAAGAAATTCGTAAATTCACTTGTTCAAAAGGTGACTTCAACAGGTATGCGAATCACAGTTTCACTAGTGGAACGCTATCGTGAGGCTGTGGCTGGAGGTGGCTCTGAATGGATGGGAGGAGATTCATCTCTTGTCGTAGAACCTAACCCTTCTATTCCGGGCGATGACCCTGTGGCAAAGGTCGCTAATCTCGTCTCTGATGGCGATGCAATGGAGGACTATATCTGGTCACGTGATTATATCGATGTGATTAGGGATTTTGATGTTCAGTATGATGCAGAAGAATTCCTTGAACTAATTGACAAATTAAAGCCACGCCTCTATTCTATTGCTTCAAGCCACGATGCCCATCCTGGTTTGGTTGAGTTGACAGTTGGAATCGTTCGATATTCTCATCACGATAGAGATAGAGGTGGTTTGTGTACTGTTTACTTAGCTGACGAAGTTGAAATTGGGAAAACCGATGTTGGTGTATTCATGAGCCCTACCAAGTCTTTCGTTTTGCCAGAAGACAAATCTACTGATATTATCATGGTTGGTCCGGGAACAGGAATCGCACCTTTCCGTGCTTTCATGGAACAGCGTGTCTTTGATGGCGGGGATGGAAAGAATTGGTTATTCTTTGGCGATCAATCTGAGAAAACAGAATTTTACTACAAGGATTCGATTGAGGGTTGGCTCGATGAAGGTCACCTCTACCGATTTACCACTGCTTGGTCAAGAGATCAGGAAGAGAAAATCTATGTTCAACACAGACTCAAAGAGTATGGTGCTGAGGTTTGGGAATGGTTTGAGAGAGGAGCATATTTCTACATCTGCGGCGATAAGAAATACATGGCAAAGGATGTACATCGAGCCCTAATCGAAATCGCAATAGAGCACGGTGGAATGTCAGAAGAAGATGCAACCTTCTTCATCGAGAAAACGATGATGAGGGAGCAAAAGCGCTACTTGCGCGATGTGTACTGATACTGGATTATGAATCGAGCGGAGTAGGTATTTCCACCGCTGGAATACCTCGTTCACGCGCCCGTTTTATCATGATAGATGTCCACTTGGATTTCGGACCAGGGAAAGCGATAACATGTGTCGCATGGTTAAGCATATCATCGACAAGTGTAGGTGCTGCTTCTGGCCTACCATCGTCTTGTAATCCGCTCCGTGGTGCATTCCATGCTTCATTGTAAATCGCCATCGGAATGGCATGATTATCACACCATCTCTCCGCTAAATAATCGACTCCTGATGCGCCTCCAATGATTATCAAGTCAGGATATTCATGCCATTTCATCCATTGATCGAGTTGCTCTTCTAACCACTGAAAATCATAGAATCTAGAATTGCCACAAATTACCAAATTCACAACTTTACCGCTCTTATTCAGATCCCTTCCCGCCAAACGCTCGGCAGTGGCCGCTCCGGTGTTTTCATCTGCATCCATAGACGCGAGTATGTTTGCTATCCTATAAGCCTCATCCCGCCGCTTCCCATACAGCGCGAGAAAGCGGGTCAGAGTTGCCGGAATCCGGCGACAATATTGGCTTGAAAACATCACATGAGTGTAATTGTTGAACCGCTTTCATCATAGAGCAGGTGTGTCTGGCAACACTCATGGGATTCAAACGTGTGCTTATTGCCAACCGTGGTGAAATCGCATTAAGGATTCTGAGAGCATTGCGTGATATGGGTATTGAGGCAGCCGTTATTCACGGCCGTGAAGACCGATTATCACTACCTGTACGTATGGCAGATGTCGCATATCCTATCATGCGAGCAAACCCTTTGGATTCTTACCTTGATATCGAGGCGATAGTAAATGCCGCTAAAGAATTGAATTGTGATGCAGTACATCCAGGATATGGATTTCTTGCCGAGAATGCTCAATTCGTAAAGCGCCTAGAAGAAGAAGGAATCACTTTCATTGGTCCTGCTGCGAATGTTATCACTTTACTTGGTGACAAAATCGAGGCAAGAGCTGCGATGGAAGCAGCAGGTCTTCCAACTGCTAAAGGCAGTAGTGAACCCATCTCCAGTGCAGACGTTGCGAGTGAACTGGCTTCAGAAATTGGTTATCCAGTTATCATCAAAGCTGCAGCAGGTGGTGGAGGTATTGGTATGCAAATTGTGCACGCTTCAGATGAATTTGAAGGGGCTCTCAAGTTGTGCCAAAGCCGGGCAAAATCCGCATTTGGTGATGATAGGGTATTCGTAGAGAAATATATCGAAGGTGCCCAACACGTAGAATTTCAAGTTCTTGGTGATGGCAAAAATGCTATTCATTTCGGTGAGAGATTTTGCTCTATTCAACGTCGTCACCAGAAACTTGTCGAGGAAGGTCCTTGGTTGACCGATGAGAAGCGTGCGGAGATAGGTGCTCTTGTTTGCGCTGGTGCTGAAAGCGTCGGGTACAAGGGCTTAGCAACATTCGAATTTTTGCGTGATAAGAATGGAGATTTTTACTTTCTCGAAGTCAATCCCCGGGTTCAGGTAGAGCATACGGTCACCGAATTGATCACAGGATACAACCTTGTCCAACTTGGAATCAGAGTTGCTCAAGGTGAAAGTCTACCTCTCTCTCAGGGGGATGTGAAGATTAGAGGTCATGCGATTCAATGTCGACTAAATGCTGAAGATACTACCAACTTCGTACCTTCACCTGGTAGACTTTGGGAATGTCATTTCCCCAGTGGATTTGGAGTACGATGTGATACTCATGCCCATCCTGGTTATGAGATGCCAGGATGTTTTGATAGTCTGTTGGCAAAACTACTGACTTGGGGACCAACTCGTGAAGATGCAATCGCTCGAATGAGAACCGCTCTAGATGAGACAATCATTACTGGAGTAGAGCATTTAATTCCGCTACATCGTAGAATTATGGATGAGAAAGATTTCCTAAACCGAGACGTTACAATCCAATATATCGATATGCACCAGGATTTACTCGGGTGATTAGATGGATGTTCTAATCGTCGGCAGTCTTGCCTATGATTCACTGGAATCCCCAGAGGGAATTGCAACAGAAGAATTGGGAGGTTCAGCATCCTACAGTGGATTCTCCACCTCATTTCATTTGAATCGAATGTCTGGTGGCAAAGCAGCATTAGTAGGGGTGGTCGGACATGACTTCCTCACTGAAGATATGGCTGCATATGTCGATGCAGGCCTCGATGTCACAGGAATAGAAACTGCACAGGGCTTGACTTTCCGCTGGAAGGGGTCATATCACGGAAATATGTCTGAAGCAGAAACTCATGAAACTCATCTCAATGTGTTCGAGCACTTCGAACCAAAAGTTCCAGTTCATTCTATTCATCCAAGTGTGGTGTTTTGCGCAAATTTGCACCCCGCACTACAACTTTCGGTTATCGAACAAACTTCACCCACCAGAATTACGATGCTTGATTCTATGAATTTGTGGATTAACATTGCAAAAGATAGTTTGATTGAAGCTATGCAGAAGGTCGACCTTGTAGTACTGAATGATGGTGAAATTAGGATGCTAGCCAATGATGATAATTTGGTCCGAGCATCCTTTGCAGTTCAGGAATTGGCCGGCGGTGGAATCCTTGTCGTAAAGCGAGGAGAACATGGAGTTCTTGCTCTTCACCCCGATGGATTGCTATCTATGCCGGCATTTCCGACAAAGAAAATCGTAGATCCAACAGGTTGTGGCGATGCTTTTGCAGGAGCGATGGCAGCTTTCCTTTCACAAAATGAAGGAAAGATAGAGCGTGAAGAACTTGCAGAGGCTCTTGTTCATGCTACAGTTACCGCATCATTTACTTTAGAGAGGTTCGGAACAAATAAAATCAGAAATCTTTCGCAGGAAGAATACGACTTACGACTAATCGACTACCGAGCGATAACCAGTACCCGCTGAGTCTACAACAGACTCAAGAAAGGTCCGCCGGTCGCCGGTATATGACCGTCCTCAATATCGCCATGGTCGGAAGTGACGAATTGGCGAAAGAGATTGCGAAGGCAACCGACCAACGCGATGTCCATACCTATGTTCACAAAGAGGTCGGAGCCAATGGTCCTCGGATTCTATCTATCATAAGGCCCGCTAAACTTCCAGATAGAATACGCCCTCTGTTCAATGCATTGTGCGCGGCCCGTGTTGGATTGATTGAGGTAACAGGTGTCAATGCAGAATTCGGAGAAGTTCTGGTCGCTTTTGCTTCAGCGGGAATTGACAAGGGCCTCATCGTAATCAACGCCGCAGAGGGAGGATGGGTTGACGAAGACCAAGTAATGGGTCTCTTCAAACAGGCTGGACTAAGTGGATGGACTCAATGTAGTAGTGATGGAATCGAACTTCGTGGGGAATTATACAAGTTAATGGATTTGATTTCTACTGACCTCGAGGCGGCAAAGTCTGCTCCACTCGTTGTCCCAATCGACCAACATTTCAATGTCAAAGGCATTGGTCTTGTTGCAATTGGCTATGTTCAATCTGGTACCTTGAAGGTACATGATGAATTGAGATTAATGCCAGCTGATGGCCCTGGGACAGTGAAGTCATTACAGGTAATGGATGATGATGTGAATGAGGCTGTAGCAGGCGATAGAGTAGGAATCGCTCTACGAAATACCAAGGAAGAACATCTCTCTGGTGGAAGCCTTGTGATACATCCTGAAGTAGAAGATAAGAACAAAGGGATCAGTATTCCACTTGCACTTGAGAAGCACGAACGTAGCCGAATAGAATTAACACAATCTCCGTTCCAAAAAAGAATCCTAAATCCCGGAGATGTTGTTCATGCTGCGGTCGATTTGCAATTCGCTGTTGGAAGAATTGAATCGATAGATGATGGAATGATAGTTTCTTGGGATTCGCCATTATTCATCAGGTGCGATGAAGCACCACAGGTTTTGGTTGCCCAACTCGATTCTAAACCACGAATAATGGGTTCAGCAAGCGTATACCGGCTGGATTGAGAGGGTCGCCAATACGCAACCCCATAGGGGTTCACCTACGGTGCATTGATAACCTCAACTTCAAGTTCGCAGGTTCGGGATGTACTCAGACACCAGGGCAGAGAGCCCCAGTGTTGGCGAGCCGGTGGAAGTTTTCCGCTCGCTAAATCTGGGGGGTGTACGCGGTAGGGTGAGGGCAACCCTTTCCGATACTCAACTCTGTTTCGAATCACGTACTGGTCAAGCATTGGATATGAAACTTGAAGCGGTTCAGAGGGTTCAACACCATCATACTACTTTGATTCCTGCTTGGCTTGGATTCGTTGGCTTGCTTCTATGTTGGCTTTCATGGAGAGGTCTAGAAGGTAAATTACAATCGTTGACAGGTGCAGTAGGAATTGTGCTTGCAGTATCACATTTCATCACACGCCGTCAGACATTAACCATCGATACATCTGCGGGGGATTGCCATTCGGTTTTCGGGAATGATGATTCATTAATACGATTATGTGCAATGGTAAATAGGATGCAAGATGGACTAAGTTTGGAAGAGGCAAGGGAGAGTCTATCTTCTCTAATCAGAGATTCTGATTATCCTAGGCACCGTAATTTTGAGGAAATTCTTTCCGTTCCTGAGATAATAGAATTAGAACCCGCTCCAGTATTGACCAGTTTCCTAGATTCGATGTCATTTGATGAGCAGGAACCACTTGATGCGACAATTATCGATGAGCCAATCACTATGGTTGCAGACCTCGACCTTCCAACATGGGCGGATGAAATTATACAAGAACCCGAGCAGGAAGTACCAGCGAGTCTACTTTCTCGTGCCAGAGATAACCTACACACTCAGAGGAATAATGTGATTCAGAATGGTTGGCATCCGCAAATGCAACAACCTCATCCCCATTCCATCCATCGTAATCAGCCAGTTGAGTCTTCATCATATGGTATGATGCAATTTAATGGAGCGATTCCGTCTGAACATGTTCCAATGCAAGCAGCTCCACCACCTTCTCAATTCCTACCATCATTCTTTGGTGCTGAAGGGGCCCATATTCCTGGTGCAATGGTTGAAGAGTTCCAATCACCTGATACTCCATTGATCGATTCACAACTCGAGGAGCCAACCCAGTCACTTGTCGCATCTGCGCGTAAAGAGGAGAGTCAATTGGCTTCTGAAAGTGAAAATACAGAGGCAGCCGAGGGTCCTGCCGAAAGATATCCCTCGATGTCTAGACTTTCAGCCAAGGGCAATAATCGGCGACGAATTTCAACCGGAGGCCGTAGGGGAACTAGGCTTCGAGGCAGTTCAGTCGTAAGGGAATTAGTTGGACCTTCCCTTGAAAGAGTTGGAAATATTTCGCGTAGTTTGCTAAGAAGGTCACGAACTACAGACGCATTGAGGATTCAAGCCGATCATGCAAGACAAGCTGAAGTGACAGCAGAGTCAATTCAGAATCTTGCCCAAAGTAGAGGTGGCGTTGTAAATGATGGAAAGGTAGAGGAGATGTTGAGTCATATCAGGACTGAGGTTGCAATACCATCTTCATTCGGTGAGATGATGAGCACCGAAGAAAAGCAACAACTCGAGGCAGAAGGCGTTTCAGCGCTTCCTAGACTAGATTCGTAATTACTTGTTCTTTTGGGCGAGCATGTGTTCTCGAATGCTAAGTGCTTGATCCCAGTCTGCTTGTTCTGATTCATCTTCTACAACGAATTGTGGGATTGGTATTGGACGCATCATAGAGTCGATTGCCACAAAGAAAAAGAATCCTTCACAAATTTTCTTTTTCTCCCAAGTAGCTTTGTCAACAGCAACTGCAGTAACCTTTGTACAAGCAGTATGACTACTTGTGAAAACAACCTTTCCTGTAACTTCTAACAGATCACCCTGTCGTGCAGGTGCCATGAAAGTCAGTGTGTCGATGGAAATAGTTACAAATTCGCGATGAGCAAACTTTGCGCAAGCAATCCCTCCAGCTTTATCCATCAATGATAGTAATCTTCCTCCAAAAAGAGTATCATAGGCATTTGTATCCCCTGGGAATACGTGTTCAATCAGTGTTGCTGCCTCTTTTGAGTAAGGCTCCATGCTGTTGCGAGAAGGCCCTCCCTCAAGAAGTCAGTGGGGAATGCATACTCAAGGGGTGGTTTCTTGACCTACAAGACGTGCCACATGACATGGACGATAGTAAAGTCTGTGTCGCTTTGGTTTCAGGTGGAATAGATTCCCCTGTTGCAGTGGCAAGGATGTTAGCGGAAGGATGGGATATTATCCCGGTTCACGCAAGCCAAGAGCCGATTACTGGTCCAGAAGCGGAACTCAAAACCATAGCATCGTTGCAACATTTGCTAGAAATGGATGGACCACTTGGTGATGCGGCGAGAAGTCATCTTCGCCGTGAGTTGATCGTAGTTCCAGTTGCTGAAGTTCTTGCATTATTTACTGAAAAATGGTGCCATTCTGAGTATTTTATTCATATGAAGAGGCTATTCAATTCGTTAGCAACTTTGTGTGGTGAGGAAGTAGAAGCGAGCCATGTTTTGACAGGAGAAAATCTAGGCCAAGTATCTAGCCAAACTTTAGGGAATTTAGGCGGAGTTGAAATCGCCACTCCATTATTGCCACTAAGGCCTCTGTTGGCCTTTGATAAGGTTGATATTATGGCGATGGCAAGAACGATTGGAACCTTATCAATAAGTGAAGGACCAGAAGTATGTGATGCGCTTGGACCTGATAAGCCTACAACAGTTGCAAATAAGGAATGGTTGGAGAAATCTGAGGAACGATTGGGAGGGATTTCATCACTCGCAATGAGATGTTGGGAAGATAGGCGCCCAGTCCCCCTTTGAAACTCATTCGGGTCCCCCCCATAGGGGGGAACCCGTAGGTTACATCTTCCCGTCGGGCTTTTATGTCGGACATTAGTGGAGGGAGAAGAGGAGTAACTCATATGACCGACAATAAGAATTCAAGAACCGCTTTGTTGTTCACCTTCTTGATGCTAATTTCGCCACTCGCGACAGCTGCATCAGTGACAACTTTCAGCAATGGCGACAGTGAGATTTTAATTGAAGTCAGAGACGAATCTGATTTTGTGAATACTGTTGATGGAACCATTACACTTCCTGCCGGTGGAACCGTTACCGATGCATCGGTCGAACTATCTACTGGAATGGCTACTCATCAAATCCAAAGCACCATCAATGGTGAAACCCAACAGTTCGTATGGGACCCAACATACAATAATCAGCAAACCGAGTATTCGAATATCGATGATTTCACTTATCACGAAGATAGTGTCAGACTTGTCAGTGGAGGATACTCCACCGATTTTGAGCGAAACCATGGTAATTTCCAAGACCATTCACAGCCACCAGTATCTTCTGGAATGGGTTGGCAGCATGGCTCTCTCACAGGAGCAACAACGCTGAATGATAATTGTAATACCGGCATGGATTGCTGGGGTACCAATATGTACGATTCAGATAATGATTACACAAATGATGACGATGGCTCTAGTTTCTCATACAGCATGATTTCTCCTGCAGTATCAGTAGACCCAGCATCATATATTGCTCGGTTCTCAAGTTGGCATGGCATGCATTGGACAGAGACAAACCCTGGTGCAAACCCTACTAAGACATACTGGGATTGTGGCTATGTAATGGTTAGAAACAGTTCTTCTCCAAGCTTCCCGCCACCCGACCAAGGCTGGTCTTACATCCCATTTGATACTGGAAACACTTCGGGAATTAGTTATGCTAACGGACTTTATCCAATTGGAAATGGAAATGGAAAGATCCAGACCTGTGATGGCCTTACTGGCAATGATTACGCTATTGGTGGCGAATCAACAAGTGCATCACAGAATCCTACGGGTTGGGCTACCCTCGCAGTGAATCTGGACCAGCATATCACAAAATATGTGCAACTTAAGTTTGTACTTTCTTTCAACGCTGGAAGTGGTACTCCGTATAATTCAACCATGCCTGGATGGTTTATCGATGATTTCCGTATCGGCGACCCACTACCTCAAAATGGCTGGATGACAGTCAAAGGTTTCACGCCACGCCAAGCCCCAATGGCTGGATTCCCAGATGGCTATGGAGTTCTTCAGATAGAGCAGGAAATCTCTCCTACCAATTCTTTGAAAGTAGAAATCCTACGTGGTTCAACAACCGAGATAGTTGTTGACAATAATGGAAATCAGATGACTGGATTGATTGGACCTATCGTTGAATTATGGGATATTGATGCAAGTGAATATCCGGTTATTGATATTAAATTCCTATATGATACTGGGCAGTATCGATTGTCGACTGCAGTATTGCATGGTTTATCTCTCGGTACAAGAGTAGGTAGCGGATTAAATGACACGAGTGTCGTTTTTGATCCATTTATTATTGATGGAGTATGGATGTCACCTGGTGGCGCTCAGCCGTTGATGTACGCGCCAACGATTATCGATCAATCCTTCAACCCACCAATTCAGCGTACCAGATTTAGTCAGCCAATTGTGGGGATTACTCCGGTAATTGTCGATGATTGTATGGATGACCCAAGCATTCAGATTAACATGAGAAATAATAATCTCGTTAATCTCACTCCGAATACCAAGTATGAACCTTTAATTCCAGCATTTGGTTTCTCTTCTATCATATCATATGCCAACCCATGTGGGCTTTCCGAAATCTGGTTTGATTTGGAATTTGGACATAGTGCATCTGGTGTTAGCATCGATATCGCAAATGACGGTGATATCGAATGGGCAATGAACGAACCAGCCTTTGGTGCATTTGGCCGTCAAACTACATTGTGGACGGGATTAGTAGATGGCGAGAATCAAGGAGGAACTCAGTCTACTATTGTTCTAAACGCTGCAGGAAAAGGTGTTGGCGGTAGTTTCATGATACCACGTGGAGCCACAGTGACAAATGCAGATGTGATATTAACCGATAACACAATCAGTTCTCTTTCGGACCCAAGCGTTGGGTTTGACCTAAGTTTGATGAGTAGTTATCAGGAAGAATTCCTAGGTAGCATGGACAATGTTTCAATGTTCTCCCACGAAATTCTTGAAACTCCATTAGATCTTGTATCTGCGATAAACAATCTACTTCAGAATCCATTGGTTGCATCAAGTCATATTGACGCATATGGAAATGAGTGGTTCACTCTACACTTTGTTGCAGAAAATACCGATGCTTTGACTTCCTCATCAATCATTGTTCGAGACCTAGATGTAATCTATGATTGGGAAACCACATTAGATGCATCTGATTATCTGGATAGAGAATTGAATCAAGGAATTGCTCTTGGCACTGGTGCAGAAGTATCTGTTCCAATTGCTTTGGCTGCGGGCAGTGGTGGCGCAGTGGACCTTTCAAACCTCTCGATTACCACGTCTTCAGGATATGATTCCACTCTAAGCCTAACAGGTAATCCAATCGGTCTTTATCCAAATGGAGACATTATTGAGGCGGTATCGACTCATACTGTAGATGCTTCAACGGGTACTTCTTTTGCAGAAGCACGTTTGCGAATGGAGTCGTCGAGTGGAGTAGTAGAGTTGAGTTATTCTGATTTGATGGGCTTCGCCGAAGCTTATGACCCAGATAACCTGTTGAGCCTTGAATCCTCAAGTGTAAACGATGTCGGCAATTCCAAACACATAACTTGGAGATTCCGAATCAATACTGCTTGGGAAGACACAGAGGAACTACGCTTGTATGCAAGCCTTGTTGCGTCTAATGGCGTCAATGGATTGCCAGGTGCTGTTGTTCTTGCCCCTCCGGGAGGAAATGCAATTGAGAATGATGCTTATATCGCCTCTTTCGAACTTCAAAATTATGGTGGCGTAGCACAGGACCTAACCTCTGCTAGATCAAACCAGAATATCTTCTTGGTCGGAAGTGTTCGTCTAGAAAGCCTAGATGTCGCACCTGACCCCACATCATACAATCTAACTCTACAGCGTTGGGATATCAACAATACCGGTGGTAATGTAACCCAAGAATGGGTAGAGGTAGTGAATACTACCGGAAGTATTGGTGGAGATTTCAACTGGGAAATCGATCTCGGATTTACCGCTGCAGGAGAAGCAACATATCGATTCATGATCATAGATTATACCGGCGGGGACACACTTTGTCCGGCTTCTCCGATTGTCTCTGATGTGGATTGTGGAATTCCTTTCAATCTCTCGATTGATACATATTCTCCTACTTTGGTGAATTTGTCTGTACTAAATGCGGCAAACCTCGACCCTACAATTTGGTCGAATTGGCGTCCACTTGTAGATGATACATGGGTATTACCTACTAACCAACAGAAGGTAAGAGCTGTAGCACAGGATATTCCTTCACCACCTACTTCACTCGATATGTATTACTGGGTCGAGTATGACCATGATACAGATGGAGACGGTGAAGCAGATGCAGACGAGTATGTTGTTGTTACATTGAACAGCGATGGAAATTCGCCTACTGCAAATTATACTGGCACATATAGTGATGATGCAAATAAGGGACAAGACCCTGCAGGAAAAGTCAGTGCATACATTGTAGGTGCCGACCTTGCAGGTAACGCAATCAATGGCGGCGGGCCTGGATTTGAAGACGATTTAGTTACATATGTTTCAATGTCAGCCAAGTCCCCAACAATTCGAAATTTCTTCATCGAGGATTCTAATGGAGAGAGGTTGCACAATCCTGCTGAAGGAGCACCTCGATACCAAGGACCTTGGAACATGTCGATGTATGCTGGAAACGAATACCATTTGATTGTTGAAGCAAAAGATGACAACGGCTGGAGAGATATTGATTGGTTTATGATTGACCTTGGTCCAGAAGATATGGTATTGTATTATTCCCCACGAAACGAGACCGCTTGGGCTGATAGTGACTGGGTTGAAATCGTTGAAGCGAGCAATGAGAGTGAAGGTTCGCAAGTCCTTCGCATGGATGGAGGTCGCTTGATTGATCCATTCGAGTCTGAATTCTACCTCGATTTACCAATACGTATGCAATGGGATATCGTTGGAATAACTACGACTACTTATGTTCCTCAATTGCGAATTAAGGATTTGGACAATAGCCCAGTTCTGATGAGCGAGGCCGGTGGCCGTCACAAGCAACGTTGGGTTTACAGCGATGGTATACAACTTGATTTCAGGAATGGAATCACTCCGAGCTTCACAGACCTTCAAGAGCCATATACCTCTGATATTTCAGGTGCATTCGTATACCCTGGTGATTTAATCGCATTTGAGGGCCAGTACGCATATGTTGACGGAATCAATAATGGTGTTTATGTCAATCCAGAAGGTGAGTTTACACTTGAAATTACAAGACATGCGGCCATGATGGATGGAGAAAAGGGATATTTCGCTTGGCCAGAAGAGATTACTACCCATACAATTACAGATGGTATTTTCAATATCAATGTAACAGCTCCACCAAATAATAACGAGTATCAATATTCATTCCGTTTGATAGATTTACCATCAGGAGCAACCGACTCTACTGGCGCATTATGTGACGGAAGTACTCAATTTGGCTGTAGTGGTTTCACAATCAAGGTCGATGGTGTCAAACCTGGGGTTAAGGATAATTCTTGGACTGCTAAATCTGGAGTTAATGGTGAAGTGCTCGGTGCACTTCTTCCATCCTCTACAATGCATTGCGTCAATGTTGAAGCATTGGTGAGTGAGAATGCAGCATTGATTGCTGGTGAAGTTACTCTGAAGTGGAGATTCTTCGTAGATGCAGATAACAACTTGACATGGCCTGTTTACGGGCAAACATTCGGTGTTGACTCCTTGTCAGCAGATTTGAGTTTGGCTCGTGTAGGTAACGACTATCTCGTTAGTGGTGATTGTATTGACCTCTGGCCAGATCCAGTTGCACCTACTCGGAATCAGATCACAAATGTCGATGTCATCTTGTGGATTGAAGGTAGAGATTCTGCCGGTTGGTCAATTACGGGAGGCGGTCCAAATGATGTTGGCGGTGTTAGCCCAATTTGGTCAAGTGATGCAACCCACAATTCAGGTTACCGTCTTGTGCATGAAGAATCAAGGTTCGAAATTACCGCTGTCCGAATGACTCCTTCCAGTCCAGAGGTTGGACAGTCTGTTCAATTGGAAGTAAGTATGCGAAATAGTGGAACTAAGGCAGGTAATATTACCCTCGATATCCAAACTGTAGTCGATGGCGGATTCCCAACAAGTGAATTGCTATTCACTACCGATTCGATTGGAATTGGTGAAGCGCCTAGCGTTTTCATCAACCTAGAGAAATTTACTCAACCAACTAGTGGAATGTATTTCATTATTGTCGATTCAGAATCCAATGAAGTATTGTGGAATGGTTCGGATAATGGTAAGGCATTCAATGTCAAGGTTGCATCTAGTGACCCAGGGCTACTAGATGGAATGGGCATGTTGATTGTTGTAGGATTGGCAGCATTAATTCTGATACTCCTTGTTGTGGTTATTGTGCTGGTAAAGCGCGATGGTAGTGATGAGACCTACGAGTATGAATACGATGGCGATGTTGAACACAAGGATTACGTCGAAATACCAACTCAAACTCGTGGCCCACCACCTGCTTCAACCCCTGCACCAGCAGCGGATGTTGATCCTTTGATGGCAGCTGCAATGGCTGAATTCCCACAATGGGACCAAGAAACAATCCAAGGTTACTTCGACCAAGGTTGGGACCTCGACAGCCTAAGAGACTGGGTTAATTCCAACCAGTGATCTAGATGGACCTTAGTTGGGAAGATATTGCTTGGCAAGATCCCGATGGCGGCACTATTGTGCTCCATGGGGTTCTTCCTACAGTGGTCTATCCAAATGCAATGCGTCCACGTTTTCAATGGCACGGCCTTGGATTATTGTGCACGAGCGAAGAACCTGAAATATGGATCGAAGAAGAAAAGGCCGAAGCAGAGGATTCTGGCATCAATCTCGACAGTGTGATATTGAATGGTGGAATCGATGGATTATTTGCTGAAATGATGACATATGTCGATGACCTTCAGACTGGTAGATTTCCAGATCCAGAGCCTCGAAGGTTGCATAGAGCAGCACTTACTCATCAAAGGCCGGTATTTTTTGCAGAACCAGAAATGGATGATGATGATTGGGCTGAGCACCTTGAAAAGGAAGCCAAAGAAGTGACAAGGTGGTCCAAATTATTGGGCATGGTATTCATCGGTAGAAAGTGGCGTAAACGCCTCAAGAGTATGCGCAAACACGTCGTTGAACAACCATCGAGACAACCTGATGGCCTTCAAGCAGCAAGCGCCTTGGTTGGAACATGGTGGTCATTGCTCCTAGATCGCTCAACAACCGAGCTCAATACAAATCGCGATATTCGTTTTTCAGCCCGATTGAGAGGCGGGCTTGCAAAATTACGTGATGAATTCGGAAATGATGCAATTTTGCTTGTTCCAGTTTTCCAGCCGTGGAAGCAAGGCATTCATCAAGCACTTGAATCAGGAGTTGAAGCGGAGGAGGTTTCATCTCCTCCCCCGTCATCGGAAGGAGAGGAGGAGTGAGCATGAGCGATTCATCCAACATCGAAGTCAGAGTCGAGAATCTTCTTGCTAGGTTCAGTATCTCCCCCCCAGTTGACTTGGAAGAAGCCATTGAGAGATTGGGTGGTATACAAAATGGCAGCGTCATTATCAAACAACTCGAAGTGCCTCGTGCAACTATTATTCTTGATGAAGAAGGACGAATCATTGTCCATGGTACGCATCGAATAGAGGCTGCAAGAGCTGCAGCAAAGGAAATGCTTCTTCGCATGGGTAGAGATGATTCTGGTCTGACTGCTGAATTAGGACCAATTGTAGCATCATTTGATTTTGGAGAAGAGATTGATATTCACAATATTAGAACAAACCTAGGCAGTGGCACTAGTCATGTCGACGAAAGGCTCGGATGTCTTAGGGTAGATGATACCCGTCACGATGTCGAACTTCTAATCTGGCCCAGTGGCCGAACTGTGGCATTGAAGGCCCGCCATCCGAATATGGTGGCGATGGCAGCTGTGCATTGGAAAGCCAAGTTCGCCGACCGCAAGTCGCTCAAGGCGTGATGGGAATGGAGTGGAAGGGTCCAATCCTTGACGACCACTTCCATCTAAATCGAAATGGACGATTCCTAGATGCTGCTCGTGATTTTCAACGCGTAGGGGGGACTCACCTAGTCCTGGTGCACTGCCCAGATTTCAGTTCACCTCCAACAACTCGAAAAGGGCACAGTGAGGCATATGGAGATACAATTGCAATGGCTGAATTAGTTCGAGAACTCGGCATTTCAGTTAGGGTAATTCTCGGACCTCATCCTGCAGCATTTGCCCATCAATTCGAGAGTCTTGGAGATGCAGCAGAAGAGAATTATTGGGATTCCATCGAGACAGCACTTGAGTATGTGCACGAAGGTTTAGCACATGGAATTGGCGAGGTCGGAAGGCCACATTGGAAAGTTGATGACGATATTTGGCAGAGATCAAATACTCTGTTATTGGATACGATGAAACTCGCAGCAAGAGAAGGAATTCCTTTACAACTTCACGTCGAAGGAGAGTCGGATGAAACCTATCCTGAACTTGCAGAGATGGCGGATTCAGCAGGTTTAGCAAGAGAGCGACTCGTACGGCATTATGCTCCACCTGATGTTTCAGAAAAATACACCTGTGGACTTACGCCTAGTGTGCTAGCAGGAAGTGGTTCAATAGCCGAATTAATGGCTACGATTGAAACGACATCACATGGTTTTATGCTAGAAACCGATTACATGGATGACCCTCGAAGACCGGGGGCGGTTCTCGGCCCAAAGACGGTACCAAAGCGTACAAGACAATTGCTTGAGGCGGGTTTGGATGAAGAAATATTGTGGAATACTCACAGAGACCTACCTGAACGCATCTATGGTCCTTGAAACCACAACTTCTTGACCTCCCCTCCCTTCGGGAGGGCTGGTGGATGGAATGAAGCGCGCTGCACTGCTCGTTATGCTACTATTGATTCCAATGGCCTCATTTAGTGCAGAGGCTCAAGGATTTCCCATAGGAATCGACCTTGAATGTAATCAACAAACTATTGATATCAATGTTCATCCACTAGAAAATGAGCCAGTTACCATTACTTGCACAGTGACAAATACCGGCTCTTTCAAGCAAAATGTAAATCTTGATTCAAGTGTCGAAGGCAATGATTTCTTGACTGAGTTATCAGAGAGTTCTCTTGAAATGGAAACGGGAGATGAGGTCGATTTCACAGTGACTTTTTCCGCTCAACCTCGAATTGAAGTTGTAAGTGAATCATTCAACATTATTGCAAGTATTGAGAGCTTTGGAATGGAACCAATCATGGTACCTGCAAGTGCTCTAAACCAATCTGCTGAAGTAAATGGAGAAGTACGCTCACTACCTTATAGCCGCCTCGATTTGACGATGACTGATACTTCGTCAAGAGATATTGAGTCAGGCATGGAAGTCTCATTAATGTTCACGGTATTCAATGATGGAAATAGAGTGGACGAGATCGAGGTTTCTATTCCAAATAAACAGGAATTTGAAGATGCAGGATTTACATTTGTAACAGATTCATTTGCGAGGGCTCAGATACAGCCGGGTTCTTCATCTGACCAACTAACAATTACTCTGAAAGCACCTTCAGATAACTCAAAATCGATTAGCATCGATATTTTACTTTCAGCAGCGAGTCAACTCGATAGCACAGCCGAAAAATCTGAACTCACAATCAAGATAAACGTCGAATCAAAAGGCGGTGGTTCAGGTGATGGAATCGACCTTGGTGATTTCGATGTTTCAAGTGGAGATAGTATGGCCACAATCGGAATGATAAGCGGAGGAGTGATTCTCCTGATACTGATGCTCGTGTTGATGTCCCGACTCTCAAAGAGAGCGGGCACCCAAAAGACCGCAATGAAGCAAGCCCGTAAGGCTGAGAAGGCTGCAAAGAAATCCGGCAAAAAGGTTGGATGGAAAGCGAAGTATTCTGCTAAAGCCGAAGAATCAACCGAATCCGATATTGAAGATGATTTTGACTTAGACGAATTAGATGATCTAGATGATGATTTAGATTTTGATTTCGATGACTTATGATGGTGTGATATTCACACTACTTGGTACTATTTTTCCCCTCTCTAAATGGGGTGCTTGACTACTTTTCACATGGCAATAGTCATAGGCGTCAGAGTGGCGAGTTACACCTACCCATAGGGTAGGTGCTAATTCATGCTAGGATTGGATGGCAAAGTTGCGTTCGTCTTTGGCGTCGCGAGTGAGGATTCTATCGCTTGGGCTATTTGCCAAAGTTTGGCTGATGCTGGAGTTACACTTTACCTCGGATATCAAAAGAGATTCATGTCTCGAGTGTTTCAATTGAAGGACAAATTACCAGCGATTGCAGGATTCTATCCTCTAGATGTTGCCGGCGATGAAACCACAAAGGAATTCTTCGATGCATTTAGTGCTGAAAATCCCGGCCTAAAAGCGGATATTTTGATTCATGCAATTGGGTTTGCACCACGTGAATGCTTTGATCGCCCAATCCTATTTGTTGACGACGATAAAATCAATACCGCATTTACAATATCTGCAAATTCCTTGCAACGTTGCCTAAAGTTCGCATTACCCTATCTGAACCCAGGCTCTTCTACGATTACCCTGACCTATGCTGCAAGTACACGCCATGTTCCAAGTTATGGAATAATGAGTATGGCAAAGGCCGCTCTTGAGTGCTGGACTAGGGAATTAGCATGCCATCTCGGGCCAGAGGGCCATAGGGTTAATGCGATTTCGAGCGGGCCAATTCGCACAATTGCAGCAAGTGGGATTCCCGGATTTGACAATATCTTAGAGCACGTTGCATCTAATTCTCCTCTACGTCGGAATGTCACTCAGAGTGATGTTGCAGGTTGCACTGCATGGTTAGCGAGTCCACTTTCGTCTGGTGTGACGGGTCAATGTATTCACGTCGATGCAGGATATTCGATTACAATGGTGCCTTCGAGTATTATGGAGGAGTAATATTGTCCATCACTACAGCAGATGGTAAGGCTTGCGAAGGCTTAGACCAAGCTCCGTTTGAACCGATAGCAGTAATCGGAATGGCCGCGTTAATGCCTGATGCAGACAGCATTGAGGCATTTTGGCAGAACATCATCGATTCACATGTTTCGATACGTGAAGTTCCCGAGCATCGCTGGCCAACCGAGATCTATTGGGAGGAAGGCGGACCTGGAAATATTGCTGAGGGCAAAACCTACTCGAAGATTGGAGCATTTGTAGAGGATTTCGAATTTGATTGGCGTAGATGGCGCCAGCCTCCAGGTACCTTGCCGCAAATCGACCCGTGTCAATTGTGGGCAGTAACCGTCTCAGCCGATGCAATAGAAGATGCAGGATATGGTGATGGAGAAAAAACTCTCGACCGTGCAAATACCGGTGTAGTTTTCGCAAATGCACTAGGTGGAGAGAATCGAACTTTCTCTAATCTTAGGATTTATTCGCACGAAATGCGAGCCATGGCAATTGCTAATGGAATGAGTCAAGAGGATGCAGACGCCCTTATTGAACAAATGAATGAGGGATTGCCAAGAATCGATGAAGATACGATGCCTGGAGAACTTGCAAATGTGGTAGCGGGTAGAGTGGCTAATCTCCTCGATCTTCAAGGTCCAAATTACTCTACAGATGCCGCATGCGCATCCTCGATGGCAGCACTACTCGATGCCTGCCGCCAATTGCAAACAAGGCAAGTAGATGTAATGCTTGCAGGTGCAACCGACCGTTGCATGGAGGCCCCAACCTATGCGAAATTTAGTGCGATAGGTGCTCTTTCTCCAACTCATTCCACGCCTTTCGATGCCAAAGCAAATGGCTTTGTTATGGGTGAAGGCGGTGGCGTTCTTGTCCTCAAAAGGCTTAGCGATGCTATGCGTGATGAAGACGATATCAAAGCCGTTATTCGTGGTGTAGGTGGCTCTTCAGATGGAAGAGGCAAGGGGATTACCGCGCCTTCTCAACGCGGGCAAGTTCAAGCCGTTAGCCGTGCATATTCCCAAGCTGGATACGCACCTTCAACTGTTGAATTGGTTGAGGCACACGGCACTTCGACAAAAGTTGGAGATGCGACCGAACTTTCGACACTCTCTCTGCTTTGGACCGGATTAGATGGTGGTGACCATATTGCTGTGGGCTCGATAAAAAGCCAGATAGGCCATCTCAAAGCCGCTGCTGGAATTGCTGGAATAATGAAGGCGTGTAATTCGGTTAGATATGCAACAATCCCGCCCAGTGCAGGTTTTGAAACCCCTAATCCAACTGTCAACTGGGACGAGATACCTTTCTTCGTACCTACTGAAGCACGAGATTGGCCAAAACCCGAAGCACATCCTCGCCGAGCCGGTGTAAGCGCCTTTGGATTTGGTGGAACAAATTTCCACGTTGCAGTCGAGGGATATGATCCAGAATTCCACGCCCCAATTGCTGCAGATTGGGAAAGTCGATGGAAGATTTACTCGCAAGTAGATGCGAGCAGCAGCCTCGAGGCGAGTTTGACACATGATGAGTTGAAGGCGGTAGAAGGTGGACTTCTACTGCTATCTGCAGCATCGATAGATGAGTTGAAGACCAAACTTTCAGCAGTTGCATTCAACGGCTCTACATTCGATGAAGATCCAAGGGGAATTCGCCTTTCCTTCGTTCTACCAAAGGCTTGGTCATACAATACCAGTGACGAGGTAAGGCTAGCATTAATCGCTACAAGTTGGGCTGATTTTTCCAAGAGGCAAGCATTAGCGCTCAAGGCAATGGATGATGAAGACAAATGGGGCTTCTTGGGAAGCCAAGGCATTCTACTTACCAATGACCCTGCGATTCCAGAGCAGGCAAAAGTAGCACATATGTATCCAGGTCAAGGAAGCCAATATGTTGGTATGACTCATGACCTTCATACTCGCTTTAGCGGTGTAAGGAAGGTATGGGCTCAGGCAGATGAAACAATGGTTGAGGTGCTTGAAGGCGATTCCCTATCCAATTTCGTTTTGCGTTCAAACCTCGATTCCGAAGAGATGGCAAAAGCAGAACACAAACTCAAACAAACCGAATATACTCAACCTGCAATGTTAACTGCAGACCTCGCTATTGAAGCAGCACTCAACGATCACGGCATGATGCCAGATATGGTCGCCGGCCATAGTTTAGGTGAATATGCCGCGTTGATGAGTGCAGGGATTCTCGATATGGACGGGGCTCTCAGAGCAGCAGCAGCACGTGGAACCGAAATGGGCAGCGTAGTAATCGAGGATACCGGTTTGATGGCAAGTGTTACTGCACCATATTCTCGTATCGCTGAAATCATCGAAGAAATCGATGGATATGTGATTGCAGCTAACAAGAACTCACCAAAAATGACTGTAATTGCAGGTGAAACCGCTCCGGTTAAGGAAGCGATGAGCAAATTTGAAGCCGAGGGATTCCAATGCGTAGCTTTGGCTACTAGCCACGCATTCCACTCCCGTATCGTCGCCCCAGCGAATGAACCTCTGCGTCGCTTCCTCGAAGGACTCGATATCCGCTGGCCCAAATTGCCAATCACCAGCAATGTCGATGGTGGCTGGTATCCGATGGATGATGGAACAGATTCCAAGACCGCAATTCTTTCCAAATTAGCACCTCAGATGGCATCGAGTGTCGAATGGACCGGGCAAATCGAATCGATGTACGAGGCTGGCGCTCGTATATTCGTAGAGGTTGGACCAAAACGTGCACTTACTGTATTCGCCAGCCAAATTCTCGAAGACAAACCCAGCCTTCCGATAATGACTAATCATCCAAAAGCCGGGGGTATCGCCACCTTCCTTTCAGCACTTGGTACACTCGCACTTGCAGGAAGAGTACCTCATTGGCCCTCTCCAGATAGCGAAATTCTTTCTGAGGCATTTAGGGCAGGTCCTATCGGACTCACACTACCAGCCACTCCTCTCAAGCAAAGGGCGAAACCTCTACCGTCAACAGGTGGAGAAACGAAGACCGTCGTTGTTAGCGCCTCTTCATCTAGCACACCCCTAGACCCAGACGCTGCTAAGAAGGAGTTAGTTGGGGAATTAATCGCCGCCAAGACAGGATATCCGGCAAGTTTCTGCCAAGGAGCAGTCAATCTACGTGCCACTCTTGGTATGAGTGATGCTGACGTTCAGGATGTGATAACCACTGTACATTCTCGATGTTCAACCGACTCTGAATGGGATGTGTCTGGTGCTCAAACTGTAGCAGATATTTCGCGGTGGATTACTTCAGCCCCAACCCAAACCGCAGCACGTGAAGGAATAGTCAGAGTCGATGATAGATCTAACGACCCATACGTGATAACTGGTATTTCCCTTGGATTACCTGGCGGAGAGAAGGTATTCGATGAGGGTAATTTCGAGAAACTGGTTCGTGGTGAAACTTGTATTAGCGAAGTAACCGATGAATACAAACAGAAATTGCTTGACAAGAATATCGTTCGCTTAATCAAAGGCCGAGATGGCAGCGTCGGGATGGATGCTGCAACAGAATTTGGCGATATTCCTCAACTTGCTGGAATCAAGGCAGCATTCGATGCTTCAGAAGAATTTGGAATTGATTCCAAGGTACTACAAGCATGGGATATTGCAACACAACTCGCTACAGCTGCAGGATTAATCGCTCTGAGGGATGCAGGCATTCCCCTTACACCTGTTGAACAGGTTGGCAAGGGCGGATTGCGCCTAATCCGCTCGTGGGAGGTTCCATCGATTTATCGTGACCGAACCGGCGTAGTTTTCGCCTCATGCTTTGCTGGACATCAGATGGCTGCAAAGCATGCTAAGGCCGATGGAGATGATGGTGAAGGACGATTCGACAGGCGTTATCTATTCCAAATTCTCAATATGGGGCATTCTCAATTCGCTCAACATGTGGGCATTAGAGGCCCCAATACTACAATCAATCTGGCATGTGCGTCTGCAACTGCTGCATTCAGTGTAGCTGAAGATTGGCTTGCTTCTGATAGGTGTGACCGAGTTGTCATCATCTCTGCAGATGATGTAACAGGTCCAGATTTGTGGGAATGGATAGGTTCTGGATTTGCTGCTAGTGGTGCTGCTGCTACAGGTAATGTAATCGAAGAAACCGCACTACCATTTGATGCCCGACGAGATGGAATGATTCTCGGAATGGGTGCTGCAGCATTCGTTGTTGAACGAAAGAGCGAATCCGATCAGAGAGGAGTTCAGCCGATTGCAGAGTTACTAGGTACACAAATTGCAAATTCCGCTTACCATGGAACCAGACTAAACGTCGACCACGTTGCAACTTCTGTTAACAATTTCATTGGCCAAATGGAAGAGCGTTGGGGACTTGACCGCCATCAAATGGCGCCAGATACAGTATTTTTCTCTCACGAAACATACACCCCCGCCCGTGGGGGCTCGGCTCAGGCTGAAGTCAAGGCTCTCAGGGAATCTTTTGGCGCTAGTGCTGACAAATTAGTGATTGCAAATACCAAGGGATTCACTGGACACCCAATGGGAGTAGGTATCGAAGATGCTTCGATGTTTTATGGACTTGATACAGGACGTTTACCTCCGATTGCTAATCACAAAGAGGTCGATGACGAACTTGGTAACCTCAATCTCTCAAAGGGTGGTGACCACCCGAATCTGAAATATGGTATGAGATTCGCTGCTGGATTTGGTAGCCAAATTGGGTTATCATTAGTACGTAAATGGGAATATTCTCCACCAAGAATAGATGGTGGACGCTTACTTGGTTGGAATCAAGAATTAGCCGGTACCCAGGACTTAGAATTGCGAATTCTTCAGAATAAATTGGTGGCATATGTTAGTGGTGATGACAATCTGCATGGTGGCGTACAAGGCGATGTGTACGAAATCACCGAAGGCGTGACAGTCACCAAATCGCCAACACCCGCTCCAGTAATTGAATCGGTTCCAGAGCCAACACCTGAGCCAAAGCCTGAGCCTGTAGTTACTGAACCAGCCCCTACCCCTAGTCCGGCAGGCGGTGGGGAGATAACTCCAATTGTAATCGAGGTCGTTGTTAGCCACACAGGCTACCCTGCTGACTTTGTCGAATTAGACCAAGACCTTGAGGGTGAATTGGGTATTGATACGGTTAAGCAAGCAGAGATAATGGCAGATATTCGTGAAAAGTTCGGTCTACCTGTTGATGAGGATTTCATCTTGTCAGACTATCCAACTCTCAATCACATGATTGCTTACATTCAGAGAATGTCTGGCGGTGAAGCACCACCTGCACCAGTACCAACTTCTGCACCTGCACCCGAGCCAGTAGTTGAGGCACCTATACCTGAGCCCACACCGGCTCCAGTAGCAACACCTTCAGCCAGCGGCGGAGAAATCCAACCCAAACTCATCGGAGTAGTAGTCAAGCATACAGGTTACCCCGAGGATTTCATTGAAATGGATCAAGACCTAGAAGGAGAATTGGGAATTGATACAGTCAAGCAGGCAGAGATAATGGGGGATGTTAGGGAGATTTTTTCCTTACCAGTCGACGAGGACTTTGTTCTAGCAGACCATCCAACCCTCAACCACTTCGTATCATACATTGAGAATATGACTGGTGGCACCTCTACGGTAGTAGCAACTCCAGTTTCCACTCCAGAACCCGTTGCTGAATCGACTCCAGTAGTCGAGGCCGCGCCACCTCCAATAGCAGCAACCAATTCGGAAATACAGCCTAAACTAATCGGAGTAGTAGTCAAGCATACAGGTTACCCCGAGGATTTCATTGAAATGGATCAAGACCTAGAAGGAGAATTGGGAATTGATACAGTCAAGCAGGCAGAGATAATGGGGGATGTTAGGGAGATTTTCTCCTTACCAGTCGACGAAGACTTTGTTCTAGCAGACCATCCAACTCTCAACCACTTCGTGTCATATATCGAAAAGATGACTGGTGGAACTTCGGCTCCTGAACCAACACCTGCTCCTGTAGCGGATACCACTCCTGAGGTCATCCAACCGACTACAACCCAATCAACCTCTATCGGTTGCCGTCGCTGGCAAGTCGAGGTAGAACCATGTCCTGTTGTTCCACAACCACTAGACTTGAATGGAACTATTGTCATCACTCAGGATAGTTGGGGCGTAGCTGATGCACTTGCAAATAATCTCGTACAACGTGGGATTTCAGTAGCAAAGATTGGATTCGAATTTGGTGCAAAGAGCGTAACGGAACAGGATGAATTGAGTGGACACACATACCGTGCCGACCCGATGCGCCCTGGACAAATCGCTGAGGTATGCTCACGAATTTCCTCGGTAGGTGGCGTCATACATCTTGCTGCTCTTTCCCTTGCAGGTGAAAATTGGGCATCAGAAGTAGGGCCTTCAAATCAGGTGGCGTTATCTAGCCAATCCTGGTTTGGAATTCTCAAAGGACTAGATGCTCAACTCGGCTCCCTCTCGAGTGGATTAGTTGCCAGCATTACCGCTCTAGATGGTCGTCATGGTAACATTGGCGACAGATTCAATTCACTACAATGCGGGGCCAGCGGCGTTACCAAATCCTATGCATTTGAGCGTGAAAACCTTCGTTGTAGAGCCTTGGACCTTCATCCAGAGATGATTATCGACGCCGAATCCGCAGCAATAGTAATCGAGGCTGAGTTATTCAATAACGGCGGAGATGTCGAAATTGGAATCGACAGAGATCACCGTCGTTGGACCTGGGTTTGTTTCGCTGTGGATTTAGTCGACGAGCTCACTCAACTTTCCAATGATGATATTTGGTTGGTTAGTGGAGGCGGATCAGGTGTTACTGCGGCTTCAATAGTAGGACTGGCTGAAGCATCACCAGATTCAGGAGCAACATTCCTTCTACTCGGTCGAAGCAATTTGATCGAGGAGACTAATTCATGGCTTGATTGGAGTGAAAAGCAACTCAATGATGAGAAAATGGCTTTTCGTGAACGATTGATTGCAGATTCAGAATCGGGTAAGGTGACGATGGTAGATTGGAATAATGCTTGGACCATGTACACACGAAGTCGAGATATTTTCCAAACTATTGCTGCAGTAAATGCTACTGGAAATCATGCAGAATACCACTCGACAGATGTTGCAGACCCAGAAGGAATTGCTAATGCAGCAAATGGACGTATAATTACAGGAATCGTACACGGTGCTGGTCTAGAAGAAAGCAAACTGGTTGGTGACAAAGAGTGGGACATGTTTGACCGTATTGTACGTGTCAAGATAGATGGTTGGAAGGCACTTGCAAGTAATGCCGGAGAATCTTTGCGTTTCGCCTGCTCATTCACAAGCGTAGCAGGAAGATTTGGCAATGGAGGGCAGACCGATTATGCTGCTGCCAATTCAATACTCGATGCTGAAATGGCACGTTTGACCGCTTCAGGTGATTGCCGTGCCGTAGCAATTGGCTGGACTGGTTGGCGCGATGTTGGAATGGCAACTCGCGGCTCAATCGAAGCGGTCTTCGAGGCCGCTGGAATCGAAACTCTGCCGGTTGAATTAGGAGTTCAAATATTCGTAGATGAGGTGCTGATGGGCGGAAAGCGCAGAGTTATCGGTTGCGGCTCACTAGGTTTGATGGATAGATTCGATTCATTCCGTGAAGCACCACTACGGCTTCCTGCTGAGATGGCTGCAGCTATTGCAGACCCTCGCAGGTTCCCACTAATTGACAAACTCACAGTACTTGATGAGGGAAGGAGTCTTACCAGTCAATGCACCCTTTCTACTCAGGACCATCCCTTCTTGGCAGATCATGCAATCGATGGTATTCCATATCACCCTGGAGTTATGGCTTTGGAGATGTTTGCAGAAAATGCACTCCTATTGTTACCAGGTCATAGCCTCGCTGGATTTGAGGATGTATCATTCGGCTTACCTGTGAAATTGATGAAGGGGCCAATGACCGTTAGAGTTGAGGCCAGTGTTGCGATGAGCGACGATGATTTGACTTGGGTTTCCTGTCGTTTAGTTTCGGATTTGATGAATTCTAAAGGCGAGGTTTTCGGCGAACCTCGCCTACATCATCAGGCACGTGTACGTTTAGTTCGCTCTACAAGCGCCAAAGGTAATTTCCTTGCAACAGAAGTGGAAAGAATCCCAGCAATTGGTACTCCGGCAGATGGAGAACTTGCACATCATGCGAGTTTCATCTATCTACGATACTTCCATGGTCGACGCTTCCAAAGTCATGGAGGAGTTCTTCGAGGAGTTGGTGATAACGAATCATATGGTGTAGATGGAATCGCATTGATGCGTCATCAACTACCGGCTACAGACCAGTTCGCACTTGAAACAGATGGTGAAGAAGTACTACTCGATGCACTTCCAATGCTCATTGAAGCAGGATTCCAGAATGCAGGATTGGCAGCCATGGAAGTAGATGGATACTCGAGTCTGCCAATTGGAATCGAATGGTCTACAATGCTGAGAGTGCCGGACAAGGACGAGCGATTGCGCATGCGCTCCTTGCGTACTGCAGGTGAGGAAGGTGGGGTTACAGTACACGATGTGGTAATCGTCGGCTCTGATGACGCACCGGTTCTTGCACTCAAAGGTCTGCGCCTCAAAGCGATGTCGCCAGTCCCGGATGACCAGAAGTTCAGTCTTGAGAGGTGATTTGATGGAAATAATGGATCCACCAAAGGGTCCACGCATGATTCTTGCAAGATTGCGAATCGGCGATTATAAATCATCTCTAAGCGAAGAAATTGAACGTGCTACAGCCAAGAGAAATAGGGACCATAATACCGGTAGATTTCTATTGGAAAGTTGTATTGGAAAATGGAATTTACCAATTGGTTCTCTCGAGGTACTTCGTACAGAAGAAAGAGCGCCATATTTGAGTTGGATTGAAGGTGTCTGGAATAATTCACCACTGCCTGGAATCAGCATAGGACATTCAGGAGATTGGGCGGTTTGTGCATTGATTGAGCCGGGATGGTGGATAGGAATAGATGCTGAGCCCGCAAACCGAGGAATTCAGGAAAATGCCTTCGATATGATGGCAAGTGGTGAGGAATTAGCGTGGTTACGTGCTAATCCGGGCCAAGCTATACGAATTTGGACTGCGAAAGAATCTATTCAGAAAGCAGAACGAATGGGGATGAACCTCAATCCGCGCCAAATCAATATCGATGATTACGAAGTACATTCTTTCCTCCATGATGATTTGATGGTATCTGTATCATGGCGTCCTGCAGGCCAAGATCCTCGTACTCCAGAAGATGAATTGCTAGATGCAACTCTTGAGAAGATGAAGGAAAACCCTGATTTCGCAGTAGGCTGTGCCACAACAAGAGGGAATTGCTGATGGACAAGGGATTGTGGAAGTGGATTACTTCAGCATCGGTTCTTGCATCAATGTGCTGCTTGCCCTCAGTCGTCTTGGTAATGTTCGGTTTAGCATCGGTATCTACAGCAGCTGCCCTCTCCGATACCCTATACTGGGGCCCATTTCGTTGGTGGCTATATTCTGCAACAGGACTCTTCCTCTGCTATGGCCTGTATCGCCACTTCAAGTCCGATGGAATTTGCACAATAGACGATGTAAAGCGTGAGCGTCAGAAAGTAGTGAACACCACATTGCTCGCATTTACTATCGCCATTGTTGGCTATTTGATTTTCAACTACCTTATCCTAGAACTAATTGGTATTGCAGTCGGACTCCCTTGGGAAGAAGACGCCTTCTGGAATTGAAATTGAGTTGAGAACATGGAAGTTGTTGATTGGCTCCGGTTAATGCTCGCGAATGAGATGGAAGTTCGGGCGCCAAGGAGCAGGAAGTCAGAATTGAAATTCATTCAGAATAATTGTGTATTATTGCAAGAAAATGGCGAGTACATGGGCTTTGCAGAACTTAGGACCATGGGTAAATCCACTGAAATTACTACCTTTGTGATAGATCCCAAAGTAAGAGGAAAAGGCTACGGTAAGTTGCTTATCGAGGAGTGCATTAAGCAATCTAAAAGCGATTATATTTTGTCATGCACGAAGAATGCAGCAATGTCATCACTACTCGAAAAATGTGGTTTTTCTCAAGTTCGTTGGCCAGGTTTAGTGGAAAATTTTTGGATTACTGTGAATACATTCCGCAGTATTTTCCAGATGCTATTATTGTGGGAGTGGAAGCGATTATGGCACAAGGGAAAAGGTATCTTTAGTTACAAGAAATACCAACTAAAACGCTAACGCGAATTAACTTGAGCAAAGGG
>CAZNXM010000005.1:0-14104 GCA_964577145.1 uncultured Candidatus Poseidoniales archaeon
GGTACCCTTTGTACTGACTATTCGTGATTTGAGGCGCCCTTTGCTGCTCCATTATTTGGATTCCAGGATGCAAAACCTAGACCTGCTGCGATCATTGCAATGGAAAACCACATCATGCCCTGCTGTATGGTCATCGTAGTATTCTCTAGCAACCATCCGGCCACTATCGTGCTAATTGAGAATGCAATACTCATGATTAGCATGTCCATACTGAACACCCTTCCACGCATCTCATCCTCGACCCATTTCTGGGTTAATATTGTAGATAGGACCCAATTAGCTCCACTGGCAGCATGTGCACATACTACTAGCGCAACAGTTAGCCATAAGACGCTATCAAGGCTTAATGCAACAAGCATGTAAAATCCACCAGATATTGCGACTAAGATCCCGATTAGTCGCGGCCATCGCTCCTCATTGGTGAATACTTCTCTTGCAAGAATTGGTCCTATGCCCGTACCGATACCTCTCGCCATGAAGAATAAGCCAATTCCACCTGCCATCTCGGCTGGGTTAAGCCGTGAACCCGCTAATACGAGGAATACTGCAGCAAGTCCTCCTCCTGCTATGTTCCACGATGCTTTTGCAAATACGATTCTCGTTAATCTTGACTCTCGAATGATTCTTTTCAATCCAGCCTTGATGTTTGCATAGGCAGTGCCGAAGAGTGGGCCCCTCATTTCTTCACTTACAGTTTGTGGAATAGTAACTGGAAGGATTAGAAGTGCTCCAATAAGGAAGGTAATTGAATCTATAATAAAGGCCATGTCGGTACCATACTGAGAAACTACTAGCCCCCCTAATGCCGCTCCCATTGCGAGTGCAGCAGACCAGGTCGCAGCATCGAGTGCATTGGCAGTAGCCAATTCATGCTCTTCTACGATATTAGGTAGGGCAGCCCTTTCAGCAGTCATATAGGTGCCATGTAGAATCATCATCACTCCAGATAGTCCAATGAGCCACCACATGTCCTCCTTGCCATCTACCATTAGGAAACAAAGCGCTAATCCAACCTGCAATAGATTCGATGCGACCATAATTTTCTTTCTAGACCATCTATCTGCTAACAGGCCAATTATTGGTTGTAGAACTGCAAAGCCAAGCATTCTGACAGTGAATAATAGTCCTAGAAGCGCTTCTGAACCTGTATAGGTTAGTATCAGAGTGAAGAGGGCAATGGTGTTGAACCATTCGCCCAGCATACTGATTACGGCTGCGAACCAAAATAATCTGAAACGTGAATTGCGTCGCAGAAGATCGAGATACCCAACCTCTGCCATCTCAAATGCTCATCAATCGAGTTTGTCAATGATGCGGCTGGTCGGACCGATGACTACGCCCTTTCCTTCACTTGTGAAACCGACCAGAGTCATTCCACATGAGCGGGCGAGGTCAGCAGCTGCTGTGCTAACCGCTCCTACACTAATCATCAACTCAATTCCAACTCTAGCCGCCTTTGCGACGAGTTCCCAACCTATTCTGCCGGAGAGGACAAGGCAATGGTCTGAAGGAGTCAAATTAGCACTAATTGCAGCACCTATGACCTTGTCAACTGCATTATGACGGCCAATATCTTCTCTGACGAGAATAACTTGTCGTGAATTGGCAAGGGCGGCTGCATGTACTCCACCTGTTGCCGAAAATACAGGTTGCATTTCTCTCATTTCATTGCACAGAAGATAGGGGTCTATTCCAAGATTGAAATTCTTCCCAACTTTGACATCAACGTCCTCTATATCGCCCTCAGTACAGGCACCACATGCAGCAGTAAGTAGGTCCCCACTAGGGCGCTTGAGTACATTTCCACTAAGGTAAACTGAGTTTCCTTCAACCCTAGAATTATTGATGGTACCTCGGCATTCACAGGCGATATGACCGATTGCTAAGTCCTCTAAATCACTGGGTGTAGCGAGTATTCTAACCATGACTTCATCATCGCAATAAATTGTGATGACGACTTCTTCGGCAAGATCGTCCATTTCCATTTCAACACCCTCGGGTGAGATACGATGGATTGGCCTGTCCGCCATGATTCGCACACCCCCTCTCCGATTATTGGACCTTGGGGCGTGCTTCACAAAGTCTCAAAAGGTGTCAAGTATGCCCGTAGGGCATGGATACTAGCCGCAGGTGTGCTTTTCTTGCCTTTGCCCTAGTAGTATCGATGGTTTTGCCTTCTGTGGCAGGAACCCTCGAAAATCCAGTTTCAGACATCGCTGAGGATTACCAACCACAGCCGCGTGAGTATCCAAATGACTGGACCCACCGTCCCGTTCTCGAGGTATTTACATCACTATCTTGTTCACCCTGTATGGCGAATAGTGAGCCTCAAGTAATCTCACTCTATGATGAATACATGGACAATGAAGGTGTACCATTCACCATCATCACCTTCCATCAAACAAATGGAGGAGATGGTAGTGATCCTCTGGTCAATCAAGATGCTAAGGACCGATACAACCACTATAGTCCAGTCGGTACACCCGACGGCGAAATCGATGGAGGCTGGATTCAATCTCAGGATTATCCAGATAGTCTTGCAGAAGCTGGTCAGAGATCAGTTAAGCCTGCAAATCTTAACATCACTCAAAAGTGGGACGGTGACCAATTGGTCATCAGTTCCAACATAGAGTATCTCGGCTCCTCTTGGTCACCTGACCCCACCGACCCATTGGGAAGTGGGCAGGACCTGGTTGATGGAGATGTACTCAATTACGAACTCTACTTCTTTGTTGTCGAGCACCAAGTAGTTGCATATTCCTCTGAGGAAGGAGCAGTTGTCACAACTCCCTTCGTAAGCAGGGCTACTCTAGGGCCATATGGTGGCTCACTTGACGCAGGAGAGGTAGTTGAGCACCGTGATGGCTGGTCAGTATTTACCGAGCAGCAGCATCCTAACGATGGTGTCGTTGAACTTGACCCTCGAATAATTCCAGGCAATATTGAGATTGTTGCTGTGCTCTATGACACGGATGATGAATCAAAATCGCCTTCAGGTGCAAATCCAAAGGCGGGAGTTTCTCGTGCTATCAATAGTGCAACACCCCGTTCCACAGCTTTTGATGCTGGAAACACTCTTCCGACTGTAGCAATGGTCGAAGAGGTAAGTTCAGGTAATGAAGCAAGTATTACGGCATTCTTCGACGATGAAGATGGAATCACAACTGCAGTTGTGATGTACAATACAGTGTCCGCAAATCACACTGGGGATTGGGGTATTACCCCAATGGCAATTTCAGGTTCAGAAATTTGTGATGAACAGGGAGTTTGTTATGCCTATGGAGATGCAAGCGGCGATGCTACTATTCCCGTAACTGATGGAGAGTCACTCTACTACCAAGTTGTATTCAGTGATGGGAAAGAGAATTTCAACACAGATGAAGTACGTGCATTCGCTGGTGGCAGTCCTGTTGCAGGAGAAGTCAGTGGATTCAGTTGGTTCTTATGGGGAGGAATATTCCTTCTTGGAATCCTCCTAAGTACTGCTTTCGCAGTTTGGGGTAGCATGCCTTACAAGGGCAGTTATTTCGATTGAGACTACCCTTACCTTTGAGGTGAAAATATGGTTAGACTTGATTCAGATGGTGAGGCTTACTACACCAATTTTGACATGGTAAAGGGGCGGATTGGTGATAACAAACCTTTGGTGGGAACCGGACTAGTTCTCATCATTGTTCTAGTCGTAATTGCTAGTACGATGACAGGTGGTTCGAGTGATGCACCTGATTTTGAAGCGCAGTGGGTAAATTCAGATGGTACTGCTGGAGAGGAATTCACCAAAGACGACCTTGCTGGGAAAACCATAGTTCTAGATTTGATGAGTACCACATGTGGTCCATGTAAGGATGTAGCCGATAATACCTTGAAACCACTTCATGAAAAGTATGCTTCCAATGAAAATGTGTTAATTATTTCACTCTCTGTTGGCGGCGATACTCCTGAGGAATTACACTCATATTCGGAAGATAGTGGCTTTGATTGGCTTCATGCAATCGATGTAGATAGTAGTGTATTCACTGCATTTAGCGCAAAGAGCATCCCCATTATCCTAGTCATGAATGCAGATGGAGAAATCGTATTCCATGAGCAAGGAAATTCGATCCCTATGGAGGATCTCGAAACCGCAATAGAAACTGCTGATTCAGCAGTAGGGATTAGCAGTGGTAGCGGTTCTATTTGGGCTATGGCAATAGGTGCTGGCGCTCTATCCTTCTTTTCTCCGTGTTCCTTCCCTCTTTTGCCTGGATATGTTTCATATTATCTTGCGAAGGAAACTGAGGCAGACACGCCAAAAAATATGCGAATAAAGAAGGCTTTTCCAGCAGGTGTAGCTGCTTCTGCCGGTATACTCTCAGTATTCCTTGGCCTTGCTCTATTGATTATCCCATTTTCACAGGCTGTAAAGGAATTGGTTCCAACTTTGATTCCAATAACTGCTGTATTCATTTTGTTAATGGGAGTGGTGATGATTACCGATTACGACATCTCTTGGCTTACGAGGCCAATTCAAAATGGGTTTAACAAGTTCTTTTCAATCTTCAAGAAGGAGGGGGTCGTAGCCACTGAGAATAATGGACTAAGTGGTCAATTCTTGTATGGAATGGGCTATGGTGCAGCATCTGCAGGATGTACAGCTCCAGTGTTTATCGCCCTACTAATGGCCTCGATGAAATATACAGTACTTGGAGCGGTTACAATTTTCACTTTGTATTCAGTGTCTACAGCGGTACTGATGATCACTTTCACCATGTTAGTGGCTGCTAGTCAGGACACTCTGGTAAACAAGATGAGGGCGTCTACAGGCGTGATAAAGAAAACCGGTGGCGGAATAATGCTACTGGTAGGAGTTTACCTAGTATGGGAATACTTCACCGTCTGGATGAATTAATCTCGTTCGATATCGAAGAACTCAAACTGAAGTTCGACTAAATCTGCTGATGATTTAGCCGCAGCATACGCCCTTAATGGCTCTTCATTTAGGATGAAAAATTGTTCTCCCCATCTGAATGCACCGAGTAATTTACGCGCATGTTCTTCTCTACCTACAAGATAGAGAGAAGCAGCCAATGCTTCTGCAGTTGTCATCTTTCCAGGCTTTCCCCAATTTACAGGATTGGCCGCTAACAATAGAGGTAACATCCTCCCCTTGAGTTTGGTGCGCTTCATCACTTGCGCAACAGATTCCTCGATATGCGCCCAAGAACAATCCAGTCCGACCAGTGAACCACCTTCTTCTAGCAATAGAGAATGGTCTTCTGGACCGAGAACTTTTCCGCAAAGGGGTTCGAGTATTATCCCTCTACGTGGAAGTCGGTTAAACCGTTCATGCAGAATCAAATCATTACGCCTAGAAAGACGTACAGCGGTATTCTTCTTGGGGTCATCCTGTGCAAGCCAGATGGCATGAACTGGAATTTCACGCTCCATCGCACTCAATCCTTTCCGCCGAGTAGGAAATCCCCGAGGGTTAGACCTCTACCGCCGCCCATGTCGAGTTGACGATTTTCATCTGGTGTTACAACGACCATCAATGAAATATCAAGAGCATTTTCGAGTTTGCGAATTACTGCATCAGTAGGGCGTTTCCCGGATTCGACATTTTGAATGATATTGACTTTCTCAGCCATTCTACGCGCTAATTCACGCTTATCCCATCCCTTTGCATTGCGAGCAGTAGCAACTCTCTTGGCAAAATCCCCAGCCAATTCTTTTTCACCTCTAAGCATGATATCCTTGCCTTTTCGACCAAGTCCACCATATCCGCCTGAGGTAGCGTTGGTTCCACTCCTAGCTTTCTGAAGGCCTGGTGCGACTTTCTTTTCCACAAGCCCCATCTTTTCGACACAGCGTTTGCATGCATCGACTTGGGCTCTACCCATAGTCACACTGCGAGTTCCGACCTTCATCGCGCCACAGAGTTCGCAGTCAGCCATCTCTCCCACCTCGATACATGCCTTGGGCCGGACCACCAAGAAGGCTTCGGAATGATAGTTTGGCATGTGTTGGAATGGGTGCATTCATGAACAGGCGCCTCAGACGACATGGTATGAGCACCGAAGTTGAGTCAGGCGGGGAATCCATCAAGGGCCCTGAAGATGACATCAAGTCACTCGAAAATGATTTCATCAGACTTCGTGATGAAGCCCAGCGCCTACTTTCTGAGAGGGTGCACTTGGAAAATGATCTTGCCAATCTCAAAAAGAAGACGAGTTCGCTAGAAACCGAGGTTAGAATTCTCACAAATCCGCCTCTAATTATCGGGCATTTACAGGATGTGTTAGATGATGAGCGCGCAATCGTGCGTTCTTCCAACGGAACCGTTTTCCAAGTTTCAATTAACCAGAGACTCGACCCAGACATCCTTAGACCGGGAACAAGAGTTGCACTGAATCAGGAATCACTTTCGATTATCGAGGTTCTGCATGATGCTTGGGACCCAATGGTCAGTGGTGCTGAGATGATTGAGCGCCCCGATATCAACTATGAATCAGTTGGTGGATTGGACGAGCAAATAGAGCAGGTGAGAGAGTCGATTGAACTCCCTCTTGAAAAACCAGAATTATTCAGAAAAGTCGGAATTGAACCACCAAAGGGAATACTTCTCGTAGGACCTCCCGGGTGTGGAAAAACTATGCTTGCAAAGGCGGTTGCAAGCCAAACTAAGGCCACATTTATTCGAATGGTCGGTAGTGAACTCGCACAGAAGTACATCGGTGAAGGAGGACGCATGGTTCGCGAACTCTTCTCTCTTGCAAAGGACAAAGCTCCGACCATTATTTTCCTCGATGAAATTGATGCTATTGGGGCGAAGAGACTCGATTCTGCCACTAGCGGTGACAGAGAAGTACAGCGTACACTAATGCAATTACTGGCCGAACTCGATGGATTCGATGCTTTGGAAGATGTGAAGATAATTGCGGCGACAAATCGTCCTGATATCCTTGATGATGCGCTATTACGACCTGGAAGATTTGACCGTGTGATTGAGATCCCACTACCTAATGATAAGGGTAGAAAGTCAATATTGTCGATTCATCTTTCGAAAATGACAACATCGAGAGTGAATATTGCAAAGGCAACTGATGCCACAGAGGGATTCAGTGGTGCTGAACTCAAAGCAGCATGTGTAGAATCTGGGATGATTGCTATCAGAGATGGTAGGTCAAAGGTTACACAAACAGATGTTCTTAATGCGATTGATCTAGTCAAGAAAAAGCGAGAAAGCAAGGGTAATTCCTCCTCTCCCGAGGAATTGTATGGCTGATTGCCTACCGACAATGTTCATCAGGTGGCCATAGGGTCCTCCATACATGACGAAGAGAATCGTCGAGTGCGTGCCCAATTTTTCCGAGGGGAGAGATTCATCAATCATCAAGGCGATTAGCGATGCGGGAAGAGGAATCGATGGAGCACGAGTACTGGGAATTGAGCCCGATGGCGATTATAATCGTACAGTGCTGACAATTGCTGGCGAGCCAGATGCAGTTAGTGAGGCTGCATTTAGAGTAATCAAAGCAGCTTCAGAGAATATCGACATGCGTATACATGAAGGAGAGCATCCGCGAATCGGAGCAGTAGATGTTTGCCCATTCGTTCCCCTTGAAGGAATGACAATGGATGATTGTGCTGAAATGGCAAAGGAACTCGCACTTCGTGTATCTACTGAATTGGATTTATGCACATTCCTCTATGGCTCAGCGGCAAGTACCACAGAGCGAACATTACTTTCTGACCTCAGGAGAGGGCAGTACGAAGGACTTGAATCGCGATTGAATGACGGAGGCCCAAACTTACCTGATCACGGGCCAATGGACTGGAATGATAGAACTGCAAAATTTGGTGCAGTGGTAATTGGCGCACGAGAAATTCTAGTCGCTTACAATGTAAATGTCGATGAAACCGATGCGGCTGCCGCACGTAAGGCAGGTTCTCTTGTTAGAGAATCCGGTAGACTTCTCAAGCAAGATGACGGACGTAGGACTAGAATTCCTGGGATGTTATCAATGGTCCAGGGCATGGGTTTACCACTTGAGGCCCATGGGATTTCACAAGTTTCAATGAACTTACGAGATGTTTCTATTACTCCGATGCATATCGCTTTTGAGGCAGTGAAGAGTATAGTAAACGACCATGGCGTATCCACATGCGGTTCTGAATTAGTAGGGTTAGTTCCTCTCTCAGCGATGCTTGAAGCGGGTCGCTGGTATGCTGATGAGGGTGTTGAGGATGAGAAATTACTAGTCGATGCCGCAATAGAGGGATTGGGGCTTTCATTTCTGTCAACATTTGAACCAGATAAGCGAATAATTGAATGGGCATTGGCAAAGGGGGTAGAAGCATGAAGGTACCTTGGATGGAGATGAGCCTGAGGGATTTTCAATCTGCATTAGCCTCTTCCTCTCCGACACCTGGTGGAGGTACTGCAGCAGCAATTGCCCTCGGTCAAGCATCCGCTCTTACAATAATGGTTGCAGATCTAACTATTGGGAAGGACAAATGGGAAGCGGGCTGGGATGTTGCAAATAGGGCTCTCTCTATTGCTATTAGGATAATGACTAGGTCTGGTGATTTGGCCGATGAGGATAGTGATTCTTTCGATGCCGTAATGGATTCATTTCGTTTACCCAAGGAAAGTGATGAGGAAAAATCATCGAGGCGCACGGAAATCAGAAAGGCGACACTCAAAGCAGCTGAAGTTCCATTTGAAACTGCATCTTTAGCACTTGAATTGCTGGAATTATTGCCTGAACTAGCGGCAAAAGGTAATGCAAATGCGGCCTCAGATGTAGGAGTTGCTGGTTTACTGGCAAGTGCAGCGTGCAAAGGTGCACTATTCAATGTAGATATCAATCTAGATTCCATACCCGAGGAAATGGGGGCTGAACTTCGTGAAAAATCACCAATTATATTGGAGCAGTCACGCGAATTATCGCGTGAGGTAATCAGTGCAGTTAGGGCTAGGTTATCCTAATCAACGAACTAGAGAACCCGTTGCAATATCCCCATCGATAGTGACTAGTCGGACTGCTCCAGCACTATCATCTGCTGCAAGCATCATACCTTCACTCATTACCCCTCGGAGTTTACGGGGCTTGAGATTGGCTACGAAGACTACGGATTTGCCTACCATTTGTTCCGGGGAATAGTATTCTTTTAGCCCAGCACAAATCGTTCTTCCATCTTCACTTCCGTCATCGATACTTACTACGTACAATTTGTCAGCATTCTCATGGTCATCGACTGAAATTATCTTACCCACTCTAAGTTCAACTTCCATGAATTTCTCGAAATCGAGATATGTCACTCCTTCTGGCATTTTCTTTTCCTCCTTTTTCTTCTTACGACCGCCCTTTACAAGGTGGGTTGGGTCATCATTTGATTCGCTATTTGTTTCACCAGCAAGAGCCTTCTCCTCTGCTAGGATTTCTTCGAGATCGAGTCTTTCAAACAATGGTTTTGCTTCATCGCTCGACCATTTTAATTCTATATTCCAATCTATTGCTTCGCTCCAAGAAGCCATCGAAACATCTCCTTCTTCACCGAGACCCTCCCAAAGCCTTTGAGCACTAAAGGGTAAGAATGGTTGAGTTGTTATTGCAAGGAAACGAGAAATCCTCCAGCCAAAAGACAGTTTTGCGAGCGACTCCTTAGCCCCCTCACCATCAGTATCCTTGAGGTGTTTCCAGGGAGTAGCAGATTGTAGCATTTGGTTTCCTAATTGTGCAGCACTCATCACACTTCGAAGAGCTTCCTTGAATCTATGTTTGTTCAAACTGGTTGTGATATCAGAATGAATCTTCTCCAATTTTTCACATTCCTCTGAGCATAGGCTAACATCGTCAAAGTCTGCAAATGGAATCTCTCCCGGTAGTCTTGCCCCGAGGGTTCTAACACGGTGAATGAAATTCCCATAGGTTGCGATTAATTCGCTGTTAATCTTCTCAACAAAATCAGGCCAATTGAAATCAGTATCGTGATTTTCTGGCATATTGATTGACAGGTAATATCGCAGAGTATCGGGGTCGAAGCGCTCAAGGAATGATGGTAACCAAACCGCATGCTTTCGTGATTTGGAAAATTGACCACCCGCTAGCATTAGATATTCCATTGCTGGAACATTATCCTCAAGATGCAATTCACCAGCCCCAGGCAATGATGGAGCATCTCCTGAAGTCAGACCCTTTGCAGCATGATTTAGACCCATGATTAGAGCAGGCCAAATTACTGTGTGAAACGGGATGTTGTCTTTGCCAAGGAAGTATAGGTGTCGTGGTTTAGTACCGTCTTCAGCAACCTTCCACCACTTTTCCCAGTCATTTTCACCAGCATGACGATGTGCCCATAATTTCGCGCATGAATAATATCCTTGCACAGCCTCAAACCAAACATAAATGCACTTGCCATCCCATTCATTGCCGTCGAGAGGTAGTGGTATTCCCCATTCTAGATCACGAGTAACAGCACGTGGTCTCAGACCCATATCTAACCACTGTTTTGTCATGGCACGTACATTGGATTTCCATACGCCTTGGCGCTTGGAAGCATGCTCTTCTAGGGCTGATTGGAATAGGTCCAATCGATAAAAGAAGTGCTCTGTATCTCTGATTTCGATACTCGCTTCGGGGTTCATTTTGGAGCGGGGGTTCTGTAGTTCATGTGCTTCGTAAGTAACTCCACACTCGTCGCATTGGTCACCTCTTGCACCATCTTCACCACAACTAGGACACTCTCCTTCGACATAGCGGTCAGGGAGAAATCTTCCACCACCTTCTTTCAATTCGTAGTATTGCTGCATGGTTTTTCGCTCGAAGAGTCCAGCATCCATTAACGAAAGGAAATTTTCGCTGACGATACGATGATGTTCTGGATCGCTAGTGCGATTGAACAATGCTCCACCATATTCCACCCCTCTTGCATCGATATTTGGCTCCCAAACACAACCCAAATCGAGAAGGGCTTGAGTATTGACTGCATGGTAGCGGTCGACAATGTCCTGTGGACTAACACCTTCTGTCTCAGCCGTGACAGTGATAGGAGTTCCATGTTCATCCGAACCTGAAACCATTAGCACACGATTTCCCTGTGCTCTTTCAAATCGAACCTGAATATCTGGAGGCAGATAGCAGCCTGCTACATGGCCTAAATGTAGTGGACCATTAGCATATGGCCAGGCCACACAAATCAGAACATGTTCACCTGACATGACTACCCGTATGTTGTCGGATGCGACAGAGTACATGAGTCCTATGCCTCAATAGTACCTCGGCAACCCTCAAGAACCCCTTATGCACACCATCAGACGGGCCGCTTGGCCGAGGAGTTCGTCGAACCCCATGGCAGAACTAACGATGCTAATCGTATATCTCACCCTTGCACTGGGTGTTTCTTTCATCTGCTCCCTATTGGAGGCAGTACTACTTTCGGTTTCAGTTAGTCATGCTTCTATACTCCAAAAGGAGGGTTCACGCTCCGGAGAAATTTGGGCGAGTTTGAAAGAAGACGATTCAGTGCGTCCTTTGACAGCTATTCTGACCATGAATACAATTGCTCACACTATGGGTGCTGCAGGTGTAGGTGCTGAAGTCGCATCGATTTGGGGAGATGCAATGCTCACAACGGCTTCGATCATTTTGACGCTTGCTGTATTATTCTTCTCTGAAATTATTCCGAAGACTGTTGGGTCGGCATATTGGAAGCAACTAGCAGGACCAGCCGGGTCATTTCTGCATCTGATGACCACTGTGATGTCGCCCCTGTTCATTCCGTTATTATGGTTTAAGAAACTCCTTCCAAAGGCATCTTCCACAATTGTCACAAGGGATGAATTGGCGGTTTTGGCAGACATTGGTGAAGAGGAAGGCACACTTGAGGAAGACGAAGAAACAGTAATTCACAATTTGTTAAGACTCCGAGAGATACCGGTTGCTGATGTAATGACTCCTAGAACAGTTACTACTGCATTTGAGGATGACTGGACAATTAGGCAGGTTCTCGACGACACTCCTGTCCTCAGGTTTGGAAGACTCCCGATCTATGGTGAATCTATCGATGATCTCAGTGGCTTCGTGCTTCGTTCAGATTTGTTGACTGCTGCATCTAAGGATGAGTGGGATACTAAACTCAGTGATATTTCTAAGACATTACTAACTATTCAGACCGTCGAGAGTGTCGACCTTGCCTTGGATAGGTTCCTTGGTTCCAAACAACAGATTCTCGCAGTTCTCGATGAGTTTGGCGGCACTGCTGGCATTGTTACTATGGAAGATGTCATTGAAACCTTGCTTGGTGAAGAGATTGTAGATGAGTTAGATGAGCACGAAGATATGCGTGAATTGGCCCGTGAGCAGGCGGATGCTAATGGCGATGTATGATCAGAGTATTCTATTATTCATCCATTCTATGAGGTAGCCATCTCGCTCCTCATTTACTCGGTTTTTACTATGCGATAAACTCTGAATTAGATGCGTTTCTAATTCTACATCTTCAATCCAATTGGACAGCAGTGCATCGTAGTGAACCATCCCAAGGCGCTTATCGTTGGCGGACTGAAGAACAAGGGTTGGAACCTGTGGCATCCCCCAGGCGGGAACATCAACATCTTTCCATGTCAATCCTCCAGCGTCAGGATGTATGAGGTTGAACCCCCTCATTGCCATCTTTTCAATTAGTGGTCGTAAAAATGGCACTGACGCAGTTAATTCCTTCATTATTGGTGAGTAGACTGTCATCGGTGATTCTAGGATTAGAGTACCCAACTTTTCCCTCCACCAACCTTCATGACGGCTGTGATTCATGCCTATGCAGACAAAACCACCGATGCTGTGCCCATAGAGATGAACTGCTGAGATTCTCTCTTTGTCTAGTGACTCAAATGCCGCTTTCAAGTCCGCAATTATCTTCCCAGCAGTCCATTCAGGTGTATCTGGGGCATGACAATGACCTCGTAGGTCGTGAGCTAAAGTATGACATCCACCATTTCGAAAAATATTCATTCGTTCGATGAATCTCTCACTAGATGACTCCCAACCGTGAACGAAAACGACCAGTGGTGCAATCCCGTCTTGGAGGTGTAAATGTCCATGTATTTCGACTCCGTTATGCATTAACTGGATATGTTCCCAATTCTCATCCTCGAATAGTGCTACTCGCTCTGATGGTCCAAAGAAAATTGCTCGCATCATCACCTGGTGTATTACTACGAGTACCAATAGAATAGCAATCGGTAATGTCCAAGCACTAATCAAACTAAGGAATATTGCCAATGCTGCTAGGAAGACAATCTCACGACCATCAAGTGTCGCTTTTCGTTGCATTTGGTGGCCCCGCAGGGTGATTATTCCTTAGAGTCGGAATCAGCTTCATCGGCTTTAGCAGCCGCTTCAGCCTCTTTTGCCGCTTCTTTCTCTGCACGCTTTTCTTCTTTAATTGCAACACGCTTCTGGTATTTATCACCAAAGTCACCGAGGCCCTCAAAGCGTGCCATCCAACCGGTTTCAGAACCACTGGCGACGTGCTTAACGAGATATGCGCCAAATGCTAGATCAAATACTCCTTGGGAATAATCCGAGTTCTTCTTAAAGAAGAAATTGATGAACCAAATCAGAATCATGAAAGCACCGACACCAAACCATACCGATGCATTAGTATCTCCAAGGTCTTGGAAATTGACCGATAGTAAAATGATACCTAATAATGCCATAAATCCTAGTGAGTTATTCAATATAGCATGAATTGCGATTGGTTTGTTTCCATGAGAGTTGATGTATTTTGTTCGAGAAACGAATTCACCGAAGTTTCTACCCATCCAGAATGGTAATACTAGCCAGTTAAAGATAATCATGAGACCTGCAACGCCGAATGGAATTGTAGCATCCATATCAGCCTGAGAGAAGATGAATATTGTTCCAATTAAGACACCGAAATTAAATCCGAAATTCATCAACCATCCAATATAACGTGGCAGTTTTCCAGCCAATTCATATCCTTCAGGAAGGCCAGATGGACGTGGTTGCCGTGCTTTTGCTGCCTTTGCCTTTGGTTTTGCAATCTCAACACTTGCAGGAGCTACTTTCTTTGCAACTGCCTTCTTTGGAGTTGCTTTCTT
>CAZNXM010000005.1:14204-34736 GCA_964577145.1 uncultured Candidatus Poseidoniales archaeon
GCAACTGCCTTCTTTGGAGTTGCTTTCTTTGCAACTGCCTTCTTTGGAGCTGCTTTCTTTGCAGGCTTTTCATCGCCAAGATTGTCTACCTTGTCTAATAGTCCCATTATTTCCACCTCAACTATACATTGCGCCTATTGCGCGATATGTCTCGAATTCCTCTGAGTCAACGAAGTCCGAGACAGCATCGTCAGGCATTCCACCAAGAAGTGCATCGACGACCGAGAAGAAATTTGCTCTCTCGGCTTCATCTGCATTGGCAGGGTCAGATCCAACGCTACGATATACATCGAAGCCATCGGATTGTGTAAATTCTTCAATTGCATCTTCAGGTAGATTCGAGCCGAGTAGAGCGTCAACTATTACAACGAATTCCAAGAAGAGGTCATCCTCTGCGACTTCTTCTTCCTCGGCCTCTTCGTACTCCACTTCCTCTTCAGCCTCTCCAAGTGCGAGAAGGTCGTCAATTTCAGCATCGCCGGAAATTACAGCCTTGATCATTTTTCTTTCAGCCATTAAACCTTCAAGGCTAGGTCGTAGTTCACGTAATAATTCACGGTCACCTTCTTCCTTTGCTGCTTGATATTCTGGCTTTAGCCGGCGTAGTTCATCTTCTACGGTCTTCAACTGGGAATTTAATTCAATAAGAGTTTCAGAATCAAGGTGGCTATCATCTTCCTCCTCAGCATTTAGGAGTTCGACAGTTGGTGAATCACGAACCTCTGCAATTTTGTCGTCTCGCTCATCCTTTCGCATTACGATGATATCACGGTCTAGTTCGTGCCCAAATCTGTCAGCATAGCGATCTAGCAGACTTCCGATTTCACCTGTTCCAATTCGGTCAATATGTCCGTATACTTGCTGGAGGGGCTTACCACTTTTCTTTGCGTAAAGGCCCGAATATGAATCCTCTTCCTCTTCTGGTTCAGGCCCAGGTGGTAATGCCGGGGGTGGCAGAGCTTCAACTGCGGGTTCAGGAGCAGCAGGTGGTGCTGGTGCTGGAGGGAGTGGAGCAGCAGGCGGTGCTGGTGCTGGGGGGAGTGGTGCAGCAGGCGGTGCTGGAGCAGGTGGTAATGGCATGCCGGGAACCGGTGGTGGAGGCATAGGAAATCCTGGTGGACTAGGTGGTTTTACGCCTTTCTCTTTCTTGCCACCCAGACCCATCCGTGTGCACCTCATATTTCGTGGGTCGGGATGCACCCTTGAAGGTTCGCATTACAAGAACCATACTACGTATGGTCTTGAATCAAATCAAACCAGCCGTCCCCATCCCTTGAGAACAAGGAAAGTGGCACCTGCTGTATGGATGTCAACTATGTCTCCTGTAGAAGCATCAACTACCCTGTCATCGAACCTAGCAATTGCATCATCGACAATCATTTCGACCTTGTGACTGCCTTCTCGTGAAAGTGCTATACCTTCACTAAGGCAATCGAATGGATTTGAACCATCGGGATCAAGACGGGAAAGAGGAAATTCTGTTACGCGCATCCCGCATTTACCATGTAGTGAACTGGGCCATCTTATTTGTCTACGTACATCGATTGTTACGACTTCATCTGTTTCTCCAGCACTTCCAAGAACCACTGATGAATCAGCCTTAATCAAATTCTGAAATAGCATAGCAGAGTCTCCTAAAGATGCAAATCTGCCATCGAGAACTCGTTTTCGCCTACCACTATCCTGCAACAATCCAGCTAACTTTTCAACAGAGGCAGGACCTCTAAGCCCCTTTCTTGATTCACGAACCAACATGTCTTTCAAAGCCGCAGTCAAATTTTTCAATTCGACTTTATCGCCGGCGTGAATAGAATCGAGTCTTTCAACAATACCTTGCACGCCATTTCTGATTCTTTTCGCCCAACCTTTGGCATCCGGGTCATCGTATCTCGGCATCAGGGTTGAAACATCTACTCCTTCCCCTCGGATGTGGCTAACTATTTCCCTTCTGGCCTCTGAATTTAAGTGATGATAAGTAGGGTCTCTATAATGTAAATGGAATCCACGATGTCCAGAGAATGTTACTTGTAAATGCTCTTCCTTGAATCCAAAATCTGGCTCCAAGAAATCATTCCATAAACTCCAAGCCTGCTCTTGAATGACTGAAAGCATCCCAGGGAAATCTTTGTCGGTTACGCCGGGAAGGTGGTCTCCGTCAAGATCGAAAATCAAATCTGCCCCACGCCAGATCTTTTCAGCCATTTTCTGTTCATGTGGTCTTTCCCAATACGCAGTCGAATAGAAGCATGAGTGAGGAATTCTTTCACTGACAAAGGACTTAACCGAATCCATACTCATGAAGGACTTATGACGAAGTGGTAGTCCGCCACCGAATGGAATAAACATCCACTCTCTCATTTTCATTCTTGGCGGCTGCCAAGGTTCAGCAGTTTGATAGTACCGTCCGAATTGATGAGCGAATGTCGACCAACCTGCCAAAATGCTCACCTCTTTGATGGGGTGAACGGCGAGGGCTTTTGAATTCACTCTTTCCAGAATCGATTATCGACACTGCGCTGAACGGTTGCAGACTCAGCTCCGGTCAACTCTACATAGTGTTCCCAGCAATAGTAATCCCGATCGATAATCATAGCAGCACCGAAAGTCATTCGTGTACCACAGGACTTGCAACGCGGTCCGATTTCTCCATTTGGAGCCTGAGCCAGTTCGATGTGGTCATGGGGCATGCGTTCTCCTCCATTTGCTCGTGTTAGGTCGAGGTCTTTGAATTTGATGTATCACCAAGATACTTCCACATTAGAATCACAAATTGCTAGAAGGTCCAATGCAACCTCGCACGATTCAGCAACTTCTGGGTTTTCATCGTGAAGAAATTCTTCGAGGATAGGACGTGCAGTTCTATCACCAATAGCACCTAATGCCTCAGCAGCTTCATGTCGTACCATTACGTGCTCTTCCGCATCACTTAGCCTTTCAATCAGCGTAGGTACTGCAAACGCATCCTGCATTTGTCCAAGAACATATGCTAATTCATGACGTAGAAGGGCGCTTGAAGCTTGGAATGCTTCGCAAAGGGTAGCAACCGCCTCTTGAGAACGATGATTCCTCAACGAGAAAACGGCCCTCATCCTCTCAAACATCCTTGCATCATCATCGAGAAGTAGTAACCGCCATGAAGCGACATCTCCTTCTGAATTTGGCGGAGCAGGGTCTACGGAACCGTATTCCGAAACACCGGGGACTCGGTCAGCGACACTCATGAAATCACTCTACAGGTTCACCAATAAATGCGAGGCTATCAATATCGAAAGAGGAATCGATTAAGCCGATTTCCTGTCCTTCTTTCAAGAATCTGCGAATCGATTCTCTCCCTTCAGGCTTGTAATCAATCGTGCGGTCGTTAACATACATTGTCACAAATTCTCGATTGGTTTCATCATCGATCCCTCTACCCCATGCCTTTGCAAATTCTAGCGCCTCATCAGGATTTGCAATCGAGTGTTCAATGCTCATGCGAGTATAGAGTGTGATGTCTTCCATTGCACTTTGCCCGAGATCACGGCGAACGACATTTCCTCCAAGGGGCATCGGTAGTCCACCAGTCCTTTCATTCCACCAAATACCCAGGTCAACGAGAACGTCTAAATCGTGCTCGACATATGTCAATTGCCCTTCGTGGATAATAAGTCCAGATAGATAGGTATCATCGAGGATTCTTGGGATTATTTCGTCGAACGGAACGACTTCCACCATCACATCACCCCAACATATACGCAGCCCCATATATGCACTTGTTTTCAGTCCAGGGACAGCGATAATATTGGATTTAGCATCCTCCAGCGAAACTCCTTTTTTGCAAATAACCATTGGACCATAACCCTCTCCCATCGATGCACCGCAATTCATCAAAGCATAATCTGCAGCAATCTCTGGGAATGCATGAATGCTCACAGCAGAAACTTCGAGATCACAATTCATTGCCCTATGATTCAAGGTTTCGATATCTTGGAGTTCATGAACGAAATCATATCCCGGTGTAGGAAATTGACCAGTTGTCATTGCATGGAACATGAATGCATCATCGGGGTCGGGAGAATGCCCTATCCTGACGATCTTATCACCGGCCGCGTTGAGCGGTAGTTTACTCGACATGAGCCCGGCGACCTACACTTCTTTCAAAAGACCACCGAAGGCGCAATGCATTCATCACAACTGTCACCGAAGATAGTGACATAGCCGCAGCAGCGGCCATAGGGGGTAAATACCATCCAGTCCAAGGGTATGCTACACCCATGGCCAATGGTATTGCCACGGTATTGTATGCAAAGGCCCAGAATAGGTTTTGACGAATATTCGATCTTGTACGTTGAGCAAGTTCGAGTGCATCAACTGTTGGCATCACACCCGGCTTCATCAGTACAATATCAGCCGAAATATCAGCTAAGCCTGAAGCACCTGCTACTGCGATACCAAGGTCTGCTTTGGCTAGCGCAGCAGCATCATTGATCCCATCACCTACCATAGCGATATTTTCCATCGATTCAATAAGGGAAATTTTCTCCTCAGGAGATAGATTTCCTCTAGCATCATCAATATTCAGGATTGAAGCGACTCTATCGACTTCGACCTGTGAGTCACCACTAGCAATAATCACCTTTGGTAGTGCTGCTATTGCAGCGGCGGCATCGCTTCTAATTTCGTCTTCAAGCATAATTGTGCCAATCAATAACTCTTCACGGTGAACTTCGACTCCGTTATTCCCCTTACCAACAAAGTGTTCGATACCGTCGATTTTTCCCCGAACCCCCCATCCTGGAATTGTGGTAACTTCACTTGCTTCGGGATAATTTTCACATGCCTTTACAATCGCATCTGCAATTGGGTGAGTTGTATGTGATTCTAGTCCTGCAGCAATTTGTAGAGCTTCATTTGAGTCGCAACTCACAATTGGCTTTCCTTCGGTAATTGTTCCGGTTTTATCCATCACAACAATTTCTATTGTTGAAGCGGATTCAAGCGCTCTATGGCCCTTGAGTAGAATACCATGACGCGCGCCCGTAGTCGTACCGACAAAGAGTGAGATTGGTGTGGCCAATCCCATTGCACATGGGCAAGCAATTACAAGAACAGTTACCGCATTCTTTATTGCAATATATTCCCCTTCTTTTTTCCAATATAGGAAGGTAATAATCGCAAGAGTAAGTACAATTGGAACAAAGATGGATGCGATTCGATCAACTGTCCTTTCGATTGCGGCTTTTTCAGATTGTGCCTTTTCAACCATGCGAATAACATCATCAAGTCGAGATGAGCCTGAATCATTTTCAGCACGTATTGAAATACTACCATCTATACATGTAGACCCCGCCCAAATCCTATCGCCTACCGACATTTTCACCGGCATTGATTCACCAGTAATAGCTGCCTGTTCTACATCTGTCACACCTTGGATGATTTGTCCATCAACAGGAACGATTGAACCCGCCTTCACTAGGATTTCATCACCTGCTTTGTGCTGCCCTTCGATTCTTTGCCCAGCAAGATTTGCAAATGAGGAGGTTGCTGTTACCCTCGCACGTGATTCTAATGCATCACCAAATGCCACAAATGCTGGAACGATAAACGCCGCCTCCCACATTTGCTGTTCAGGTGAATACAGCGTCCAAATTATTGCAGCAGACATCGCACAGAGCACCAGAGTGTACATATTTAGGCCATATCTCAATGACTTGATTCCTTTCTCAACCACCCTCCATCCTCCTAGAGCAAGAACCAATGCTAAGGCAAGAATTCCTACTTCCGTTGATGAGGCTTCATTTAGCATAAAATATGCCATAAATGAAAGTGCGATCAGCAAACCGAGAATCGAAGTAAGAAAATCTCTGTCTGATGATTCCTTTTCCATTGACCATTTCTTTGAAAAATCAATGGGAATAGAGGCCTGGTATCCTGATGAATTCACAGCAGTAATCACATCGTCAATTGACACCTTTCCACGAAAATCCACCTTTCCAAGCGCGAGATTTACAGATACAGAATCAATTCCTGAAATTTCCTTGACTGCATTTTCAACATGGGTCACACAAGCGGCACAGGTCATGCCACCCACATCTATGCGCCCCATGTCCTCCCCTTGGGGAGGAACCTATTGAAATGGCGGGTTTCAGCCGTTATCCTTTCAATGTAGGTGTGTCTGTGCGATACACGGAGAGGAGCAGTTGCAAGCGCGAAGTGTATTCGTAGCCTTGATACTAGCTGTACTTATTTTCCCATTTGCCAGTGCGATTCCATCAGGTTTGACGCTCGTTGAGGCTACTTGGTATGACGATGGTGCCGATGGTGGAGAATTAATTGCCATAACCGATGATGGGAGTATGATTGCTTCCGCTCACGGCAAGGAAATCGCCTTTTTCAATGCTACAACACTCGAGGTATTACACGTACTCGAATTCCAGCGAAATATCCTTTCAATGGAATTTTCTCCAGATGGAACAAAATTGGTAATCACGAAGGAAAGAGTGCCCCTATATCCAAAGTCACTTCGACTGGTTGAACTGTCAACTATGGAATTGCTTGAGAGATATAGTGGTGATGCCGAAGAACAAGCAGATGTCATTGCATGGAATACTCTAGGCGACATTATTGCTACGCAATCCGACGGTGGGGGAGTTGTTCTTATCAGGGAAGCAGACATGTCAGTGAAAACGGTATTATCTGATCATAATGCTGATATTTCCTGTATCGATTTTAGTAATAATGGACTCTATATCCTAACTGGTGATGAGAGTGGCAGGTATATCGTGTGGCAAGAGGATGGCACAAAATATGGCGATGTAAGAAATCTTGGCGAACCAATTGTTGATTGCAAATTTTCCCCAAATAGCCAGAAAGTTGCATTGATGGGTGAAAGAGGATTGCTGAAGATTAATACTCTCGAAGGCGAAGAATTAGACTCGACATTACTACTTGGCGGAGGTAAAATTGAATTCTCTTCAACGGGTCACCAAATGCATATTCTAAATCACAATGAAAATCGTCGCGGGATTAGTTCTGTGGCAATTGATACATTAGATACAGTCATGTCTACATACACATTTCACAAAATGTTAGACTTCATCATTATTGATGACGAATATGGGCGCATTCAGGGATTTTATGTAGCCAGTGGAACAGGTCAGATTGCAATCTATAAACGCTCAATTTCAACTCCTGGCTTTGGGATGGGAGGAGCGGATTTAGATGGCGATGGAGTACCAGATACTGAAGATTTTGATGATGATGGCGATGGGATTATTGATTCCATGGACAAGACTTGTGCTGATGATTCAATAACTCCGTGCCACAGGGATCCCGACCATACAAAAATACGGCATGTTGAATTCCATTTCGGCGAAGAAGTGTTGACGATTTCGGATACAATTTCTCTTGAAACTGTGATGAGTACTCACATCAGAAATATGAGTAGAATCGGAATAGCTGCAGATAATCATGTCTCAAATAATGAAGCCGCTTTATTCGCTCATTCGATGTGTAAAAACATGGATCACGATGAGATAATTAGCAATTGGAAAAAATCGCTTTCCATGTCAAGCGGAGCGATTTCTGGAGGGAGGGTTGACTGTGAGATTGGCACTGGAATGGCCGGTGTTACGGCATCTTCATATTCTACACAAATAAAACTCACAATAATCACTACATTTGTGATGGATACACTGATTGAATACCCCTTGAATCTAACTCTAGATGACCAACCTGAGCCAACAGAAGGCTCAGTGGCCTGGCTTGCTCCGAGTCATCCAATCTCCGTTACAGTTTCAGGCACAAATGCAAATGGAGAAACACTGAAATTATGGTGGAATGATGGGCACCAAATGACACAACTTACACTCGAAAAGCAGGTGATTGAAGAAGACCCTGTGGGTGAGATTATTGGTTGGGTATTCCATCCTCTAATGGTCGCCCTATACATGGTAATTTGTGCAGTTGGCTTAGTATTGTGGATTAGAAGAGATAATCGCATCGACCTAGAGTTAGATGATGACGATGAGGACGATGAGGACGATGACGTCGATGAGTATGATTCTGAATACGATGAAGAATACCTTGAGGAAGAATATGAGGTTGAAACAGGTGAAGACGATTTTGTTAGAACGCCACCGAGGAGAGAACCTCCAACTCGTTCTATACCTTTGAGAGAAGAAGGGGATTTCTTTACATCTGATCAACCAGGCTCACAGAAAAAGCGTAGGCGTAGAGGTGTAGATTCTGTTGTCAACCGTGAAGGACCAATAATGAAAACCAAGCGAAAACGTTTATCGGAAGTAGATTCTAATCAAACAAAGACAGTTGCAACCAAGGTTGTTACAAAACGCAAGGTTGTAGCCATGGGTAGTGAGCAAGCCGTTGTTGAGCGTGAAATAAAGACTAGAAGAGTTCGTAAAGCTAAGGTTGAGACCACTCCTGTTAAGAAAAAGAAGAAGCGCAAAGCTACTCGAAGGAAGGCAAAGCGAAAGAAGCCAAAGAAAGACATTGATGAAAAGGCACTCAATGAGGACCTAGTCAAGGGATTCATCACTGACGATGAATGATTACCAAGCCATCTGCAAGTTGTCAACCGAGCCGCAAGCCTCCACGAGGAAAGCATTGAGTCCGGCTAAATCCTCAGCATCCATGCGATTGATAACTTCACCAAAATATCGTTCTAGCCTTTCGATAGATTGAGAGGTTTTTTCGCTGCTAATTTTGATAACATCACGTCGGATATCAGGATTGCACTCGAATGATTCCAATTGCTCAAGTAATGCCGCATGGGCGTGTTTGACGGTAGAGATTGGCGAATCACGCCTAGTAGCAAAAACACCGAAAACCATAGGGTGACCGGTGAGATTCTTCCACTCTGCACCGAGGTCCATTTTCACTAGACTCGGGTTATTAGTTGCCGCTTCCAGTGAACGGTCACCGATTAACAGACACGCATCGCATGTATTGAGCATAGTTTGCAGGTCCGGCCCCATCTCTTGATATTCAGGATTGAATCCATTAGACTTCATCAAGTGTTTAAGCAAGGTTACTGAAGTTGTTGAATCGGTTGGTAGTGCAATGGTTTTGATAGATGGCAAATCCTTGTTCGAAAATAGCAATACGCTACCTACCTCGCCCTTGCTTGAAATTGCGAGATCTGGAACAAGTGCTAATTCATCACAATGCCGAGCATAATCCGCGGCTGGAATTGGAGCGATAATGCAGTCGCGCCGCAAAAGATGTCCCGTTAGCCAAGAAGGAGGTGCAGGAATGACTGACCAACTCTCATCTAAACTATGGAATAGAGGCTCGCAATTGATGAAAGCAACTCTACCAATCGTTCTCTGCCAAGACATTCAATCACCTACTGAGCCATTGTGAGGCTACGTTTCTGTGCTATTGGAGGAATGTCAAATCCTTCAAATTTGGTATAGGTAGTGTTGCGCATTACTGGCCTGCATCCTGAATCAATGATCAGTTTTGAAAGCGCGATTTTATCGTGTTGTAAATCAGCCTTCGAACCTGCTAGGTGCATAATCGACTCCTTTTCAACCGTACCATCGACATCGTCTGCTCCACATTGTAATGCTAATTCCGCTAATGATTCGCCGATATTCATTCGATATGCCTTGATATGCGGTATATTGTCCAATAAGAGCCGTGAAATAGCGATCATTCGGAGTATTTCCACACCGCTGGATAGTTGCGCCTCAGGCAGTCTTGAGTCATCAGGCAGGTAGGGATAGGGTACAAAGCATTGGAAACCCCCAGTCAACTCTTGTTGTTCCCTTATTCTGATTAGATGATTCAGTCTATGCTCTATCGTTTCTATTGTTCCAAATAGCATGGTGCAATTGGTAGGTATTCCAATTCGATGAGCCGAGCCATGAATACTGAGATATTCTTGCGAAGACTCCTTTCCGCGGCATATAACCTCTCTAATTTCATCATCGAGAATTTCAGCACCTCCACCAGGGAGTGAACCCAATCCAGAATCCTTTAGTCTCCCTAAGCAATCAGCAATTGATATGTCTGAGAGCTGTGCAATATGCTTGATTTCAACCGCAGTAAGCGCCTTTATGTGGATGTGTGGGAACTCAGTACTAACTCTTGCAAACAACTCACAGTAGTGTACGATATCCCACTCTGGATGTAGGCCTCCAACCGAATGTACTTCGTCTACTCTGTTCGAATACTTTCTCAAATCCTCAATATATGCATCAATCGACATTGCATATGCATCATCTGCCTTACGTCCACGTCTAAATGCACAGAATTTACATGCTAAGGTGCAAATATTTGTCTGATTAATGTGAACGTTCACATTGAAGAAAGCTTGGTCATCATACCTAGATTCCTTTACCAGTTTAGCGAGTTTGAATAATTCGTCAATGTCTTGGTGATTAAAGAGTATAATCCCCTCTTCCAAGGTTAGGGATTGTCCGTCAGCAATATTTGTGACAATACCTTGTAATTGATTAGACCAGGAGTGCTCTCCAAGCGAGTCAGCCAGTCTATCCTTCCAGTCGGGATGTGCACCAGCAATCGAAAACTCCGACTGCCAGATGTCTGCCATATTAGAGGGGGCGGGAATCAGATTCTTCAATCTGTGCCATCATCTACGACCGGCATTCACACTAAATATTTCACTTGTAACCAACAATTTGCGGAATTCCTCGATGAAGAATACAGTACTTGCAACGGCAATAATTACGCCCCAATCTTTCAATTCCAGAGGGGTAGTTGATAGCAATTCACCGATTGCGAAATTGGTAAGAGGTATGGTGACATCTGCACATTGAACCACGAATAATAGCAAACTCATGGAGAAGAATATTGCAAGGAATATCGCTCTATTTGAAAAAATACCGAGTTTGAAAACGCTATCCTCACGACTTCTACAATTCATTACATTGAATAATTGGTACACGATGAATACCGAGAAACACATGGTCATTGCCTTTACATTTTTATCAACATCTGAACCACCCGCTAGATAGTATACGAGCAGGGTCCCTGTAACCATTACTGCACCGAGGTAGAAAATCAGTAAGATGTCCATTAAATTCGGCAATGATTCATTTACAGGACGAGGGGGTCTATCCATCACATTGTTATGCTTCTTTTCTACGCCAAGGGCCACTGCTGGAGGTCCATCCATGATGATGTTGATCACCAGTATTTGTGTGGCCGTAAGGGGGAGATTCCAATCAAAAACCACTGTTGCCAAAAGCAGTAGTGCCACGGCTGCAACATTGGTCGAAACTTGGTACCTAACGAAATTGCGAATATTAGCATAGATTTTACGCCCTTCTTCCACCGCGTGGACAATATTAGCAAAATTATCGTCTTGTAATACCATATCTGAGGCATCTTTGGCAACATCCGTTCCTGAAATACCCATAGAAATTCCAATATTGGCGCGCGAGAGCGCCGGGGCATCATTTACTCCATCTCCAGTCATTGCAACAACTTCACCTTCATTTTGAAGAGCAGTAACAATTCTCATTTTTTGATCTGGTGTAACTCTGCTAAATATTGCAGTTGATAAGGAAACATCACGTAGTGCAAAATCGTCTAAATCTCTTAACTTATCTCCAGAGATAGCATCAATATGTGGTTTAGTGATGTTGAGTTCTTCTCCGATTGCTTGTGCGGTAATCTGTTGGTCACCAGTAATCATTTTTACACTAATTCCTGCTTTTTGACATTGTGCAATCGCATCGTACACTTCAAATCGCGGCGGATCGATTATTCCAACCATGCCAAGGAAAATGAAGTCATTTTCCATGAGTGTCATATCCGTGAAGTCTTCGCCATCCTTGACTTTCCTAGCACATAGAGCAATCACTCTCATCGCTTTGCTTGCCATTTCGCGATTCGCAACTACCGCTTCATCAATATCACCGTCCTCAATAGGAACAATTTCTCCATCGGAAATTTTCCAATTTACAAGATTCTTGTACCCACCTGCGCCACCTTTGGAGAATACCCAATTTTCACCTTCGTAATCATGGATTACAGACATACGTTTCCTTTCGGTATCAAAGAAGAATTCGTGTATTCGCTGATGGCGCTGTGCGAATTTGGTAACGTTTCCATTGAACTTGTATCCTAGGACCGCACATGCACTGTCAGTGGGGTCACCAATAGCTGACCATTGTCCATCTGTTAGTGCAATCTGAGAATTATGACAAAGTGATAATGTTGCAGCAGCAAGGCGGAATCCAAGATTTTGTTGCATAGCACCCATTTTTTCATCATCTAACTCCTTGCCTTCAAAGGATAGTTTTCCTTCTGGAGTAAAACCCTCTCCAGTGACATCATAGACGATTTGTGGCATCATCAATCTCTTGGCAGTCATCTGATTTTTGGTTAGAGTTCCTGTCTTATCTGTACAGATTACAGTGGTTGATCCAAGAGTTTCAACCGCTTTCATTCTTCGAATAATAGCCCCATGGCGCGCCATATTGCGCATGCCAATTGCCAATGTAGTAACTAAAATTATTGGCAAACCTTCTGGTACAATAGCAACGAAAATAGCGATGGCGATAATGAATTGGTCAACCGCAACTTCCCACATGTCAACACCAGTGCCAATATTGAGTACCAATTCAATCGATACCAATAGTACTGCAACAATTAGGGCGATGAATCCAAGGAATTTACCTAAGGACTCTAACTTCAGTTCCAGCGGCGTCTTTGGGGAAGAAGCGCCTGCAATATCACTGGCAATTCTGCCCAACTCTGTACCCATTCCAGTTGAAGTTACAATTCCGACAGAGCGACCTGTTGCTATTGTAGTACCCATGAATAGCATATTAGACATATCAGCGAGTAAAGTCTCACTAGCTAGCGCATCACAAGTGACCTTTGTCGTCATTGATTCACCTGTCAATGCAGATTCATCTACTTTGCATTGCCACGATTCAGTAACACGGATATCGGCTGGTACTTTTAGGCCCTCTTCCAATTTCACAATGTCACCCGGGACCAATTCAATGGTAGGGATTTCCATTTCTAACCCATCGCGGCAAACTACGCATTGAGATACAGCCATCTGCTTCAAAGCACCCATTGCTTGCTCGGCTTGATTTTCCTGCCAGTATCCAAAGAATGCATTCGCTGTTAGAACAAGGAAGATGAAAATTGCATCCCCTGGTTCATTTGGATGGATTGCAAGGGCCACTAAAGCTGCACCGATTAGAAGATAGTTCAATGGATCATGGAATTGTGCGAGAAAGCGTAAAAATGCAGAGACTTTAGGTGGCTCGCTCAATCTATTTGGCCCATACTCCTCTAATCTTGTTGAAGCATCTTGTGAACTTAGTCCTCCAAGAGGGGTGTCCAACTCCATTAGGGCGTCTTCAATTTCTCTGGCATGCCAATTTCCTCTTGACATAAATGAACCCCATAAGGCATACGCCCTTGGCTTGGGGTATAACTCATGCTTATTATCATCCGGGTGGGTATTCCTTGCCACGACTCCGATGTATTCACATGCCTGATATGTTTCCCAAGCATATGGCAAGCAGCGGTGAGCCTTGGATTTCTGCTGACAGAGATGTCGCAGAATTAACCGTAAGGGCAATCCTCATCGGAATTGTTCTAGGTGCAGTAATGACCGCTGCAAATGCCTACCTTGGGCTATATGTTGGAATGACAGTTTCAGCATCAATACCTGCAGCGGTAATGAGCATGCTGATCCTACAATCCTTTGGATTGATGGGTTATGAAAAAGCAACGATTCTAGAAAACAATTCAGTGCAAACCATGGCAAGTGCGGGAGAAAGTCTCGCTGCAGGAGTGATATTCACAGTTCCTGCATTATTGGTCATTGGGATTTGGACCGAGATAAATTGGTTTGATACACTAATTATCGCAATTCTTGGGGGATTGCTAGGAACGATGTTTACAATTGCTCTTAGGAGATTATTCATCGTCGAAGAGGCATTGCCATATCCCGAAGGTGTGGCTTGTCGAGAAGTTCTCGTAGCAGGCGAGCAAGGTGGTTCTGGTCTAATCGCAATTGTATATGCTCTTGTCATTGGGGCGACATATGGTTGGATGGTCAAGGCCTTCAAAATCACTCATGGCCATGTTGAAGGTGCTGTAGAAGCATTTGGAACTAGGCTATATGCAGGTGGAGAACTTTCTCTTGCATTACTCTCAGTAGGATATATTGTAGGATTGCGAATTGCCTCTTACATCTTCCTTGGTGGTATTATTGGATTCGCGATTTTGGTCCCCATTTACGGGCTGATTAACGGCTGGCCAGGTACAGGAGACATGGTTACCGATTTCAAGATCTTATGGGGCGAACAAATCAGGTATGTTGGCGTAGGTGCAATGGTCGTAGGTGGTGTGTACACACTTTGGAGTATGCGTAGTACGATTGGTGAAGGAATTGGAAAGGCCTTCAAGACTGACAAGTCAGAAACCGAAAACATATTGCGAACAGAGAAGGATTTACCATTGGACAAAGTTCTCATCGTTTGCGGAATTCTTGTTGTTCTAACTCTCTTCTTCTATTGGTACGCAACAGGCAATCTTGTAATGGCAATTGCTGGTGCATTATTCTTAGCAGTAGTTTCATTCTTCTTTGCGGCAGTCGCTGGATATATCGCGGGAGTTGTCGGCTCATCAAATTCACCAGTCTCAGGTATGACTATTGCTACCCTGCTATTCACAATTGGACTAGTTTGGATTGTTGGTGGCTTATTGATGAAAATGGAGGAGCGCGATATGATGGTTGCAACAATGTTCATCGCAGCAATTGTTGCAACATCTGCTGCCATCGCTGGTGATGTAATGCAGGACCTGAAAACTGGTCATATGGTTGGCGCCACACCTTGGCGACAACAAATCGCTGAGATAATCGGCGTAATTGTCGGTGCATTAGTAATTGGACCAGTTCTATCAATTCTCCATGAGGCGTTTCAAATTTCACAAACTGCATGCGCTGCAACTAATTCCAGAATTATTGAGAGCGGAACAGGGGGCGACCTCTACAACTGTAACGATGCCCTATTTGCACCTCAAGCTGAACTAATTGGCGCAGTTGTCAATGGTGCATTCACTGGAGACCTAAACCTCCAAATGGTGCTCCTAGGTGCAGTAATCGCTGTAATTCTCATCCGCCTAAAGATGCCAGTAATGAGTGTCGCAATTGGAATATACCTACCTCTCTATCTTTCCGTACCAATTATTGGTGGCGGAATTATTTCCCACATTTTGCTTTCAGGTGCTCGACTGAGAATTGATGGTACACTCGAAGGCGAACCTTCGCCCGAAGCAAAGGATGCAGTCCAAGAAGTACAGGACCGTGGGGTATTGATAGGCGCGGGATTCATTGCCGGAGAATCGTTAATGGGCGTATTACTTGCTATCTTCATCGTCGCAGACTTGAATCCTTCAGATCTCATTGGAAGAACTCTTGGTAATGGGTTCTCCCTCTTGTTCTTTGGATGGTTTACTGCTGTATTCATTGTACTCGCCTCAAGGGCTCTACCGCGTAAAGGAAACCTCCTAAATGACTTCTTCAATGTTCTCAGTGATGCGTTGAACAGACTGAAAGGCGTATTCACTCCACCTCGTACTTGAACAAAACGATGAAAGGCCATAGTCGGAGGGAACAAACCCGGTAGGGGTTTCTTTGTCCGAAATGAGTATTGATGAACTTGAGGATATGGCACGTAGGTGTCGTGTAGAAATCTGTCGAATGACCCATCGGGCCCAAGCTGGACACCCAGGTGGTTCACTTTCTGAAATAGATATCCTCAGCGCGCTATATGGCCGCCGCCTCCGAGTTAATCCGAGCGATCCTAAATGGTCGGATAGGGACCGTTTTATTCTTTCAAAGGGACACGCATCACCTGGTATGTATTCGATACTTGCCGAGATGGGATTCATTTCGCACGCAGACCTAGAATCATACCGTGTTCTTGGTGGTGTTTGTCAAGGCCATGTCGACATGAAGTGGTGCCCTGGAGTCGATTTCAGTGCAGGTTCCCTCGGAATGGGACTTTCATTTGGAATGGGTTGTGCAATTGCTGCTCGAATAGAGGGCAGTGAAAGGAATGCATATGTTATGCTTGGTGATGGTGAATTACAAGAAGGTAGTATTTGGGAGGCTGCAATGGCAGCAGCACATCACGAATTGGGTAACCTCAAGGTATTCGTTGATAGAAACCGAATTCAAAATGATGATTTCTGTGAAGTCCAGATGCGAATGTTCGATATTCCGGCAAAGTGGAACGCTTTCGGCTGGGCTGTGAAAGTAATAGATGGACACAATATGTCTGATATTGTCGATGCAATCGAGTGGATGGATACGATTACTGACAAGCCGGCAGTCGTCGTTGCAAATACTGTAAAGGGTAAGGGAGTATCATTCATGGAAGATAATCCAGCCTTCCATGGAGCAGCTCCGTCAGACGAACAATTGGCTCAAGCATTATCCGAACTGGGGGTGGCTGCATGACCCGTATGGCAGCTACTAGAGATGGCTATGGCCAGGCATTATTGGATATTGCAGACAATGAAAAAATTGTTGTTCTAGAGGCAGACCTCGGTAAGTCTACCAAGTCACTACACTTCAGAAAAGCACACCCCGAACGAACTGTTTCGTGCGGAATCGGTGAGCAGAATATGTTACTAGTTGGTGCTGGGCTTGCTTCTAGTGGATTTATTCCATTCGCAAGTACCTTTGCAATATTCACAGAACGTGCTTTCGAGCAGATGCGAAATGGAGTGGCGCGCCCTAACCTAGCCGTACACCTTTGCGGCTCACATGGTGGCACTCATACAGGTACCGATGGCTCATCAGCACAATCTATTGAGGACCTTGCAATATATCGTACACTACCTAATGTCGTTGTAATGCACCCTTGCGATGATGTTTCTACCCGGGAACTGACCAAACAACTTCCAGCACTAGGCAGTCCCTCCTACATGCGAACTGCGCGCAACAAAACTCCAGTTCTATACGATGGCCGAGAATCTGAAATTCAAATCGGCAAGGGAATTACTTTGCGAGAGGGAACAGATGTTTCGATTATCGCATGTGGAGTTCTAGTAAGTGAATCATTAGCAGCTGCAGATACTCTCGCTGCTGAGGGTATTTCCGCTAGTGTGGTTGATATGCACACTCTCAAGCCTCTTGATGGCGCTCTAGTAGATTCGCAAGCAGCAACATGCGGCGCTATTGTCACTGCCGAGGACCATTCTATTATTGGCGGACTTGGTGGCGCTGTTGCTGAGCATTTAATGTCGAATACCCCTGTTCCATTGGAGCGAGTTGGAGTTCCAGATCGTTTTGGGGAATCCGGGCAAGCAGATGAAATGCTGGAATTAATGGGTCTTAACGCACGTCACATTGTGGCTGCAGCAAAGAGGGCAATTCTGCGGAAGGATTGAAGCACCCCCTATGCCCGCCAAGTAACATGGAGTTCTTCTTGGACACCGCCGATGTCGACGAAATTAGAGAAATTGCCGCTTGGGGAATCCTCGATGGCGTTACCACGAATCCAAGCCTAATCAAAAAGAGCGGGCGAGATTTCAAAACTGTTGTAGCTGAAATTGCAGAGATATGTTCTGGGCCCATTTCTGCTGAGGTCACAGCACTTGATACCGCTGGCATGGTTGAGCAGGGGAAGGCACTGAAGGCCGAATTACCAGACAATGTCATTATCAAAATACCTTGCACGCCTGAAGGTTTGGCTGCAACGAAAATTCTTACTTCTGCTGGAATTAATACGAATGTGACTCTAGTATTTTCTGCATCTCAGGCTTTGATGGCAGCTAAGGCTGGAGCAACTTATGTTTCTCCTTTCATAGGACGTATTGATGATACAGGGGCCGATGGTATGGCACTAATTGCGGAAATTATGGCTACATGGGATAATTACGGCGTCGAAACAAAAGTCTTAGCGGCTTCAATTCGCCACCCTACTCATGTTCTCGCTTGTATGCAACTAGGAGCACATACTGTAACCATGCCTACTAAGATATTCAGGCAACTAATCAGCCACCCGCTCACCGAAAAGGGTCTTGATGGCTTCATGAGAGATTGGGCTGAGGTCGAAGCGGCAGGAAATGCCTGAAACCATACTATTGATAGGTAAGCCCCGCCGAAGCCTCTGCTGGAGGAGATGGTGATGCCGGCCAGAGATGACAAGGTAAAGCGTCTACTTGATGGCGATATTGATGAGACTGAGATTGCTTCAGATCCAATGTTATCCAGCCTTGCTGAGCGTATTTTTGGCCTATCTATCGAGCCAATTACTCCGGTTAAGCCAAGTGCTGCTACGGGATTGCCCGAACTAGGTGAGGACGGTACGGCAAAACCCAGTTTGATGAGCATGGTAGAAGTTGTTCCAGGCTCAACTCCCTTGCCACTTCCATCTCTATCTTTGATTCCAGATAGCAAACCCGCTCCAAAAGGTAGAGGACGTAAGCTCAAATTTTTCAGTTTCACCTCTCTGGTAATTTCGCTGGCCAATATTTTCGGAGTATTCGGAATGCTATTCGGCAGCATGTGTGCAACTGACAAATGCGTTGATGGAATGACTAGAATTAATTGGGCATCGATATGGGAATTGGATAATCACCTTGGATGGTCTCATGCATTTCCAACAATGGGCCTTCCCGATTATGTTGCGGTTCTAGCAAGCGCCCTCCTATTCATCGTCGCATTGCGTAGATGAGTCGGCATCTTGATGAACAGCCTCCAATGGAGGCTCGATACATGGCAGGCGGTAAGGCCAAGCGCGGGATTCCATCTAAGGTAGATGATTTCAATGCGTGGTACCCATTTATTGTCGAAGCTGCGGAACTTGTCGATAAGCGCTATCCGATTAAAGGAATGGATGTATGGAGGCCTTATGGCTGGAAAACCATGCGTCTTATCGATTCCTTAACTCATGCGGAGATGGAGCGTACAGACCACGAGGAAGTTAACTTCCCATTACTGATTCCAGAGAATTTATTGGAAAAGGAAAATGCCCTTGTTGCTCGATTAAAGAGAGCGAGAGAAGAAGGCGTAGATCCTGATGACTTGCGCGGTGAGGAGGAAGAAGGCGGCTTCATGAAAGAAGTATATTGGGTTAAGCACGCAGGTGAGAATGATTTGGATATTCCAATGTTTTTGCGCCCAACCTCAGAGACTGCAATGTATACAATGTTCCCATTATGGGTTCGTTCGCACAAGGACTTACCATTGAAAGTATACCAAATGGTCAACACTTTCAGATACGAAACAAAGCAAACACGTTCATTCATAAGAGTAAGAGAGATTCACTTTTTCGAAGCACATACGGCACATGTTGACGAGGATTGTGCAAGTAGACAGATTGCACAGGACCTAGAGATTGTTGATAATTTGATGCACGATTTATGCTTACCTGTAATCAAAGCAAAGCGCCCTGTTTGGGACACTTTCCCAGGCGCTTGGTATACTATTGCCATCGATGCAATAATGCCTAATGGACGCACTCTACAAGTTGCCTCTTGCCACCATTATCGCGACCAGTGGGCGAAGGCTTTCGACCTAACATATGAGAACCTTGAAGCAGAACAACAACACTGCCACCAAACCACTTATGGAATGTCAGAGAGACTACTCGGAGCGATAGTTGGCATGCATGGTGATGATAATGGATTGATTATGCCCCCGGCAATAGCTCCATTCCAAATTGTAATTTGTCCGATGATTCGAAAGAATTCTGAAGTCGATACTGTTGCTAAGGCTGAAGAGTTAGCCAAAGCACTCAGGTCTGCTGGTCTGAGAGTTAAGGTCGATAGTAGAGATATCCGTGCAGGTCAGAAATATTTTGATTGGGAAATAAAGGGCGTACCGCTCCGTCTTGATATCGGGCCACGAGATATCGAAAACGGTACTGCGTTTGCTGCTTTGCGCACTGGCGGAAAGAAACCATTGCCAATGGATGATATTGTTTCTCAATGCAATAGTGTTCTCGATGAAATCGCAAATGAATTACGCAAGCGTGCGGAATCCCATTCTAGTGATGTGATTCAACCCTTGACGGATTTAGGAGCTGTTGAAGATGGAAAGATATACGAAATGGCCTTTGATGGTACTGATTCTCATGCAGAGACAATAGAACGAACCACAGGACTTTCTTTCCTCGGTGATGCCACAGAGCCGTATTCTGAAGAGAGACCATGTTTCATGTCAGGCAAGCCTACAATACGGCGAATATTGTTAGCCAAAACCTACTGAGATTACATTTCGAAGCCTTCGAGATCCATATCTGTTTCTCGCATCATACGCTTCATCTGTTTGTTGAGTTTCCTATTTCCACTCATTCCTTTCATCATCTTGCGTGAGCGATTCCATTGAGCGATCAACTCGCGCACATCTTTTTCGCGGACTCCAGAACCTCTTGCGACTCTACTGATACGTTCAGCCTTGATTTTTGCAGGCTCATCCTTTTCCCAATTTGTCATTGAATCCATAATGACACGATAACGGTCTAGGTTACCTTGCATTGCCGCTTTCTGAGCTTTACCCATCGCACCCATCCCTCC
>CAZNXM010000005.1:34746-73472 GCA_964577145.1 uncultured Candidatus Poseidoniales archaeon
ATTCCAGAGGGTAGGAATGAGAGTAATTTGTCGATGGTTCCAACCTTAGACATCATTTCCATTTGAGCATACATATCATTGAGCGTGAAGCGACCACTCATCATTCTCTGAGTGAGGCGCATTGCCTCCTCCTCATCCATATCTTCTGGTGCAAGGTCGATCAATCCCTTGATATCACCCATACCAAGAAGTCGTGAAATGAATCGGTCAGACTCAAATTTCTCAATATCGGATACCTTCTCGCCGGTACCGATGTACATTACTGGAGCACCAGTAGTTGCAACTGCCGAGAGAGCGCCACCACCACGTGCTGTACCGTCTAATTTGGTGATTACAATACCAGTAACCCCTGCTAAGTCATGGAAATTAGCCGCAACTGGTCCTGCGGATTGTCCTACCTGAGCGTCAATGACAAGGAATCTCTCATTGGCGTTTGCGATTTCAGCAATATCTTCGAGTTCCACAACGAGTTCCTGATCGAGTTTATGGCGTCCAGCCGTATCAATAATGACCAAATCTGCAGCTGCGTGTGCCTTCAGTCCATTTCTGACAATGTCTGCAGCATCGGAATTATCTGGCTCGCCATATACTTCCACGGTTGAATCTTCCAATAGTTGCGATAGTTGATTATAAGCGCCAGGACGGTGTACATCGGCCTCGATAACCGCGACTCTAACACCATGCCTTCGACGATACCATTCTGCTAATTTTGCCGTTGTTGTAGTCTTTCCATTTCCATAAAGTCCAACCATCAGGATAGTAGATTGATGAGGCCTGACCTCTCTACTAGGGCCAAGCATCCTAACGAGTTCAGTATAGAGAATGTTCATTGCATGAGTTTGGAGATTAACACCGGGTCGTGCCTCTTCCTCACGCATCCTATTCTCGAGGCGGTCAGTGATTTCCTTTGTTTGACGAACGTTGAAATCTGCTTCCTGCAGTGCTCTTCGTAATGAGCGCAACATATCCTTTAGTTCCGCTTCATCGAGTTTTCTTTTGCTCTTCAATAACCCGAGTGCTGAGAAGATACCTCTCGATAGACCCTCGAGTGCCATGCCATCGGCGACAAGTGCATGTGGTTTGAACCCAACGGCTCATTCCCTTTCAGGGAATGTCAGTCGTAAGACATCATCTTCGAGTTTTGCTTTGACTTCGCTAGCCTTAGCGGGGCGGTCAAATTCAACAGGGTGCTCCCTTTCATTGACACCGACATATAGGGTGCCGTTTTCACTTCGAAGCGATAGGTCTTCACGATCGACTCCCGGTAGATGGAGGCAGACAATATCACCCTCTTTCCAAGTGCCTCTACTAGCTTCTAGTCCAAGCCCAATTCCGAATGGACCAAGCCCGTTATCTAATTCTATATTCCCATGCATTAAAGCCCCAATTTCTCTAAGAGATTCAATTCCGTGTACATCTGAATCGCGGAGTTCAATTTCAGTAAATTCGAGCCCTGAAAGAGACTCCTTTAGTGAGTTGACATGCTCTCTTTCACTTTCAATACGCCGTTGGATGAAGGGGTGGTCGAGTTCAGGTGTGATTCTGTTTACCACGCACCCACTAACAGGTAAATCAAAGTCGATTAGGGCTTCATGCGCTCTAATAGTTTCATTCACTCCCATCTTTTCAGGTATTGTAACTAAGGTAAATCTGGTAAGATCGGGGTTGGAAAGAATTCTGCGAACATGTAGTACCCGGCGACGAAATTTTTCGAGTTCAGCACGCATTTTTTCTCCATCTTTCGCTCCAAACATCATCGCTCTTATGCCACCGGTCATTCTGTGGAGCCTGATGATCTTTGCAGACCATTTCTCAATAATTTCGGGTAGGGCTAAGAATCTTAGAGTATGTCCAGTAGGTGCTGTATCAAAGACCACTACATCCCATGAGGGGTTTTCCAGATGCTTGAGTAATTCATCGAAAGCCATTGCTTCATCTAGTCCAGGTAATACCATTTCTGAGGCATTCAAGTCCGGGTCTTCTCCTCCCATTAGAGGGCCGAGGGACTCACTAACTTTTGGGATATAATCTGAGATTCTGGCTTCTGGATCAAGTTCCAATCCGAATAGACCTGGTACTTCCTTAACTTCTGTCGGAGTAGAGCCGAGTTCAACACCCAGGCTATCTGAGGTGCTATGCGCAGGGTCACTGCTGACAAGTAGAACCCGCAATCCTGCATCTGCAAGGGCGACTGCAGTAGCTGAAGAAGTCGTAGTCTTACCAACTCCTCCTTTCCCGCCGAACAAGAGGAGTCGCGCCATGTCACAGGGGCTTCATCGGTTGCCCTTGAACCCCTCGATGCCACAATCCACTTGAATAGGAGGCTTAGAGGCCGCTATATGGCGAGTGATGCAATCCTATTCCAGATTGCGTCGATTGTTGCCCTAATCGGTATGGGTTTGGGTTGGCGTGGGGTAATGACGCGCTATTCTGGATTCTATGACCTTCCTACTGCATGGAGTATGATGTTCTGGGGCATCCTCATCGGTGGACTCTATGGCGCATTAGGTGACAACTTCATGCTAATTCCATATCTCACTAATAAAATGGAGAATTCCTCCATTACAAATTTGATAGTTATTTGCCTAATTTTGGCTGTTGGCGTACATTTGATGCTAAGGAGAGAGCGAGTCCGTCGCACTGGATCTCAACCGACAAGTGGATGGACTCTAGGGCTAGCCGTAGGTGGGATGATAGCAATGTTCCTAATACTGAGGATGCTGCAAATTTATCCGGTTGGTATTGAATTGGTAATCTCAATAATTGGTGTGGCGTTGATTTCTCCGCGTGCACATGCTCTCGTGTTCTGTTTTCACGGATATGGGATGCTGCAGGATAAGAGATGGAAAGCAGTAATCAAGACATTTATTCTGTCCGCATTACTCATCAATGGACTATATTTCGCTGCAAAAACTCCTCTTGCTTGGATTTTCATAATCCCCTTTGTTCTACTAGCTGAAAAGCAGTCATCAGATTGGGTATGGGCCGCTGTCCCGAGCACCGCCCGTAGACGCCTTAGGAGAATATGGGCTGACCAATCGAGAGCAAAGGTCAAAGAAGAAGAGTAAGTAGTTGCTTATTCATCTTACTAAATACGATTTACGCGCGCTCACGCGAGAGAATATCACTTTCATACCCCTGCATAACCTTCATGGAGGGACGGTTCAGGGTTGGTTGTGATGGGGTCTTGCCCTTTTTGTCGCGCAACCACCCTTCCGGGTGATTCTATCTGCTACAGTTGTGGTAGAGTAATTAGCGGAACCTCTGGCATGGATGCTAGGGTACGTGGTGAATTCAACAGAGGTTCCACTCGTAAGGCGAAATATGGAATGGCTCCAGTTCAGGCAGCAGCATCTCCTAAGCGGAGGCGAACAAGAAAAAAGAATCGTTTGCACCAACTTGCTATGCTTGCTTTAGTGGCATTTATTTTCATTAATCCCGATGCTAGGGAATATGTTTTGGCTCAGTGGGCTGAAGTGCAAGAGTATGCCATGGAAGGTCTTGCACCTTACCAGGTTTATCCATTGGAAGCTGATTATACGATTGAGCGAAGTATCGAATTGGTGAATACTCATTCATCTAACATTGGAACTTTACGAGAGTCAATACCAATTCCAAAAAATGTGACTAGCAATGAGATAGGTGCTGCTGGTTTTGCCTATCTAAATGGCGATAGTGAGCCCAAATACGAGATTCAAACGGTGCACTCAATCAAGTTGATTATTGATGGTGATACGATATCGATCCCACATGATGGCACCCCTCATAAGTCTAAATCTGAAGCGGTTACTACGTCTGCTGGTAATCTGGTGTGGTGGCCAAGCAAGGGCTCGACTCAAGATTACTGCCCGCATGGCGCATGTGTCCGAGTGGAATATTCTCTCCCAGCAGGCCAGTCCACTGAAATCGATTTCCAAGTAGATCTTACTTCAACCACGCATACATGGTGGCATTCAACTCGAATGGATTCGAAGATTAATGGTAAATCCGAGGGCGTTAGCGTAGATAGGTCTGGCTCCTTTACTGAAATATCTGAGCGTGGGGACGGTGTTAGAGATAGTACCTTTGGGTCACAGAAGAAATGGTATGACCGTTCATTGGGAGAGCCACCTAGTAATTGGGCAATCGATGGAAGCCCCAATGCGTTGACCGTCGCACAGGCGGCAGCCACTATTGAAGCCGGATTGCCTGCAGGATTGCAAGATAATGTATACGCATTCTCAAGAGCGACATTCGATTGGCTGAACACAAATATCCCCTACGATACTGCTGCACCTATTGTAGCAAGAGGAGGAGAACAATGTCTCGCAGAAGGTCTTGGAGATTGTGATGAGCAGTCAAATGCATTTATGTCTATATTGAGGACGAAAGACGTTCCTACCTGGTATGTATTTGGTGCATTAACCGATTCAAGTTATTCAGTCTGGGAAGGTCATGGATGGGCATATGTGATGATTCCATTATCCACTGATTGGTGTGAAAGCCGCGCAATTGTTTTGGAGACATGTTTCATTGAAGGTTCAGTTGATGTTGTGAATCGTAAATGGTTAGTTCATACACCCACAGCGTATATCGATTGGGTCGAAGTCCCAGATTCTTCTTGGGATACTGTTGATGGGTATTATTCGGGTGGTTCAATGTCATCATATCTAGAACGAACTCGAGGGTTTACAACCGTTGGTTCTGTCGACATTAATGGTGGAACTTGGAATAATAAATGGCTGGAGGAGAGTCTCTCATGAGGATTATTATCGGAGGGGGAGGGCGTGTTGGTACTGAACTGGCACGGGCTCTAAGAAATGAAGATAAAGAAGTCGTACTAGTCGATAATGATTCACGGGCTGTAAAGAATGCCCAGGGGATTGATGCACTGGTATTGCATGGAGATGTAACCGATAGACAAAAGATGTTAGAGGCAGGTATTGACCATGCTCAAGTCTATGTAGCTGCTACTGATACTGATGAGAGAAATCTCCTCTCTTGTGCTTTAGCGAAACATGCTCACAAAGTTGCGACCAAAGGCAAGGGTAAACTATTGACTATTTGTCGAGTAAGGGACCCCAATTTCATTGCAGAAGCGAAGGCAGGAAATCTTTCGAAATGGTCTGGTGTGGACAAGGTTGTACATCCAATTGACGGGGCTATTGAGCGTTTAATGAGTGGACTGCGTTCATCGTCTCTATCGGAGGTAATACCCTTTCAAGCAGATGCATTCATCGTTGAATTAGATGTTACATCAAATGCTACTGGAGTGGTTCATCGCACATTGCGTGAATCCGGATCTAAGGTTGAGGGCGGGATGCCTTTGATAGTAGGTCTAAAGCGCGATGGTGAACCCGGTAAAGTTCCTGGTGCTGATGACCAAATACTGCCGAAGGACCGTATTGCTATTGCAACAGCAGGGGTATCTTCATTCAATAGAATTCTCAGAATTTTTGGCCATGAAGCTGTGGACTTTCCCGATAAGCCAAAGGTTGCAATCTTCGGTGCTGGCTTAGTTGGAAAGCGCCTCGCAAGCGCGTGGTTACAGGCTGGAGGAAGTGTAACACTAGTGGAGAGAGATTTGCAAAAAGCCAACAATCTTGCCGGTTCTAGTATTGGGAACCATAGCAGTTTTGAAATCATTCACGGTGATCATCTCGATAAGGAATTATTGTCCGAAATTGAAATCTCTTCCCACGATATTGCTATTGCTGCGTTGGATAACGATCATGCATCAATCGCATGCGCTCTACTGGCAAGTGATATGGGCGTAGAAAGAACCGGCCTAATCCTGTCTGAAGCGGATTTAATCAGCGTAGTTAGGAGAATGGGTATCACATTTGCAGTAGATCGAAAGCGTGTAGCAGTAGACAGTATCATTGGAATGATACACTCTGAATTACCGGGCCCATACGCGATATTGTCTAGCGTACCTGATGTTGTTGGCATTTCAATGCCAGTAACTTCTAAGGTGAAATTCGTTAACAAAACATTAGCAAAGGCGTCACTACCGGATTGGTGTAAGGTTTCCTTCATTCAAAGGAGGAATCCTGAAGGTGATTGGGAAACCTTGCGGCCTTCACCAAATAAACCACTTTTAGAAGGAGATCGGCTAACGATATTCCTACCTCCTGACCGAGTTGAAGACTTGGAGAGGAAGTTCAAGGTGTGAAATCAAAATGCGTCGAGATGTCTTAGCATTAATCGTCGGTTGGACGATGGTGGCAATGATAGTACCATTGGCGTTTAGCTTTGGTATTACTTGGTGGCTAGATGGACTAAACACTGCAATGCTTGCTTTTTTCCTACCAACTTTATTTTCAGGGTTGATTGGAGGGGCATTTCTTAGTGTTGGTGTTAGAAGCGATACCAAAGATAGATTGAGAGACCGTGAAGCATTTGCAGCTGTCGCGTTAGCATGGCCTGTTGCTGTATTGGTAGGAAGTCTACCCTTTTGGCTAGGTGGAGTATTTCATGGACCATTTACAGATGGATCCACTATGGCAGATATTGGTAGGGGATTCGTTAACTCCTGGTTTGAATCGATGTCGGGATTCACAACGACTGGTGCTACTGTTATTGAGCCTTCAATGAGCCCTAATTGTACCCCATCGACTGTGGATTGTATTAATTCCCAACCCCAAGGAATATTGCTTTGGAGGTCTGCTACCCAGTGGCTTGGTGGCATGGGAATTATCATGCTTGGACTAATGCTACTCTCAAGGGTTCTCGGTGGGGGAATGGCTCTAGCGCGTGCGGAATTAACCGGACCTTCGTTATCGAGACTTAGGCCAAAATTGCAGCAGACTGCTGTTGCACTATGGACAATTTACATTCTGTTAACCCTATTAGAGATCCTACTTTTATGGATTGTAGGCGACATGACTCTTTTTGATTCTATTAATCATGGCTTAACGACTATGCCTTCGGGTGGTTTTTCTACACATGATGCCTCTATTGGGTTCTACGATAGTACAGTAATTCAATCGATTATTATTTGTTTCATGTTTTTCGCAGGACTGAATTTTACACTGATTTGGCTTGCATGGGAAAGGCAATGGGATAGAGTATTTGGTGACCAAGAGGGAAGAAGTTATGTTATGATTATTGCAATTACAACGCTATTTGTATTCATTGCATTATTATTGCAAGGTGGCGATGTCGACGATAGCTTCTCTGATTCATTATTCACTGTTGTTTCCATCGGTACTAGTACTGGTTATACTGTGACTGACTATATGTTATGGCCTGTAGTTACGCATATTTTCTTATTTTTACTGATGATAGTTGGTGCTTCTGCGGGCTCAACTAGTGGTGGACTCAAAATTATGCGCGTGACTCTTGCACTGAAGATAGCGTGGAGAGAAATTGGTCGGATATCCCAGCCGAAAAGAATAGTACGAATTAGAATGAATGGAGAGATAGTCGAACGTGACAGAATGAACCTAGTAGTTGGGATGTTATTTGTTTGGACTGGTTTGTTTGCATTATCATGTATTATCCTTGCAATCCTAATGCCTGACTCTGACTTCGAATCAGTGGTTGCGGTTGTCGCATCATCTTTGGGTAATACTGGACCAACGCTAGGGAATTATGGGCCATCAAATACCTGGGCTGACATGGGTTCCCCCTCACTGGTCGTCACGTCGATATTGATGTGGTTCGGACGTCTTGAATTGATGACTGCATTGCTATTACTACACCCGAGGACATGGGCGAGAGAAGAAAGGGAAGCACCGGATAGGGCCTCGGTAAAATTGATGAAAGATTTGTTTGAGAAGATCGAGAAAAAGTAATCAGAACAAGGTTTTCTGACCCTTTGACACACTAGTTTCTTCTTCGACCACTACTATTTCTTCACGAGTATTGATTACAGGTTCAACTATTGTTGGGGCCTCTAATTCTTCCAACTTGGATGAATATCTCTCCATTAGGGTCTTGGTAGACTTAAGTGATGGCTTAAGTCCACAAATAGCTACGTGTTCCTCAGCCGATAACGATAGTGCTAATGAAGTTGAGAAATCTTCTCCATCGGATGATTGTATTGCGACAAGCGAAGGCAATAATTCCTCTCTTACCGCCTTTCTCGAGCACCCGCAAGTTTCGGTTAACCTATCGACTATACTTTTCCTAATCCAACCCGAACTATGGCGCATGAACCCGGGGTAGGAACAATAAATTCTACTTCCTTCAATTGGGGTTGGCATTGTAACAGTAGCAGCAAGGCTCGAGAGATGTGATGCCCAATACCACGAACGGTGAGCGGTATTTCGGTAGCGTGATGTGAGCATACGGTCTCCTAAGGATAGTGCTTGAGAACCACGCCTTATGGCCGTGGAGTTGTTTAGAACAGCACCATTATTCCACGAAATCCATGCGACCAAGTCATCAGGACTTTTGTCGAGGTTGCGTGATATTTCTACTGCTTTTTTTGCTGTTCGTGCTTTGTATAATTTTTCAAGACCCGGAAAGATTTCTACCGACGTGTCACGCGTACCGGTATTGATGTTGTCAATCACCATTGCACGGCTGATATTTCCATCTGATAGTGAACACATCACTTGTAAATCACGCACCAATGCTCTAAGGTCTCCTGGATTATTTGAAATCAAATGATCGAGGGCTTCAGGGTCTGCAGTAAAGCCCTCTTCCTTTAGGACTCGAAGAGCAATTCTTCTCAGTGCTTCATTACTTGCTCTATCAAATACGACTTTGACCAAGTGCTTCGAGAATCTGTCCCTTGCACTGCGCCAATTGGATGAAGTCTTACCCCACAAACCCATTACATCATTGCAAGCGAGGATAACTGGCTGTTTTGTTGCTGACAATAAATTCAGAAGTTCTGCCTTACCACCACTATCTCCTTTCAATGCCTTGGACCCTGTTTCATCCTCTCCGAGTATTGCTGCAGTTACTCTATTTTCATTTACAGCACGCAATCCACCTGAAAGATGGTCGACTTCGTCAAGGAGAATCAGTGTACGAGGAGGTGTACTACCAGGCGTCATGAATAATGAGCCATGAGTAGAGGCATGAGTGGCTGCCCTGCGTATTTCTGTAGCGTTTCGAGCATCTGAGGCATTTAGTTCGATAACATTCCAACCAAGGTCGGCAGCTACCGCTCTAGCGACTGTCGTCTTTCCCACACCAGGTGGACCAACTAGTAGTAAACCCGGTTTGGATGGTTTTCCCGCCTGCCAATCGTCGAGCCATGCCCGGATTTTACGACGCTGGACCTCATTACCTTCGAGTTCAACTTCGCTCTGAGGCCGGTGGCGCTCAGTCCAATCGCTCGCCACCATGTTGCACATGTCCACGTCGATGGACTTTGAACATTGAGTCGTTAAAAGGGTAAATCAGAGATTTCAACCCTACTTTGAGCGCCATCATCTCTCGACCTCAAAGTAACAGTTCCATCGTTTAGAGAATCGTGGTCGACAGTGATGCACCATGGCACACCAATCTCGTCAGCTCTCGCATATCTTCGCCCAATCGATCCGCTAGCATCGTAAATCGATACAACTCCAGATTTGGAGCATAAGGAGTGATGAATTTTCGCAGCGAGTTCGCCCATGCCGTCCTTTTCATAGAGGGGTAATACGCATACATCCACAGGTGCTACAGTAGAGGGTAAGCGTAGATAGGAGTAACTCTCTCCACCTTTCTCGGTTTCCTCATAGCAGTGGTCGAGAAGATGCCAAATGATTCGGTCGATGCCAAACGCTGGTTCAACAACATGAGGAATGAACCATTCCCCAGTCTGATTATCAGTGAATTGCCTACGCTTTACATGCTCGGAGAGAACTTCAACATCTGTTCCATCAATATTGAGGGTAAGTGGGAACGATGTGGTTGAATCCAATTCCTCGATTGCATCCTTAACCTTGCCAGCAAGTGCACGGAACGCTGGACCTGCCTTAGCGCCATCAATCGTCCAGCCATCGATTTCAACGCTCTTAGGCTCTTGGAAAGTGCGCCATGCTCTGAGTCGCTGTCCTGTTGCATTCTCATGTGCCTCGAGGTCATAGCATCCACGATGAGCAATTCCTACGCACTCAATCCAACCATAGGAACCAAGAATTTCTGCATCCCAGCAATCCTGAGCATAATGAGCCATCTCATCGGATTCGTGCTGTCTAAATCTCAGACCATCCGGTTTTATTCCCACTTTCAGTAGGAAATCCATGGTCCACCCCATGAAAAATCCAACAGTAGGGTGGCGAATTATTCCCTTGTCCACTGCTTCCGCGAGTGTTATTTTGTATTCACTACCACCGTCAGCAACTAAAGTTAGAGGTTGAGTCCATGCAGAAAAATCGTGGAGTGGTAGTACTTCGGGGTCGATGAAATACTCTAATTCAGCCATATTGAATTCACGAAGCCGTATCATCCCTTGGCGCGGACTAATTTCATTCCGATATCCTTTACCTGTCTGTACAGCGCCAAAAGGTAGGCGTTCACGGAAGTGACGGTAAATCGATGAAAAGGAAGTGAACATACCCTGCGCTGTTTCTGGCCTTAGGAACCCCTGTCTACCAGATGTACCCGCTCCAATTTTGGTATTGAACATCAAATTCTGTGCTTCAACTGCTCCCCATCCACTCTCGCCGCATGATGGACAAGGAGGATTTGAGGATTGCAATAATTCTTCAAGTTGGTTCTTGGGCAAGGACTCTGGGTTCGGATGAACATCCTCAACCAAATGATCTGCCCTACTAGCTTCTCCACAATTTTTGCATTCTGTAAGAAAATCACTGAATTCACCCACATGGCCACTCGCTTCTAGCACCGCATAAGGGGTGACGGTAGGGCAACTAATCTCTACGATATTTCCAAGAGAAAGCCAATGGTCAATCCATGTTTGATTTACACGGTTTCGCAATCTTCCGCCCACTGGGCCAAAATCATACAGACCTGCGGCTCCTCCATGAATTTCGAAAGATGGGAGGATTACACCTCGGCGTTTTAGGATGCCAGTCAGCCGGCTCAAACGCTCTGCCGAGAAATCATCCATACACCTGCGTTACAGAGGGGGTACATGAGCAAACCTGTTGCACAACCTGAAAAAAGGGGAACCTTCCACCCAATACCATGGGTCAGGCGATGGTTGCAATTACCGCACAAGACTGTACAGGTTGTGACCTTTGTATTCCTCATTGCCCATTTGAGGCACTTTTGCCACTATTGCAGTGCCCCCCTGGATTCAAGAAGCGTCCAATCATCGTTAGAGATGAGGCTTGTGTAGGTTGTCTTTCATGTATTGGTTCGTGCCCAACCGATGCACTGCATGAGGTAGTCATCCCATTGAGTTCAAAAAAATCCCCACTGCTATATCCCAGTGAACACCCTCCTACTGAAATTGTTCTACGCTGGGGCCCAGAAGGCATTTCCTGGGTGTGAAACGGCAAGCCTTATCATCTGCCTACGTACGCTTTCTGGTCACGCGAAGTGAGGTGGAATAATTGGCGAACATTGAGTATCTAGATACACTTCACGATACCGAGGCGTTATTGGAGCGGTTGTGCCAACCTGTTCGTAATTGGTTTAAGGACAAATTTCCGGATTTTACCGAGCCACAAAAATTAGCGATTCCTTCGATAATGGCAGGAGAACATTTGCTATTGTGTTCTCCAACAGGTTCGGGAAAAACCCTAACTGCATTCCTAACAATCATCGATAAATTGGTCCGACTCTCACTAGACGGGGAACTCAAAGAAAAAGTACACTGTATCTATATCTCTCCAATCAAGGCACTCGCCAATGATATCCAACGCAATCTAATAGGTCCATTAACCGAGATAGAGGATAAATATCTTCCAGATCGTGCACAAAAGATTAGAGTTGGACTTCGTACAGGAGATACCCCTCAATCAGAGCGTCAAAAGATGCTGCGCAAGCCACCTCATATTCTCATTACTACGCCTGAAAGCATGGCAATCGCCATCTCTTCGCCTCGATTCCAGCCTATTGTTTCCAATTGTGAGTGGTTGATTATTGACGAGATGCATTCCCTAGTACCTACGAAGCGCGGAATACATCTTGCATTGACCATGAGTTTGCTAGACACTATTTTGCAAGAACAAGTCCAGAGAATTGGAATTTCTGCAACGATGGAGCCACTTGAGACTGTGGCAGAGTATCTAGTGGCCAGTGACGATAGAGAGTCTAGAGATAATGCTCAAACTGTAAAAATTGCAAAAATCAGCGGAGCAAGAGAATTAGATCTTGACATTATTTTGTGTTCACCTAAATTTAGTGAATTATCAGTGATGAAAGTCCTTGAACTAAATGTGGAATTGATTGCTGATTTAATCAGCGCTCACACTACTACTCTCGTATTTGCTAATACTAGGAAGATGACTGAAACTCTGGTTCAGAAACTTCGACCATTCCTTGGTGATTTGGTCGCTGGACACCACGGATCGATGGATAAGAGAATACGATTGGACGTGGAACGAAAGCTGAAATTAGGCCACCTCCGTGCAGTTGTGACTTCTTCCTCACTGGAAATGGGTATTGATATTGGTTCAGTGGACATGGTTGTACAGATAGGGTCTCCAGGGGATATCGCAACAGCATTACAGCGAATTGGGCGTGCAGGGCACCATGTTGGAGGCATACCTAGAGCGAGATTTCTCCCTTCAAGTGTAGATGATTTACTTGAGTTAGCAGCATTGCAATCAGCAATACAGACCGGTGAAATGGATTTACTTAGTTTCCCGCAAAATTCACTCGATGTATTAGCTCAATTCCTCATTGGTTTAGTGATTATCAATGAGCGAGATATCGATGAAGCATTTGAAATTGTGACAAATACCTGGTCCTATCGAACTCTACCCTATGACGAATTCATCGAAGTCCTAGATATGTTAGAAGAGGAGAGAAGAGTATGGATTGATTGGGAAGAAAATCTGTATGGTAAGCGAGGTTATTCTCGTATGATTTACTATACTAATATCGGAACAATTGCTCCTGATAATTCTTACCTAGTATTCAACGCAGAGGGTAGTATTCTTGGGCAATTATCCTCCTCCTTCGTTGCTAACCTCAGGGGTGGTGATGTGATTCTATTGGGAGGTTCCACATACCGCGTAACCAATATTCAAGGAACTAGAGTAAATGTAAATTCTGTTACTGGATATCGCCCTACTGTACCTTCGTGGTCTGGTGAAGCAAGGTCCCGTTCAAGGGAATTATCTGGTGCACTACTAGACCTATTGGGCAACTGTGTTACCGCACTTAGAAGGCAGATGGATCCTCGGTTGATTTTACGAGATGCATATGGTTTGGGCGCAGAAGTAGCCAATACTATTGCGCGGCATCTTGAGGAGCATACACTAGATTCATTCCAGGTGCCCGACCAAAACCGTCTACTCGTCGAGCAAGTGATGAGTGGCGGTATGCCAACTTACCTCATTACCTCATGCCGCGGAAGAGGTTTCAATACCGCCTTAGGTTACTTTATGGCAGGGCTCGCTGAAGCCGATGGTATTGCAGTAATCGAATTATCTTTTGATGAAAACGGGCTTCTAATCAAGACGAGTAAGGAAGTTGACCCTGGGGAGATGTATCGGGCATTTACAAATAATGATCACATAGCAGTTATCGAACGCTATATTGTCAATACGCAAATCTTTGCTAAGAGGTTTAGAGAGGTTGCTGGGAGGTCGATGATCATCCCCAAGAGAATCGGGGCTGAAGAAATTAGCCCGCAACAATTCCAGCAAAAAGCTGATGCATTACTCACCCGCCATCGCTCAATAGAGGATTCTCTACTGATTAAGGAAGCAAAATCTGAAATTCTTTTCGGGGATATCGACCTAACTAGCCTAACCGAATTCCTAGAGTCCTCGAAATCAGGTGAAGCTAGAATTGTGCACACTAAGGTTGCAGTCCCATCTAGGCTTGGTATGAGCCTATACATGTCAACATTCGAAGACCTTCTCTCGATGAAGACGAGGGCTTTCCTAGTGAAGGACATAGACCCTGAAGTTCTTCGCCGGTTGCTTGGAAGTCGTTCTCTCGCTACCGAATTGACCGATGAACAACTCAAAGATTACTATTCGAGCAAGGTCCCACGACCCACTGATGCTAATTCATTGCTCAACTTGATGACTAAAGGTGGGGGATTGAACAGAGAATGGGATAATCCTCTCTATGCAGACAAATTAGAGGGCATAGACCATGACACTATTTCAGAATGGGTTGAAGAATTAGCAAGAGAGGGTGAGATTACAAAATTATCAGGAACTGGAATGCCAGAAATCGATGATAAATGGTTCACTAAGTACATGGCTGAAATTCATGGTAGCCTAGGTTGTATCGCCATGCACGGCGGTAAAGATGTCGACGATGTTAGAGACCTATACACAAAAGGAGTAACCTATAAGGTTGCAACAGAATTCGATAAATTAACACCAACAAAATGGGAAGAAAGAAGAATTTCAGACCCACATGAAGCTCTACGTGTCAAGATAATCGAAATGTTGGGTTCCGAAGGCCCGGCAAGAGGAGAAGACCTCAATGAACGTCTTCCATTCCCTAGTGGACAGATTGAAAGCATCCTCCATGAATTAGAAATGCGAAACGTGATTTCTGTTGGATTCTTTACACAGACAGATGAGGCTGAATTCATTCTGAAGGTAGATGAACACCGAATCACAGGTGGTGAGGATGATGTTGTTGAATATCGCTGGGTACAGAGTATGGTTATGGCCAAATCCTTCGAACAACATTCTGACGGTTTCGCTGCTTTCAATAAACATATACTATTCCAAAAACAACAAGAAATGTTGTATCGCGTAGATGGTTTTAGGTATGCTGACTGGAAGGACTTACAATTGGATTCTGATGTATTAATGGGAAGATTACTGCATAACAGAATAGGATATACTACAATGAATAATCTACCTATGCTACTCGGGTTAAAACCTGAACCTTGGCTAGGTGAAATGGAAAAGTTGATCCTCGAAAAAATTCCAGCAGGTGAAAATCTCACACGCCAAGAAATACTGGCTGATTTCCCTAGGGGTGAAGAACACAAATCCCTCCAACGCGACCTAAAGAACGCTCTTGCAAATCTAGAACGTCAACTATGTGTCGTTAAGCAATTTGAGGACGTAGTTGGCCGCAGACGCCGATTGTCACTCTTCCACCGGGTTATCGATGTCTACGAGGGCATGGATTTCGAAGATGCTCTTGAGAAAGTAATTGAGAGAATGGGCCCTGTCAAGGCATTTACTCTACGATATTATGTATCTAGATCAGTCGAGGAATTGGCAATTGCATTGAAGAATTTGGAGAATCAAAATCGCATTTCCAAAGTAATGGCTCTTGTTCCTGAACCCGAGGCATTCTACGTAATGCCATCTGAGGTTGCCAAACTCGCCTCGCCACAAAGAGAGGACCGATCCTTACGAATTCTAACCCAGTCCGACCCTTATGTGTCTCGATTTATTTGGGAGGTCCGAAGTATATTGGACAGAGGTTGGTATCTTCCTGTTTTCAAAGGCGTGGATCCCATTGGAAAGGTGCTGATGTTCAAGGTGAATGATTATCTTGAAATCAAGGACATGCATATTCCGTATGCTTACCTCGATGAATTCTGCGAAGCTTTTGAGAGATTGCTAGACAATCATTCAGATCAATTAGTCGATGTTGCAGTTCTTACAAATTTCAACGGGGAAAGTGTAACCGATATCGATGACGATACTCGTCTTGCTCTCGAAGGGATCGGCTTCAAATTGGCTGGAGAGAGAATGATTAGAGGAGGAGTAGTTGACCCTCAGCCTCGTGAAATCGCTGAGCGGGCATTATTCCATCGCCACCACCTTCACCAAAATTCACGTAAGGAGAATGAGATCCAAGCACTAGGAAGTGTACAGGAGGTAAGGGATGACTTTGGTTTGAGAGGGCGGTCTGAATTATACCGCGTGGGACTCAAGAACATGGCAAGTGCCCACCGCCTGCATCAAGGAATCAACCTACGTGGGCACCAGGTATGGGCTTCATATGACCACTTTTCAACACTGCTTGCGATTCGTGGACAGGAAGCGGATGAAGAATTGTTAGATATTATTGACTTCTTTTCAAATAATTCAGACCCAAATCTCTTCATGGAACGGCATGCGATGAAACGTGCGGCTTTCCGTAAATTGATTCAGCCGCTAATACGTTCTGGGCACCTCGTCCAGGATTATCGCGGAGGCTTCAGAGCAGTACATCCGCGACAGGGTCTCGATTCGGTTATTCTTAGGAGGGAATATCTACGAAGATTGGTTTCCGATTATCCCGTTATTACTCTAAAGCAGTTCACAAGACTGTCAGGTACACCTTTCAAACCTGAGGAATTGAAAGCAATTCTCACTGAATTTGAAGAAGATGATACTCTAATCAAGGGATTCTTAATTCAGGACCTCCATGAGGTGTGCTGGGGAAGGAAGGATTTGTTGGAGGAAGCTAAGGATGTACCCCCCATCAGAGATTTCGTTCTACCACCAAGTGACCCAATCTCCCCATACTTTGCTGATGTACTAAAGCAAAAATTCGGATTCGGAAGTGCATATTTGGTTTTCAGAAATGCTGAACCTGTTGCAGCATTCAAGGCTAATACACGGGACAAAATTATCGATGTTACCGATTATGAGGGTTCTGAAAAGGGCTGGCGAATTGTCAAGGAATTTGCATGGGAACATCAAATGCCGTTGAAGACAGAATTGCGAATCGGTGGAAAGCGAATGCGCTAAAATCTGTGCGGATTCAATGCAAAAATTGTTGACTTTTCGATTTGGCGTGAACCCAGAGGGTTCAAGAACGAGTTTGTAGGGTCGATATTCGTGGACCGTAGGGTATTGCTCGTTCTAGCCTGCTTGCTGTTGATGACTGCAAGTCCAATGGTTTCTCCAACCTCAGCACAAACTGAGGAGGGTGTTATCATATTGGAAACCGTGGTTAATCCAGCAAATAATCACACTTACTACCTCCTTTCCGATAGTAGTTGGTCAGATGCTGCAGATGCTGCACGAGGGCTCGATGGATTCCTAGTAACAATCAATGATGCTGAAGAGAATGACTGGTTATTCGATACCTTTGCTATTGATGGCGAACAGAGGAGACATCTGTGGACTGGTTTATCAGACAGGGCTGAAGAAGGTCAATTCCGTTGGCATGATGGCCAGCCATTCCTATACCGCTCATGGGGAGCAGACCAACCTGCTACTTCCGGTGATGATGAAGATCATGTTCACATTGCTGGAACGAACATGGGAGATATAGAGCCTGGAACTTGGAATGACCTCGAAGATGATCCACAATACTTCCCGGTATACGGGGTAGTAGAAGTTGGCGAGGGTGCTGATTTCGCACTTCGCTTCGATGGAATAGATGATTACATCATTATCGACGAAGATTTCCCTGAAATTACAGGTCACATTGAGATAGAAGCATGGGTCAACATACCTGATTCAACAGGAATTCAGTTCATTACTATGTTTGGAGATTATGGATGGGGATTGTATCTAAATGACGGGTATCTCGCTTATTCGAATGAATACTCAATGGCTACCAACCCTACTTCTAACAGAACTATTACTGAAAATACATGGACTCATGTTAAGGTAATAATTGACAATGATAATGAGAACGAATTTGGTGGCGAATTTTTCATTGACAATGTGTCGTCCGGTCTGATTGATCTAGAAGATTCTCATATTCCCGCAGGAGACTTTGGTTCGAATGATTGCTACCAATCAGGTGATGATTGTGATGAATTATTCATCGGGCGAATGGGGGCTGGCTGTGATTGCAACCATTTGCGCGGATTGTTGGATGATGTGATAATTACAACAGAAACTGGTATACTATCAGAATGGAACTTCCCCGAAGGTGAGGGTTGGACTACTGAGGACCAGACAACCCGCCTTGGAGTAATTTCAGGCGCCGCATGGGTAATGCCAGATGGAACAATTGTTGCTCAAGCTGTTGAATTATTTAACGGAGAATTTGCTGAGCCAGTGAGCGCTGAAGCGGGAGATACCTTACTATTCTTCATGAAGATTCCAGAGAATACAAAATATCTCTCCTTGGAAGCATATTCAGGTGGTCTCTTTGATGAAGATGATAGCGGGCAAATTCCGGAAATTGAAATCTATTTCGCAGTGGATCGTATTCCTACAAAATGGGATCACGATGATTCTTCAGAGAATTTCTATTCATACGGATTCTATTCATATGGTACTTGGGAATGGCCGACTGAAGGAATTTGGTGGATGACAATAAGAAGTGATGAAGGATATACTGACATGAATATCCACGCCTATTGGGAGGAGGCACCACAGCCACCACCGCTTGAGGAATTAACTCAACTGAATAATGGAATCGCGGTAACAGGTCAAGGTGCATCAAATCAGAATGGGCCGACTTACTACTACGTCGACGTCACTGAAAATCTTTCAAATTTGAAAGTGCGCACCTATGGTGGTAATGGACAATGCGATTTGGGTATTGCTTGGAAAGTACTTCCTGATACAAATGAGGGTGGTTGGATAGATGGCGTTATTGGAGAGCCAAATGGACGCGAACAACCTACTTCCGATTATTCATACAATGTGGGTAATGATGAGCAGGTGAATATTTTCGATGCACAGATTGGAATTTACTATGTTGCAATTAGTTCATGGCGAGGATGCAAAGAAGTTACTATTATTGCTGATTTTACATTCGCTCCAGATAATACAATTCCTGAGGCTGCAATAGAATTGACGGCTGGAGTCGCTTATGGCCCACTTTCGGGCTATGAAGGTCTAGACCAGTGGTTCTACATCGACACTCCAACCGATACCGAGAGGTTAGAAGTTGACCTTGATGGAGGCGATGGTGACGCCACGCTATTCATGAGATTGGAATCCTATCCTACATGGACTGCACATGACAAACATTCAGCAGCACCAGGTGCAAGTGATAGCATCAAATTCAACGACCCTACTCCAGGGCGCTGGTACATCCTACTTGGTTCTGAAGAATCATTCAGTGCAGTAACAATTACTGCATCGTTTGCCGATAGATATGTTTGGGAATATGATGGCGAGCCAATCCAACTATTCAATGATGAAGCGGTAGAGGGAATAATTGCTCCAGAAGGAAATGAGTTGTATTTCTTTATCGAAATCGAGGATAGTGCGACTGATATTCAAATCAGGACATGGGGCGGAGAAGGAAATGTACTTCTCGATTCAGACTACGAAGGCGGGGATGACATTATCTTCGGAGATGGTCCAGGTATGGGTCGCCAAGGAAGCACAGGCGAAGACGGGAGTGGCCCAAATCAAAATCTATTCTGGTGGTTTGGTGAAGGCAGAATCGACATTACTCTTACAGCACAATCCGATATAGAGGACATAGGGATAATCGCTACTTGGGAAGAATTTGATTTCCCGCGACCTGACCCGGAACCAGACCCTGACCCCGAAGATGTAGTGATCATCACCTGTGATGAAATGGCGCTGAAATTATTCGAGGAATTTGATATCAACAAAGATGGTGACATCTCACGTGATGAAGCCGGTGAAGAAGGGGATATTTTCGAAGAAATCGACCTCGATGGAGATGGAATAGTCGAGATAGCTGAAGTCAAGCAAGAAGTGTGTTCATGCGAAAATGAATTTACCGGAATCTGGGAGCAATTCGAGTCGGATAGAGTAAGCATTGAATTGATGAGTAGCGTTGCTTGGAAGAATGATTTTGACTTATTCGCAGTTGATAGAAATGGCGATTTATTCATTGACTCGAATGAAGTAAATAGAGAAAGTTTAGCCTGCAGTACGACATATGATGCATTTGACCGAGACGGGGATGGAACGCCAGATGCAGAGGATGAGTTCCCTGACGACCCTACTGAATCAGTCGATACAGACGGTGATGGTGTTGGAGATAATTCTGATATCGTCGCATCTGTATCCAATGATATTGTCTATGGTACAGCAGGTATTTTGGGAATAATACTCATTTCGATTCTAGGATACATGATGGTTGGCCAAAGAAATGGTCACCGTTCTGCATCAACTCCTTGGGAAGATGAAAAGAGAATGGAACAAATGCAAGATAGTATGCTTGGCATCGATGATGCAAATAATGACAATACTATCATTCCACCAGTACTTGATCTTGGACCTGTAGAAGTTCCTCCTGAAAGTGTAACTGTTCAGGACCTCTTCGATTAACGCTTACCTGGTGACAAGCCCAGTGGGCGGAGCAGAGTGAGTACATGCCTGTGCATTTGAGGTAACATTTCGAATAATATTAGAGCGAGTAGGAACATTGCTCCTAAAGATACTACTCTGGATGCATATGCATGGCCAAATTCAAAGATTGATAGGCCAAGATACCTCCAGTCGACATAAACGCTCTGCAACCAAATTAGACCAGCATTTCGGAATAGATTGAGAATGTGAATCAATGGTAGCGCAATCAATAGAGCTCGGGATTTCATTTTCCAACTGACTTCTAAGACTGAAATTGCGCCGACGAATATAATCATACTCTGAATTGCTGTACAAGCAAGGACGAAACTAATACCAATCGATGTACCATCGGCTCCCAATAATTCAGTGGAAAAGGAATATTCTGACATCTCTTCGGTTAGAAACCACCGATTACCCTCCCATGTACTCCATTCAGCAGTTGTACCATCGGCATAATTGACATATGTTTCACCGAGTTGAATCTCTCCTGCACCGCCCCATTGTAGGAATAATCCTGATTGCCATGCAACAAACCAGATTGCCAAAACATTGAGCCAAGGAACATGGGCAATCAGAAGGTAAGGGAATCCTGCAGCAAAAATGGCTCCTCTAAACCAGCGGAGGGCTTTTTCTTGGCGTTCGTTATTCTCTTTACGCTCCCACATTGCAATCGCAATGGCTCCCGGCAAGCATGCAGCACTCATCACCGTTAGTACTGGGTCTTCTTTAGCAAGATAGAATGGAGTCTCATTGAAGAAGTAAAAACCAGTTAGCAGCCAGCCGATTGGAGCGATTGGCTCTAACCTTCCACTTCGTGATTTCCAGGCAACTCCAAGGACCAATAATCCGATGGCACCGAGAATGGTGGCGATGGACCTATCCACAAATAACTCGGTCGCCATGAATACTTCGCAGATTGCAATTCTCCTAAGTCCTTCGCCTGAATCGACTTGAACCAGTTCCTCTCTCGGGGTAATATGGAGGGGCCACTTGTCGAGATTAACCTCCCGCCGATGGATGTGGAATGGAATGGTGCAATTGCATTCCTAGATCGTGACGGTGTCCTGAATATCGGCTCTCCAGAATACATCAATTCAAAGGAAGAACTCGTAATCCTTGAAGGTGCGATTGAAGCGGTTCAATCACTTCGTGGAGCGGGATATAGGGTTGTAATCACAACTAATCAATCAGCTGTAATGCGCGGTAAATGGGGCCCTGAAGTACTCACTGAGGTCCATTCTGCCCTACAAGAGGAAATTGGAATTATCGATGTGATTCTAACATGCCCACACAGGTACCGTGACCGTTGTCGTTGCCGTAAGCCCCATCCTGGAATGCTAAATGAAGCAAGTGAAATTATCAGAGATGATTCACATACAAGTCTGGACTGGTGGGGTGAAAAACCAGAGCCAATCCATCCTCTTGACCTGATGGTCGGAGATAGAAATTCAGACATGGGTGCAGGTTGGGCAGTAGGGGCTCGTTTGTTCAAAGTAAACGAAAATCTCGGACTCGCAAGTGTAATCGAAAGAATTCTAGAAGGGGATGAAGGAGACCTCTTCGAACCAGTGGGATGAATATGTGGTTAGGCCTCGATGATACCGACCACCTCGAAGGAGGATGTACTACATTCGAGTTCCACAAATTATTGGAGGCTTTGCCCTGTTCATATGGCGAACCAAGGTTGGTTAGACTATGGCCATTTGCAGCACGTAGAACCCGTGGAAATGCTGCACTATCTGTCGAAATTCATCCCGAAGAGGGGATTGTCGAGTGGTTGGACAATTATTGGAATGAGAACATCGCACCGTTAACAGGCTCTGTGAGTTCATCGAATCATAATGAACGCGAGCAACATCCTGCCGACCCTGGGATGGTACTATTCGACAAGCAACCTGCTGAGGAATACTACTGGAATGCAGTACGAGGTGAAACCTCATTCTTGGAAGGAGGGATTCAATGGGGTGGGCATGGGCGAATCGGTGCTGCTGCTGCTTGTGCATGGCGTGAAAACAATGTCACATGGGAAGGAATTGCATGGCGGGACGGTGAAAGGATTGTTTCAGAACAAGCTCTAACTGAAGTCGATTTAATGGAGGGAACATTCCTTTGCCGCGACCCTCGTACAAAGAGGGGATTGATCGCTCCAAGAGGGGCATGCCCTGTGATGTTTGGAGTTAGGGCGAGGGACATAATCACGGCACAGAAAGCTACTGCTTTACTGATAGAGGCAAAGGGAACCGGTAGTGTAAGTGGGCATAGAATTTTTGTGACCAATCAGGCAAGTGGTGACCATCTGCAATCAGAAATGGAAACTATCGTTGACGATTTACATGAAATGAGGGGCGGCCACATAGAGATCAATAATTCGATTTTGGCCTTCAAACAAGGGGGCGATGTCAATTCCATCGCACGGTGGTTGAAGATTGGCGATAGAATCCAATTCAATGGATTGTTATTTGAAGGAAAGTGGCATTTGGAACTGCTAAAGGTTCTAGAATCTACATCTAGTGAAAGGCCTCTTTGTTGTGGAAAACGAATGAAGTCCATGGGTTCTAGTCAGGGAATTCGCTGTGCTACATGTAAGTCTACTATGGATGATACGTGGGACAAAGTCGATAGAAAGGTGCCAATTGCTGGATGGGTAGAACCGCCATCTGATTCTAGAAGACATTTGGCAAGGCCATTGGACTGGAGAGCATAAACGGTAAAGGTCTCAAGTGGTTGCGAATGAAACATGGGCCTTGATACTACACAGATTACATACATCGTACTAGCGATTTCCTTCGTTGGAATGCTATGGTTCTTGACAAATAGAGGCCGAGCCAATTTGGCACAAGCTAAGGCAGATGCTGAACCAGCAATCGCAGGTGCCGATGTTATGGATGGAGCGGCTAAAAAACCAGAACAATTCGATGAACCAAGCCCAGAAGCACTTGAAGAAATGGCTGCTTTGCTCGGCGAAGAAGAGTGATTATTCCTCAAATCCTGCCTCGGTAAGTCGCAAGTCTATCTGGTCATTACCATGATGGATTACCCGTTTAGAATCACTTCCTGGACGGGTTAATAGCCAAATGTCATCCACTTGCAATTCTTTAGCACCTCTTGCTCTAAGTGGAGCATCATCCATTGATTCACCGCCTTTAGATATTAGCAGGGTGGTCCAATTCACACCTGCTATCAAAGAATTTACTCCCTCGATTACATCCTTAGGCATGCGCCCACTATCAGGACAGTAATCATCCAAAACAACTAGTTCGACCCCTGGTAGTGCAGTTGTTGCTCTTTTCAATTCACTAAATGCAATATCTAGGGCTCCGATGAGATTCATAGCATGAAATCTCGAAGAAGCGACAAGTGGCATCTCATCGAATATTTGTGAAAATCTTAGACCGTCTGGTAATTCAGGTGCAACCCAAACTACGCGCCCGCCATTTTCTATTACTTGACGAGCAAGTTGAAGACCGATTGTTGTCCCACCGCATGAACCCTCAACCGCTAAGTGAATAGAACGGCCATTCAGTTCAGGTGACCAGAGCGTCATGAAATTACCTCCTTGTCATTGGTAGATGAGGATTATCATAATTTGATACTTTCAAGCAATTCATCAGAATCGATTTCCTCATCCTCATTTCCTCCAAGAAGAAGTCCAAGTAAATCATCAGGTGGGTCTTCTGCAGCGGCTGCCTTAGCAATTACTTTCTTAGATCTTGATAATCTAGCACTCATTAATTGATGAGCCTCAAGCCTACGTGTTGCATCACGGTAATCTGAAGGAGAAAAGTACCCCTTGAACTCGCCATTATTGTCTATAATTACCAGAGCATCAGGCCTCTTGGCTAGCATTATATCTAGAGCTTTAGAAAGGTGTGTATTACTATCTATGGTGACGATATTCGTACGCATTATCTTGGAAACTTTCATTTTACTGGGGTTTTTTCCTTCAGAGATTATTGAAAGAATATCCTTTACCGTAACCACTCCTTGAATTTCATTACCGCCCTTGATTTTGACAAGAACTGCAAGTCCAGATTCAGATGCGAGTTGTGAAGCGATACTCGTCACAGTCGCCTTAGGTTCAACGACAATATGCTCGTCGATAATACTCATGTCGGATACAGTTGGCTCCTGCATAAATTAGATACAGAGGGCATAGGGCATAGCAATTGCGCATGACAACCCATATGACCCATCCCCTCATAGGACAGATATGGGCGATGTAAGTGTGCTAGTTGAAGGGGAAAGAATACCCCGAAGAGCGCTTCCAAAATTCGAAGAGGTTGAAGGGGGTATGCTCGCAGCGGTTTCCCGTGATGGCGTTCTTGCTACTGCACTTGAAGATGAAAATCAATATGGTCCACATATGATGATTATACTTCTCATGGTTACGGCTACACTAACGGGTGGCGCAATCCTCGCATTCCAAATGTTGTAAGCAACCATGCGCCCTGACGTACTCAACATGCGTAACATAGAAACCCTTCACAGATGCGAACGGGTTTTGGATGGGGCCGCAACTTGATGAAACCGATTTGGAAGTAGAAGTGGCGAAGGCCGGTTTTACAGATAAACGGTGGACGATTATGGCTGCTTTGCTAGGTACCAATACAGCGGTAATGCTATTTCAAGGAATTGAACAGAATAAGGACCCACAAAATTTCAGGGAAATTGCTCTAATATTTATTGCAATTTGCCTTCCATTCCAGGTGGTTTATTTCATGATCCATACATACGTTATCGAATACTCAGATGCTATTGGGACAAATTCACATATTATTCTTCAGAGACTATCTACATTGTGCCAAGTCATTGCCTACTTCTCACTTGGAGGAGTAATTCTACTATGGTACAATATGAGTAAGACGGTAGGGATTGCTTTCACTCTAAGTGCAGGAATTGCAATAATTCTGGTTAGGTTAGCAATGACTCAGGCAGAATCACTTGAGAAAGAGAGAATTGAAACCTCTGAGTAATTTCACTTGATTGCAGCACGGGCTAATGCCACTGCTTCATCTACAATTTCACCAGATACGCCTACGTGATTTGCTGGGTCAAACATAGCTTCGAGTTCTTCTGCTCCAAAACAAGCGGTGATTGCAGGTGTTCGTGAACATACATCGATTAATTCTTCACCACTTTCAATGGCTTCGAAAGAAGCACCGCGGAGAATCTCATGCGCTTCATCTCTACCAATGCCATGTGCAACCAAGTCAATCATGACCTTCTCTGCCATTACCAGCCCTTTCTGGCTAGCGATATTAGCGAGCATCCTATCTGAATCGACCCATAGATTGGTCAAAACATTAGCAGTCTTGGCGATTACATCCTCACATAATGCAGATGCATGGGAGAGAGTAAACCTCTCGCTACTGGAGTTAGCTAAATCTCTCTCGTGCCACAATAATGCATTTTCATAAGTTGGAATGATAAATGAGCGAACAATTCTAGCAAGGCCTGATGCATTCTCACTCTTGATTGGGTTCTTTTTGTGAGCCATAGTCGATGAACCTACTTGCTTCTTAACATCAAACCCTTCTCCTGCCTCAGCGATTTCGCTTCGTTGAAGGTTTCGAATTTCCTGCAATACTTTTTCACAAGTACATGCGACATTAGCGAGCCATGAAACATATTCGACGTAACGATCTCTGCCAACTACTTGAGTTGTAGCGAGTGGTACTCCTAGACCGAGGTGTGTTAGGATTAGTCTCTGCAATTCCCGTGCTCCTTCTCCTTGAGCCGCACCGGTTCCAACTGCACCTAGGAATTTGCCAACTGCTATTCGCGGGGATGCCTCATCTAAGCGTATGAGTTGACGGCGTAATTCGTCCAACCAAACTGCGGCTTTGAGTCCAAATGTGATAGGTACTGCTGCCTGGCCATGAGTACGCCCCAGCATGACAGTATCTCTCTCTCTTTCAGAAAGGTCCGCTGTTACTGCAATCAAATTACACAATTGTTCCCTGAGTAAAACCATGGAATCTCTCAATTGGAGCCCGACTGCTGTATCGACAATGTCATTGGAAGTAGCACCTAGGTGAATGCACCAACCTGCTTCCCCGGCAGCTTCAGTCATCGCTTTAGTGAGAGCCATGATATCGTGACGTGTTTCTGCCTCGATTTCACTTACCCTTTCCTTAGTAACAATCGAGGGTACTGCAATCTTTTCTACGATTGCATAATCATCAGCAGAGACTCTTCCCATCTGCATATGAGCCCAGATTAAAGCCCTCTCGACTTCTAGTTGGCGTTGGTGGCGTCCTAGTTCAGACCAGATCTCTTTGAAGTCCTGACAGCCGTAGCGGTAGTCGAGTGGGCAGAATGCCATGTTGTAAGGCCCCATGTGCGGAGGTCATGAACATTCCGCGGGCGTTCACCTTGTAAATTCGAGGTGTCCTCTAACGCCATCCCAATGTGAATTGAATTCAACATCAAGGCGTCCATTCATGTGCGGTCCAGCGACAACTAAGGTTTCATATTCCCCGCCTTCGCCATCAACATGAAATCTATATTTCGCTGCAAGAGACTCTAATTCGAATAGATATTCAGGTGTGAGAACCCGGCCTAACCATTCACTAGTAAGCCCCTCACTGGAAACTCCGGTAATCATCACCTCGAATCCATTTTCTACCAATCCCCGCATGTGAATGAGCCTAGGCTGATGCCAAAGAGGGGTGAATGATTTGATTTGCAAGCGTTCACACATCAACTCAATTCGAGTCTTCTGGTAATCAGACCTCAATGCTCCTGCAACAATTCCATCTAGTTCTAGTGAGGAAAGGACCTTCTCAAGATCTTCTACTTCCTCTTCGGCAATTCCCATGGTTGGTATAGAAACCCATTCAATTTCGCAAAGTTCAGCCTGCTTTTCGACAAGAGAAGTTCCGGGAATCTGAAACATCCATGAGTCGTCACCCTCAACTATCATGGTGATTAGGTGACTAACCTCCCAACCTTTGCACTGAGCCCACCATAGTGCTGCTGTGCTGTCCTTGCCACCACTGGATAGAACTGCGACCTTCACGGTGGTCCCACCCCACCAAGGTTGATAAGACCCCGGCCCGGACAGCGGGTAGAGGTGCACTCATGCAACCCAGCGGTAGAGGATATGACCACGGAATTACCACCTTCAGCCCCGACGGACGTTTGTTCCAGGTTGAATACGCTAGAGAGTCTGTAAAGAGAGGAACAACCACTGCTGGATTGAAGTTCCGCGATGGTGTAGTCTTGGTGTGCGACAAGAGAATTGCTAGCCGTTTAATTATTCCAGAATCAATCGAGAAGATGTTCAAAATCGACGGACATGTAGGTATTGCAACATCTGGACTTGTCGCTGATGCACGTCAATTAGTCGCACGTGCAAGAGTTGAGGCGCAGATTAACAGAATCACATATGCTGCATCGGTCCCGGTTGATATCTTAACAAAGAAAATTTGTGACTTTAAGCAATCATTTACCCAATATGGTGGTTCAAGGCCATTTGGTACCGCCTTACTAATTGGCGGGGTTGACGAAAATGGAATCCATTTGTTTGAGACCGACCCCTCTGGAGCATACCAATCCTATCATGCAGGAGCTATTGGAAGTGGGCGTAATACCGTTATCGAATACTTTGAGAAAAATTGGAAAAACAATCTGACACTCAATGCTGCTATGAAGCTTGGACTCGAGGCCCTGCGTAATGCAAACGATCAGGAACTAAATCGTGAGGCGGTTGAAGTTTCTGTTATCGATGCTGATGGTTACCGAATCTTGGACCGTTCTGAGGTCAATAAGCAAATCGATAGACTCAAGCCACTTGAGGAGTGACTGAGGTTATGGTAAGCCTAGATGCTGCTGTCCTTGCTCGATGGGAGTATGGCGGTAAGCGTTTTGAAGTTCTTTGCGACCCCGAATTGGTTGACAAATTCAAAGCGAACCCAAATGATGTCGATATTGACCAATTTCTTGCTACCGACGAAGTGTGGCACGATGCCAGAGGCGGCGATCGCCCTACTGAAGAGGCAATAGAGAATACATTTGGAACTCAAGACATTACTGAAATCACCTCAAAAATTCTTGAGAAGGGTAGCATTCAACTAACTACTAATCAACGTAAGTCTATGGTCGAGGAGAAAAAGCAGAAAATTATTCACGAGATTCATTCCACTGCTATTGACCCAAGAGCAAAAACACCGCATCCTATCACACGGATTGAACTCGCACTGGAGGAAAGTAGGTTCTCTATTGACCCATTCAAGAGATTGGATGTGCAAGTAAAGGAAGCAATTGAAATTCTCAAACCATTGATTCCTCTTTCATTTGAGCCAGTAAGGATCGCATTCCGTGTCCCAGGTTCAGGATATGGTGCAGTAAGCAAGTTCCTTCGCACATTTTTAGACAAAGAAGAGTGGTTATCTAATGGTGATTGGGCATGTATTATCGAATGCCCCCCCGGCATGGCTGGAAGCCTCATTGGAAAGGTGAAAGGCGCAGCACATGGAAGTGAAGTGAAGGAACTCTAAGCATTACCTGCCATCGGCTGCTTTATCATGGGTTGGCGGGTCGGCCGGACCGGAGACAAGAGAATGTCAGGAGCGGAAACAGGCGCCGAGCTGCGCCTCGTGACTCCTGGGGAGGCCATCGGGGCCTCTACCGGAGTGCGAGCAGGAACAGGAGCCCTCTCACAGGGCGAGAATATCATAGCCACCCGACTCGGGTGGGTTAAGGAACTAAATGGCACAGTGTCGGTTGACCCGATTAATGCTGCATATATGCCACGATCAGGCGACCTAGTATTGGGTGTAGTCGAGAGTGTGCGCAACAACCTTTGGTTCGCAGATGTCAATGGTCCATTCAATGGATTACTACCAATGTCCCTCGCACCATGGAAGGTCGAGTTTGGTGCAGCCCGCATCCACATGGATGTAGGCGATGTCATGCTCGCTCGTGTCCAAGAGGTCGATGAGGCCCACAATGTTGTACTCACCATGAAAGGTGTCGGACTTCGCCGTCTTAAGGAAGGCATGATGTCCGAAATTAGTATGAACCATATTTCCCGCCTACGTGGCGATGGAGATTCAACTCTTAGAGCCCTGAAAGAAGCAAGTGATTGCCGCATTATTGTGGCAGAGAACGGCCGAGTATGGGTAGATGGAGATGCTGCTGGCGTTTCCTTCATGCGACAAGTCCTCGACTTGGTTCGCAATGGTGGCCACAAGGCTACTTTCGACGCCTCGCTTGAGGCGATCATGAATGATGCACCAGGAGGTGTTGCCTGATGGGTGGATACGGAGATGTACAATTACTAAACGAAGACGGTAGTCGACTAGATGGTCGTGCTATCGATGAAATGAGAGAAGTCGAAGTTGAGGCCGGGATATTACCTGCGGCTGATGGTTCGGCATGGGTTAAACATGGACTCAACATAGCAGTATGTGCAGTTTATGGGCCAATGGAAGCACATCCACGTAAGATTCAGCGCCAAGACCGTGCTGTAATCGATGTGCGATACAATATGGCACCATTCTCTACAAGCGATAGAATCCGCCCAGGATTCAACCGCCGTTCCCGAGAGATTAGCAAAGTTACCGCTGAAGCTCTAGAATCGGTAGTTCTAGTCGAGCGTTACCCGCGTTCCAAGATTCGTGTCGAAATCGAAATTCTCGCTGCAGAAGCAGGAACCCGATGTGTAGGACTCACGGCTGCTGCCGTTGCTCTTGCGGACGCTGGAATCCCAATGAGGGATCTTATCGTCGGTGTTGCAAGCGGAAAGGTAGAGGATACAGTTGTTCTTGACCTTGACAAAGCAGAGGATAACTACGGGCAGGCAGATTTGCCAATGGGTATCCTACCAACAACCGGTGAAATCGCATTCCTTCAGATGGATGGCGACCTCTCCGTAGAGGAATTCAACACCTGCCTTGAATACAATATGAAGGCGGCAAAGGAAATCCATGTACTAATGATAGACGCACTCAAGCGCCGCTATGATGAGAAGAACGGAGGTGAGGCTTGATGGTCGAACTCGTTCCCTCTCTACTGCGCCAAGAGTTAGCAAAACTCGCAGAATCTGACCAAAGAATCGACGGTCGTGGCCAATGGGATTCACGTGAAATTACACTAGAGACAAACTGCCTCTACAATGCAGAAGGTAGTGCAAAGGTAACTTGGGGTGATACGATTGTCTATGCTGGAGTTAAGTTCGAAGTTCGAACACCATGGCCAGACCGCCCGACACAGGGTTCGCTGATGTGCGGAGCTGAACTCCGCCCAGTCGCTGGACGAAAGTATGAACCTGGACCTCCTTCACCACAATCAATCGAACTCAGTAGAGTCGTTGACCGTGGAATCCGTGAGTCAGGATGCATCGATATGGATGCTCTTTGTATCATACCTGGTGAGAAGGTTCTCGGAGTTATGATCGATATCCACGTGCTTTCTGATAAGGGTAATATTTTCGACGCATGTGCACTTGGTGCCATCGCAGCATTACGAACTGCCACTGTTCCAGCCGAGAGATTTGACATTGGCGAGGATTACCCATTAGCAGTTTCAATGACACCAACAATGTGTTCCTTTACTCGTGTCGGTGGACGCTATGTTCTCGATGCTAATGACGAGGAAGAACTCGGCGGAGATGAAAGGATACACATCACCTTAGGTGATGAAGGACATCTCCATTCTCTTCAGAAGGGATTAAAGGGAACTTTCACGCCGGCCGAATTCGCTGAGATACTCGATATCGCACAGTCCCGCTGTGCTGAACTCGCCACTCTCGTCAACTCCAAGGAGGCATGAACATGGCAAAGCGAACACAAAAGGCTGGTGCAACCGGTCGATTCGGAGCACGCTACGGTGTTAGTGTACGCCGTAATGCAGGCATGGCTCTGAAGAAAAAGAACACCAAGTATACCTGTCCGGTATGCCAATACCGCAAGGTAGCTCGCCAATCGGTGGGCATCTGGTCCTGCGGTAAGTGTGGACACACTTTCGCTGGTGGAGCATGGGAGCCTTACACCCGTGCATCTGACACCAATAACAGAATCATCCGCCGTAATGCAGAAGGTGCAACCACCGCTGATATGGCATACATCGCCCAACAGGCTGCAGTCGAGTACGAGCGTGCACTTGTTGCAGGTGAGATCGACGAAGAGGAGTGAGAAAAATGTGGACTATCCGCCTGAGGGTGGATTCTCCGCACGCTAATTCTTTGGCGGCTAGCCTTTCGACTGAACAAGAAGTCAGTCTAGACGGTGAGTCATTAATCATGAATTTACAGGAACCAAGAGCACGTGATATTCGTGCGATTTGGAATACTCGGATGAGGTCACTCGTTATTGCCCGCAGGGTAATTGAGGTGATGGATTCTTCAACCACCGTGTAATGAGGGATGATAATGGAACAAGCACAGGCACTACAGATGGTTGTCGCAGAGGTGCAAACCGCACGTCAACAAGTCGCACAAATCAATGCACAAGTTCGCGAATTAGAGGGTACCATTGCTGCTGTAGACTCGCAACCAGAGGATTTAGCGCTGCATCGCCAAATGGGTGCAGTATTAGTTGAAGTTGATGATAGGGAGCAGCTAAAATCTGATTTAGAATCAACTCTAGAACAACTAAAGTCAGCTCTAGAAACAATTTCAGCAAAAGAAGCCGAACTAATTTCCACCTATGACCAACTCAAGGCGGCACTAGAGGGATGAACGGTGGACCAACTCAGGGATTGGATTGAGGAGGCCGTATCTCGCGGTGCAGTTCCTGTACTTACTGGGCGTAATGGTGACATGGATACAATCGGATCCGCAATAGCATTAGCATCCTCAAATCCATCTCTTATGGCATGTGGACTGCACCTAGGTAGGCTTGCAACAAGATTGTGCGAAGAAACAGGCGCCCCATTTAGAAAAATCTCAGAGAACCCGTCATGGCCCAATAACATAGGCGGGATAATTGTCGTAGACGCCGCTGCTGAAAGCCAAACCGGCGTAAAGATACCCGAAGGCATACCAATTTGCGTAATAGACCATCACGATACATGTGATTGGGAATTCTCAGAAGGGGATTTGGAAGTTAGAATCCCTGTTCGTTCAACCACGCAAATCATATTTTCATATTTGCGTAAATACTCTCCAGAATCACTTTCCGACGAAGTTAGAAAATTGCTTCTCGCCGGGCTGATTACAGACACGGCAAGATTCAAACATGCGGATGCTGATTCATTGCAAGCAGGTGCTGACATGATGGATAGCGCCGGATTTGAATACCAAGAATTCATTGAAGAAATACAACAAGACTCGATGACTGCAAGTGACCGTGGAGCGATAATGAAAGCATTGGGGAGGAATCAAATGACCGATGCGGGTTCTTGGAACCTAGTGCACACCTATGCTGGAATTCATGAAGGCAGAGTTGCAGGATTACTTGTTCAAGCAGGGGCAGAAGTTGCTCTCGTCAGTCGTAATCGTGATGGGGAAACTCGACTTACTGCAAGAGCACCGAGGTCATCTACTATCGAGGGAGTGCACCTAGGTCGGCTAATGGAGAAATTGTCAGAAAAACTCGGAGGTGACGGTGGTGGACACGATGGAGCTGCAGGATGGAGTGGTCGATGTGAACGCATTGCAGCAGAAAGTGCATTCATCAATATTCTAGCAGGGGTAAAGAGGCGATCATCATGAATCCCGAATCAATAATTCATGCTTTTGATGATGGTGAAAGAGACCTTGAGCCACTTCTGGAGAAAATGGGGTGGACAAGTTGGCTAGGAGTAGCAGAACTTGGTCTACTAATGGGCAGCGAAATCGTTGAATTTCTCGCAGACAGAATGAGTGAGGCTGAAACTGCTACTCTTGACTTAGTGAAAGCGCGAATTGAAGGAACTATTTCACTCGACAAAATAGAGAAGGCTTTGGAAATTGCAAGAAACCCAGAAACTAGAGATTTATCTTTGGAGGGTCGACTGCGTATGGAAAGAGGTCTGGTACTATTCGAACAAGGGGATACTGAAGGTGCACGCGATGACCTTGCATGGGCTGAAACTAGGTTGAAATCGGTGGCAAAAGCAAGTAGAGATCACGATATCTCATTGCTCAATAAAGCCGCATTCCACCTTGCTGTTGATGAATCATTGATGGCACTACAAGTTCATGGAGAAATCAGTAGACATGCTGGTCATGCTCACGAAACTGTAGCGATTTCCAGATTACAGGCTTCTAGAATCTATCTTGGATTTGGACACATGTACGATGCTGCAAGAAATGCATTCAATGCCCATGCCCATTCGATGATTGCAAAGCAGGTTGAGTTGGCTGTGGAAAGCGGTGCAATATTTGTTGAAGTGTCTTCAAACTTCATCGATGAAGAGGCTGAGCGAATGGCTGACCAGGTACTAGCTGCCAGCCCGAGGTCAATAGATGATGAAGCACAGGCTCTTGCAGTTCATCCTGAAGACGTATATGGTGTTCTTGAATGGTGTATTCAGAATACTACTGCGGGATACTCAGGGGAAGAAAGACCTGATTTACGTGCTCTGCTAATGCTTGCCAAGCGACTGGATAGAGTCGATTTATTTGCGGATTTACTGGATAACCCCGCACAAATAGAAGATGCTATGCTCGCTGCACTTTGCGCTTCTTGTGTGGATGATAATAGTGCGGAAATGTGGACGGAACGTTTGAGTGAAATGATGACTTTACCCGAGTATTCAGAGTAATTCCTTCGCCTTTTCCATCCATTCTGCAGCCCAAGACTCGCCACTAGTAAGTAATGACCTTGCGAGGAAAAAGGCCTCGGCGCCTTCTCCTGCTTCAATCAAATCCTGGAGTCTCTTGAGGTCAGAATCAACCGTTTCCTCCTCCTCAACAGGTTCTTGAATTGGAACTTCAGTAACAGTAGAAGATAGTATTTTCATTCTATCGAGGAAATCAGAGCGCGTTTCAAGTGAAGGGCCAGACCAAGGCTTAGCCTCCTCTCCATCCATTGCTCCTTTAAGACGAGAAAGGAATTCGTCACGAACCGTTTTTGTTGGCATTATTTGTTGAACGTGGTCATAGCACAACCAAGCTTGATCTATCTCGCTTCTCCTTTCATGAAGACGCCCTAATTCCATCCATAATTCGTGATTTGCTGGTCTATGCGCGAGTAAATGCTTGACCAATTTGATGAATAACTCTTCATTTCCTTCACTGCGAAGACGCTCGAGACGTCGCCCATAGATGATGTTGGCTCGCTGATCGGTGAAATCAAGCCGCTGGCAGCGTTCACTAAATGATTCGAGGTCTCCCTCACCGAGGGAAGAATACCAGTTATCAGGCTCCAATGAATCCGTGATAAAAGCAGCCTCGAGTAATTCCTGCCCAAGAGCGAGGTGGTCAATTCCTTTCAGTTGGTCCAGTTGATTTGAATCGCGGCCGAGGACGACAAATAAGTCCTCAAGCACGAGTGCCATTCCTTCTTCATCCATTCGCAGCTTCTTCACATTGGTCAAACAACGCCAATTTCTCTCATCTGTGAAATCATATAGAACGGCTTGCTGGGCGTTCTGTTCAGCCCATGCAAGGCTCTCAGCCTTCCTGGCAGGGTCCTTTTGTGCCAACTTGACAAATCGATCGGCTTGCGACCTATGACGTGAACCTAGATTGCGCCTTGGATGCTGTAAGACGCTAGCACTGTCCATGTGAATCTCCTCACTGAACCGAGGTGAACGGTTTCTTATCCGCTCCCCACGGAATTGTTGCATCAATGCCTATCTTTGCAGTAAGGCCATCCTCATTTCGTGACGGGTCTAAACTGCTCCCCTTCTGGTCACTCAAAATTATTGAATCAGAATCAGGTTGCCAACGAGTCAACATAGCCCATTCTACTCGAACGGGATCGGTAATATCGATGTCCTCATCGACTATTGTCACCATTTTCATCGAACGGTGGCCTGCTAAAGCGGCTTCAATTGCACGACGGCCATCCCCCTCGGCATTGACCCTTATCTTCACAACAGCAGCAAGCCATCCTCCGCCACCCTCTGTCATATGAACATCAAGGCATTCGCACACCTTGTTCACCGCATCTTTGATTGTTGGTGCCCTTGGAAGTCCCATGAGTGTCTTGTGCTCGGACTCGGCAGGTATCAATGCATGGAATATTGGATTCATCCGATGAGAGGCGCCATCTATCTCGATTACCGGCTCTTGGCGCACATCATCTACGGTCCCAGTGATGTCCACATATGGGCCTTCATCATCATCTTCAGTGGTAATCGAACCCCACATTGCATACTCTGCATTTGCGGGTACAGAAATTCCATTTGGCAGTGTTACCAATTCCAATTTCCGGCCATGAATTTTATTGTGCAGTGCCGCAGCGATTGTTAATTCATCGAGATTGTGATCAAAAGACATTGCTGCTGCCAAGAGTACTACCGGGTCAGGGGCATTGACTATGGCGATTGGTACCTTCTCGCCTTTAGCGCGTGCTGTCATTGTCATCGTCCTAAGATGTCTTGGCACTAATCGTGCGACAACGTGAGAAGGGTCCCGAAGAAATTGACGATGGAAACTCATGTTGCGAACTCCATCGTACTCAGCAATAATTACACTAGCCGACATGTATCTTCCTCGGTCTTCTCGCCAGTGATGAGGTATGGGGAATGAAGTGATGTCAACCTCATTTTGCTGACATTCTAGAACAGCTGCATTTGTCACCATTTCAGGGATTTCAGGATTGGACATCGCCCATCCAAGTAGGTCAATAAAGTCCTCCGGCGCAATAGAAAGTGCCTCGCATAAACGAGGTCGAGTCAGTAGGTTGACTGCCACTTTGTGTGAAGGGGCTTCAATCACATTGTCAAATAGTAATAATTCATGACCTGAAGCGACAGAAGCATCGAAGATACCATGCAGTACGCTGGTGGGCTCGCTAATGGTGCGTGCCGCCCCGAGTAAATCTCTGAAGGCCATACCCCTTCGTAAAGGGGAATCCACATGAACATTGGCACGCCAAGAATGCTTCACAGTGCGCTATTCACAGCCCTCTGATTCATCGGTATCATGAAATAGGGGAGGTAGGTCGGCAAGTTGCTTCACTGGAGTGTAATACATGGGACGTGGACTATTCGCAGGTAGCAAGATGGCAAAGGACCGTCAAAAGTTTAGGTGGTCAGATCGACGTTACAAGAAGCGTATGCTCAAGTCTCGTGCACGCCACGACCCTCTTGCAGGATCTACTCAGGCAAAGGGTATCGTCATTGAAAAAGTCGGTATCGAAGCAAAGCAGCCAAATTCCGGAATTCGTAAGGCTGTAAAGATTGCATTAATCAAGAACGGAAACAAACTCACAGCTTTCGCACCAGGAGATGGTGCAATCAACTTCATCGATGAACACGATGAGGTTATGGTCGAAGGTATCGGTGGTCGCATGGGACGTTCCTATGGAGATATTCCCGGTGTTAGATACAAGGTCATCCAGGTCAATGGCGTCTCACTAGATGAGATGGTCCGTGGCCGAAAGGAGAAGCCAGTCCGTTGATGGAGAGATTCAGATGAGTGAAGAAGAAGTCACCACCACAGAGGAAGCAGAAGAGGAAGCTCCTCCCGAGCGCCCTATCGCAGGAATCGGAACTCTAGTTTTCGGCAAGTACGATGCAGCTACAGTTGTCTGTCGAGACCCTGGGCTCGCACCATACATCAACCTCAGCACAGTAGGTACACCACATACAGGTGGTCGCCATGCTAACGCTTGGTTTGGAAAGGCACGCCTATCCGTAGTCGAGCGATTCATCAACAAACTCATGCGTACTGGAAAATATACCGGTAAGAAGCAAGGTGCAATGAAGGCTTTCGAAGAAGCGCTTGACATTATTGGAGAGCGAAGTGGAGAAAACCCACTGCAAGCACTTGTTGATGCGATTTGCTTTGCTGCTCCAATGGAAGAAATTACTCGAATTAAATTCGGAGCTGTATCTCAACCAAAGGCTGTTGACAGTTCACCCTCACGACGTCTCGATGTTGCACTTGCAAACCTTGCAAAAGGTGCTCAGCAAGGAACATCCAAGTCCAAGCGCACTCTGACACAATGCATCGTCAATGAGTTGTCAAAGGCCTCTAAGGGAGATGTTACTTCCTTCGCTGTAGCCAAGAAGGAAGAAGTTCAGCGTATTGCTGCAAGCGCTCGCTGATTTCATTTTACCAGAAAGACTGCGTTAACAATATCACTTGACCAATATGGTCAAGAAGGGTCGTCAAACCGCACCCGATATGAGCGAATTAGACAATGCAGCCAAAATCAACTGGTTGAACTCAAGTTTTCTAATACTGATTCCTTTTGTCGCCGCCGCAGGAATCATCGCACATTGGTTGTACTTCGGACCGCCAGGATGGTTCGAATTCATCATCTTCTTTGCAATGTATTTTGCCTGTGGACTTTCAATTACTGTCGGATATCACCGTCTATTCAGTCATCGGTCACATGATGCGAGTTGGCCTCTAGTTCTATTCTATGCAATATTTGGAGCAGGAGCATTTCAAAATTCAGTTATCGAATGGTCGAGCGACCACCGTAACCACCACCGGAAAACCGATTCAACGGAAGATCCGTATAGCGCATCTCGTGGATTTTGGTATTCCCATATTGGATGGATCCTAATCAATGAAGAGATTCATGCAAATGATTTTTCAAATGTCAAGGATTTGAATAAGAGCAAAATCCTACGTTGGCAGCACAGGAATATTTTCCTAATTGGGGCCTTGTCCGGATTCGCTCTACCCGCTGCGCTCGGATATTTGTGGGGAGGGATACCCGTTGCAGTTGGTTGTTTTATCTGGGGTGGACTTGCAAGAACTGTATTCGTTCACCATGGTACGTTCTTGATTAATTCTGCTGCGCATATTTGGGGTACTCAACCATATTCAGACACAGACTCCAGTCGTGATTCCTTCTGGCTGGCATTCTTCACCTTTGGAGAGGGATATCATAACTTTCATCACACTTTCCAAGCCGATTACAGAAATGGTCACAAGTGGTTCCACGTAGACCCATCGAAGTGGTGGATCAATGTATTCCGCTTAGTGCGTCTTAAATCGAATCTGAAGCGTACTCCAAAGCACTCCATCGAAATTGCCAAAATCGATACTCGATTCAAGCGATGCAAAGAATTGCTGACAAGGAAGAATGTTGATACAGCATTGTTTGAGAAGCGTCACAACCAATGTCGAGAATCATTGAGAGCGTGTATGTTCGAGATGCATAAGGCAAAGGAAGAGCTCAAAATTGCAATGGAAAATTCCAAGGAAGTTATCAAGGCAAGAATTGCTGAAATGAAAGTGCGTCTTGAATCATTGAAAAGGGATATGAAAGCCATAATTTCTGAAATGAATATAGGCAATGTAAGCGTAGCCTGAACCACCTACAATCAGACCAGCACAGCGAATAACCTCCCCTATGGGGAGTCGATTTCATAAACCCCTTGAAGGTGGCGAAGCCAGACGAGAGTCAGGTGATTCACCATGGGCCGTAAAGAAGACAACATCAAGAAGGC
>CAZNXM010000006.1:0-66681 GCA_964577145.1 uncultured Candidatus Poseidoniales archaeon
GCTTGAGTCTTTGGTGGAGCACGGTTAATCTCGTCAGCAAGTAGCAGGTTGCAGAATAGCGGTCCTGGCTTGAAGGTGAATTCTCCCTTCTTTGCGTCATAGATGTTCGTACCGGTGATGTCAGCGGGTAGCAGGTCAGGTGTGAACTGCACACGCTTGAAGTCACAACCCAACGCATCTGCGAAGGTGTTGGTCATCAGGGTCTTTGCCAATCCAGGGTAATCCTCGAAGAGCAGGTTTCCATTCGAAAGGATATTGATTAGCACATTGTCGATGACGTGTGCTTTTCCAATAATCACTTTCTGAACTTCGGCGCTGATCGCTTGTGCAATCGCACCGACTGCTGCAAGGCGTTCTCGCACTTCGGGGGTGCTCTGGTGTTTAGGCTGGGCTGCGGGGGCCGGCGCTGGGGCAGGCGCTGCTGGGGCAGGGGCAGGTGCAGCAGGCATAGCTGGCGCTTGAGGCGCTACTGGTGCTGCTGGTGCCGGTGCCGGCGCAGGCGGTGCTACTGGCGCTGGGGCCGGTGCAGGTGGGGCTGCGGGGGGGGCTGTTGGTTGCATGTCTGTTTCCTCCTAAGGGGTCACTTTCCCCAACGTCGAATCTGCTGCAATAACTGCCTCAGTTCTTCGTTGGAATAGGATCTCTGCTGACTGTACAGCAGTTCAATGAGGCGAGGGTCCCTGACCATTGTCTGGATCTCGCTTGGGGTCTTACGTGCCATTTCATCGCGGGTAAGGTCGTGGAATTGTCTAACCTTACTCATCAGCGATTCTCTTACACGTTTCAAATATTCTTGAGGGTCTACCTTGTTCGGTCTTTCTCTAAATCTAGTGAGGTCGAACACATGTCGCCAATTTTCTTTCTCTGGTACCACCATTATGGCGATGGATAGTAGTGCCATCAAGTTGAGTACGATTAACCACTTTAGCATTGTATCGCTGGTTAGCATTACGATTGCTCCCATAGCCTCAGTGAATGGCGAAGACATTGCTGAAGTCACGTGGCGAGATTCATCGAAAACGATGTAGAAATTTTCATTGTGGCGAGTAATGGTATTCGAAATCTCTTCATTCTCGATTTCCATCATGTCGCGCATTAATGCCATGAAGTACAATCCATTTCCATACCAAGAAGTATCACCTGCTTGATTGGATAATATATCATCCCAGCAATCATGGTCAGTGTACAAATCAGATGTGCATTGCTGCTTTCCTGTAACCTCTGCATCAGCGAGGTCCCATAGGTGATTAGCAAAGACGGAATGGTCGGAAACGAATACAATGCTTCCAGTAACTGAAACTTGACCTTCTCGGTCGCCCTTTACACGGTCGATTACTTCGATTCCTGGATAATCCATTCGGACAATCAATCCAGTATTATTTCCACCCATTGGGTCGTTCAAGAGATTGTTAACATTCATATCTACAGTAGCAAGGAATGCTGAACTCGATCCATGAGCGAGTACTTTCACGTTGCGAGAAGGATCATCTTGGTCTAAAACCTGAACCGCAGTAGGTCTATGGAATAATACAGGCATTGCGCAATTGTCAACTCTGTCATTGCGTATGTCGTCTTCGCTACATGGTGCTCGGTTTTCATTCTCGTCAGTCCAAACCTTGTTGACACCTGCAACAGACCAAAGTCTGCGCTGGTCATCTGGTTGGACCTCGCCAGTTTGCTTTGCGACCTCATAGTAACGGTATGGATCTACAACTTGTGAATCGAAGAATTTGACACCGAATTCTGCTGCCACGGTCTGGGCATTTGTGGAATTTGAAGCAATGATTACCTTGCCACCTTTCTCAGTAACAAACTCATGGATTGCATTTGCCTCTGCACTATCAAATGGTTTCTCTGGAGCAGCGATAACCAACATTGTACGATGAGGCTCTCTCCAATCATTAACCAGCATTGGTGTTGACATCGTATTTGCGACCTCATAGCCCATACCACCATTACCCGAACCAAGGTCGGCTCTCATGGTAGAGATTTGCTGGAATTGTAGGTTCTCATTTTCTGAATCTGTGACATAGGCTGAAAACACGGTATCTTTACCCATGGAAGTAATGACAATTACAGAAGTTGAAAGCAATAGAGCCACGATGAATCCAATGAGCAACCAAGTCTCGAGCTTGATGCCCTCAGCCTCTGTGTCTGCCATTTTCATCAACTCCAATGCGGCGCGTGCAATAATGCAACACCCGTCGCATCTTCGCTCCACTCATATAGGTTCTCTAAGTATGATTGAGGGGCATTATTGAGTATCATACCGATATTAGGAATATCACGCGGTATGTTTTCTAACAGTAGTCAGTATTTCCTTCGGGAAATTGCAGCAAAAATTACACACAAAATACCTGAAATCAGAGAAGGCGCAGGGAGTGAACTCGACTCCACATCATAGTTCGATATGCTTCCATTTGAGGTGTCATCATTCGCATCACTAATGGGGTCGTCTGCTTCGGGTGATTCAACTTTGAATTCCAATTCTGAAGTACTCACCTTTCCCGAACCCTCGCTCACAACCGAAACCACGAGAGTACATGTTTTCTCATGGTGGCTAGAGGACGCCATTATCTTGAGACCAGCCTCCACTGAAGCAGATAGTCCAATACTAACATTGCTCATTTCTGATGTGAACTCAGAACCCATCTGTGGGCATCCTCGAAAACTCGCACTCGCATCTGCAATTGCGTCAACACTATTTCCTGTGTTTTCAACCTTCACGAGCAGGCTTTCACTTGTACCAGACTTTACTATTACACTTGACGAACCTTCTACAGGCATTATTGTGACTACCATATCATGAACAGTAGAAAATTGTAGATCTCTATCGATTTCATTCTCCCCCACGTTCTGCTCAGCAACCAATCGGATTGCTTTCAATGAAAGTGTAGCATATATCGAATCCGCTGAAAACAGATCACCAGTCGAATCAACTCCGCTTCCAGTAATTATCAAATTCATCGTCTCATTTGAATTAGCCTCAACAGTTATTTTCCCGGGATCATCGACTTCAAAGCCATCAACTCCTGAAACCTCAAAGTCAAGGTCGATAGGGGTTGGATGTGAATTTGAAACCCAGAAGATTATTGTCAACTCAAAATCATAATCTTCGTCGAGTTCCATTATCACTGGACTATCTTCGGTTTCCCAACCGATTTCCCAATTTGGTGCCTCTGCTTGTGCGCTCGACAGAGGTACGGCCAAAGAAGACAAAACAAGAAGAGCACAAAGGATTCGTTTCACATAAATCACTCCTTGCAAGCCCTCTTGATTAGTACCTTCAGCATGTTTCGCCTATACCTTGGTGGAAGTGCTGTGTTGTTAACAGGTTTTACCTCTTTGTAAACCGCATCAGCAAGTGCTTTGATATCTCCTGCAGATTCTGCAACCTGCTCATCATGCCTTCGTGGAATGCTTTCCAAAGCAGTTGTTGCAAGCCTAAGTGTACTCTTTTCTCCTTCCTTCCACGCTGCTGCAACTCCAGCTTCAGGGAAATCCCAAGATTCACGGACTCTGAGTTTTTGATAGGACCCTGTGTACTGTACTGCGTCGCTAGGAAGGGAAATTTTGAGGACGAACTCTCCTGGCTTCAACACGTTTCGCGTCATTCCGTCGAGTTGGTAAAAATCATGCAGAAGCATTTCTCTTCCACCCTCTGGGCCGATTAAATGGATTGTAGCATCCAATACCATTAGTGCTGGTGCTAGGTCTCCTTGGTAGGTTGCAACACATAGTTCATTCTGATTTGGAATAACTCTACAGTCAGCCCCTGTTCCACAATCACATTTGTGACACCAATCGATACTGGACCTCCACTCTTCGGTTTGATTGAACCAGAAACATCGAGTATCCAGACATATATTGCCTCCTAAGGTTGCACTTCGACGAATGAGAGAAGATGCAACCTTACCTGCAGCCATAGCGATGAGTGGATGAACATCACCACTTTCGGCGATATCTTGGAGTCTTGCCATACAACCGATCTCGGTCATAGAAATCGTTGCTGCATCCAACCCAACAAGGGAGATTACATGCGGCTTGGTATTGATGTGCCACTTGTAATTGGGAATGAGGTCGGTACCGCCAGCAATCCAATCAAATTCTTCGCCAGCAGACATCAACTTAGCCGCAATGGCGCAAGCCTCCTCGACAGAAGTAGGGTTGTGAAGTTCAAATGGAGGCATCAACATCAGTTATCCCCTCCCATTTTGCGTTGCTCTTCTTTGAGCCAAGCAGTTCCTGCAAGGCCTAGGTCTTCCATTTGTTCTGGGGTTGGTTTTGTAGATGCGACCCAACCTTCTGCCTGATATTCAAGAAGGAGACTTGAATCTAGGCCGAATAAGACACCATTTGCATATGCATCGATATCCTCTAGCCTCTGGCGCCTGCTGTCCCTATCCTCATGTACTTCTGCACGGGCTAGCAACTTATCTTGTAATGGCGAGAGGTCAAGTCGAGGAGTTGGAAGATTCTCCGGGTCATCAATACCTTCGAGTTTCATCTTCTTCGCAATTGCCGCCCATACCTTGTCTGGAGTCAATGGAAGGTCATTGATTCTAATTCCAATCGCGTCATAAACCGCATTGACAACTGCTGGAAGAATTGGGAGAAGTGGCCCTTCGCCGGCTTCTTTTGCGCCGAATGGCCCTTCCGGGTCACATGATTCAATGAGGATGGGAGTTACATTTGGCATCTCGTGTACACTTGGGATTTTGTAATCCAATAGATTCGGATTTTGTAGGTGGCCGGTTCTTCCATACACCATTTGTTCCGAAAGAACCTGTCCAAGACCCATGTGACATGAGCCGATAATTTGACCTTCAACTGCTAAGGGGTTGAGGGCCTTTCCACAATCATGTGCAGCCCAGACATCGGTACATGAAATCATACCAGTTTCAACATCTACATCTACTTCTGCAACATATGCCGAAAAGGAATATGCTGGTGCTAAACCTGCAGCTGCTCCCTTGTGAACGCCACCCATTGGCGGGCTTCTATATGCACCACTAGCGATGAGAGCGCCCTTATCCTCTTGGGCTTTGTGAAGAGCCTCAAGGTATGAGATGCCAATCGCTGGATTGTGCTTGTTGTAGATTCTGCGATCGTTTAGAATTAAATTTGTAGATTGGTCTCCAAGAATCGCATGCGCTGCTTCTAGCAACTCGTCCTTGATTTCAAGTGCAGCACGAATTGCTGCATTTGCATTCATGAAGGTAACACGAGATGAATATGACCCGAGGTCAACTGGGCTAGTATCACTCTCATGACTACGAACGTGGATCATTTCAATAGGTAAAGCAAGGACTTCAGCCACGACTTGAGCAATTGCAGTAGTCGAACCTTGGCCAATATCAGCAGCACCGGTGTGTACTGTTACTCCACCATCCATGTCTACCTGAATGTGAACGGTTGCATGAGGGAAATTGTGCGGGTCCCAATGGATAGGTAGACCAGAGCCAGAGATGAAGAAACCGCAACCAATTCCTATGCCTTTTCCAAGTGGTAATTTACGGAATTTATCTTTCCAATTTGATTGGCTGCGAACTTCATGTAAGGCTTGGCGCATACCATTTGAAGTAATACGGAAACCTGTAATTGTACTAGAATTTGGAGGTAACAAATTTGCCAGACGCAGGTCGAATGGGTCAACCTGTAATTGTTCAGCCATATCATCGAGTCCAACCTCGATAGCACAACGAGTATTTACTGCACCATGCCCCCTCATTGCACCACTTGCTGGCTTATTGGTCCAGACCCTAGCCCCAGTATAGTAGAAACTTCCCAATTCATATGGGGCTGTTGCTAGAACTCCGTTGTAGTATGAAGTGACATGGCCAAAGGAGGCAAATCCTCCGCCATCGATTAGGGCATCGATATCAAACCCAGATATTCTAGCGTCCTCATCAGCATACATCTGTACTTCGATTCTACTTGGGTGGCGGCCACGATTAACCCAAAATACCTCTTCTCGGTCAAATGTAATTCGTACTGGCTTTCCTGATTTACGTGCTAATATTGCTGCACACATCTCATGGGGAAATGGGTCGGACTTGCCTCCGAATCCACCACCGACAAAGGTTCGTATCACGTTGACTTGGTGCATTGGTACATCGAGAACTGTCGCTAATGCTCGGTGGGCATAATGAGGAACTTGCTGTGGAGTATAGAGTTGAAGACGACCATTGGAATCCCAATGTGCAACTACTGCATGAGGCTCGGTAAAACCATGGTTTACTCCCATGAATTTCCATTTTCCATTGTACATAGCCTTTGGATCCTCAACCTTTGAGCGGTCACCGAATTCTTGGAATACACGCTTCTGAACATTCGTGTTTCCAACATGATATTGCCCTCTCCAATGGATAGGTTCGTCCACATCTTCTAGGCCCTTGCGCATATCATGAATCGAGTCTAACACCTCATATTCGACACTGATTAAGGCGGCGGCTTCTCTTGCTGTAGCTTCATCTACCGCTGCGACACACGCAACTAGATCTCCTACATGTCGAACCTTCTCAACTGCCATAGCATGCTCATCCTTTGTTACTGGAAGAACTCCGAAACTATTGGGTGCATCAGCACCTGTTGCAACTGCTAATACTCCAGGTAATGCTTCAGCAGCACTGGTATCAACCGATTTGACTTTTGCATAATGATGTGGAGAGCGAACGATACGGCCAATGATTTCACCGGGAAGACGGACATCGTCTCCATACCAAGCCTGCCCTGTCACCTTGGCATTTCCATCGACGAGCGGCGTTCTCTTTCCAACAGTAGTTCCAGTACGGGCACTATCATGGATATGGGCTCCTGCAGGCTGTTTCTCACGCCCTCCTTCCATCTCTGGGATGTAATCGAGATCTCGCTCAGCCATATCTGGCCTTGAACCTCCAGAGCCCGGTGGAGAGAAGGTCTGCTTTCCTGCAACCCGCTTTCCATCGATTCGCTTCTCGGAGGTCCCGCCTCCTGGTTGCTGTCTGTATCCTCCAGCCATGAAATCAACTCTTTTGGCCCGAAGGTGATTCTGGGTTATCTGGTCCAGAAGGATGGGGGTCAGGGTGAGCATCGCTCATCGGCGGATTTGATTCTACTTCGCCACGATGAATCGCTGCTGCTGCCTGAATTGATTCAATAATTTGCTGATAGCCTGTGCAGCGACAAAGGTTTCCTTCAATCGCACAAGCAACCTCTGTATCTGTGGGGTTTGAATTATTGTTTAGTAGAGCTTGTGATGTAATCAAAAACCCAGGTGTACAAAAACCACATTGTGAGCCGCCATGCTCGGTGAAGCATTGCTGAATTGGCGCGAGGTGAGCACCGTCAGAAAGGCCTTCTACAGTAGTAACTGAACGACCTTCAGCTTCGCTTGCCATCATCAAGCAAGAAAGGCGTGGTACGCCGTCTATCATCACCGTACAGCATCCACAAGTGCCCATATCACAGCCCCGTTTTACTCCAAGTGTTCCCACTTTATCTCTAAGGACATCGAGTAAAATTGAATTTGATGGTGCAAGAACCTCGTAATCCTGCCCATTTACTTCGGCTTTCCAAATTCGATTAGGCAACACTGGAATCATCGCGATGTGTTCATCACCAACCATTCTTAGGCACCTACGGTGCCACCGAAGACGAAGCCCTCTTTCAGCATTGGCCCACTTATGCTAGATTTTATTGGACGGCTTTACTGGTATTTCGTAGTGAAATAGCATCGTGAACATCAATACATATGCCCTGTTCAGTCCACTCTTGACATCTGTCCCAGCATCTGCCGAAATATCCAATTTACAAAGTATTCTGAATTTTCAACAAAACCACCAGAAGCGAGGATTCAAAGAAGGTGGCTGAGTCGCGCGGAGCGCGGTGAAGGAGATGAACACTCTCAAGCGATTACTCAGTATATCTGCACTCGTACTTTTGGTAACTCCAATGCTGGTTGCAACAATCCCTGTTGCAGCCGAGCAAAACGAGGAGCCTGTTGGCTGGTGGACTGAAACAACCGTGGACCGTGATGGAAACGGTGTAGGTGACATGGTAGAGCGCTACATGTACCATCCCTTATTCCTTGACGATGATGGGAGAATTTCTTTGATCTTTGATTTTGATCACACTCCTACTGCCGATGATATTACGATGTTAACATTCGAAGTTGATTATGAGCACCAATTCAACCTTCCTGGAATCGATGCTGTAGCGGGAACTATTCCTGTTGTTGAGATTCTGGATGCCAGAGACCTCCCCGGTATCGTAATGATTGAACTTGATGGAATTCTCGAAGTCACAAATGGTGATGCACGAGTAGGACACGGGGTTGACGTTGCATTCGAAGAGACCGGATATGATGGTTCAGGTACTACAGTGGCCATCATCGATACTGGACTCGATGGCCTCCATGTAAGCATTGACGATATGGATGATGACAACTCAACAGATGACCCCAAGATTCTCGGATTTTATGATGCTGTAAACAATGCTAGCAACACCAATGGTACCGATTTCCCTTACGATGACCACGGGCATGGTTCGCATTGTGGAGGAACTACTGCGGGTACTGGAGCTCCAGACTACGAACATGTAGGAATGGCTCCACAAGCACATCTCGTTGGTGTCAAAGTTCTCGACGGTGGAGGTTCTGGAAGTTTCGCTGGAGTTATGGCTGGAATGCAATGGACTATCGATACCATGCACAATTACAATACTCGGGCTGCATCTATGAGCCTAGGTGGTCCAGGTGCTATTGAATGGACTTCATCAGAAGAAGACAGTGTTAACCGCATGGCTAATGAAATGGTTCGAAGTGGAATTGCACTCTTTATCGCAGCAGGAAATAGTGCCGTAAGTGCACAAATAGGCACTCCAGGTTCTGCAGAAGATGTCATCACGGTTGGTGCGCTTGACAAGGACACTGGTATTGCACCATATTCTAGCCAAGGACCAACTGAAGAGGGGAGAGTCAAACCAAATATCGCTTACATGGGCAGTAGCATCATGTCTGTAGCTGCTAATACTGGAGATGGTTATACCGCCATGAGTGGCACGAGTATGGCCACCCCTGGGGCTGCTGGAGTTGGAGCCTTGATGTTCCAAGCTGACCCGGACCTCTCTCCTTTCGATATTCGAAATATCATGCAGGAAACCGCTACTTATCGTCAATGCCATTACATGGCAAAGAATGAGCCATGCGCAGAGGATTTAATTCCAAAGAATCGCCAAAATAACGTCTATGGCCATGGTCATACAAATGCCTATGAGTCTGTAATGGAGGCTGCGCAGCGTTCATTCACTTTCAACAAAAATATCACTCTAACATTAACTAGTCAGGCAAGTATGAATGGGCACATACACCTCTTGCCGGGAGATTCTATTCGCGTCGAAGTAACCGAAGGTACTGATACCGTTCAATGGATGAGTAATGACCTGCGAGATGGATGGTCCAATATCCATTCGTACGAACACGGTGATGTAGTATCTCTCACATACGAAGAAATCGCACATGAACTCGAACACTTACCCGGTACTGAACTCGCTGGCAATCACACCCTCTCAATGCGTGGAATTGAAGGTACTAGTTCAAGCCCATTAATCACATTCGATATTATGCTAGGTGAGCCCACAACTATCACCGAAGAGGAAGCCTCTCAATCTAACCTCCTTCTCTGGGGATCTTTGACAGCAGCGATATTGCTCACCATTATTCTCGTAGTTGCAACTATGAAAAACGATAATGCTCAGTACATTCTTACCGATGATGATATCGATGAAGTGGTCGAAGCAGAGTTGCAATAATATCGTTGCACACTCTATATTGCCGGGCCAACTTTCAATAGGTTTGTAGTTAGGTGTATCGCTGAGAAACATGTCAGCACCGCCACGTCGACCCGTTAGACCCAAAGCAGTTGCAACAACCAAATCAATGGGACAAAGTACCCTAAGTGGTGCTGCAATCCAGCCAACCATCGAGATGGTAAATCCAGGGAGCCCACTTCCAAATGCAATTGAAAAAGGTATACAGAAATTTGCGCAATTAATCTTGTATGGCGTAGCAATGATTGCCATATGGGCAGCATTACTTTCGATTGCTTTCGATGATTCAGGCGACAATACTAATTTCCTTTTCCTTGGAGTTGGGGGATTGGTCTCCGCTAGTATGGCAATTGGGTTGGTTGAATTTCAAAGAAGGAAAGGTGGAGATGAACTTCACTCGGTTCACGATTACCTCATCGGCATGGGATTCTTTTTCATGGCTATAGGAGTTATTTGGGGAGCCAGATGGATGATGGGTATCCTTGGAGAAAATGATGTAGATTGGATTCTTGAATCCGGAATCCCATATAGTAGTGACAGTGAATGGCACCCTTCAGCCAATGGAATCTATATTCAGATGGGCGCATGCTTACTGATGGTCGCTGGACAATACATGTATCTCGACCGATTGAAGGGCAAAACTACCTTTGGTTGGTCAGTAATGGCATTCGCACCTTTGGCATTGGTATTGGTAGGATTCAATGTATGGATGGGTTGGGCCAATAATGATGTTTCTTGGGAAATTGGAGTTGCAATCGTATCGATGACTGCAGTTTCAATGTTCCTTGCTCTACGTTCTGATAGTTTCACAATTTTCGCAGTAGTTGCCGTAGTTAGTGGATTGATTCCGATTCTCTATGAATGGAACAACAATCCTCCTGATTTAGATGGTACTGGAAGCGCAATGTCATTATTGGTATTCATTATCATTTTCCAGGGCTGGTTAGCAGCAGATCACCGCCTCCAGAAAGACAAGATGCAGTTAACTTCAGCTTTCTTAGTTGGAGAAGTAATAATCGCCATGCTTATCGCTCGTTCTGAAGACCTGAACTTAGTTCTTGGATTCCTAAAGCAAAGTGAACTTGGCGTGCTATCCGACATTTTTACGCTACAAGTTGCACTCTGGCTTACTGTATTATTGGCTTATTTCCCAGCAGCACTAAATCAGAGAATTCCGTACATGCCTATCGGTTTAGCAGGATGTTTATTCATTATCGTGCCAGAAGCAGGATTGATTCCTTGGACAATAACCATCCTAATGCTACCTTACCTTCTCATTATCAGTGATAAGACGAGGAAATGGGTTGCAAATCTGACTATTATTGCTGTTGGTGGTTCCTTCTTCATACAGAGTTACATGGCTGGTGGGTTCCATTACGAGCACTTTGAGGCGCTAATTTTGTGCTCACTGGTAATCACAGGAGAATTTGCTCGCCAACGAGGTAAACTTTCGAATTGGGCACATTTCTCTATGCTCGGATTATTGGTTCTCTCGGATTCCGTTCTATTCGGTGAAGATCCATGGATACCATGGATAATCGTAGGCTACACGGTTGTTTCGTCTTGGATGATGATGCGAAACGCGGAAATCAACGATAGCCCCAGTGAAGCATTCGAAGGGTCTGCAGCAACCTTTGCCAGCATATTAATCACAATCATTCTGAGTTGGGCTGGACGCTTGGAGATGCCATTCCTAGAGTCGATTACCGACAAGATGGATGGCTTCAATCTACCACTTGCAATAGTTGGTCTAGGTATTTATGCAGCAATGCGACAATACAAGCATATTGAACTAGACCTCGGTAGTCTACTCGCTTGGGGTGATGATAAACGCAAACAGATCATTCCAGTTTTCGACTCAGAGGCCAATGCTTGGTTGATTCCTGAACCAGACCCAAATGCGCCACCCGCATGGGTTGTGAAGAGTTGGGGGCCGCTTGGAAGGATGAGTTTACTTGGCTCAATGGTATTATTCACCATTGCAGTAGCCACTGTAAGCAACGAAGCGATTTCTTCCAATCTCATCTGGCCGCTTACAATGTTAATACCGGTTGGAATTGTTATCAAAGAAGTAATTGATGATGATGAAGCATCTTCTCTTGGAAGGATGATTGCAACCTGGACCATCTTCGCAATGGCACTCCCCGTGTCCATGAAGATGATATGGGAATCCGGCCATGCCGCAGAATTGCTGACCAATAGTTTGGTTCTCGACCTCATCTTACTCTCTGGCCCGATTGGCGTTTCTATAATGTTAACCAAGAAGGGCTTGAATGATGATGCTCTGAATGTCAGTGCTGATAGAATGACATTCTTTGGGCTATTAGCACTTGGAATGCTCGATTCTAGTGGAGGTATCCTCTTCCTAGCAATGTACCTCCTTGTATTTCAGAGGAGTTTGAAGCACAGGCATAACCTCGTACTGAGTCTTGCCCCAATCGCCTTACTATTGTACGGTGATCGCTTCATCTGGGATGGAGCTACTATCGGTTCAATAATCGGAGTTATTGACTTTGGAAGTTATGACCTAACCGAAATCACTTTCCTTGGATTGACCAGGTTCTCTGGAATTGTTATGGCAAGTACTGCCTTGATGATTCTTGGAAAGGGAGTTGCAGACCGACATCATGGCCTGAAAGATGGCGCTATCGAGACTCCGATGGCAGCACCTGCGATTTGGTTGGCAATCGGTCTGTTAGCAGTTCTCCCTGAGGCAAGTTGGCTACTGCTTACTCTAACTATGATGATCGGATTCTATTCATGGCTATCCGGACGTATACAATTCATTCCTTGGATGCCATTATTCACACTGGCTTCATTCTGGTTTGGATTCTCATGGGATTCGAACTTCAATCATTTCACCGTTGGGGAATTTGTTTCACATACCCTATTAGGAACTGGATTTGTCACAATGATTCTCAATCGTATGGCACAAAGTGGAACTCTGTACCGCTGGGCTGATGAACCACTAGTAAATCCAGATGCCATTGTGAGTAGTTTCAATCTTAACTTGGTAGCAGGTAGGGAACGAATGATTGAAATCATGAGAATTTGGACACTGGTTTGTCTCACAGCATCCTATGATGCATTTGATGGAATTGGAACTGTACTCGGTGCTCTTTGGGCGACATGGGACACCTATGTTCGTGGACAAAAGTACCTAATTCTCGGTACACCACTACTCCAGGCATTCGCTGCATGGAATATCATTGAACACATCGTTCCAAGCGAACAAATGGCTCAAGATGTAATTGTAGGAACTGTGCTAATGGTAAATGGAATGCTGATGACGGTGTTAGCTACAAAGGCCGATATCGCATGGAGTTGGAAGCAATTCAAATGGGATGATGAAACCGATTACTATTCTTGGCTTGATCGAATTGGTATCATGGCTATCTGTTACTTCTTAATTGGTCTAACATGGGCACTCGGCGATGCTGAAATCGAAGGGGCAATGTGGACAATGTGGGCGGTATACCTTGCAGGTATAGCGATTCAAGGATTCAGAGATGAGACTGAAACTCCATGGAGAAGAGGATTCGGTTCATTTGGAACTCTATTTGCGATATTCATGCTCTCTACAACATTCACAGATGACCTATTCATGTACGTCACTTGGATGTTAATGGGAATAGTAGCATTCGGCTTTGGAATCTTGTACATGAATAGAATGGGAGATGCTGATACGCTATACGAGCAAGCACCTGTAGCGGAAATTGCAACTAAGGTTTACCAATCTGAGGAAGAAGCAGAGGAAGAGACGGAAGAAGAAGCCGTTGAAGAATCTGAGGATGCAGAGGAAGAGACGGAAGAAGAAGAAGTCGTTGAAGAATCTGAGGACGCAGAAGAAGAGTCTGAAGAAGCCACTGAAGAAAAACCCGTTGAAAAGGAAGAGGCTGTAGATGATTCTACAACTGAAGATATACCAACTACGTCAAATGTTGTACCGACCGGTGCTGGATTTAGTATGGCAATTGACCCGCAAATCATGGCTGTGATTCAGAATACTTTGGCTAGAACTCCGCATGACGGTTTCCAACCGGTAATTACGATGCAACCAAATGGCAACTTCAAAATTGACTTCACACCACTATGATTAATCTCGCTCGACGATAGCCATTCCAATAGAATGGTCATTCGCCGGAGAGTCGATCGAGGGGTATACGCCCCAGTAAGTTTCTCTTGACTGCTGATTGAGTTCCATACACAAGACAACATCTCCCGGTCTATCCGAAAGTGTTGAAGAGCCGTTGAGGTGAGCAATCATCCCATCAATATTGGACCAGTTTAGAACGCCCCATCCGACCTGAGTGCACGGTGCTACTGGCGAGATTGGGATAGTTCCGGTAGTGGGGTCCCATCCTGTACCGCTAGGATACCATCCCGAGAGATTGAGTGCGTGACGGATGTCAGAGTTGGTAATTTGAACATCGCCGTCGACTAGAGCGCCATCCCTACCTCCGGAACCGCTGTCATTGAACTCCGCTCTCAATGTCGTCATCACATGACCGAGGAAGCCTGCGGTCCTTGGCGTGGCAAACGAAGTTCCAGAAGTTTCGTGATAACCATCCACGTCCTGATGATTGGGGAGGACTTGTGTCCAGTCCGATGCCATATCTGGATATGACCCCGACATTGTCTCCTTTTGGTCGTCCTCGCCTTCGGCATAGCCTGAGACTCCGATAGACCAAGGTGGCCCTGCTGTAGCGTCCTGAATGGCTGGTGAAGGCGAGTTGTCCGCCGCTCCAGTGTGGATTTTGTGATGGTCGACAACCGCTACCTTCGTCGCATCTTCGATTCCTGGGACAGGTACGCTTCCTGGAGCACCAAATGATGTGGTTATGACATCGACCATAGGATGAGTTCCTGCTAATAGGACTGCTTCATCGCTGAAACCCTCGACGAAGTAGATGATTGCATCCGGGTCAGCATCCAGAACCGCTCCGGTCACGGCGGTCCCGTGTCCATCGGACGGATCATCGAGAATTAACTGGCCTGTATCTCCTGAAGACGATGCGAAAATTCTGGTACCGGTGAAATACACAACATCATCGGTGGTGATTAGATTCCAGCAGGTCTCCATATCAGCAGAGAGGCGTTCTGAATAGCTGCCATTGGTCGTTAGTTCACATACCAAAGTGGTGAGCATATCATCGATTAGCCATTGGGGAAGTGTCTCGTTAGTTTGGAAGTGGTTATGGTAGGGATTGATTCCGGTATCGATTGGTGCAATTACGCTAAATGCCCTGAATCCATCATCGATAATCGGTGGCTCGACCACTATCTCCTCATCATCCGATAAGCATCCTGACAGGCCCGAAAGAAGGACCAAGGAAGTCAGAATGAGGGCCCGAAGCATGTCAATACGCGGCCAGCCATCACTTTAGAACCATCCGCAGCCCTGAAGGGCTGAATCCTACTGGGGAGTACATGGGCGGAGAGATGGTCTGGATTGATCTGGAGATGACGGGACTCGACATCGAAAACGAGTCGATCATCGAGATTGCCACAATCGTCACCGATGCTGAACTCAACATCATCGCTACCGGTCCTAATCTTGCAATATCAGTTTCAGAGGAACTCATCTCAGGTATGGATGAATGGAATACCGAGCACCACCACGCCAGTGGTCTAGTCGACAGAATTCGTAGTGAAGGCGTCTCGCTGGAAGAGGCTTCTAACCAGACATGTGAATTCATTTCTCAATATATAGAGCCGGGTAAAGCGCCCCTATGCGGCAACTCAATTCACAATGATAGGGCGTTCCTTGCTAAGGAGATGCCACAAGTTCTCGACCTTCTTCACTATCGCTTAATCGATGTTTCAACTATCAAGGAGCTGGCAAATAGATGGTACCCTGATGTTCAACGGTACCAGAAAAAGGAAGCGCATCGCGCTCTTGATGATATTCTCGAATCGATTGAAGAATTACGTCACCACAGGGCGACCTTGTTCAAAGATTGACGCCTTTGTGGGCTGCCAATATCTCAGCAATTACTGCAATTGCAATCTCTTCAGGACTTTCGGCACCAATATCCAATCCAATTGGGCAGTTTACTGCATCCAATTGGTCTTGAGTTACTCCAGCATCGATAGCAATCTTGCTGAATGCTTTCCATTTTGACTTTGATCCGATTACCCCTAAACGACCAGAATAACCAGCAAATATCAATCCGAGAAGTCTTTCTTCGTCCTCATTCCAATCATGACCCAGCAATAAGATATCACTAAACCGAGATAGTGAAGACGAATCCTCTGCCATCAAGAAGTCGCCTGGGCAGGAATGATGAGTCTCTTTTGCACCGTCGATAGAAGAAAATTCTGCTCTAGAGTCTTGTACGGAATATGACCAACTCAGTGGCTTGCAGGCTTGAGCAATCGCAATTGCACAATGACCTCCACCCATTAGAAGAATGTGCGGCATAGGAATCAGGACCTCCAATGCGACGGTCACTCGCCCGCCACAAAGGCTGTCGAGTGGTGTTACCTCATAGCCCTTAGCCCCCTTATTCAAACCAAAAGTTAGTACTTCGCCGCATGGTTTTACTGCACTTGTAACAAGTTCTCTCAATCGTTTGGATACATTCAATTCCAATCCTGCTCCACCGATTGTACCATGTGAACCCGAATCACATAATGCAAGACGAGCGCCCTCTTTCCCGGGAACTGAACCCGAAGTTGAGATTACAGATGCAATCCCTACCTTTTTGCCATTACCAAGGTGCTCTAAAGCCCAAGCAAGAGTTACTGCCGTCATTTGAGCGCCTCCAAATCGGCGGGTGCATCGATGTTCAAATGTTCACCGGGTGCATCGATTCGAGAAAATCGTACGATTTCACGCAACGGCTCATCGGGCCCACTCGCAAGAACGTCCTCGATAGAGCATAGTAGCAGAGGATGTCCGGAAGGATTCGGTGAAGTATCGGTCTTTTCCTCAAGCAAAGTTTCTAGAGTTTCTTTTTGCCAACCACAACGGTCAACTGGTACAACAAATACACGTCTTGGAATACGCCCATTATCCCCCATTAATGTAAGGAGTCCTACTTGTAAAGACCCAGTTCTACCTTCTTCAGGGTGCTGATTAACCACAACATTAGCACCACTTGAAGCGATTGCAACATCGATTAGAAGTTCAGATCTAGTTACCACGATAATCGGTGAGCATCCGCTATCATTGAGCAATCGAACAGCACGGCCAACTAGAGTCTCACCATTCCATTCGACCAGTGCCTTGGGTTGTCCAAGTCTTGACGATGCTCCCGCTGCAAGAATGACAGCGGGTATGCCTTTGCCCATTTCAATCACAGGTCCTTGGTAATCTCGCGTCCGATGATCATGCGTTGAATTTGGCTTGAGCCCTCATAAATTTGCATAACCTTGGCTCCACGCATTAAGCGAGCGACCGGATATTCCTCAGAGTAGCCATATCCGCCGTAAACCTGTACGGCGTCGGTGGATACTTCCATTGCTGCATCGGCAGCGAAACGCTTTGCATGCGCTGCGGATTCGGTGTTTTGAATCCCTGCATCGGCTTCGCATGCTGATTTCCAAGTAAGCATCCTAGATGCTTCGACTTTGGTCTTCATGTCTGCTAACATGAACTGTATAGCTTGATGGCGATGTAATGGTTTACCGAAAGTCTGGCGCTCATTCGAGTATTGTAATGAATGCTCGTAAGCAGCACGAGCAAGCCCGGTTGCATGAGCCGCAATATTTGGGCGGCTCATGTCAAATGCCTTCATTGCATTCATCCAACCACCTGATTCACTACCGCCGCAGAGGTTTTCTGCTGGAACTCTCATGTCATCAAAATTTAGAGAACGTGTATCTGAGCAACGTTGCCCCATATTGCTCTCCTTCTTGCCCAAAGTCAGACCGGGAGTATCTGCATCTACAATGAACCCAGACATTCCTTTGTACCCGGCTTCGGGGTCGGTCTTAGCCAATATGAAGAACCAATCAGCATGACCGGCTCCTGTGATGAACATTTTCGAGCCGTTAATGATGTAATCATCACCATCCCGAATTGCTGTAGTTTTGCATGCGGCTACATCTGAGCCGGCCCCGGGCTCTGTAACTCCGTATGAAGCAAGTGCACCATTTTCGGCTACCATTCGCAAGTACTTCTCCTTCTGTTCATGAGTTGCCCCAGTAATCAGTGGAGCGCAAGCGAGAGAGGTCGCATATGCTGCTGTAGCAAATCCTGGGTCTCCCCATGCTAATTCTTCGTTAACGAGGACTTCCTCCATACTTCCTAGTCCAGGTCCACCGTATTCTTCACCGATGTGTAGATTCAACAAACCCATCTCATGGGCTGCCTTGATTGCAGCAAGAGGGTATTCTGAATTCATATCCCAATGCTCAGCATTAGGCCTGACCTCATCAACTGCAAACTCGTGCGCAAGTTCACGGAGCATCTCCTGCATCTCATCGAGCTGGAAGTCGACCATGGTACTCCCACAGGGCCGAGGGGCATAAGCAGTACTGTGAACAATTGCAAATCACAATGTAATGTAACCCTGACGATGTAATTCTATTAGAATAATATAAATTAGATAGAATGCCATCAAGATAAGGCCCTCATAACGTGAAAATTTGTAACCACTCCACATCATTACTAAACAGATGAAGACGCCAAGCAGAGTTGCAGGAATAATGAGATTTGCCAACAGTGGAGTTGCTGCACTCGTCATCGAAATTGGATTTGCCATTGCGGCTATTCCAATTGAAAGGAGTGGGTCGGTAATGTTTGAGCCAATAAGGGTGCCAATTGCAACACCTTGGCTCTTGCGTGCTGCAACCATCGCAACAGTAAGTTCAGGCAATGAAGTTCCAAGACCTGTTATTGTGGCGCCTACAATACTATGCGGAACATCGAGTTTGTAAGCAATATCTGTGGCGTTACTGACAAATTCATTAGCCGCATAAATCGCCATTGTGAGACCGATTAATAACATGAAAAAATAGGCTGTACCAGACCAACTAATAGCACTAGATGAACTTACAGAATCCAACTCAAGTTCATCCTCTTTGATGCTTTCACGATCATTCAATAGCCACATAATGTAGACAATGTAAATCAAACATAGAATTGCTCCTTCTATTCGAGAAAGTCCGCCTCCTTCCCAAAGTAGTGCAGTTAATGTTAGAATAGACAATAACATCAACACACCATCTCGCCTGAGCCATGCTGGCCTTATTTCTAATGGCCGTAGAAATACGACAATACCGAGTACAAGTGTGATTTGTACCAATACAGAACCATAGATATTACCAATCGCTAGATTTGCCAAATTCGGGTCAGCAGTTGACTTTATTGCAGAAGTTGTTGTGAATAATATCTCGGGTAATGATGTACCAATAGACACAATTGTTAGCCCAATAACTACCTCCGCAATTCCTGCTCTTCGCGCTAAACCCTTTGCACCCTCAATGAAGTAATTGGTAGAGGTAATCAGCAATGCTAGTGCAACAATAATCAAAAAAATCAGAATGTAGATTTGCCCCCAATCATTGGAGTCTTTGAGGAAATCAATACTGGCTAATGAAATAAATAGAGTAAGAGTAATTGTCAATGCATTCCAATGAAGGTAGGAGCCCATACGATGAACGCTTTCCTCCCCACCCATGACCCTTCGGAAATGCAGGTCCTCTTTGATGCTTACCACTAATTTTTGCGAAAAGGTCATTGATGGGCCCTAAGGGGCCCATTCATGGACAAAAGGTATGCAGCAGAATTTGCTGGTACATTCTTTATGGTCCTATGTGGAACAGGAAGTATTGCTCTAGGATGGAGTCCATTTTTCGTTAGTTTTTCTTTTGGATTGGCAGTCACAATCGCGATTCTTGTATTCCAACCTATTTCTGGAGCACACATCAACCCCGCGGTCTCAATCGCATTTGCTGCGAGGGGAAATCTCGAACAAAAAGCATTACCCGGATATATTATCGCACAAGTATTGGGCGGATTTTTTGCGGCACTAATCATCACTGAAGGTCCAACTACTCCTAGGGTCTCTATGCCAACTGCGTGGGGAATCGAAATTGCAATTACGTTGATTCTAATGTTCTCTATCTTAGTACTTGTAAGATCTAATGCCAGCCTGCGAGTACTTGCGATAGGAGTTGGTTTAACCGTTGCAATATTGGCATTCTTTTTTGGTGAATTCACTGGAGCTGGAATGAATCCCGCGCGGTCAATTGGCCCAAATATCGTTACTGGCACAGGAAATTTAATTCTATATTCCGTTGCACCAGTGCTTGGTGCAGTGCTTGCAAACTTTATCCCTGGGCCACTTGACGAAGAGCCTTGATGACATGTTCAGTTGAAGGAACTGTGTGGTCTTCGAGTGGCGGAGCGAATGGCACAGGAGTATCTAGGGCGCCGATAACAAGTGGTGCAGATTCAAGAGCATAGAATGCTTCTTCGATAATTCTACTCTGTATGGAATTTCCTAAGCCACCAAACCACTGACCTTCTTGTAGAACTACTAGCCTGCCAGTACGGACCACACTTTGAACACATGTTTCTGCATCGAAAGGAATCAAAGTTCGCAGGTCGATAATCTCAACTTCAATTCCCTCGGAAGATAACTCATCAGCAGCCTGTAATGCGATGTGAACCATCGCCCCCCAAGTGACTAGAGTGACATCTTTGCCACCTCTTATGACTCCGGCCTTGCCAATTTTGAGACGCTTACCTGCTGCAATCGCATCATTGACCGGTTGTGTATCTACATCCTGATTGATATTCATACCCCATCCGGTCTTACCTCCTCTTAATCCATACAATCCAATATGCTCGAGAAACATCACTGGGTCATCTAATTCAGCTGCTTCCCTCAGAAGGTCATACGCATCCTGAGGAGTGCCTGGAGCAAGTACAACCATTCCTGGGTCATTCGCATACCACGATTCGATCATGTTTGCATGGAATGGTCCACTTCGAGTCCTAGCACCTAATGGGCAACGGATAGTCAGTGGGACATTTGCCCCCCACCGCCATCGAAGCATTGCGGCATTATTGATTAGAGCATTATGAGCTAATGCTGCGAAACCGCCGAATTGAATTTCTGCCATCGGGCGTAATCCAGAGAGGGCAGCGCCTGTTGCTGAGTGGATAATTACCGCCTCGCAAAGAGGCATGTCAAGCAATTTGTCTTGGTGGCCATTTGCTTTGAGTGGAATATTCATTCCAAAAGCGCCGGCGACCTCCATGTCTTCACCCATGAAGAAGGTCTTGTCGCCATAATGTGAAGCGATGTCACACATGGCTTGCTGGATCGCTCTAGCATATGTCCAACCACCAGATTCAGCGTAAGTAAGTGAACACTCACCTACTGCTAAAGGTGATTCAGATTCCTCATTAACTGCTGAACCTCCCAAGCGTTCAAGATGCATTTCATGAGTGTCTGCATCGTGCAGAGAAGTAATACCGATTGTCACTGTTGTAGGGTCTGCCCATTCCATCTCCTCAACGGCTTCGCGTGCAGTTTCTATCAATTCTTTTTCCTCTATTTCCATCTGCTCTAATTCGGATTCATCGACGCCAAGTTCGAGGAGAAGGCGGCGATGTGTAGGAATCGGGTCCTTTGCCTCCCAATAAGAGAGCAGTTCACGGTCCACATATCCTGGTGGTGTTCCCGATGGTGCACCGAGATAAAGGTCGTCATGATGATGTGCATGTCCGCAACCGCGCATAGTTTCTACATGAATTAGAGTTGGGCCTGAGCCTGAAAGTGAAAATTCTCTTGCAGTTGCAACTGATGCATGCCATGCTGCAGGGTCCGAACCATCGATTGCCCATGATGGCATGCCCATTGCCACACCCTTATCCCCCCATAATTCTGCATTGGACTGGTGAGTTGTCGGAGTATCTAATGCAATCTGATTATTTTGCAAAATATATCCAATTGGGAGGCCACGAGTTGCGGCAAAATTGATCGCTTCCCACCACTCACCAGAGGAGGAGGAGCCTTCGCCTATACATGCGAGATGAAATCGCTCCTCACCCTTTCTCATAGAGCCAAGTGCCATTCCAGTCATCGTGACCGAAGCAATAGGTAGAGGAGCGGTTGGGGGCAAAACGCCACGGTGAAAGCATCCAACGTGAAGATCTCTACCACCTGCGCCAGCGTGTCCACCATCCATAACTGACTCGGATTTGCCCATTTGGGCAGTGATAATATTTCGAGGACTGTCTCCCATCGCCATGCAAAGTCCCACATCACGAATCATTGGTGCTACATAGTCTCCAGAATACTCGGAATCTGGCTCATTTAGTGGCTGTCGCTCAAGAGCTGTGCCTGCTGCAACACACGCCTCTTGCCAAGTTGAACGGAAGCCCTTACCACCAAATCTACCACCGTCTGGTGTTTCCATTCCTTCGAAAAATAACGCCTTCAGGTGCTCGTCTAGATTACGGGTACGTGTCATCATTCTCTGCCATTCAAGTCGTTGCTCAATTGTGACTGACATGTACTGTGCTAAACGACGAAGACAAAGGTGTACATCAACGAGTAATCGACTCGCCCTACGGTCAAGGTGTGTCTTTGTATCTCTACGAGGAATGACCTCACTATGTTTGGATAGGCCTGTTGCATCAATACGGGCCGAAAGACCTCGCTTTAGTGCATCTAAAACTCTCTGGGTATGGATATGCCATGATTCACCATCGAATGAGGTTTCATCACGTATTACATGATCCCAAACCGCTGAAACCAATGGCAGATGGCCATCATGACGTTCAGAAATAAAACGCATCAATTCATCCTTTGCTGCATCTGCAGGGAGCAGGTTCTGGAATTCAAGAGGAGTGCCTCCAGACCATTCAGTTCCTCGAATCGTTGGCATCTGGCCTTGCGACATGGTCTCATCCCCTCATTTCTGCCGAAGGGGAGTATTCCTTCAAAGCATCGCATTTCCAATAATTATTGCTCAGAAGCACGATTAGCCATCTCCGAAGCATAACAATCACTGAGCATTTCCTTATTGCGTAGCGTAATCAATAGCCCTATTGCCATCGGTACAGCAAGTATTCCTAATGCAAAAGCCCATGAGTTTGTGTAATCATAAACCGGTCCAATGATTAGTGGACCAATGATTGTACCTGCTGCCCATGCGGTTCCAAATGCACCGAATGCAAGTCCAGCACCACCCTCACCATATGCTTGTGATGTAGCTGTATCAACCATTGGCAACATCGGTACTTGAGCCGCAGCAATCGCGAATTGGAACAAACCAAGAATGATGATAATATAGTAAGCAGCAATTACGGAATCTGTTACTTTCCAAGCGACAAGACCTGCTGAAATTAGTGAGATTGTAACGAGTGACCAGCCGAGAATCATGTACCTTACTGGGCCGTTTTTATCGACAAGTGTTCCCCATAGCCATCCTCCTGCACCTTGAGCGAGAACCATGACAAGGAGTACCGCACCAATCCATCCCGAGTTCAATCCAAGGCTTTCACCAAGGAATAGAGGTACTCCGGCTTCAAGTGCGCCGGTTGCAAGAGTTGTCATCATCACGAGTAAGCCGATTCTAAATAGAACCGGATTATTGATGAAAACCGAAATTGGCACACCTCCTTGCACAGGTTCGTCTCCTTTACCTAGTTCATTTGTTGTGACATAAATTAGTGGGATTACTCCTGCGGTTAAAACTGCCAATAGGATGAATGCAAGGTCTGGGTCGACCTCGTAGGCAAGTCCTCCAATTACTGGTCCAAGTAGTCCACCAATTGTTGCCATTGCAATCAATTTGCCAGACATCTCTCCAAAACGTGTTGGCCAAATTTGGCTTGCTGCAGCAAAGCCAGCGGTGAGAATCGCCGCCCCTGATGCTCCATGTATTAGCCTCGCCAATGCAAGTACATAGAATCCATCAATTGGTAACTTCATCGTGGCTACAAGATAGAGAAGGGCTGAGGCCGTTAGGAGAAATAGTGATGCAAGAATCGTTTTTCCTGCTCCAAACCTATCTGTAATACGTCCGGTTTTGGGACCAAAAAAGAACAAAGGTACTGCCCATAAAGAAACTAAGGCTGTTGCTTCAGTATTTGACAGTGCGAATTGTGCCTTCCATGAAGGCAATATTGGAACGATGAAGGCATATCCAAGAAAATCTACAATAAATGCAGCAGCAAGTGCCCAAAACGCCCACTTCTGAACATTATCATCACTCATTCCTCTTCCTCCACTTTTTCAGGAAGAGAAGATAAAACATCACCAAGCATCTCAGTAATATCTTCAATTCGTGTTAGTAGAGTAAGGTCTGTCACAGTTCCAGGTCGGCCCAAATCCCACATCAATTCGTGTGCGGTTTCGTTGACCAGTCTGGTGAATTCTAGAACTGCTGGGTCAATACGGGTTTTGTCTTCATCCTCAAGCAAAGCAATCTTATCAGGCACTTCGTCAAGAATTCCATCCATCATTTCCTCAATATCAGTTGCAATACCATCCGCTTGTGTTTGGAGGATTTTTTCCATTGAAGAGACGCTGCCTTCCCTCTTTGAAACACCTCCTCCTTCTCCAAGTGAACCTGTTTTTTTCATCGTAGGAATAAGGGCTCCAGCTAATTTTGTTGACTTGGCTTCTTTGGCTCCATCATCACTCTTCTCGACCTCGGCTGGAACTTCATCCATGTCGTTAACAATTGAATTCAGAGCCAATCTGAGCATATTAGAAACAAGACTTGGATCTAAACTCTCTTCTACCTCAATACCTTCTTCTCCAAGTTGTCCAAGGATTTCATTTACGAAATCAACATTGATTTTCTCCGGGGTCACCAAGCCTTTGAGCATGGGTAAAGCCCACGACCCATCGCCCATTACCATCGAGACATCGAAGGTTCCACCACCTCCGGTTCCTGTCGCATCGCTAACATCTGCAGGTGGTTTGACGAATTGCTTCTTGGAATGCTTCTCAAGTTGCGCTAATAGTAAGTTCATGTCAACCGGTTTGGAAATTACTTCACTTATTCCCGCTCTTGCAGCACTTACAAGATATTCTTCTGTTGTTGTTCGAGAAAGAATCACAATCCTACATTTGAAAGCAAACTCCGGGTCGCTCATCAACCGTTGGCTTGCATCGATAGCATCATCAGTGTTCCATTCGCCATCTATCAAGACAATTTCTGGCATTGTAGCAAGTGCTGTACCCTCTGCCTGCCGAAGCGTTCCGGCCCGTGTTACATCATAGCCTGCGCGCTCAAGAGTACTGGCGAGAAGACTGCGTCTTCCCTCATTCTCGTCGGCCACAATGAGCTTTGCCACAAATGGGGGCTCTGTAAGAGCCCCTTGAAGGTTCACCTACAAAGACTGCCTTTCAACCGTGGATGATACCATCTGGGTCGACTGCCGACCAACCCGCAATCCCATCTTCGAGATTGAATAATCTAGTAGAATCAAAACCTGACTGAATTAATTGAGCGATAGCGATAGAAGAACGCACTCCTCCTAAGCAGTGAAGCAAAACATCCCTGTCATCAGGAATACGCGGAACTACAGAAACTATCTCTGGATGAGGACAAAAATCATCACTACGAGCGATTTTATTTTGCTCTCTCTCGCCTTGACTCCTCACATCGATTATGTATGGATTCCATCCACCTTCAATTCGTTGTATTGCCTCGCTTGCGTTAAGTGACTGCATCATCGTTTCATCGGCATCAATTGCCGCCTCTTCAACCTGTTCACTCTCAATATTACCGAATTTCAATATTCGAATCGATGCTTCAAGTGCATCAAAGATTAGCAACTTCCCTCTAAGTGGCTCTCCTTGTCCGATGATAATTTTGATTACTTCTGTAGCTTGAAGGCAACCGATAGTCCCTGGAAGAACTCCTAATACTCCTGCTTCAGCACATGATGGAATCAATTCATCAGGTGGTGCTTCTGGAAATAGATCTGAATAGGTTGGTCCGCCGTTGAAATTGAAGACCGAAACCTGTCCTTCAAATCTATAAACCGAACCATATACCCATGGTATCCCTAATTTAATGCATGTGTTATCAATCAAATATCTCGTAGGTATATTGTCGGTACCATCGATGACAATATCATGCCCATCGAATAGTTGTTCGGCATTGTCCTCACTGACTCTTTCAACAAAATGAGCAACTGAAATATTCGGGTCGAGTTCTGTGATGAACCGTGCTGCAGATTCTGCCTTTGGAGTCCCAACATCTGCAGTGCGATGGAGAATTTGACGTTGTAAATTTGAGATATCTATCATATCATCATCGACAATTGTGATGTGGCCAACCCCTGCAGCAGCCAGATACTGGATTACTGGGCAACCTAGGCCACCAGCACCTACGCATAGCACCTTAGCCTTCGAAAGTCTGGTTTGCCCTTCAATCCCAACTTGGGGCAAAAGGACATGCCGTGAGTGGCGCGCAAGGTCTACCATCAGAGGGTGCGTCAGTGAACGTTGTCTTCAAGCCAACGCTCAGCATCGATTGCAGCTTGACATCCTAAACCAGCAGCAGTAATGGCTTGTTTGTAACGGGTATCAACAACATCTCCAGCGGCAAAAATCCCAGGAACACTTGTCATAGTGAGTTCCTTATGAATCAAATATCCCTCTTCATCAGTCTCTAATTGTCCATCGAGGAAAGACGTAATTGGCTTATGCCCTATGGCAATAAATGCACCTGTTACCGAGAGTTCCTCGGTAGAACCATCTCTGGGGTCCTCAAGAATAGCGCCGGTAAGTCCACTTTCGTCCGACAGCCACTTTTTCACCTGTCGGAAGGTACGAATCTCAATTTTGGGATGTGCTACTGCTCGGTCGTACATCACTTGCGATGCACGGAAAACATCACGGCGATGGACCAATGTTACTTTGGATGCGAACCGTGTCAGGAAAGTGGCTTCTTCCATTGCAGAATCTCCTCCACCAACAACCATGATCTCCTGTTCACGGAAAAAGGCACCATCGCATGTTGCACAAGTTGAAATTCCACGCCCCTTCTGTTCATTCTCACCTTCGACACCAAGCCATATCGACTCAGCACCAGTGCAAATAATCAGTGTATGTGCTTGGTATTCCTCTCCTTCGCTGTATACCTTGAACGGACGAGAAGTTGTGTCGACACTCTCGACATTGCGGTCTTGTACCTCCAAACCAAAGCGTTCGGCTTGTTCACGTAATTGCATCATCATTTCTGGTCCACCGATTCCTTCGGGGTATCCAGGGAAATTCTCGACGTCGCTGGTCAGCATCAACTGCCCACCGGACATGTATCCTGCGAACATTAGAGGACGCAACATTGCCCGAGCATTATACAATCCTGCAGTATAGCCTGCGGGACCGCTTCCGATGATGATGACATTGCGCACTTCGTCGCCCATGAGCCCTTCCATGCGCATGTCATCCTTGAACATTCGCTCTGAAGATTGAAGCCAATGAGTTGATTGGCCCCCCTATGGATGTAATATCTCACTGGCTATGGGGGATGGCCTTCACAAGAAAAAAAGTATCTTGGAAAGTATCTGGGCCCATGGGTGTTTTACCTGACCTTATGGCATTCATCCCGGCTTCAATCGTAGGACTGATGCAAGGTCGAGATAGAGTTCATGTCGATGAAAACACGGTCACTTCGGACATGCACCCTATCGCTTGGGACATCTATCAGTGGTCGCATTCTCTATTCTTCGCCTTACTTATTTTCCTTGGAGTTTGGTATGTCCTCCATAGAAGAGGTCATGAGACTCCGAGACTATTGGCATGGTACACAACCATACCCTGGATTGCACATATCATCGTCGATATACCAAGTCACACAATACAATTCTTCCCAACGCCATTCCTACATCCGTTTAGTGATTGGATGATTGATGGTACTAGTTGGGGAACGCCATGGGTTTGGTTCACCAATGTCGCACTATTGGCACTAACATGGGGTATTGTTCTGTGGAGAGAGCGCAATCAAAGCATGGATGAAATCGCAGATATTGAAGCTCTAGCATGAGGTTCCAGACGAGGACCTATGTGTTCTGGCTCAGCACCGGGACCAATTATTCCCAAGCCAATTGGCTTGTCATGTACTAGTTGAAGTTCAATGATGGCTTTGGTTACTACTTGGCCCATTACCAAACCATGTTGAGTTTGGCCACGCTCGATAATTCCAAGGCATGCTGCTCCGTCAATATCATCGCCTGAAAGTAAGCGGTCAAGTGCAAGTGGAACTTCCATTGCCCCTGGAACCCAAACAACTTCTACAACCTCAAGGCCTTCTTCATCGGCCTGCTGTTGAGCGAAAACTAACATGCGTTCTATCTCTGCTTTGTGAAAACTACCGCACACGATTGCGATTCGACTCATGCCATTCCCTCCATGATCCTCTCTACTGTACTAACTACAGTCTGTGTCATCGTATCTACTTCGATGTTGACATTGCTACCCAATTGTTTGCCACCGATAGTTGTCAATCGCAGAGTTTCAGGAATAAGGTGCAGTGAAAAACCACCCTCTTCGACATGACCAACGGTTAGAGAAATGCCATCTATGGCTACAAATCCCTTTGGCTGAATGAATCGAAGTATGTCATCTGGACAATCTATGAAAAGGTCTAGATGGTCTTCCCCACCATCTCGAGTGATTATTTCTCCCGTACCCATAATATGTCCAGAAAGAAGGTGACCTCCTAATTCATCTCCCATTTTCAGAGCGCGCTCGAGATTGACCCAATTGCCCTCAACTTTTTCACCGATTGTTGTTAGTTGAAGAGTTTCAGGAATTACATCAAAAGAAATTTCAGAACCATTTATCCCCGCTACGGTTAAGCAAACTCCATCCACACAAACCGAGGCTCCTACTTCAAGTAAGTCGGTGCTAACTAGACTGAAATCAATTATGATTCTAATCACTTCATCGCCTTCAGATGATACGATTCTACCCATTCCTGCAACAATTCCAGTGAACATCAAATCCCCTCCTCATCAAGGCGTTTTCTCGTCCCAGCTAAGTCAAGAATTCTAGCGATTATTTTACGAGTTCCATCGAGGTCATCAGATAGTCCTTCAACTCGAACCACCTTGATATGACCAAGACCTCGTTCTTCAAGTGAAGTTCTAATTCTTCCCTCGGCATGCTCTTGGTCATACCCGAGAGCAATTACATCAGGATTGACGCTCGGGAGAATATCGAAGATTGGTACGTCTGGCGAATTGCCAATAATTGCTTCATCAACTGGCTTGAGTCCCTCTACCATTCGACGTCGTAAGTCTTGCCCTGTCACTGGCTCATGCTTACGCTTTCGTACGGTATCGTCGTGTGCTACCACTACCGTCAAATGATTGCCCAGAGCCTTTGCCTGCTCCAAATAATGCAGATGTCCTGCGTGAAGAAGGTCGAATACTCCAACTGCCATTACTCTGACCATTTGCTTCTCCTCCGTGTTCCGGGATAGGGCTGACTCTCTTAGAGACCGAGGGCGGAAATCAATTCCTCTCCAGTCAAGAATGGGATGTTTCTCTTATTCGCCCAAATACGGGCATCATCTACTGCAAGTGCTAGGTCGCCATCGGGTTGTAACATCTCTGCCCCAATCACAACTGGAGTCAATCCAGCAAGGCGGGCTAGACCTACTGCCAATTCAGTATGGCCTTGTCGCTTGGATAGGCCGCCTTCGGATTCCCTGCAAACAGGTATGTGCCCAGGTGTGCGGAATTCAGCCCCGAGTGCCTCAAGTGGATTTACCCCGCTCTCATTTACTTCGGCAAACAATTCTGCGAACCTGCGCGTAGTTAGTGCTCGGTCATGATCTGTTATTCCAGTGAATGTTTCACGATGATTTATCGAAAGGGTGAACGCACTACGAGTATCGTATTGTAGATCATCCGTTTGGAGATGGCGCAGCACTTCATGGTCTGCCATCAAACGTTCATCCATGTGCAAATCCTGCAGATAAGGAAGATCGAATAATTCACCAACTTCATGGCCGATAGCAAGGAAAAGTAAGCCGCCGCAATCAAAGCGAAGTTGGCGCATTGTGGAGGGTGTGGCGGCCTGACCCGGAAATAGCAGGTCGGTTTCCCCTTCCCTGTTCTCTGCATCGAAAAGACACACTGGTTGACCTGCACGGAATGCGTCAACCGCGGCCCTGACATGAGGCTGCATGGACCCTCCGTTCTGGTTCTCTCTCATGAACCCACGCACGTCGAATCGCGGTCATTTAGGAACGCTTGACGGAAAGGGGTTAACATAGGACACCCCTTCGGCCTGACCTGCGGGGATGGAATCATGGGTGTCAAACTTGGACCGGCCGGAGTACCACTATCCTGTAAGGGTCGCACAATTGTAGAAGGAATGGACGATATTATCTCTCTCGGACTTGAAACAATGGAAGTCCAAACCGTGCGCATGGTAGCACCTCAGCACTTCGAGCAGTACTGGCAAGCAGGAGTTCTTGCCAACAAAACTGATTTCGAAATGAATATCCATGGGCCATATTATTCGGAGTTACTCGGTAATCGCCTTGAACGAAACCGTAGCCTCGCTAAAGTCGAAGCTGCACTACAGGCTGCGAAGACGATTAACGCACGCCATGTTACACTTCACGCTGGACATTATGGAGAGATGAATCGCGGACAAGAAGCAAATGAGCAGGTCGCAAGCGTGTTCAAAGGAATTGTTCAGAGAATCCATGACATATGGAATGATGATGAAGATGAATACCCAGTATTCCCTTGGTTGAAAGAAGGAACCGCTTCAAAAATCGGAGTAGAAACCAGCGGTCGTCAGGAATTATGGGGTAGCCTCGAAGAAGTATTGGAGGTCGTCAATCATGTTGAAGGAACCATTCCTGTTCTCAATCTAGCTCATATTCACGCACGTGGCCATGGACGCTTGCGAACCTCGGAAGACTACGGCGAGTTGTTTGACCAAGTTCGTGAAACCATAGGGACCAAACAATTCTACTGCCATTTCTCCGGTATTGAGCACCGAATGGGTAATGCTCTTCACTACACTCAAATCAAGAAATCCGATTTGAACTTTGAACCATTGGCTGAGTTCTTAATCGAAGATGGTGCTTGGCTTGATGTCACATTGATCTCCGATTCGCCACTACTAGAACACGATGCCATGTTTATGCTTCAGAATATCGAGCGAGCACGCCATCGGCAACTTGAGCGCAAGGCTAGGGAAGACCGCAGAAAGGCCCTCGCTGCACAAGCGAATATTACTCCTGAAGAAATGGAGGCTCGTGAGGCTCAAGTTTCAGCAGCACGTGCAAAGGATGCTCTTGCAAGAGCAGAAGCTGCTGTGGCTGAAACCAAGGCTGCAGAGAAAGCAGAGGTCGCACCTGATACCGAGGACAAACCTGAACCCGCTAAGAAAGCGGCTCCTAAGAAAAAAGCGGCTCCTAAGAAGAAAGCAGCGGCTAAGAAGAAGGAGGAGGACAACTCTGACCTCTTTGCCGTAGACGAAGAAGACGATGACCTCTTCTGAAGCAACCCCTTCATCAGCGGTTATCTTGTAGAATTAAGCGGCCACTACCTTGTCCTTTAGGACCACATGCCGGGCAACTATGCCAGATTCCATCTGAGCGTTGATACTTTGATTTCTTACTGGTAATAAGTGAAGATACATCCTTACCGCAATCTGAGCACATCATTAGGAAATCAGGGTCTGAATCTGAACTCTCGAATTCTAATTCTAACTCGATTTTGTCATTTTTAGATTGTGGGATTCGAACATTTCGACCACCCATTTGGCTCAAAATTGTAGAAACTCCAATTCCACCGAGCAGCGATGCACCGCCTACTGTGATTAAATCGGCTGTATCGCCACTACCCGTGATACTAACATCGTCTTCCGAACTGCTCACGCTGTTAACTGGCTCATCATTGTTGCACACAGGGCATATTGTAATACAACCTGAAGAATTTACTGAAGTTTCTGTAAATCTTTCATTTGAAGTTTTATTTGAAGTAAATGGCTCATAACAGATGTCATCAATATTTCGAACACCATCACCATCATCATCTCCAAGTGCTTCACAAACGCTTGTACTCATCCTAGATGTTGTTGGACTATTATTGAAGTCAAATGGGTCAGCACCACATGCGCTTTCCAATTTATCACTCCACCCATCTTTATCTGAATCTAGCATGAGTAACCCGGGTTTGACTTCATCTGGACATGAACTACCATATCTAACGGATTCAGAAACTGCAGTATTCATCAATCGTGATAGTTCCTGGGATTGTGAATCGAAAATTGTGGCAGTAATCCAATAACATCCACTGCTTGAAGCGAGGCCAGTATTCATAATGAAACCATCACTTTGTATTGTATTTGGAAGAATTGACGAAGTGAATTCACTCTGACCGGACTCACCTGTGTTCACAATTATCCTGCCGCTAAATGAATCGGCCCCTCCAGCTAAAGATATGTCACTAAGCGCTACGATTGTATTATCGTGTTGAGAAGTATTTGTTGCATCGTTGGCGAGGATTCCGAACATCTGCCAATTGATCACAAATGTACGATTGAGTTCAAGACCTGATGCGCCGATAACTACCAGAAGACGCTCTGCCGGATAAGACAAATCATAGACTTGAGCATCTGAATCCCACATTATTGGACTTGTATCCTGTTGATCTTCTAGAATCCTTACTTCAAGATGGCCGTGGGTAGTCAAGTCGCCACCATGCGACTCGCGACTTACTGATTCTGGAGCAAGTTTTTCGACAGGTTGCTCGTCCAATAATAGTGCAATACTTGTTGTTAATAAACAACAAACCAACAAAACATGTGAGATTTTCATATTTTCCCTCAATTTCGGGAGGGGGTTTTGGGCAATCAACCTTACCAAGGGAATTTCAATCAATGCTGTGCAATGTCATTCAACCCATTGAACCCTACTTTGAGCACCTTGCACAAGGGAATCCCCTAAAGGGGATTGGTTAGCCACGAAGTAACATGGCTCACATCGCAGTGCTCGGATTGGGGAACTGGGGAAGCGCAATTGCAAAACTGTGGATTGCTGAAGGTCACAGAGTCAAGGGCTGGACTATTGAGCAAGAAGTCTACGAATCTATCACCATGGAGGGTATGAATCACAAGTACCTACCAGAGCACTCACTCGAAGGTATTGAAGCTACTATGCACCTCGAAGAAGCTCTTGATGGAACAGAGATTATCGTACTCGCTCTTCCCTCATCTGTAATCTTAGGAGTTGTAGAAGACATCCTTCCTCACCTTCGCCCAGGTCATGTTTTACTCGACCTCGCCAAAGGTTTAGCTCCTGGGAAGCGTTTGATCAGTGAAGCCATTCACGAAATGCTCAGCGAGAAGGATATGCACAATCCGTTAGCAGTTCTAACTGGACCTACCATCGCTCCTGAAGCAGCAGGCGGAGTAATGACAACTGCGTTAGTAGCAAGCGAAGATGAATCGGTTGCAGTTCGGCTCGCGAAAACCTTGACCACTCCAACTTTTATTCTGCATGCAGCCTCTGACCCTGCGGGTGCAGAATTGTGGGGGGCATTCAAGAATGTCGTCGCTCTTGCTTGTGGCCTTGTCGACGGCTTGAAACAAACTGGTACCCTTGGTGGAGACAATCTCAAAGCTGCAATTTTCAGTGCCGGATTCCGTGAAGGGTGTATCCTTCTACCTCAATTAGGAGCAAGGGCGGAAGTTGCATTCGGACCTGCAGGTCTTGGGGACCTCTATGTTACTGCAACTTCACCACACGGCAGAAATCGTAGAATGGGTGAAAAACTCGGAAGTGGATTAACTCTTGAACAAGCTCTAGAGGAGATGGTAATGGTCGCTGAAGGAGTAAGGGCTGCTCGTATGTTTAGGGATAGAGCAAAGGATCTTGGCCTTGATGTGCCATTCGTAAATGCACTCAATACTCTCCTCGATGGATTCATCGAAAGCGAAGAATGTTGCCGCCGAATGGTCGCCCTTACCTGATGGTCAGGTTGAAGGTCTGGGCCTTCATGGCAAGGTCATGGCAGAGGAGATTACTGAGTTTGAGATGAGACTCTTTGAGTGGATTCGCCAATCGGATTTCGAAGAGGTCCCTTGGTCTACCAAGAAGGCTGCAAAATCATTCAAAGTCAAGGAAGATGAAATCTACGAATCCTTAGCTGCATTAACACGCAAACTCCCAAACAGAATCCAAATCTCATATGCGGATGGCAACCTTCACATTGCTGCTGAGTGATATGACTGACACACTCTTTCTCGATGGCCTGTGTGCAATGTGCACGCGTTCGGGGTATTTTCTTTCACAACGTCTCTCTAAGGAACTGATATTATCTGAATTGCAAAGTCCAGAAGGTGAAGAGACCCTCAAAAACAATCAGATTACTGCTGATACAGTAGTTTTAGTACGAAATGGCAAGGCATACATTCGCTCTGCAGCAGGAATAAGGTGTCTGCTCTACATGCGTTGGAATTGGCGATGGATGTTTCCTTTCGCTTGGCTTATTCCACTACCATTACGGGATCTCGTTTACATCATCATCTCAAAGACGAGACACAACTTCTCAAAGGCGAATTGAATTCACTTCACAATCCGCCATCTCTGCGACCTTCGCGATATGCTTCAATCGCAGCACGAGCAATTGCTGCTGGGTCATTTACGATTTGACTATCGATTTTCGTCGAACCAAATAGAGCATCACCCACTAACACAGAATCAGACATCACAAGCGACTTGCCATCTGATTCTTCAGATTCGCCGGCAATTGATTCCATGTTGTCCAATACTGCCTTCATATCTTCCAATTCCTCACTCTTTTCTTCGAGTTCATCTTCCATCACAATTACCCTTTCTTTAGTTTCATTCAATTCGGCTGTGAGAGTTTCTGCCTCTAGACGCGCCATTATCATTTGATGCTCTAGACTTTGTATTACATCCTCAAGACGTGCAGCCTCATCTGATGATGATGGAGCAAGCAGTTCAGGTAATTCTTGTTGACCAGATTCTCTCGGCCTAACTGACTCGAGAAGTGATTCTTCTCCAGAATTGATTGTGGTATTGAGGAGTTTTACAACCGCTAATGAGCCTAGGAATGATAACAAAATATACATTAGCAAAAAAGCGTGTAATACGAATTCACCAGTTTGTCTGTGATCCCAGACTTCCCATTTGTAATATTGATATCCATCCAAGATTTCTAGGAATATTGCCATTAGCCCAATAACAGTCAAAGTAGTAGATAGAATTAGAATAATTTCACTGCTTTTACTTTCATATTCTCCAGGCGTACTGGGTTCCATTTGTGGTGGTAGTTCAATTCTACCTTCTACTACTCCGTCTGGGTCTAATGCTAGTTTTCTTATTGTGGAAACCTCAAGGTTTCTCAACTTTGATCTAGTAGTAATGAATTTCCCTGATCTAATGAAGAACGGAACCATTCCACCAATGATAAATACTGACACAAAGAGATATCCTATCCAGAAATATGGACCATCCGGACCAAATGGAATATCCGTAGAATAATCATCGAACATCGTTGGCCCTTCTACACTAAAATCGCTAGGGCCTGAACCCATGTATCTACCATCTACCCAAGTCTCCTCATAGGGGCTCCCCGCGTTTCTTTGCTCTGAATTGAAATAACAATTCTCTAAGTCGAAATTCCAATGGGAATCTAATCCTTCAACGAATTCTTCTTCCGTTTGTAAATAATTAAGTGATTCAGCGGCATTTTCACATTCGTCTTGCCCGAATCGCCACCCACTGCCAGACCATTCCTCAAACATAAACGCTGTAGCAGACATGATGAAAATTAATCCTGCAATAGCAAACACAAGAGCAAACGGAGAGGTATGTTCTCCGGGATCAGATAATCCCGAGAACATTGGTTTCAACATAATTGAAACACCAATGATTATCGCTATGAGAAAAATCCAATTAATGTATGAAAAATAAATATTCATCTCAAAACCTGGTAATCCTGCAGCGATGAGTCCTTGTAATAGAATAAATGCCAATATCGAGTAAACAACAACCCAAGAATGCTGCAACTCCACCCCCTTGAGTCTAGCAAAGATACCCCCGCCTTTGCCAGAGAGGAAACCTCCAACAGTTGATGGTATCTTAAACAGCTTGAATGATAATGCAATTATTGCGAAAATGAAAATAATACCAAAAATGCTCACATTCATGTTTATTGCTAATCGTTCCATCTTTTGTTTCTTTCGCCAACAATGAGATCATAGATTCTGGGTTACTCTTTACTTGTTTCTTAGAATTCACTCTTTAAGCTCTTTTGCAATTTCAGCATACTTCTCAGGATTCTGTACCTTGAGGAATTCGAGATAGTCTTCGATATTATCAAACTCGATTGGTAAGACCAGTATCTCTTCACAATCTTGACATTGGTAACGTTCTCCGGTCATGAATCCCATCCATGGATAAACTCGGTAACCAAAACAATTTGAACAGATTCTAAAAGAAGACATTTTCATCCCTACATTTGAATGTTGAAGTGGATAATATTTGAGTACTTCTTTGATGGTCCTTTCTAGGCTTTCCCTTTTACTATGCGTCAGAGTAATCATTTTGCGAAGCGAAATCCGGCTTGAGATACTCAACGAATTCGTACTCATTTTCATCAGCATCATAGAAGTAAATACGCTTTCGGTTGGGGTTGCCCAGAGAACTCATTCCTTCAGTAAACCCTGCATCGATTAATCTCTTTGATACTGCAGCAACATCTGAGACTACGAATCCTAGATGGTTTAGTCCAGGGTCAACATAAGGCTCATGTGGCCCCTTTTCCTTTGCACCCCTGTCTTCTATGGCAATATAATTGGTATCTGTACCAAGATGTACCCATCTGCGACAATTACTTTCCTCGTCACTTACATCTGCTCGAACTTTCCAATCTGGCATTGCAGTTTGGAAAAAACGAATCGCTTCATCGACATCGGTCACGGTGATGTTTACGTGCTCAAGATATGAGACCATGGCTGGTTTATTCTACCAACAGCCAATAACATTGCCCTAGGACAACTTGTTCAGTTTAGCGGCTCTGATTCTTCTGCTGGGGTATGAGCATCTGTATCTCGCTTGTAGAGAATACCCATGATTGAAAGGTATCCTATCCAGGTGAAGAATTCAAGCATAGTAGGGTCGCCATTCCATCCTATTGTAGCTCGCATCATTCCACCTATTGCTCCTTTGTCATGCATTACTGGGGCATCTCCAGAACCATCCCAATCTGGGTTTACATTCCATATTTCCTCATTGTATACTGGAATAATTCCCGCATCTTCTTCTTGTAATTCATGAACGCCATGAGCCGCTAAGCCAGCACCTACGAAGATCAGCAGGATTGTAGTTGCGGTGAATAATTTCTTGATATTGATTTTAGCGCCTTTGGAATGAATTAACCATCCAAGGAAAACCGCCGCACTGATACCGATTAGCAGCCCAAGTATGGCCCAGTTAGTCTCTGTTCCAGCAGACATGAAAACAACTGTTTCCGAGCCCTCTCTCCAAACTGAGAGGAAGGCAATTACCGAGAGTGCTTTGGCTCCACCATCGAGGTCGGTTACTGCATCTTCTGCCAATTTTTCGAGTTCAGATTTGGAGTGGTGTTTGATCAAATGGAATACAACAATAGCGATTAGCCCTGCAGAAACCAACATCAGTACTCCCTCAAACCAAGCTTCGTTCTCAGCAAATCCTCCAATGATGAATTCGAATGCTATTGCAGTGAAAATGCTCGCAATGATACCCAATCCCACTCCCTTCCAGATGCTATTCATTAATTCTGGCCGTGCTGATTTCTTCAGGATAAGCATGAAGATTACCACGATTAATGTGGCCTCCAGAGCTTCTCTAAATCCGATAAGACCTCCAGTCCAGAAATCGGCCATCATAGACCGGCGGGGGTAAAGCGCCCACTATAATATTTAGGGCACCCTAAATCTCTTATTCATTGGCTTCGAGATACTGTAAAACTATCATTTCTTCGAATACATCATTCCTCTGCGAAATGGTTGGGCGAGTAATTGTTAGTAAGGTTAGTTCGCCTCCAGTAGAAGGGAAACACACTACAATTACATTTGCAATAGTCGTGGTGAAACCATCGTCTCTAATAACTTCAAAACGCATTACTGAGTACTCTTCTCCGTTATAATTATGCGTGGATTCTGTTTCTATTTCAGATAAGGAAAATGCATTTGCATCGATACTGATCACTGGAACTTTTTCATCTATTACTTCGATAGATTGACGAAGGCGTTCTTCATGCATTCCTAGCATGATGCCAATTTCTAGTGTAGATGTGGATTGGCCATAATGCGCAAATGTATGAGGTGTTCTAGCCACCAAAATACCGATTACTGCCCCATCGTGAAACCAGGTATATTGCTCACTAGCAGGCCATGCTGGAGCATGGGGATTCTCGGTAGCAATAGGCTCTCCCCAAGCAGTTGAACCAATAGGTGTCGATGTAGGTGTAAATGCACCTCCTACCAGTACAATGACTAAGGCAATCGAAGTCAGTATTCGGCGTTGTCTGAATTGTGTCCATTCATCCCTGCCAGCCGGACTGATTACTGAGATAACAATCGCAAGGGGCCCTAGAATCAATATTCCCAATGGTGTGAACCACATTGCTGCAATACCACAAGTTAGCGCAATAAGGGTAGTACGATCGAATCTTTCTGCCTTCCAACGGAGTGCCCCATATAGGGTTCCGAGAAGAGCAAACGATGTCACTACCCCGCCAATCACGGTTCGGCGAGTGATGGAAGATGGATAAGTCAAACCCTATTCAAGGGACTTTAGCGGCACATTGTAATGGGTGGCACGATATCTCAGGCCTAATGGAGTCCATCCTCAGCCTGTCCGATGTGACTTATCGCCATCAGATTCGTGACACTTCTACATGGAAACCATGGGTTAAACGTGATGGAGCTGGAATACATTCCATTGACCTTGAAATCAAAGAAGGCGTAATCCTCGGATTAATCGGGCCTAATGGTGCAGGAAAAACAACTCTGCTCCGAGTGATTAGTGGAATTTTTACTCACGATGGTGAAATAGACAAGAACATCGAAACTAGGCGTAGCAACATCGGCCATATGCCCGAACAAGTCCGGTGGGAAGGGCGTAGCACAGTAGCTGAAACTTTGACTGCTATGTCATTGATGCATGGAAGTGAAGTAGATGTCAATAAATTACTCAAACGGGTTGGCCTTAGTTCACGCTCTGATTTAATTCTCGATAATCTATCTCAAGGAATGCGTCAACGTTTATCGCTAGCCTGTGCCTTATTGGGAAACCCTCGGATTCTCGTAATGGACGAACCCTTGAATGGCCTTGACCCGCTTGCACAGCGGGCTTTTTGCAATCTACTCAAACAATTGGCATCCAAGGGCGTTGCAATCATCATCTCTTCCCATCAAGTTGCAGAAATGGCAGACCTAGTTGACCGAATTGCCCTACTACACCACGGACAACTCTTGATTGAAGGCACTATCGATTCAGTAAAAGATGCACTAGGGCTCGATGCTGATGATGTCGACTTAGTCGACATGATTTGTGCTGCAACAGGTATCGATCCTAGTGATGTGAGTATGGACCTATCAGAAGATTCAATGTTACCATTCAAACGACTTGGAGTTGAGGAAGAATGAGTCAACTTTTCGACCTTTCAAAGGCGATAATGTATGAGAGAATTCGTGCAGGCAGAATGATGGTGATTTGGCCACTTCTTGCAATGTTCATCCTCTTTAGTACATGGGGATTATCAGACCCCAAGGCAAATCTTCCTTCTGGCCTAGTGATTGATTCAGCATACGATGTAATGTACGCCTCAACAGCATTCATCATTTTCTCTGCAACAATGGGGGCTGTTTTGGTTTCCTTTGACGGAATTAGTAGAGACCGTATTTCAGGAGTACTTGAAGTCAAACTCTCCCAGCCGATTAACAGAAAGGTGCTTGCTAGGTCAATGGTTATCGGTCATTGGGCAGCGATTGCAATACCGGTTATTGTTCTTAACATTCTATCTTTGTTCATAATTTGGTACCGAATGAATTCAGTTCCAAATCTTGATGAGTTATTCATTCATTTCCTCGCCAATTGCCTTCTCTTACTATGGTACACATCGATTCAATTACTCGCTTCTTCTTGGGCTAGAGATATGGGTTCATCTATGGCTGTCGGACTTGGAACTTGGATGATTTTTACCCTACTTTGGTTAGTCCTGACCACCCTTGTAGCAGGCCTAATGGGCATCGAAATTGCGGACCTCACATCTCCTGAATACCTTAGGATTGAAGCCATGGTGGATTTATTTTCACCAAATGGTGTATATCACCACATGTTGGAATGGCCACTTGCAGAAAGTGGCAGACATATGCACCCAGGTATGACTTCTCTAGCAGCCATTATCTGGAGTGTTCTCCCGGTGTACCTTTTCACAGTAAGAATGGACAAACTCACTCCATGAGCCGAAACACACTAAGGGGTCTCTGCCCGTAGGGCAGAATATGAGGAGAAGCCTAACGGCCTTCATTTTGGCTATTTTGATTAGCACAGTATCCCTTACTGGGATGAGCAGCGCTGAGACTAGTGGACGACAACTTAGCGATGTCGACTGTTCTGGTTATACATTTGAAGATCTATTTGATTACAATCATGCAAACTTCGATATCGAGATTCTTTCCGATTGGGCAAGTGCTGAAATTTATGCTAATTCATGGGTAAATGACAGCAAAGCTGCTATTGTTAGAGAGAACATTGACGGATTATTCGATGGCGTACCAGGCGGCAATAACTCATGGCTATCTACCGATGAAAGAGAAGCGGTAAGAGAAATTGGCCCCAAATGTATCGCTGATATGGACACGAGGTTAGGACTGAGAGAAGGAGTGGCACATCGTGGTGGAGTTGATTGGAATGACCTTGAATTTGTTGAGGATGGTATCGCTCTAGATGAAATTAATTTGGTTCCTGAAGAACATTCTGAAGAACGCCAGTGCCAGAATATGTTCGCAAGTTCTGATTGCCGAGAAGTACCGGTCACTGCTACTGATAATCTTGAAATCTCAATGTTCCTCAAAGAAGGTGAAACCAACAATATGCGTTTCAACCAATTACCTAATTCGGGACAGAGTAACTTCACCCTCGCACTTAATGCAACCAACATGACTCATGCTCGCCTTGAATTTACATTCCCGGCAGTTGAAGGACTTCGTATGGCAGAATACGATGTTCAAGATGATGGGGTTTCAAATCCCAATGCTGCTATGGTTTCTGAACTTCATTTACCTGATGGTCGCTTGAAAATTATTCTCGATGTCGACTACGACAAAACAGATTGGCCTATGGGAAGAAACCTATTCATCGACCTGACTACAATGCCTCCAGATACTAATGAAGCGCCTGTTTGGGGCACTGCTGCACCAACAGACGACACGGTATTCCCAATGTTTGTCCAAGGCAGTGAGGAACTAATTGTAATGGGGGCTGATTTGGCAGACTGGGCGAGTGACGACAATGGTTGGAGCCTAGATTGCACATTCGATGAGACTGGATGGTCTAGTAGGATGAATGGAGATGGTGACCTCCTAGCAATTGCTGGAACCAGTGAGTCTAGTACCGCAACATGTTCGCTTGTAGACCCATATGGGGAGAATGCTGATTCGACTCGAACCTGGCGATTCGGACAACCACTATCGTTCAGTGCGACCGAAGGAACCTATGGGGATTCGGTCGAAATTGAAGTAAATCCTACTCTACTAGTTCAGAGTATTTCCCTTGATTTAGCAGCAACTCAGAGTGGAACTGATGGCCCTTCGAGTGGATTAAACCTCGGCTCTTCAATGGCGACTTCAACACTTAGCCTCTCTGGAATGACCCCCGGTTCATTCGAAGTCCACCTAACTGCTACAGCTGATGGAATGCTTGACTGGAATGCATACATCGATCTCGGACTCATGAAAGAAAATACCCCTCCTGTGATTAGCATTAATTCATTAATAGATGATACAAATGCAACTTGGTCTGCTGATTACTTATCATTCTCTCTAAGTGGTAGTGTTATTGACCCCGATGGTGGAGATGTTAGTCTAACTGCAATAATGTGTGGAGATAGTACAACTGGATTCAGCCAAAGTGGAGTTTCTTGGGATGTATCCCTTTCAGTTGCTGCTTGCTTTACTCAAGATAACGTAGATTATACCGTCGAAATTCATGCTCAAGATTCAGATGGAGCGACTGCGATTCTAGTGGTAAATGTGGATGACCCACTCGAAACTGATGAGCCAGATATTATCGTCGACCTTGTAGAAGATGAAAGTGGGTTACCGGCTCTCAGTATGATTGCAACTATCGTTTGTATGCTAGGAGCGGCACTAATTGCGCGCAGAGATTGAACCGGCATCATGAAAAGTGGAACCTAGAGGGCAGGTTATGTTCAAAGGGACGGTCGAGAGGGTCAGCCACGAAGGTGGTTTGCTCGTTAGCTACAGCGGCTCATGTCCAGCCCTGGGTTCAGTCATGGTCGATGGAAGTGAGAAATATGTCGGCAAAGTCGATGGAGTAATCGGCAACCTAGACAATTCACTTGTCCATATCGCCCACTTGGATCGCAAGGCTAATGCAAATTCCTTAGTAGGGGCTGAAATCACAATTCGCCCTCGCCGTCAAAGAGATGACAGGCGACCTGCAAGAGATGACAGACGAGGACGAGACGATCGAAGAGGACGTGATGACCGTCGTGGTCGTGATAACAATCGTGACGGGGGTTACAATAATGATTGGGATTGCCCCAAGTGCAACAACTCAAATTTCTCTTTCCGTACAGAATGCAATCGCTGTGGAGAATCCAAAGGCGGAGGTGGAGGAGGACGTGGACGTGACGACCGAAGAGGACGTGACGACAATAGAGGCCGAGACGAACGACGTGGCAGAGATTCCGGCCGTGGTGAAGACTGGTTGTGTCGCGATTGCGGCAATATCAACTATGCAAGTAGAAGTGAATGCAATCGCTGTCAGAAACCTAAGAGTGAACGAGATTCTAGACCTGAGCGTCGTGAAAGGCGAGATGACCGTCGTGGACGAGACGATAACCGTGGTAGAGATGGACGAAGAGGTCGTGATGATAATCGTGACAAAGGTCATTTCACCAACAATGATTGGGATTGCCCCAAGTGCAACAACTCAAATTTCTCTTTCCGTACAGAATGCAATCGCTGTGGAGAATCCAAAGGCGGAGGTGGCGGAGGACGTGGTCGTGATGATAACCGCGGTAGAGATGACCGTAGAGGTCGCGATGACCGACGCGGACGTGACGACCGTAGAGGACGAGATGACCGACGTGGACGTGACGACCGTAGAGGACGAGATGACCGACGTGGACGTGACGACCGTAGAGAACCTCAGAAAAGAGCTGGAGATTGGGATTGTCCTAAATGCCGAAAGAACAACTTCGCAAGCAGGGATGAATGTTTCAGTTGCGGTACCTCCAAGCGAGTAGGTGGCCCTAGACAAAAGGGGCACCACTTCTCACGAGACCCATCGCCACTCCGTTCACAGAGATACGGTAAGGGCGATGGAGGCAGAAATGATGAACGCTGAAGACCATTATCTCGATGCAATTGCTGCAGAAGATGAAGGTGATGTTGAAGGTGCTCTCAAGTCGGCTAGAGCAGCCGTAAAGGCTGACCCTGCTCATGCTGAATCTTGGTGGATGATTTCTAGTCTAGAATTATCTGATACGTCACAAGCAGACCTAGGTCGAGCATCTAGGTCCTTGACCGCGTGCAGAAAAGTAGTCGCTCTGGAACCATCAAGAGTAGATGCTTGGGTTAGAGGTGGTCGCCTAATGGCAGACGAACTTGGGTTGTATGAGGATGCACTCTTCTGGTGGCAAGAATGTCGTGAAGTTGCGCCATTTGAATCTGTACCACTCGTCGAACAAGCTGCTATTCTTACCGATATGGGGTTCTATGACAAGGCAATGGATCGCTTAGCAGCAATTCAGGAAGAAAACCTCGATGTTGGCACCGCTCAATTCACTAGAATTAGTAGATTGCATGCATTGGTTTCAAAGGCAGCAGAACAAGACAAGGGTAATCACTTCCGCCCTTGGGAGAGAAATCACAATGGATGGAGTGCCATTCATTCAAGGAGAAACAAAGGCCCGGTATCTGAAAATTTGATTTTTATGATGACTACCGTACCATTTCTGATGATGGAAGTTTTCATTTCTAGGGCATTATTCGGCGATGGCTGGACTGGTTTTTGCCTAACATCTATCATGATTCTAATCACTGTTATCATGGGCATGAGGTTTACTCGTGGATTGTTCCAAAAGGTGAACAGACCAGCATTTAATCTCCTTAGAGCAATGGATTTTGAGGCGAGTACTGCAAAATTGGTCATTCCAGATGATGTACGGGATTCTCGGCTCTACCTTTTCCTCGTAGGTAGAAGAGCACGTGCATATCAAGAAAGATATTCCAAGATTGTCCTAGCAGGAAAAACCCTACCGCGAAATTGGAAACCTAGGTTCCCTGACTTCGATTCTCACCTAGATGATATCGGAATAATCGAAGATGATGATGATTCCAATGAACTCCCTGGATTTGAGGAAGAGTGAATCTCAAGTTCCGGCTGTATAGTCGGTTAGGTAGGCGATTTGTTCGGCGGTAAGTTCGTCGATTCCAAAACCCAAAGTAGCCAATTTGGTATTGGCGAGGTCTTGGTCTTGTTCAAGGCTGATGTCATGTACAATTGGTGCCATTCCAGTACCTTCTGCTGCAAGACGACACAGAGAAAGGAATTGGTTTGCAAAACTCATGTCCATTACCTCGGAAGGATGGCCTTCTGCTGCTGCAAGATTGACCAAACGGCCATCAGCCAATAAGAAAATACGCCTCCCATCTGCCATTGTATACTCATCATTCTCAGGCCTGATATTACGCATTGATACTGCTTGAGACTTCAGTTGCTCGATATTAATCTCACAATCATAATGACCAGTATTAGCGATAATTGCCCCGTCCTTCATCGAATCAAAATGGCGGTTTACGAGGATATCTTTCATACCTGTAGCGGTACAGAAAATATCACCTAATGGGGCTGCATCATCCATTTTCATGACTCTAAATCCATCCATCACTGCTCTGAGTGCCGGTAGTGGGTCCACTTCAGTAATGATGACATTGGCACCCATCCCTTTCGCTCTCATGGCAAGACCACTTCCACAGTGGCCATATCCACCTACAACGAAAGTCTTCCCAGCGATTAGTACTGAGGTTGCACGAATTATTCCATCAAGAGTAGATTGTCCTGTCCCGTAGATATTATCGAAATCCCACTTAGTTATTGCATCATTAACTGCAATCACTGGATAGAGAAGGTCACCTGCATCACCCATTGCTCTCAATCGATGAACGCCGGTTGTTGTCTCCTCCGTACCACCTATCACTCCATCAGCGAACTCTTTCTTTTCGCCGTGCACTCGCACGATTAAATCTGCGCCATCATCCAAAGTAAGAGTTGGTTTGAATTCTAGAGTACGGTCAATGCACCAGTAGAAATCCTCAACCGACTGGCCGTGCCAAGCGAAAACTGAGTATCCTTCACGAGCAAGCCAAGCAGCAACATCGTCTTGAGTTGAAAGGGGATTGCAACCCGACCAGGAGATTTTGGCACCTGCTGCTTCTATTGTCTCGATCAATACTGCTGTTTCCTTGGTAACATGAAGACAACCGGCTACTCTCATACCCTCGAGAGGGCGGTTCTTTTCCGCTTCATCACGTAATGCTGCAAGAACAGGCATCCTTGAACGAGCCCAGTCAACCCGTAATGCACCTTGATCAGCTAGGCTGATATCGGCCACGGTGTAGTTCTCACCCTCGTCCATGGAATGGGCGCTGTGACCACTGTTCATAGGTCAATCGGTTGAGTGGCCACTCCGGCCCTTACGGGCCGGAGCGCTCAAACACAGAAGTGAGACTCACTACTGTTGCTGGAAATGCCCAGCATATTGCTGGGCATAAGCCCGCGCCGTTTCTTCTGGGTATCCCTGTGCGATTAACTGCTGCACATACTGTTCCATTGGGTCCATTTGTGCGACTCCACCATATCCTGCTGCTGCTGTCGCATTGAAATCCTTAACAGTATCATCCTCATCACTTCCGCCTCTTAAGACGAAGAATAATGATAATATGACTACAAGAAGTAGACCAACACCAATCGATGCATACATAATCATGTCACTGTTATCGCCAGAAGTAGGATCTTCAGTCTTCGGTTCAGTAAAGGTACCATCACCTGGATTGAATGTGTATTCTCCTTCCCACTCACAAGCATCATTTGCCCAAACCCAGCGTCCTTCAGGATCCTCTGCAAGAACCTCAACTGGAACTTCCAAACCTTGGCATGCTGGTAGGTGAATAATGAGATACTTCTCTACAGGCCAGCGCTTGTCATCGCCTTCATAGATTAGCAAGTATATCTCCTGCGTAGAGGTTTCATTGGTGTATAGGTCAGAGATGGTTAGAGTAAGGTCAAATCCATCTTCATCACCAAGTTTGTCTGACTTTGCCCAACTTCCCTCGAGTTGCATGTTATACTTTGCAACTGCAGACTGTTCGAATGCCTCTGAACTCAGTGCTGCTTCGACATAGACATCTCCTTGCTCAGCACCCGAAAGTACTGTTCCAGAGATAGTAATGGTATCAGAAGTGACTTGGCTACCATTGACTGATAGGTCGATTTGAACCACTGGTTCTTCATCCCCGAATCCTTCTGGTACTACTGAGAAATACATACGGTATTTCTCGCTAGACTTTCCAGCCTTATCGAATACGACTAATTCGATACGGATTAGAGATTCTGTCTGTCCACTTGCGTCTACAGTTACATTCTGGAAAGTGTATGCCCATGCACCATCAGAAGATGATGGCTTGGTGAATACGTGACCTTCGAGATCGAAGTTGTCATCGCCATATGGGGCATCAAAGAGTACTGTCCACTCATAGGTGTCGATTCCATTTCCATCTAAGGCATCTGCATCAGAGGATTCGGATGCATCGAAGTGGATGACAACCTCTCCATCCTCATCAAGGTGAATTCGGTTTACCGGCCAATCTGTGTCAGATACTGTCTTAGTACCACGGTTCTCAATTTGGTCTTGGTATTCTTCACGCATGTCGATAACAACATCTGCAACTGGTCGGTGCTCATCAGCCCGCACATCGTCGGTCATGACAGTGACGGAAATTGAGCGCCCGTGTCCAGCAGCATCGTGTAAGTAAAGTGTGATATCCCAAGTTGCACCCTGAAGACATCCAGTTGCTGAAGATAGGTCGACCTTACAGAAAGTAGAGGTCGGGCTCATCTCATCGGTATGGTCGGTACCACTTGCCATTGAAGCTCCAAGCCAATCGGTTGGACCGCTGATTACCCAATCGGTCGAAAGTGGCTCAGATGTAGCGGTAGTGTATCCAAAGGTTACCTGTGAATCACTCTTCATGTAATGGTAAGAATATCCACCAGTCGAAGGGTCGAGAGTTGGAACCTCTCCATTGATTGTGAGGTCTAGTCCGTTTCCTAGAGTACCAAAGCCCTGAGGGTATTGGCTAACCTGGTAAGATAGCATGTTACCCAATAATGGGAAAGTAGCACTGTCAGCACGCTCTGAAACTCCTGCAACATCGATTGTGGTGACAATCATTCCACCGTCAACATAACTGCATGTTGCAAGCACAGTATCCTGTGGCTCTGCTTCAGACTGAATAAGGCGCTGGAATCCACCGCCATTCTCTGAATATCCATTACATGCGGATGGGATAGAAGTTGCTGCAACACTCTTGGTGTTGAGTACTGCTTCTGTCACTGTTCCGTATTGGTCGAAGCCTTGGAAGGCTGCTAGGTCTACTCCGTCAAGAATTGGATGGTATGCATCTGCAACATCCATGTTGTTGTATGTAACACGGGTTTCAGGAGTGTTTCTAGGTTGTACATCCATGTCGAATGGAAGTAGGCTAGATCCAGTACTGCTACTAAACTCGTAATAATCGGTAGATGTTCCAAGATGAACCTGTACAGTTCCACCTGAAGACATGAAGTTCTTCAGAGTGGTCTTATGACTTGAGATACCCAACTTCTCGTAGTATCCCTTGCCTCCTGCATCAGAAGGTTTTGCGGTGTTGACATCTTGAATTGGCATCAGAACCTTGTCATAATGAGTTAGCCATCCAGTCTCTAGATAATCATCCCAGTCGTTGATATCGAACTGAGTATAACTCATATCGAGGAGAACCAGATCCTCCTTGATTGACTGAGTACGCGATGTATCACCGGACAGTATTGCGACATCAACCATGTCAGCGAAGCCAGCATGGAAGAATCTCTCATTTCCAGACATGTCACCATTTGGTAAGGTTGCATGATAGGTTATGTTGTATGTGTGGCCATCTTGCCAACCATTCCATGGTGTGAATGAGACCATGGTCCTCTCATGAGGCCCAAGGACCTGTGAGGGTCCAGCAGTCGTAGTATGAACTTGGCTACCATCTGCAAGGTCGTTGATGGTCATGTGGAAGGTGTAATCACCTTGTAAGACACCATTGGTTGCAGAAAGTCCCCAATCATGGGTTAGTACGCTATCGATTGGTAGCACACAATCTAGAACCACATCGGAAAGACAAGAAATCTGGTCTGGCTTTCCAAGTGTAATATCTACGCTTTCAACCGAGAAGATAACTCGTGCTAGGTTATTTGCAACAGATATCTCTTGGTGGCCATACCATGAGGTTCCAGCAGTTGTATTATCGAAGAGTGTCTCGATTTCAATCTTGTAAACACCAGAAACGAAATCGTGGTCTGAAATTGCTATTGTTCGGTTTTCCTCTGCATCTAGGTCGATGACGGTGGATGAATAGGTCGCATCTTGGGTGAAGGTGAATTCTTCCAAGGAGATATTGTCGAATGCAATACCACGAACGCCATCATTCTGGCCATTATGGCCATCATCGTTCGACTGGAATTCAAAGTTGAGGTCAACTGTTGAACCAGCTAGACTTAGGCACTCAGGACCCCAATTATTGGAATCTATGTCTGAGTTGTTAAACATGTATAGATGAGTTAAGTCGATACTACGTGACTTGACAAGACCATCGCTATTGTAGAAGATTTCCCAGTTTCCTGTTCCACCATTTACATTGCGTGAATCACCGATTAAGTCTACTTCTATTCCATCAATCTGTGTTTCATTCTCGTCGATGAAACCATCACCGTTCTCATCGACTAAGCATGTTCCATCCTCGTTGTAATCGTTCCATTGTCCCCAAAGAACTCCAGAGTAATCGGTTCCTCCTCGGTTCCAATCAGCGGTCAATGCAGCATAATCGCCAACATTGTACGCATCTCCATCAGCATCAATTTCGAACCAAGTCTCAGCGAAGTATTCGAAGTTTAGCGCAACGAAGTCTCCAGACATATTGTTCAAATCAATATCGGGGATTGTTAGGGTCTCATTCTCCCACACGTCACCGAAACTGTTCGGAGTATCACATGGGTTTCCAAACCAATAGGAGTGTGAGCCGAATAATACCTCGGGGCAGGTAGAATCGTCTACGATTCCGCCATTTCCATTATTGTCATCAGTGTAGCGGAATCCAGAAGATCCTCCCTCAAACATCTCATCGCAAACAACTAGTGGCGAGCCACAGTAGATGTCTGCAGGAAGTGCGCTGTAAACCGATGCTTCAACATCGAATGAAACATTGGTGTTTCCAAAGTGTTCGACTTGAACCTCGATTGGGAATATTCCCTCAGCGTATAGCCCACCAGGATTGAATGATTCGATTTCATTAACTCCAGGGTCAAAGATGTTGAATGCAGTGATGTATCCCACAATCTCATCATTTGCCGGCTGCTCATCCTGACCATAATTCAAGGTAGCTGAAATTCGGTAAGTGGTTCCGTTGACGAAGTCAGCAGTAATCGAAGATGTGTATTCATCATTTGGTGCGAGGTTGTTCATGTTGATGTTGGACTGCTTGGTCTGTACATTGCTTGTGAATGCAGTATTTTGCTTCCAAATTGAAATGTTATCGAGAGCGAAACCATCTCGACCTGTCCAACGAGATTCTTCATCATTGGAGTTAGATCCTTCCCAACCCGACTTGAAGCGGAAACGAATATCGACAGTCTTGCCTGCGAAAGTGGAGAGGTCGAATGCACCAAGGTCATCCTCAGTGAAGTTGCCCCATCCATAGTTGGTTCCTGCTGAATAGACACCATAGTAGGAAATCGATTCAGCATATCCACCCTGTTGAAGATTGAATACTCGGTCAGCATCATATCCGCCCCATATACTCTCTCCAGAAGCGCATTGTCCAGAGAAGTACGCTTCATTTGGACAGCCAATGGTAACCCAACCATAGTCTTCATCGAAAACCTCGATGATTGCCATGTCATCCCAAATGTCTGCAAGGATATATTGTCCAGATTGGTCCTGTATGAATGTAGATGCATATCCAAGATGACGGAAAATCTCCATACTCATCCAAGCACGGTCAGCGCCGGTTAAATCTACATCTTCTAGAATCATTGCTTCATCCCAATTTGCACCATAACCAGACCATTCCGAGCCAGAACTATTTGTTTCATAGGTTCCAGACCACATGTAATCAGTTGGATTATTGGTATTAGCATTCTGTGCTGGCGCGTTATTACCTGATGTGTGGCCAGTTGTATGATTGGTCTCTTCCATCCAGTGATGGTTGCCAAAGTAGGATTCGTATGTCCAGGTACATCCAGAGGTGCAACCTGTCTTGACCTCAGAATTATCCCAGTCCATCTCATAGACTGTGACATTGGTTGAAGCTGCTTCATCGACTTCCTTGATCTCAACATCGAGAGTCGCTTGACCGTTCAGAATATCCATTCCAGTATTCTTCACTGTTACCTCAACATCCCTGTTACCTTCTCCTAAAGCACCGACATATGCATCGGTTGGAGAAATATCGATACTAGAAACTGCAAGGTCCTTGTTGTCCATTTCGACTACGACAATTCGGTCATAAGAACCGTCCCATCCCCAATTGTCATCCCAAGTGGTCTGATCGTATGCACCATGTCCTACGACAATATCTGGAGCACTATTTGGCCCACCGATAACCTGTCCTATTACTGCAGTTGTTGGACGCATTGCACCAAAGTATGCCAATGGGCTCATGTGTCCACCTCCACCATTGGATAAGGTGACCTGAACACTTGTTGGCAAGTTAAGGTAGAAATTGCTTGTAGAGTCGCCTGTAGACGAAGTTGAGTTCGACTGCTTGAACTTAGCAGCGTGGATGAAATCTGGCTCACCATCACCATTGAGTTCAGCAATTGTTACTTCCCATGCGATATATGGGCCAAAGTACACTGTCTTCGAAGCACTATAGGTATGAGTTGCTTGATTGATTGTAGCATAAGTTACATTCTCGGTATTGCCGTCATTGATAGCGACTACGTCGATGATTCCATCATTGTTCATGTCGCCAATGTCCATTCCGCCAAATTCAGGGCCTACTGCGTGGACGTGCATGCCGCTACCACCTGTTGAACTCCATGTCACTGCTGTAGGGAATCCTTGGGCTGGATTAAGACAATCATATTCGATGACTGTCATGTTATCGGACTTTCCTGGATTTGTTGCTGCTCCAGTTAGGTAATCCACTCCTTCAGAGCGAACTAACCAGAGATCTACATCGTCACAATTTCCGTTAACTGGATGAGTTTGACTCGTCTCTCCCCAATCACCTAATTCTAATTCACGATAGGAATTTTGAGTAGAGTCTCCTAGGCTGGTAAGTTGACCATTTGTGGAAGAAGTAATTGGTCCCATATAGGTGACTACTCGCTGATTCTTAAGGTCAGCAAGTAACTCAAGAGTGACGATGTCATCATTACCATCCTCATCCAAATCCGCTACTGCCAGGTCCCACATCCAGACAACATCGAAGCGCTCTCCGACTGTGAATGTATCAACACTGCAACCATCGTTCTCGATGATTGTTACGTTACCAGGTTTGTCAACGACTATCGCTCCACTAGAATCTCGCTTTAGTGGTTGGTTGCGTGCATAGATAACTATGTCAATAGCGCTGTCACCAGTGAATTCTCCAACTTCTACTTGTTGAGTGTTAGAATGATCTTCGAAGTTTGCATTCATACTGGTATTTGCTGAAGTCCAAATATCTGACCTGCGCTGGAATTGGCCATTGTCATTCCAAAGAACTGAAATTTTCAAGCTCTGGTCATTCGCAGAAACGATATCTAGGTCGCCATCACAATCGAAATCTCCCAACGCTACATCGACAGGATCTGTACCTGTAGAATATTGCCGGGAAGTAGAAGCCGAAGCCATATTCGCAGCAGTTGTCGAAAGCAACATCAGAAGGGCAAGTAGAACCGCTCTATTGCGGCCACCATCATTCAAGGTCTTCCAAAGCATCATCATCACTCATTTCGCCGACTTCCCCCTCCACTTTAATCCCTTTGGGGTACTGTCTCTCGCAATTGCGAAATATGGGCTCGCAGTGCAACGAATAAATGAAAAGGCCGTGAACCCAAGGAATCACTTACAATGTACGTGAAAGCCATCCCGGAGAGGGGCCCCAACCAGTCTCATCGCCACCATGAACCTTGACGAGTTTTCCTCCTCTAAACAAACTCTCTAACCAGAGTTCTAGTTCCAAATCTTCTCTATCGCCGAGAAGGTCGGTAGCTGCAAGTTCAATATTCTCGGTAGAAATAGCAGTAATTCCATAGGTTCGAACTACAATTCTGAGAAGTTCCTTTAGCCAAGCCTCAGCCATTGGGTCTGTGGACATCGGATCCTTTGTTGGAAATGGCTTCTCGAGTTCATCTAATTCATCACGGAGGTCTTCAGGAGTAGGCCGTTCTGGCCTCTCAAGTCCAACCTCATCTAGCTTAGCGGCGAGGTCTAGTTGACCAATTGGGCGTCGAACGATTGGGATTCTAGATGGATCTGGTTCCGGGCCCATATCTTTTGGCTTACCAGATATTTCGATTGAGGAATCATCGGAAAGTCCAGATGATGACAAATTGACGCTATCAACCGCCAAAGGCATCATCCAACCGACCCCATCGAGGCCGAGTTCTTTCACAAGACTGCGTACCCAGTCCGCTTCGCCCTCAAATAGAACATCTACGTCCTCTTCGGCGGAACGAAAGCGATAACGGACATATCCGCGCAGTTCGTGCATAATTCGACCCCATAGGTCAAGGGAAATCAAACCACCGGTTCAGACCCTTTCGAATTTACCGTCGGGATGTTGCCACCACCAAACGCCATCAAGCGTTTCATACCATGTGCCATCATCCCTCTGATGATACTGACCGCCACCAGGTAATTCCTCCCAAGAGCCTAGTATTTGTGGAGCGTCACCGATTGGCTCCACCACTTCCTCAACTGTAGCAATTGAGTCTACAGGTGCTGGTTCAGCAATTTCCATTGGGTCAATTGCTGGCATTTGCTCGGTTTCAACCGATGGTAACGAAAAGTCAACTTCTTCTTTGTCAAAAATTTCTTCTTCTCTATTACGGAATACAAAGAAGAGGGACCCGGCAATAATTAGGACCACAGCACCTAGGATGCTAAGGGTAAGTGGAGTGATGATTGATTTTGATCCATCATCGATTGGGTCCTCATTATCGCTTGGCTCAGGCTCAGGCTCCGGCTCTGGTTCGGGTTCAGCAATTGTGAAGTTATGTGTTCCCTCTTTGAGAGTGAGCCAATAACCTCCTCTATCCTGAGATTCTAGTCGCCAATCAAGAACATATTCTCCAACATCCATTCCATCCTTAATCGTACATGAGATTTCATCGGTTGCTTGTGAATCCACGATTATCTCATTGCAATCGAAATTCGCTGAGGGTTTCGAACTAATGATTCGTACTGTAGTTGGATAATCTCCTGCATTGGTCACCGAACAGTTGGCATCGCTACAGAATGCAATGAGCTCAATATTCCACCAAGGCGTTGCATCAACGTCTTGCGAATAATTCTCACATTCATTTGTGCTACATATTTCAAGCGTGACATTATGCGAAGAATTACTCAAATTCGATAGCGATAAGAGTTCAGAAAGAGTACCATCCACTATGGGAACTACTAGCCAGACTTCATCATCTACTATCCAATTTAGAGTCCCTTCGCCGGTTCTAAATATTACATCACCAGATAATATGACACTCTCTCCATCAACTATCAAGGATACATTTGTGGAATTTATTACAGGAAGTGGCACTGGGATATCAACCAAATCGATTGTGGTATCGACCTCATTAGCAAAATTATCTCTCACATGTATTTTAGCGGTATATGCGCCCGGAGATAGAACGTTTTTGTCCAGTATTGTGTAACCAATTCCATTGCTGGTTTGCTCAATGATTTCAGTTCCAATATTCTCACCATTAGGCCCGAAAATGATTGCCCAAACACTTACCGTATCTCCTGCTTCTATTTCCCACTGGACATCTATTCTGACCTCGTCGATAGTCTCGGTTGATGTTGCTGAAAGTATTACTGGAGGGACTCCATCTCTAAGATAGAAACTTGCATCATTGCCGTTATGTAATCCATCTTCATCGGCCTCTCCGCCATTTGGCTCCTCGGCAAAGACCTCTACATCCCATGAACCGAGGTCCGCAAATTCAGGTTCCCACACTACAGAATATACGGAATCGGATGAATTCCATACCATCTGAAGAGTCTGCGTTGAAGATTCTGAGTCCAGTTCTATTTCGACATTGAGATCGCTTCTATCATTAGCATCCTTGACTAAGAAACGAAGATTATCTGGAGTGCTGAAACTACCATTATTTGCTGGTTCGCCATCAACAGTCATTATCGCAAGTTGACTTACCGAAGGTAAGGCTGGTAATACCGTAATCGAATCCGCATTTAACTGAGTTACTGAGTTGCCATTTGCATCGGATAACTCTACGCTAATCCACAGAGAATGTTCGGTACTTGCATCCAATTGGTAAGTTGGAACACTCCCCCAATATCCCTGTATTTGCGAGTTCCAAGCTAATGGAATACTCGTAATATTCACGAGTTCAGTTGCAGCAGATACTGAAGATGAATGTGCCCACATTTCCCCTTGCAAGTCATCATCTGCAAGATTATCACGTACGATTACTACGATAGTTTCTCCATTTCTAGCATCAGCATCGTCCACTCCATCGACCTTATGTGAGACCGATTGGATTTGAGGTTCGATATCATCAATCCATACGATGTTCAAATTTTTGAGTTCCAATGTTTGATTCCACATCTCACCTTCTGGGTCCCCTTTGACATCAATAGAATATTCATCGAGACATGCTTCTGTAGCAGCGTACCATGAACCACACTGTGAAATTGCATGAGTTTCCATTGCCGATGAAAATTCAAGGCTGCCAACAATAGTGTGATGGAAACTGGCATTTGTAATGTTAAATGCGGAAGGATTTGACAAAGTCAAACTAAAGTTAGAAACCGCCCAATCAATACCTTCAGAGGTTGAATTGTAAACTGTTGGCCATTCGTTTTGAATCACACTCATTGGGATAATTAGGTCAATTCCCCCAGCAACAACATCTGCTGAGGACCACGAAATTGTGTATCCACTATCGAATGTACCTGTGACATTTCCAGTGAATCCTGGCTCCACATCCATCCACATTGAAAAATCAGTGACCGCTGTTCCGTTTAATGGAACATCTATCCACAAATCAGCTCCTGTTGCCGTTGGCGAAGAACCACCTTCCTCGAGCCAACCAATAGGCATTTGATGTACGAGAGGATCTAGAATGGTTTGACCTTCTAACTCGATACTGAGATTCTCCATGTGTTCAATATTCGTTGAACCCGGCACAATAGCGGTTAGAATTGGAGATGCTCCAGCACTCGACCTCTCAAACTCATATAGTAAACTGATATTAGAAAATCGTGGTAATTCCTGATGGGAAAGATTGCCATCTAACCACCCAGACCAGTCTATTCCATTCATTGTGTAATTATATTTCATGTCCAATACTGCGCCTGCTGGAACCGACGCAGTTGTATTCAACCATGCCCTTTCCACAATTTCGTCATCCCCTAATCCTGGGATTAAGAAACTGCCATTATACGCAGTAGTATTACCACTAGAAACAAATCCAGTGAAAGTAGAATATGAGGTATTTCCTACAACACTATTTGACCCTGCAATCCCATCTGAACCAGTTCCCAGTTTCAGACCATAGTCGCCACCAGCACCTGCTGAAACATCAACTGTACCGGAGTTTGTTATTCCACTTGGAAGAGTCGTCATTGTGATGTATCCGCCAGAGCCGCCTCCACCGCCGTCACCACCATGGTAAAGGAAAAGGGAAGGCCCAGATGGCCAAACTGCATCTGCACCATCGCCACCATCGCCTCCAGCGGAACTAACGATTCCATTTGAGCCGATTGAGATAGCGTTTGCTTTGAGAATAATTGAGCCACCAGAGCCGCCTCCTGCAGCATTACCACCGTTTCCACCATTTGGTGGAGCAGGGCCATTGTCACCTACGCCACCATTCGTTGTAATCGTACCATTAATCGTGATTGTGCCTGCAACAATAGTAATCACTGTACCGCCATTACCACCGAGAGTTGTCGCGCCACTAGGATGTGAATTTCCTCCACCGGGGGAGCCGGGTTCTGTGCCATTTCCATACGATGAGCCACCATTAGTAGAGGAGCCACCGCCATCGCCTCCTGCGCCAACGTGACCTCCACCACCGGCTCCATCGCCAATCCAACTACTGGATGCGGTCTCTGAACCACCATTACCAAGGTAAGTGTTAACTCGATCACTTCCATCAATGCTAGTAAAAGAATCAATGATTACTTCATTTGCATGAATTGTAAGATTTCCAGTTGCAGTAATTGAACCGCAACTAACAATTCCACATGATAATTGTAAGGTATCATATGCATGGAATCCTTGCAGATTTGAATTGTTGAATAAATGAAGTTGTGCAGTTCCAGCCGTAGAAGGGCCAACTGTAGATTGATTTAGAATAAGCCCATTTGTCGTTGAAGTCAAATTGGTTGCATTTCCGATATAAGTAGAATATGTCGCCATATCCATTGTCCAAGATTCGTCAACTATTTCAGGTGATAATTCCCAATCGAATGAAGCTGAATCAGCCCGGTATCCAGCGTTATGAGGAATGGCTGTTGATTCATTCAAACCTGGGTGAAGCAGCACATCGGTTTGCAAAAATTCGAACTCATCAGCAATTACTGGATTTGCAGTGATAATGGGGACTATTGCAGACATTGCCAACAAAAATGCAATCGAAAATGACTTTGTTTTCATACCACTCACAGTGCCCCAAATTATTGACATATTTAGACTACTAAGTCAGACGAGATTGCGCAATACGGTGTGGAGGATTCCTCCATTGCGATAATATTCGACCTCAACTGGGGTGTCGATTCTTACATCAACGGTGAAATCGATAGTAGTGCCATCGCCGCGAGTTGCGGTCACAACCAACTCTTGCAAAGCCTGAACATCATCTGTTACAGGAATGTCGAAACTCTCAGTTCCATCGAGCCCAAGTGAGTTTGCATCTTGGCCTGATTTGAAGGTCAATGGCAATACACCCATGCCGACAAGATTGGAGCGGTGAATTCTCTCAAATGAAGTTGCTATGACCGCCTTAACCCCGAGGAGGAATGTGCCCTTTGCAGCCCAGTCTCTACTGCTGCCAGTGCCATACTGAGCGCCTGCAAGCACAACCATTGGAGAAGCGCTAGCCATTGCAGCCTCGTAAACTGAAGTAATTTCGCCTGTCGAGTGATCAAGCGCAAAACCACCTTCGGTTCCGGGCGCCATTTCATTTCTGACTCGCACATTTGCAAAAGTACCTCGCATCATAATCTCGTGGTTACCTCTACGGCTACCAAATGAATTGAAATCACCCTTCTGAACTCCACGCTCGGTTAGCCAGGTCCCAGCGGGCCCGTCCTCTGGAAATGCACCTGCTGGAGATATGTGATCTGTTGTAATAGAATCACCCAATTTCAGCAGAACCTTTGCACCGGAAATCGGCTCGATAGGTTGTGCTTCAGGCGATAGACCTTGGAAGAAGGAAGGTAGTCGAATGTAAGTGGAATCATCTTGCCATGGATAGAGTGGAGATTCTTCACTCGGGATTGCATCCCATCGTGGCTCTTGCATTACTGTAGCATAGCGGTCTCTGAACATTTCAGGAGAAATATTCGCCATTGCTTCTGCTAATTGTGAGTCGCTTGGCCAAACATCGGAAAGCATGACTGGGTTTCCTTCTGCATCATGTCCAAGCGGCTCAGTAATCAAATCGACATACAAGCTACCTGCAATTGCATAGGCGACTACCAGAGGTGGACTTGCAAGATATGAAGCCTTGACTTTCTGATGAACTCGTCCCTCGAAATTACGATTGCCAGAGATTACAGAACCTACGATTAGACCTTCTTCATCAATTGCAGACTCGATGTCTTCGGGAAGGGGGCCAGAATTACCGATACATGTTGTGCATCCATATCCAACATTGTTGAAACCAAGTGCTGCTAAATCCTCATCTAAACCATTGGCCGCATAATACTCTGTGACTACTCTCGAACCAGGTGCTAAAGAGGTCTTAACCCATGGTTTGACCATCAAACCACGGGCTCTGGCATTTCGTGCTAGAAGACCTGCGGCAAGCATTACTCCAGGATTGGAAGTATTGGTACAAGATGTAATTGCAGCGATAACAACATCGCCATGATTCAAATCGTATTCATCGCCAATAAGTGCCGAATTTGAAAGGTCCTCTTTCGCAATTCCATGCCCTTGGTGTCCTACCTCATTGGATAGCGTTTCAACAAAATGATTTGCCATTGCAGAAAGGTCAACACGGTCTTGAGGACGCTTTGGGCCTGCAAGTGCAGGCTCAACTGTTGAAAGGTCAAGTTCAAGGGTCGCACTGTATGATTTCTCAGGTGCGGACGAATCATACCACAATCCCTGTGCTCTACAGAATGTTTCCACACTAGCAATCGCATCCTCTTCACGACCGCTTAGACGCATGTAAGCAAGAGTGTTCTCATCGACCGGGAAGAATCCACAGGTTGCACCATATTCAGGCGCCATATTTGCGATAGTCGCACGGTCTGGTAATGTTAGTGCGGCCATTCCAGAACCAAAGAATTCAACAAATTTGCCAACTACTCCATGTTCTCTAAGAATCTCAACAATTCTCAAAGTCATGTCTGTTGCAGTCACTCCAGGGTTGAGTGAGCCATTTAGACGGAACCCAACAACATCCGGCGATAACATGTAGATAGGCTGACCGAGCATTACCGCTTCAGCCTCAATTCCACCTACTCCCCAGCCAAGAACTCCCAATCCGTTAATCATAGTCGTGTGGGAATCGGTACCTACCAAACTATCGGGTAGCCATATACCGTTTTCCTCTCTTGCTACGGTTGCTATCCATTCGAGGTTTACCTGATGAACAATACCCCTTGAAGGAGGGACTGCTCGAAAGTTTTTCAAGGATTGCTGGCCCCATTTTAGGAATGTGTATCGTTCCATATTGCGATGGTATTCAATGTCGAGATTGAGTTCAAGAGCTTGCGTGTTTGAACCTGAGACATCAACCTGAACCGAATGGTCGATTACCAAGTCTACTGGGACCTGCGGATTTACTTTCTCTGGGTCACCACCCATCTCGACCATTGCATCACGCAATGCAGCGAGATCCACAACTGCGGGAACACCAGTGAAATCCTGTAAAATTACTCTGGAAGGGCGGAATGGTATCTCGCCTCTGTCTCCATCAGCAGTCCAGCCAGCAATGTTGCGAACATCATCTTCAGTGATTAGAAATCCATCGCAATTACGTAATGCGCCTTCGAGTAATACGCGAATGGAATAAGGAAGTGACGAGGTATCCATGCCTGATGCATCGAGAGAATCAAGCGCGAAATAATGTCCACCAAGAGAAAATTCTCTCTTTGAACCAAAGGGTCCCGAGTCGCTCATAGAGCGACTGCGGTTGGCGCTCGGTAATCAATTATCCTGAATGACCAAATCACCAGAATTGCCACCAAGGGGTGGAACTTCCTTCTTCAGGAATAGTTACTGATACTATTGTTACATCCTCAACAGGCTTGTCGCCACTCATTGTAGTTACTTGAGAAATAGCATCGACATGCACCTTACCTTCGATCACTTTTCCAAAGACTGTGTGAAGGCCATCAAGATGACTAGGGGTGCTATCCTTATCGACGATGAAGAACTGTGAGCCACCGGTATGTGGTGCACTTGTCTTAGCCATCGAAAGCACATATGGAGCATGTATGACTCCATTATCTGCCTCATCAGGAATTGTGTAGGAGGTTACTGAACAATCAGACGCTGAATTTGCTTCTTGTCCGTCACAGTATCCAAAGAATTTAGCTGCATGGCCACCAGTGCCTGAATTTTGAGTGAAATCTCCTCCTTGAATCATGAATTCATCTATGACGCGGTGGAATAATACGCCATCATACTTGCCTTCTTGGGCTAGTAAAGCGAAATTCTCAACATGGATTGGTGCATCATCTGGATATAATTCGATAATTAGAGTTTCAGTATGTTCTACTCCGGCGCTATCGGTCCAGTTTACGACCATGCTCGCTTCTGTGGGAAGAGCGGAGCCACTCTGGCTATTTACCGCTTGAACACCGGCTATTACGAGTAATAGGGATGCAACCAATGCAAAAATTCCTGCTGGAGTTGGTGCTCCGCCATCAGTCATTAAACGTGGAATTACAGTCTCAGAAACGTGCTTGTCTTGCATTTCATTGCGCAGTTGATTGTAAAGTGAATTTGCTTGCTTATCACGAGGATTCTTTCGTACTGAATCTCGTAATAGTTTAGCGGCTTGGCGATATTCAGCCTTAGAACCACTTTTTCCTGCCTTCAAGTATACTGCTTGTCCAGCAAGTCTTAGAGTTGTAGCATGGGTTCCATCGGGGTCTGCATCACGCAATACATCCAATGCGCCCTCGGTTTTACCTTTGCTGAGGAGCCCTTCTGCCTCTTTCCATGCGTCTGCACGCTTATCGTCGGCCATGTTCGGCCCGAGACCCCGTTTGGTTTTGATAACTGCCCTTCGCCCACTTAGGTGAATATGACATCAACACATTCAAAGGGCGTAGGCTTGGCAGGTTGCGCAATGGCCCCGCCCCCGTAGGGGGCTGGGCTCAAGGGGACAGACCCGAAATGGCACGAATCGTAAACGATTTTTCCATCAATATCGCAACTGCGAATGGAACAGGTTCACAATCAGCAAATTTGATTTTGCTTCAAACATTATTTGATATGGGCATCCCAGTTAGCGGGAAAAATCTCTTCCCGTCGAATATCTCCGGTCTCCCAACTTGGTATATTGCTCGTGTTTCTGACCTAGGTTACCAAGCACCTGGGGACAGAACCCACATCCAAATTCTGGTCAATCCAGCAACATGGGATGAAGACCTCGCAGAACTAGAGCCTGGCAGCGTCGTCATCTGGAATACCGATTCCAAGATGGCAATGGAAAGAGAGGATGTAGTCTCCTACCCTGTTCCAATGACAAAGATCGCCCGTACACTCAATCCCAAACTGGCACGAATGATTGCAAATGTGGTCTATGTCGGAGTACTGGCCGAACTCCTAGGAATGGACCAAGATGTTCTTGAAACCGCTATTGCTAAGCAATTCGGTAGCAAAGCAAAGGCGATTGAACTCAATGTAGAGGCTAGTCGTCTTGGCAGACAATATGTCATTGAAAATCTCACTAAATCCGATGAGTATTTTGTTGAAACAAGGGATATTGAGGCTGGAGGGTTCTTCCTCGAAGGAAACGAGGCTGTGGCTCTGGGTTCGATTTTCGGTGGCGTACAGATGCTTGCATGGTACCCAATTACTCCATCATCGAGCATTGCAGAAGGGATCATCGCATGGTTGCCTGAACTACGGGAAAAGGATGGAAAGTCAACATACGCAGTATTGCAAGCTGAGGATGAACTCGCTGCGGCAGGAATGGTACTTGGCGCTGGTTGGGCCGGCGCAAGAGGTATGACTGCTACCTCTGGACCTGGTATTTCTCTGATGCAGGAATTCATTGGACTGTCATATTTCTCTGAAATCCCATCTGTATTCTGGGATGTCAATCGTGTTGGTCCATCTACGGGCCTGCCAACTCGAACTCAGCAGGGTGACCTAACGATGCTCTACGAAGGAAGTCACGGTGATACCCAACATATTGTTTTCATTCCGGGAACCGTAGAGGAATGTTTCGAATTTGGATGGCGGGTCTTTGATGCTGCAGAGCGATTCCAGACACCTGTATTCGGTTTCTCTGACCTTGATTTGGGAATGAATCGTTGGTCTTGTAACGGCCTTGAATATCCTACAGAATCCATGGATCGTGGCAAGGTTGTATTGACTCGAGAACAATTAGATTCGATTGAAAATTATGGACGTTACCGGGATGTTGACGGTGATGGAATACCTTACCGTACACTCCCTGGGTCTGGGCTCGACCCAATTCTCTATCGTGGCACAGGCCATGACGAAGATGGAGTTTATTCCGAAAAACCTGATGTCTATCATGCATTGATGGAACGCCTAAAGAGAAAAATCGAAGGCTCCAGAGATCTTCTACCAGCGCCTATGGTTCGCCAAGAAGATGAATGTGACATTGGAATTGTATTCTATGGTTCAATGGAGAATACTATCACAGAAATTGACGATATCCTCGAAGAAGCGACTGGCAAGAAGGTCAGTACATGCAGAGTTAGAGCATTACCACTTCACTCTGAAGTTCAGGATTTCGTTGAGCGCCACGATGTAGTAATCATTCTCGAGATTAACAGAGATGGACAACTCTATGGAATCATGCGTAAGGAATACCCTAACCATTTGATTCCAAAGATGAAGAGCGTTGCATTCAGCGATGGTATGCCTCCAAGAGCAAGGATGTATGCCGACCGAATTATGACTGTTCTAAAGGAGGTGGGACTTTGACTGAAAAACCAGTAAGAGCTGTCAAACTCAATGTCATCAATGAGCCAAAAGATTCCTACACAGGTGGAAAGTCATCTCTATGTCCAGGATGTGGACACGACCAAATTAGCAGCGTAATTGTCAATGCTGCATGGGAGAATGGTATTGAGCCGCACCGCATCGCAAAGATGAGTGGAATAGGATGTTCTTCTAAGACACCAGCATATTACCTCGGACAATCCCACGGATTCAACACTGTTCACGGCCGAATGCCATCGGTCACTACAGGAGCACATGTTGTCAACAAAGATTTGACCTATCTCGGTGTTTCTGGTGACGGAGATTCTGCATCGATTGGTATTGGCCAATTAATACATGCAATTCGTCGTAATATCAACATGGTATACATTATTGAGAATAACGGAGTTTACGGTCTGACAAAGGGGCAGTACTCCGCTACTGCAGATAAGGGTTCGAAGAAGAAAAAGGGCTCAACAAATGAGACTCAGCCAATCGATCTATGCGCTATGGCAGTAAATCTTGGCTGCTCCTTCGTAGCGAGGTCATTCTCTGGCTCAAAGAAGCAACTATCCGCCATTATCAAGGCTGCATTATCTCACAAAGGGTTCGCATTAATCGACGTCATTAGCCCATGTGTAACTTTCAACAATAACGATGAGAGTCTACGCTCCTATGGATATGTCAAGGATAACTCAGCAGAACTCCATTCCGTGGATTACATTCCACACTTCTCGCCTCTTGAGCAAGTAGAGGTCCCCGCTGGTGCATTCAAGGACATCACACTACACGATGGTTCGACAGTACGTCTTGAGACGATTTCTGAAGACCACGACCCTTCTGATGCTGTAGCTGCTCTTACCGCTCTCCATGAGGCTGATGTTGAAAAGAAGCACGTAATGGGATTGTTATATTTCAATGCAGACCGACCTGCACTACACGAGGACCTCAACCTTACCGATACTCCGCTTTGCGAACTTGATGAGGACGATTTGCGTCCTTCACCTGAGGCACTTGAGAAGGTTGTCGCATCACTGCGTGGATGAGTGAAGTCACCTTACCGTTGACTTGAAGAATGAAAGGCCTCTGGCCTCCCCTGATAGTCTCTTAGTGTAGCGGTCCATCATGGTGGGTTCTGGTCCCGCCGACCTCGGTTCAAATCCGAGAGAGACTACCTCTGCCCTTTTTCATAGTTCACTCAAACTCATGTTTGCGGGTTCTAATCAATGCAGCAATGATGAGTAATACTGCGATTAGAACAACTATCTGTATAGAGGTATTATTGAGGAAACTCGCTTGGTCATCAGAACCAACCCTTCCATTATCACCAGAATTACTTGGCGATGTTGAGCATGCTTGCCAGTCGCCTTCAACGGTGAATGTATGGTCGATATTTGCAGAGTTTCCAGATGGGTCAACGGCGGTAATAGTAGCACTGTGTGAACCAACACAAAGATCGAACGAAAGTGCGTGATTCTTGCCGAGATTATCTGTGCCTATTGCATCTGAACCTATGCTGATATGAGCAAATGTATCTTCATCGGTGAACCAAGATATCGTCGTCATTTCAGCCTCATCAGACGTGACCAATATGTTGAGAATTTGTGGTGAGATCACATCGGCATCAGCAGAAGTTGTGAATGAAACATCTACAGGTGTTGCATTGTCTACTGAAATGCTACACGAATAGGTTTGATTTGATTGTAAACCCTCGACTGAGAGGCCATGACTCAGAGTACCATCATACTGTCCGCCTGCTGAAATTCCATCTCCACAATCAATTGTGCCAGCATCTATTTTGGTTGTGGACCAAGTAATCAGGGCACTATTATGGGTAATAGCAGCAACCTGAGCGCCATAGATTTGTTGAGATAATTCAGGAATTTCAAATCCAGTTAATTGGACGTATTGTTGGTTATCGACATCGTAGTTGCTAAGCATGTTTAGTTGACTATCAAAGGCCTGTCCGAGATCTTCGAGAATTACATCTACAATATTGGGGTCGTAGTCGAGTCCATCAACAGGTGATGGGTCTGCACCTCCACCCATTGTCCATGTTTTTGCAGTCTCATCGACATCACGCCATTTCCCCGTGCCAAATCCGTCCTGACTACCAATGATCACGATATAACGGTATGAAGCGAGGTTTGAACCAATTACATCTTTGGATATGGTGAAAGTAATCGTATTGGCTTCTGAATCCCCTTCGACCTCTATTCCTCTAGAACTGGTTGCACCGGTTGCTGCGTCGACCGATAATACGGCACCGGGTTCTCCTGTGCCGCTGATTGCAACTTCCCATGCCCAATCTGGATGGACTTCAGCATTAACACCGGGTAGCATACTAGTGCGACCATTTTCAGTCTCGCCGCGGTCGACATAAATCTGGATTATTTGATGGCTAAATCCGTTGGAGAGAGACCAGTAATCGGTGATTTCCTCCATTGTAATCGTGAATCTAGCATTCCAATCCGATTGCTCTATTTGTAGGTGATTTGCATCGAATAATCCGACTCCTGGTGCGAAATCACTGGCTTGGGGATATGTGTAATCCCCATCTCCAGTTTCATCACCAATCGCATCATCGATATCGAGAATTGTCACCCATTCTTCAAGGTCAGGAAGTATCATTTCAGCTGGTGCTGGTGGTGCCATTTCAAGATCGAGCATAGTATCTGAGAACGCTGTGACCACTTTGACACGCGTTGAATATCCAGGGGCTAATCCAAGATCAGACCAAGGTACTGCGAACTCGTGGACCTCATCGAAAGCGCATCCTCCAAGTCCAGAAGATGTGGAACTAGTCCACCGTTCTTGGCCAGCAATTTTTCCCTTTGCATTGTAGAGGTTCCATTTTGACCTTCCATCATCACGTAATTCGTCAAAGTCGAAGGAAACCATTTTTTTGGCGGGGAAGCCGAGGATCTCTTTTCCTTGTTGAGTACGGAAATTAGTCTCGGCTTCATTGAAGTTAACTGCATTTGGTTGCATGAAGTAGATTTCAATAGCCTTCTCACCTGTCAAGGAAGGTGCATCCTCAGTATCAACTCTCACATAGACATTATTGGAATCATATCCAAGGTGGAACGAGGTGATGTCCAACTCTCCACCATCTACAGGTGCATCATAGAGTGCTGCACCATCCCATTCACCAGGCAGTGCAATTCCATCGATCATCGGCTCAATTGTATTGCCATAAGGCTCGATAGGCAATGCAGGATTTGTCCACAACTCTTGGAGATAAGGCGGTAATTCAAGGTCGACTGCCCGATAGATATTGGAAAGGTGGACCTTGAACAGAACATCCCACATCTCATCGTATCCACTATCTTGGTCAAGGCCATACCACCAATACCAATCACTGCCTTCAGCGATGTAGACGCTCTCCCAAGCAGCATCAAGTCCGGAATGATTTGGATTTGATGTTTCAAAATCGACGAGCGCAACTCTAGCTTCTACTAAACGCTGCCATGCAAGGCTCTCTTCTTCTTCCCCTGCCCATGTTGATAGAGTACCATCTACCCATGAACCGGTTCCAATTGTATCGATTTGTGGTAGGTCTCTATCTTCGGAAAGGAATTCCGAAGGGGTAGTGGTTTTGATTGTTGGATGTGAACCAAGACGCGAAAACCATTCATCGACAAATGGCCTGCCATTGTCATTGTGCTGGAATTCTGACATGAACATCCAATTTTCTCCATCCATCGAAACGGTGAGCATATGTTCTGAAGGGTCTTCACCAACGTCGAGTAATTGTTGACGGACACCATCAACATAGGAAATGAAGTCTGTAACCGCATCTTCA
>CAZNXM010000007.1:0-4123 GCA_964577145.1 uncultured Candidatus Poseidoniales archaeon
GTTAGGCTCGCTAACTCATCCCAAATATCTGACACATCGTTTGATGAAATGATTGGGTGACCAAGTGCTTCGGCCAATTCGGATACAATCTTCCAATCTTGTTTTGCTTGACCTGGTGGCTCAACCGCCTTTCTAACACGCTGAATTCGACGCTCGCCATTGGTATATGTTCCATCTGATTCAAGGAAGGAAGCGGCTGGAAGAACAACATGTGCAAGTTTTGCTGTTTCACACATGAAAATATCTTGAACAATTAGCAAATCAAGACCACTGAGCGCCTTTATCACGGCCAGATTGTCAGGGTCAGTGTGAGCGATATCTGAACCTATCAAGTATAGTGAACGAACATTTCCGGACTCAACTTGTCGAAGCATTTCAGGATAAGTTAGTCCCGGCTCTGCAGGTGCTTCGACTCCCCAAACCTTGGAAAATGCTGCACGGTTTTCAGGGTCTGAAACCGATTGATAATTTGTGTAAACATTTGGTAATGCGCCCATATCACAAGAGCCCTGAACATTGTTTTGTCCACGTAGAGGATTGATTCCAGTTCCCTTTCTTCCCACATTTCCAGTAAGAAGTGCAAGGCTTGAGAGTGCCATTACTCCTTCCGAGCCATGGCTATGCTCAGTCATTCCAAGTCCGTGAACCGACATTGCTGACGGTACGGATGCATAGAACATCGCTGCTGCTTCCAATGTTTCCACAGGTACAGTAGTAATCTCTGAACAAACTTCTGGGGTCATGTCCTGTACCATTGCCTTGAATGGCTCGAGATTTTCTGTTCGTGAATCGAGCCAGTGTGCATCTGCTTGCATATTCTCTCGCAGGATAATATGAGCCAAGCCTTGGTATAGTGCGACATTGGTTCCCGGGCGCAATTGTAGGTGAATATCTGCCATCTTAGCAATTTCAGTAGCCTTTGGATCTGCTACTATCAGTTTCATTCCACGCATGCGTGCACGACGAATACGTGAGCCAGTAACTGGATGTCCATGCATGGGATTGCAACCAGATGCCAATAGCAAATCGGTATGATCGATGTCATCCAAACTATTTGTTCCAGCTCCAGCACCAAAGACTGTCATCATTCCCTTTACAGTAGCAGAATGACAAACTCTTGCACAATTGTCGATATTGTTAGTTCCAATAACTGCACGCATTAGTTTTGAGCCAAGATAATTCAATTCATTTGTCGAGCGTGAAGAAGTGATAGAACCGATAGCATGCGGTCCAGATTCTGCCTTGATTTGATTCCAGCGCTGTGCTATGAATGAATATACTTCATCCCAGGAAACTTGACGGAATTCATCATCGATAGAATCTCGAATCATTGGGTATTTCAGTCGGTCTGCATGGTGAATATATGCCGATGCGAATCGGCCCTTTACACAGGCATGACCTTGGTTTACTGGAGAATCTGCTACTGGAACCATTGTCACCAATTTTCCACCCTTAATTCCTGCATCGAATTGGCAACCAACACCGCAGAAGGCACAAGTGGTTCGCACCCACTTGTCAGGGATTCCAGATGAACGCTCAACACGGTCTTCAAGCGCACCAACCGGACACTCGTTCACACAAGCACCACAGGATACACAATCCGAGTCCATGAACGACTCGTCTACGCCTGCGATAATTCGGCTTTCAAAGCCACGGCCATCAATGGAAAGAGCGTGAGTAACTTGAGTTTCATCACATGCTCTAATACAACGTGAACACACGATACACTTGCTTGCATCGAAGGTGAAAAAGGGATTTGATTCATCGATTGGGATGGTTTCACATGCGGGTTCGTTATCATAACGCAATTCCCTCAATCCGACCTCTGCCGCAACGTCTTGTAACTCGCAATCACCATTTGCAGTACAGGTTAGACAATCGAGAGGATGCTCACTGACATAGAGTTCAGTGATTCCCTTTCTCAATCTCCAAAGTTTGTCAGAAACTGTCGAAACCACCATGCCATTATCAGCTGGAGTTGTGCATGAAGAAGGAGTTCCACGACGGCCATCAATCTCTACAATACACATTCTACACGAACCAAATGAGTCGAGGTATGGTGAATCGCAAAGACTTGGAATATTGATGCCATTATCTCTAGCAACTTCCATGATGGTTTGACCAGGTTGGCCTGAGAACTCTTGACCATCAATAGTTACTGAGAATGGTTCACTCACTATTTCCACCTCCAAAGGAAGCCGGCCAGCGTTTCATTGTAGAACGCACTGGGTTCATTGCAAGGCCACCGAGTGCACATAATGATGTTTCAGTCATAACTTCATCGAGATCTGCCAATAAGGTACGGTCGCCCTCTTTTTCCGAATCAGTTCCAATCCTCTGAAGCAATTCTAGAGCTCTTTGCGTACCTATGCGACAAGGCGTACATTTGCCGCAACTCTCGTCGCGGAAGAAGCGCATCCAACCAAGTACTTCTGAACGTGGATTGAATTTATCACCATAGCAAACAAAACCACCATGACCAAGTAAACCATCTGCAGAAGATAATCCCTCAAATGAAAGTTCAATATTTTCTAATTCTTCTGCGGCAAAGACGCCACCAAGAGGTCCTCCAACCTGTATTGCAACAACTTCATCGAGCGAAGAATGGTCCTTGAATAGGTCTGCGACACTGCCGCCAAATGGCACTTCAACGCAGGTTGGAATTCCAACATCGCCAGAAATTTGAGCAACTACTGTACCCTTACTTCGCTCTGTTCCAATACTTCCAACCACACTTCCTCCTTCGCGCAAAATTGCTGCAGCCATCGAAAATGTCAGAACATTGTTCACGATTGTTGGATGACCAAATAATCCCTGTTCTGTTGGATAAGGTGGTCTTGCCCTAACCTCTCCTCTACGGCCTTCAAGGCTCTCGAGTAATGCGGTTTCCTCGCCGCAAACATATGAGCCTGCACCGAGTGCGATTGTGATGTCAAAATTCTCGCCAAGAAGGCCGGCTTCTCGGGCGCTATCGATTGCAGATTGCAAAATTCTCTTTGCTTGTGGGTATTCACTTCGAAGATAGACCCAGCCCTGGGTTGCACCAATAGTTTCAGCACAAATCATCATTCCTTCAATCAATGAATGGGGGTCACCTTCCATCAACATCCTGTCAATGAAAGTGCCTGCATCGCCTTCGTCTGCATTAGCAACGACGTGCTTGATTGGATCTCCCTGTTCCATCGCAGATTTCCATTTGAAATGCGTTGGGAACCCAGCACCACCTCTTCCGCGAAGACCTGCTGCCTCTAGTTCTTGTAATACGAATTCAGCCCCGCCATCTCTTGCATTATTCAAACCTGAATATGCTCCAAGGCCTTGTTGTCCTTCTAGGTCAAGTGGATTCCCTATACCCATTCTTCCCAAGGCAAATCGTGTTTGAGAACTCAATCCAGGAAGTGAATCAATTGGGCCAAGTGCTGCGGGGTGCTCACTTGCAGAACCTTTGGTTATCGCTTCTACCAACGAGGAAACATCTCCTGATTTTATCGGCCCAAATGCATGACGAGTGCCGTCGATATCAACTTCAACCATTGGCTCAAGATGGAATAATCCTCTGCTGCCAGTCCGAGTGATGGACACATTATCATCCAATTCTTGAATTAGTGATTGCACAACTTCCTCTGAACCTAATGTCTGGCTGATGCTATCCATGCTGACAAATAATTGCAGTCCTGTACCTGTGCAACCCATTGGAACTACCGTCTCTTCACGGAGAACAGCAGGACCACTGGTGCACAAACCTGCACAATGTAATGTCCCTACAGTATCACCTTCTTTTGCAAGGAATTCTGCAATTAACTCCGAACCGCGAGCTCTACAAGATTCGCCCATACAGACGCGAACTGTGGAATTATCAGGTTTTAATTCGGTATAATAACCGATAACACCGCGTACTTTTGCTGCGGTTGTTCCGGTTAGGTTGGCAATTTCACGTACCCTTTCGGCGCTTGGTTGCCCTTTGGTGCGGATTTCATCCTTCAGAATATCTAGTAAATCATGACCAGGTCTTCCCGGGTCCCATCCACTATATTCATCGGACATTACAACACCACACTGAGAATCTTGTTCTCTACTTAGCAAGCCCAAGCGCTGTTTACATGTGAATGTTCTTGAAAATTCT
>CAZNXM010000007.1:4223-64997 GCA_964577145.1 uncultured Candidatus Poseidoniales archaeon
CCGATATCAGAAACCGATTCTCCAACCAATTTCAAAGCCCCACTTGAGACATCATCAACCGAATATCGACCTGGTCCACCCATCCTTGTGAGCAAGTCGGGTGGGAATGTTACCGTTCCCATCTCATCGACGATTAGTTCTCGACCCTTGCTGAGATTTGTGATCTCAACATCTTCGCCATGTTCTGCAACAAATCTTCCATCACGAAGTTCTAGCGAGCGATTGGCAAATGCTGCTACTTCCTTTGAATGAGTTACAAGCAGGAATGAAACACCATCTTCTTGGTGTAATTCCTTGAATAATTTTAGCACTTCTCTAGATGTAATTGGGTCGAGAGCACCTGTTGGTTCATCGGCCAATATCAACCGCGGATTGGTGATTAAAGCACGACCGATTGCAACCCTCTGTTGCTCACCACCACTGAGTTTTGCTGGAATTGCCTTTGCTCTGTGAAGAATTCCCAACCTTTCCATCATTTCATCAGCAGCCTTCAGCGCAACCTTCGGAGCAACTCCCTGATTACGTAGTGGCTGAGCAATATTGTCTCTTGCAGAAAGATGTGGTAATAGATTACCTTCTTGGAAGATAAATGATACCGTCTTCTGACGGAGTTCAACCAATTCCTTTCCAGTTAGTCTTGTAATGTTTTTACCATTGAGAGCAACGATGCCGGCAGATGGTTTCATCAAACCTCCTAGACACTTCAATAGAGTGGATTTACCACTACCTGATGGCCCTACAACTGCAACGGCTTCTCCTGCTTCCATCCTGACATGTAGGCCGCGTAAAGCAACGACGTTTCCATCCTCTGCCTTGGATTCATACACATGGTATAGGCTCTCAGATCTTAGAATCTCTTCACCCATCTTCACTCCCCCTTGAGCACACTGGCTAAATCCGCACCCAGTGCTTTGCGCGTTGTCAGAAGTAATGCTGCCACAACTGCTGTGAATACCGATATGGCAACGATTCCAAGTTGAGTCCATGGCCATACTAAATCACGTTGAATAACCGTTGATGAACCACCGAAAATTTGGAAGATGAATCCGAATACCTCGAATAGGCCATTGAATGAAATTGCTAGACCCATTCCAAGTAACATTCCCAGCCCCATTGAAACGATGATGATCGATAGGATTTCGAATAATACCAATCGAATAATCTGATTTGGTGAAGCACCAATTGCTTGTAAGACCGCTAATTCCTTTTGGCGTTGATTTAGTACCAAAGAAAGGAAAACGAAGCTACTTGCGACTGCTGCAAGGCTGGCGACTACGAATTGAAGTGAGAGAAGACCTGGTGTTCCGAAGATTAGGCCGCCATTTCGCTCTACATTCTCATGGGCGGTTTTCCAGTCCTCAGCATCGTCGAATGACTCATCAGATTGCAAGACTGCACGCAGTGCCTTGAGGTCATCTTCATCAATTCCATCGATTGAAACTACCCACACATTCGCTCGCAAATTATCAACTTCATCATCACCGACAAAGGAACGATATGCCTGCTCTCCAATGACTAGAGTGGAAGCCATCTCAATCGTTGAAACTCCGGGGACATACTCGTGAATTCCGATATATCGTAGACTGGATTCATGGTAGGTTTCGGTAAATTCCATGGACGAGAAATTGAAGCCAATATCACGCCATTTTAATTCCAAAACTACTGATTCTTCATTGGATTTACCGAGTAGAATATCTTCGGAACCACCTGCTTTACCCCGGCCACTGCCCCACAAATCAAGTGCAAATGCTGCATCTTCACCGGCTGAAAATGTCATACCAGCGTAAGCATCCATCGCTTGAGAAACATCATCACCGGGAATAGCCTGTTGATCCCAATGTAAAACTGATTCTGCATCGTCGAGTAACACCCACGTAGTGAATGAATTATCATCCTCATCTTGCAATTGGAATTTTGGAATATTTACCGCCTGAAGATTGACATCAGCATCGGTATGAACCATTATTGCAGCCTCTACCTCTGATTGGGTAAGGTTGTCAACCATTGTCACCTTCAATTCACTACCAACTTGGACTGAGGCTGTCTTCTCATCAACCACTGTTCCAGTATATCCCTGGACTGCAGCAAGAGTGACGATTGACAAAGTGAGAAGCATAATTACGGCAAGGCGATTCACTGATTCAGCTGAACCTGACCCTTTCAATCCCCTCTTTACATCGTTCAGGAGCGGTGTGCGACCAAGGAAAAATTGCATTATTCTTGGACCAGCAGCGCCGATTCTCCCCAGAAGAAGAGCGCCACCAATCCAAAGCATGAATGGGGCGAATATCCCAAGAAGGCCTTCGATAAACCAATTGGAGTTGAGGCCATCCTCACTACCATTCATCTCTAACCAAGAATCGATAACCGCAAACATTCCGATTAGGAATAATGTCCAGTGTAACCAACGCTTAGGCTTGTTTACTTCACGAACTTTACGAACACCTTCATCGATTTCCATCTCGATGAAGTCCTTTGCTTTTGATCTACCAAATATCAAGGCTAAACCGAGAGTTGCAATCATTGTGAATAATGTTGAGCCAAATCCTAATCTAGGGTCAACACTGAATCCAAGTGGAGAGAATTCCATGAAACCAACACTAGAGAGAACTATTGGAACTGCCACCATTGCTAATAGATATCCAGCGAGCCAAGCAACAGTAGACATTACTGCTAACTCGAGCATTACCATACCGCGTAGACCTTTTGCAGTCGCTCCTATCACCCGATGAATCGAAATCTCTCTGCGACGTTGCTCCAATGATAGGACCAAACCGTAAATCAGAACTGAGAGTGAAAGTACCACAATGGGTACCATGATAATGTAATCAAATGCCTGAATCAATCCAAGGAAAATATTGAGGAAACTAATGGTCCCACTGATGATATCGACATAATTGACTTCAATTCCAGCCGAGGTGTAATTTTGTTCCTCGATATCACGGTCTAGTATCTCTAGCCACTCTTCAGCAGCAACTGTTGATTCAGAAGGGATTTGAGAGCGATCTAATGCAATACCGAGGTAAATATGGTCGCTATCCATCAATGTGCGAGTTTGGTTTGTGTCAAGAATCTCCCAACTCATCATGACTGAATTGGCTTCAAGAGTTGGATTGTTAATTGGCCATGGCTCGTAAAATCCGAGAATTGTGATATTCTCAATTCTCATCTCCTTCTGACAATGGGTTATGCCAACTTGGACGTTGAAACTAATCTTACCTTCGCAATTGTCCTCAGTTATTTCTGGCTCTCCAGGGAATGCACTATCAATCGTATAGAAGAATGACAATTCGTCGATAACCTCGCCAACAGTCGCACCTGTTTCACTTGAGTAAGAAATAGGCAGGTATACGCCTCTTTGAGATGCCATCTCCTCGGCGCTTACCCATTCACCCATATCCTGAACTAAATTGGAGGATAAGCGGTCTGAAATTACTCCATCAAAAGCCTCAGGACCAAAAAATTGGACTGTTCTCTTTGCACTTATTGGAGGCCCTTGTTCAAATCCTTCAGGATATGCCCAGGTGACATTATTCCATTTTGTATTGGCCGTGGAATTTGTCGAATTCATTTCCAAAGGCATTGCTTTGAAAATAGTCTCATCGCCAAATCCAAATCCCCCATGGGTCGCACGTTTACCCAGAACTACTGTACAATCTGCAATTTCGGAACGCTGTACTAATTCAGTACAAGTTTCCACCATTATTGCCGTATCATTAGTCCAACCGGTTGCCGACTCACTTGGTTCGTCATCAAATTCGATTTTTGCATCGAAGATTTCGTCATCGAGTGAGTCCTGGAAAAAGACTTGAGAAAGTCCTACTCCATAGGATAGAACTGTCGTAATTACAAGACTTGCAAGGAAGACTCCTGCAAATACTGCAAGGCCGCGCTCACGTCCACGCCATGCCCCGATACTTGCAAGACGAAGTTTGTCGAAATTCATTCCTCTTCACCTCCGCCAATTCCCCAAGCCGAACGGATATCGCTCGCTTCACAGCAACCATCACGGAGCAATAACATGCGGTCTGCCTGACTTGCAAGGTCTGGGTCATGTGTAACCATCAGGATAGAAATTTGATCTTCTCCGTGGCTCAGTTCTTTGAATAATTCAAGAATTTCTTGGCCGCTAACTGTATCGAGATTTCCGGTTGGTTCATCAGCGAGCAGTATCGGCCTCTCACCCGCAATTGCACGAGCAATAGCAACTCTTTGTTGCTGTCCTCCTGAAAGTTGGTCAGGAATATGGTCCATTCGATCTTCTAGACCAACTCTGATTAGCGCTGCTTCTGCTTTCTTTTCAGCTTCTAGGGCAGGTACACCAGAAATTTCGAGTGCCATGGCGACATTGTCGAGGGCGTTAAGGTGATCCAATAAATGAAAATCTTGGAAAATCCAACCTACCTTTTCACGTCGAATGTCAACAACATGTGCTGGGCCCTTGAGACCATATTGCCTACCGTCTAGTTCTATCGAACCCTCATCTCCAGCAAGTAATCCTCCAATGATATTGAGTAGCGTAGATTTACCGCAGCCCGATGGTCCCATCAAGGCAACCATTTCGCCACGAGAAATCTCGATATCGATGCCCTTCAAAACTTCAAGTCTATTCGAGCCAGAGCCGAAGCCCTTCATCAGTCCACTAATATTTAGGAGAGACACAAAGCACCACCGGGTCTAAGCCCGATTGGCGCTAATTCATACTTCTTTTGAAGGACTCGGTATCATGCATGTTGTCACTTTTTAGAACCGAATACTAGATTTATTACCCAGTGACTAAAAGACAAGGTATTGCTAAGTCCATTTCGGTATTGCTGTTTATCCATTATTTCGGTAACCCAAGTGTCGAGTTCGTGGTCCATACTTCTCCCTCACTTTACTTTACACACCGGGTCCTATAATGGCCTTTGGGTGTTTATACTAAAGTTAGTGTTTTTTACAACACCATGGAGTGTGATGAAATACACTAAATGCATATGCGGAATTCTCGCGCCTTCTTCATAGACTTCCCACTTATCCAAGCGACCAATGGCATCAGATTCTGATGACCCCTCTGCCGAAAAAAACTACCTCGTTTGGTTTGAAGAATCCGGAATGGGTGATGTTGCAACTATTGGTGGAAAGGGCGCCTCATTGGGTGAAATGTATTCATCATTAACCGAAAAAGGAATCCCAATCCCAAATGGATTCACCGTTACTGTTGATGCATATGCTGAATTCGTTGATTCCGAAATTGATTCCACTCGATGGAGTGGCATCCCTGAAGCTGAAGGATTGCCCGGTCTGAGGGACTCGGTAATGAAAGCAACAACGCTCAGAGGGGCGATTCATGCATGCTTTGAAGATGCAAAAACTTCAGACCACTTGGAAATGCATTCCAGAACATCACTCGCAAGATCACTAATTCTCAAAAGCGTTGTACCTTCGAACATTGAAGAGCAAATAGAGAGCGGTTATCTCTTACTATGCGACGAGTATGGACCAGGTGTTGATGTTGCAGTACGTTCCTCTGCAACTGTTGAAGATTCGGTAGATGCTTCTTTTGCCGGCCAATATGAATCCTATCTCAATATCACTGGCCCAAGAAGCGTGATTTTCAACTGGAAGAGATGTGTTGCTAGCTTATTTACAGAAAGGGCGGTTGCTTACCAAATTGACCGTGGAATGAATCCTCTTGAAGCATCACTCGCAGTTGTGGTGATGAAGATGGTTAGGTCGGATTTGGCATCATCTGGAGTAATGTTCACACTTGACCCAGATTCAGGACACTCCGGTGTAATTCATATATCGTCTTCTTTCGGATTGGGAGAATTACTCGTACAAGGTAGCATCTCTCCTGATGGTTTCCTTGTCTGGAAGAAAGGGCTTGAACAAGGCTTGCCTGCAATTGTACAGCGACACCTTGGTGGTAAAGAAGAAAAAATGGTCTACAGTGAAGATTCGGAAACAAAAACAGTAGATGTTTCCATCGCAGACCGACTTTCATTTTCGCTGAAACGCTCCGAAGTTCTTGAACTCGCAAATATGGCCTTGATAATTGAGCAGCATTATGACAGGCCAATGGATATTGAATGGGCTAAGGATGGAATCAGTGGAGATATTTTCATTGTGCAAGCACGTCCTGAAACCGTGCATGCTAAAGAAAAGAGCACTGTCCTAATACGCTATCATATGAATCCAAAATTAGTGAAGAAGTTGCGTTCCAATGGTTCGGTTTTAGCAACTGGACAAGCTGTTGGAAAGCGGATTGGAGGGGGACAGGTAAGGCAATACCAGGACTATGAAGCGGTTATTTCCAGCAAACGAAATTTAAGAGATAGGTTGGCAACAGGTATTGAACTTGATTCGCTAGAATGGGCTGACCGTGTATTCGAGGAAGGTGATGTTCTCGTAACCGATATGACTACTCCAGATTGGGAGCCGATGATGAAACAGGCCTCCTTGATTATCACTCGCAAAGGAGGAAGAACAAGTCACGCTGCAATCATTGCCCGAGAATTTGGAATCCCTGCAATTGTTGGGGCAACAGATGTCATGAGAATACTCGAGGATGGCATGGTAGTAACCGGGTCCTGCGCCGAAGGGGATGATGGATTAATCTTCAAAGGTGAGCAGCCATTTGAGATTGAAGAAATCGTAATCGACACAGATCAAAAACTCAAAACTAAAATCAAATTAAACGTCGGTTTTCCAACTAAAGCACTCGCTGATTCAATGCTACCCGTTGATGGAGTAGGACTTGCGAGAATTGAATTTATCCTCTCTGCTGAAGTCGGAATTCATCCAATGGCATTGGTACATTGTGATGCTTTAATCGAGTATGCAGAAACCGGAGTAATTCCAAATAGCCTATTGCCATTCAGGCGTGGTCTAGAGAGAACAAATGGAAAAGATAGAGCGGAATTAATCCGAGCAATCTCCGAAAAGAGCAGAAACTCAGCCAATCCTAAATCTCTCTTTATCGACGAACTCAGAGAGGGCGTGGGTCTGATTTGTGCAGCATTTTATCCAAGGCCAGTCTTGGTTAGGCTTTCAGATTTCAAATCAAATGAGTATAGGGAATTACTTGGAGGCGAGATATTTGAGCCAATTGAGGAAAACCCAATGATCGCTTGGAGAGGAGCCAGCCGTTATGTTGACCCGCGATTTTCACAAGCCTTCGAAATGGAATGTGAAGCTTTGCAAGGTGTACGCCACGACATGGGTCTAGATAATCTGCAATTGATGATACCTTTCTGTCGCTCACCCGAAGAAGGAATCGCCGTAAAGAATATCCTCGAAAAAAGAAACCTGGGCTCACAAGACGGAGTTCCTTTATTCATCATGGTTGAATTGCCTTCCAATGTTATTGAAGCGGATCGTTTCATCGATGAAATGCAACTCGATGGAGGGTCGATTGGTACCAATGACCTCGTACAGACAGTATATGCGGTTAGCAGGGATGACTTGGAGGGATACTTACACCCCGTTGATGCTAGGTCTTCAGCAGTGAAAACAATGGTTAGGAGAACCATTGAAACTTTCAAGGAAAAGGGAATTGAAATCGGAATTTGTGGTCAGGCCCCTTCAGACCACCCAGAAGAATATCCTCCTTTCTTAATCGAATGTGGAATTACCTCTATTTCGGTAACTCCTGATACAGCTGTTGCAGTAAGAATCGCTGTCGAAAAGGCAGAAAATAGACTTCTATAATCAATCATTTTGGCGATCGATAATTATCTCATCATAGAGTTTGATGTTGAGCAGAATCTCACCGAAATCACGTGAATACGCACAGAGTCTACGGATTGACTCAGATAACCTAAATTCGAAAATTAAATTTCGAGCGGTGCGCCTTCCTTCCATCATTCCTTCTTCGTGTAATTGCAATACATTCTGGACTCTCTTTAGTTCATGGCGAGCTTTCTCAATTCCATGAGAATCTCGAGTTCTTATATTGATCATCAATTGCTTAATCGATTCTTGCCAAATTGGAATTTGAACGATTGGGGATTCATCGATTTTCAATTTGATTCCACCGTCGAACTCTTGTATCATTTGAGAGATTTGTAATGCGTGGTCCATCATTCTCTCAAGGCATCTGGCAAGATTTGAATGCTCAACTGCTTGGTTCCTACCGAGTTTTAGAGAAGTTGCTACAAGGTGTGAATCCAGAGCAATGCAAACTTGTCGCTCGATTAGATAGAGTAGTGCATCAACTTCTGATTCTCTTTCTTCTGAATCGTCCAATAAATCAATATCGTCACCGTCAAGCACTGACATTATGTCTCGTATTAGGGATGATAATTGGAGATACATACGGTTGATACTAGCGCTGAGAGGCATGTCTGAAGCGTTGATTAAGCATACTATCTCGGTATGCTTATCGTCTTCAGACATCGTTTCAAAACCTCTTGTATTCCGCAAGAATCTTCGGATTTCTTTACGGTGTTTCTTTCCTCCATCGTCATTGAAATGAATTCTAATTTTATCCACTCCGGAAATATACGCTCCCATCAGATGGTCGTGAAGACTATCTTCAGGAAGTGAATTTGCATTGATTACTACTCTCTTGACCTGCTTATCGAGCATGTCTATTGGGGTAAGTCGAAGCGCACCACTGGGGCGCCAATCTACTCTTACTCCATCCCTCGGACGCAATTCATTTGCAACGACCCAAGGCTTGGGCAAACTGAGGGTATATGTTGCACCGCCTGTTAACTGGACCTTGCGGACATCTTGTTCTCCAGGACCAAATGCCATCGTTCTCAAAACCGCGAATATTTACTTCTATATATATTACCGTGGTTGCAGGTGATATACCGACAGACCCAGCAATAATTCATGGAACCTGCTACCATGCTATTGCTCAGTGTCGCTGTCCTTGTTTGTGCCTATATGGCATGGAACATTGGAGCAAATGATGTTGCAAATGCAATGGGGACAAGCGTAGGCAGTGGTGCACTCACATTGCGTAGAGCGATTATCGTAGCTGCTGTTTTTGAATTTGCAGGTGCGGTATTCTTTGGTAGCCATGTTACTGATACCATCAGGAAAGGAGTTCTCGATTTTGGTGGAGAGGATTTCTCAGAGGAACTAAGCCTGAATCTAATGTATGGATTTATGGCAGCACTTCTCGCTGCAGCGATCTGGCTTACTATTGCAACCAAGTTTGGTTTACCAGTTTCCACAACACACAGTATCGTAGGTGGAGTTATTGGAATGGGACTGTGGATTCAGCCCAGCAGTGTCAATTGGCCAAAGGTAGGGGAGATTGTATTGAGTTGGGTCGCTTCTCCATTACTTGGAGGGTTACTTGCCTACCTCTCCTTCGTCATCATCAAACGGGTGATTTTCAATCACGAAAACCCTGTTGAAAGGACCCGGAAGGTCGCACCTCTTCTTGCACTACCAACATTCTTTGTCCTTGGACTAGCTCTACAATTCAAGGGGCTGAAAGGATTCTACAAGAATCTTGACAACGCTGGAATTATCGACAAGGCAAATTGGCTTCCTCCTAAAGATGGAGTCACTTTCAATCCATTTGCAGATGGTGCTTGGATACCTCTCAACAGCCTATTGGTCGCTTTGGCAATTGGTTGCTTTGCAAGTTCAATTCTCTGGTATGTTCTAAAACGATACGAGTTCAAGGAAGAGGGATATGCTGGCGTTGAACGTGTATTCGTTTGGCTTCAAATCATCACCGCTTGTTATGTTGCATTCGCTCACGGGGCGAATGATGTCGCTAATGCTATCGGGCCAATGGCTGCAATTTGGGATGTTGCAAATAATGGCATACTATCACCTGATCAAGTCGGCGTACCATTCGGATTACTACTCTTAGGAGGAGCGGGAATTACGGTTGGTGTTGCGACCTGGGGGTACAAGGTGATGGATACTATTGGAAAGAAAATTACCCATATCACTCCATCACGTGGATTCGCCGCGGAATTTGGTGCAGCGACAACAGTGCTGATTTTCTCTATGCCTTTCCTAGCAGTACCAATCTCAACTACGCATACCTTAGTCGGTGCAGTAGTAGGTGTCGGTCTTGCAGGTGGTGCATCTTCAGTTGATTTCCGAGTATTCGCTAAAATTGCTGCAAGTTGGGTCGCAAGCCTTCCTTTCGCAGGTTTAGGAGCGGTAATGTTCTACATTCTATTCGCTGGAAGTACTACCAATGTTGCAATAGTCACACTCCTTGCAATGGGTGCAACTGCATTCATATTAACCCGAAAATCTGCTGATGAAGATCTCGGTGAAGAAGCAGATGTCGTAACCGATGCACCGGTTGACGATACTATTGCAGAGGTTACCAAGCCAAAGCCATTCGAGATGTTCCATCTACATGCTAAGGCTGTCGAGAGAACTGTTGACTGCATGCTCGATGCTGTCAAGGCTGCTGCATCTGGAAAAGATGCTAGTGATTTCATAACTGCGACTATTGCCGCTGAACTCGAGGCTGATAATATCAAAAACGATTTGCGTGAAGAAATCGGCACTGGTGTCAGGATTACGATTGGCCGTGATAACTTCATGCAAATGATTGCTCGTCAGGATAGAATTGCTGACTATGCCCAGAATGTTGCAGAGCAACTCTCTTTCCGAACCCTATTCGATAACTCTGAAGCACGAAAACAACTCTCTGCTATGGGTGAAGCAGTCGCAAAGACCGTTGCCAAATACGAAGAGACTGTAGAACAAATCATGATATTGAGCCATTCCGGTTTCGCTCGCAAAGAGATGATAGTTCTCATGGATTTAATCAAAGAAGTCAATTATCTCGAGCATGAAGCTGATGTCGTCGAAAGAAAGGCTGCTGCAATTGTATTCAGCCAAGGCGATGATAGTGCTCTTGCAGCCATGCACATGTACCGAGTTTTACAACGCCTTGACGATGTTGCAAATGCTTGTGAAAAGGCGGCTAATGCCTTCTTGCCACTGACACATCAGAGATGATCACTCGGGTATTCTCGGGTCCATGACCGCTTTCCAAAGTGGAGGAATTACCGCAAGCCACAGGCATGCATAATACCCACTAGGAAGTTGAGGTGAACCTTCGTGAACTTCCAAGTCCTGATACGATGTACTCGCTTTCAAATGGTGAGAAGGGTGCAACGGTAATTCGAGTAAAGTCCAACGCGACCACAAACTACGACTCTCCCAAGAATGCATCATAGTATGGCGCTCCCCTACTTCTCGGCGTAAGCCATAATGTTGCATGTAATTCACATATTCCAGAAGAATGATGGCGAATACGGCTTGGATAAGGAAGACCTGGCCTATCACAGGATTATACCACCACAGTCCACCGACAAGTGCTATTTGTGTGATTAATCCATGAATTATCGGATTATTGATAATGCCCTTTCCCTTTGATGAATGAACCTTGTATGCAGAAATAAATTGCAATGGAAGTGTCATGATAATCTGAGTCCACAATCCTCTTCCTTTGGGGGATGATGCTGGGTCTAATTCGGTTGCATAATTGCGATGATGCCCATGGTTGTGCTCGGTAGTGAAATGAAGATACAGAACCAAAAGGAGATTCAATCGAGCCATCCGCCACAGGAATGAGCCTTTTCTTCGGTGACCTTGTTCGTGGGCATTTACAATACCACTTACTCCGGTGACAACGCCAACTGAATATGTGCCCATCAACAGCTGGAGGGTTAGACCATCGATTTGAGCCCGCCAAAACAAGGTAGAAATTGCTAGGATAGCGAATATGCTGTGGCCAACGAGAAGAGCATTCCAAGGCGTAGGTGAATACCCTTCTTTGCGTGCAGGTGCACCTTTTGGAGAAAGGATGTCAAGGATGGGTCCTATGCCGACTGCAAATACAAATCCAGTAGCACACCACCACTCTCCCTTGTACAGGCCTCCTATCGTTAGAATGGGGAGGATGAATCCCAATAGATGTGGATGCCATGACTCTATTTTGGCCTCCATGGGGGCCGTACACCCGTATTGGTCTTGAAGCGTGGGGTTGAAGTCAGCATCACAGGTCGCAAGTCTGCATGGACCCCGTTCTTCAGGCCAAACTGCAGAAGCAGCGCTACCATATCGTTGGTGAGCACGGTGGGGTCAAAATATGCCATTGGACAAAGGAATCTCTTCTGAGGGATCGCCAATGCTACAAGGGAAGATTCTACGGTATCGCTAGTCATAATTGCATGCAAATGTCGCCGGTAGTCGACCAATGTAACCTCGCCTGTACATATTGCTGGAGAGAGCCTCACATGGACACATTGGAGCTATCAGACCAAGACCCGAAGGATATGCTCTATGATTCGGTAAAAGCACAACGTCGACTGCTTTCTGGATTTGGTGGCAATCCGAAAGTTCCACGTGAAAAATTCCTCGATGCACAGAATCCCAAACATGTTGCTATTTCTCTCAACGGTGAACCTACTCTGTACAATCATCTTTCAGAATACATGGAATTATGCCATGCGCACGGCATGACTACCATGCTGGTTACCAATGGTACCTTACCGAAAGTGATTGAAAAACTCGATACTTTACCAACTCAACTCTATGTTTCAGTCGATGCACCAAATAAGCAGGTCTTTGATGAAATTTGTAAACCAAAATGGAATGCTGCAGCTTGGGATAAATTCGAGCAAACAATCGATTTACTCCCGAGCCTAGATACTCGTATTGTATGTCGCCATACGTTGATTAAGGGACGAAATATGAACGAAGAACACATTCCTCAATATGCTGCACTCGATAATAGGGCAGACCCTGATTTCATCGAATGTAAAGGATATGTTCACGTAGGTAATTCACGTGAAAACCTGACCTCTGAAAATATGCCATTCCATCAGGATATTCTCGATTTTTCAAACGCATTAGCGCCACTTGTCGATAGAAGGCTTCTCGATGATTCCCCTCCAAGCCGTGTCGCACTTGTTGGAAGAGAAGTTATCCCAATTCCAATTCCAGAAGCTACTATGTTCTTCCCAGAAGACCTCGGTATTGCTGAGTCGGTAAAGCATCTCAAAATTGTTCAGTGAGTTGATCTATTTGGCAAAGAAAATCCTTGTGGCAAGGGGGGGAAAAATGTCCCCCTTTAGTGGACTTGGGAGTACACATGATGCTTTGATTGAAAGATTGAGAGATTCCAGAGTTGAAGGATATACCCTCGGAAAAATAGCGGAATATGATTCGCAAGCGGGCTTACTGCGCCGTGTTTGGCGTCGATGGTATTCTCATCCCAATGTCGTTGAAAATTTGTCTAAGTCGCACGATATTGTCCACATTACCGACCAAGAACAGGCTGGATTAACCCCAAGAAGTGGAAAATCGATAATCACGGTTCATGACCTATTCCATCTCTATCCAAGTAACCGTCACGGTGTCACAGTTGGTGAACAGAGTCCTGGAATATTCAGAAAGAAAGACATTCGAAAAATGAAAGATGGAATTCGTAGGGCTAGTCTTCTAATCTGCATCTCTAAGTACACTCAAGAGGAGTGTGAAATGCGATTCCCCGGAATTCCTACCGCATGGGTTCCCCATGCTATTGACCTCAATAATTACCAGAAGAAAATGCAGCAACCTGAGTGGTTTGATAAAGGGGTTAACCTTCTGATAATTGGGTCTGAAGAACCTCGTAAGCGAGTAGAATTTGCAGTTGAAGTATGTGCTGGCATGGATGTCACTCTTCACAAATTAGGAGCGGAATCATCGCCCGAAGCACGAAAAAGAATTGAGGCTTTGGCAAGCGAAGTCAATTGCAAACTGAATTGGGTCGGGCAAGTCGGTTCTGATGAGAAAATTGCTGCTCTGCAACACGCTGATGCTCTCCTATTCCCTTCGATTGCCGAAGGTTTTGGCCTACCTCCTCTTGAAGCATATGCTGCAGGAACTATCGCCCTAGTTGCAGATGCCCCTGCACATAATGAAATCCCTCTCGAACAACATATTCTACCATACGATGATGTTGAAATGTGGAGAGCGGCAATTGAAGAACTTGAAGATGAATCCGATGCAGTCAAAGCACAAGCTGAAGAATTCAGCATTGAAAAATGGACTGAGCGACTAAAAGCCGCTTATGATTCATTATAATCCTCAACCTTGATGCGCTGCAATAGCATGAATAGCAGGATTATCGCGACGATGAGGCTACCTGAGATAACAAGGGTGCCCGATAGTATTCCTTCGTCTGAATTACCTTCGATTATAGGGTCTTCATCAAGTGAAGAAGTATTTCTATCCCACATTGCCAATGTGGCAATGACATCGAGGCCGGTTTGAAGCCCAGATTCAACTCCACCTCTACCTCCAGCAAGAGTATTGAGGGTAGTTACCGAATCTGATTGGGCGTGTTTTGGAGTTTGTTCACAGGAGTCACCTTCCTCCATAATGTACTGATGTTGCCCCCTAAGCCATGTTGCAGCATGCCCTGCCATGATGAAATTGTAATGATCGGAATTCCCCTTGGTATCATCAATTACCCTAACCCATTCTGTAGGATGTTCTAATTCCGTATTTGCTTCTCTTAAAATATTTTGAAGTGAAGATGCATTTGTTCGCATATCATCTGTAACCTCAAGCCCTCTTTCCTCGTAATAAGACCAGTCTTCTTCAGGAGAAGTGAACATGTAAAGTGTCCAATAATCCTCATCGCATCCGCTTGCTTGCGAGGCTGCGGGGGTTGGAACTGGCCAATTCAATGCAAACATATCGAGATTGAGGTATGTTACTTCCACATCAGATGGAATCTGCTCTTGGACAAAATGGAGGCTACCCATGCCTCCTCCTTCGGAAGAGCCGCTGCCTTGCCATTCCTCGTAATCCCACCATGCTAATTTCCAAGTGTGCTCAGGAGTGGTATTCCACTGAGCAAAAACCCGTGCCAACTCGAGCAGAGACCCCGAACCTGTTCCGTCATCATATGCTCCCGATGAAGAACAACCGGCGTAAGTAACGCCGTTTAGGGGTGGTGGAGAATAGCAAATCGCATCATGGTGGGCTCCAACAACTATCCATTCATCGGAAATGTGTCCTGGAATTGTCACAACAATATTTTCACAATTTGAACATTCACTGGTAGTAAATGGTTGGCGTTCGACTTCATATCCCATCGCTTGCAATTCTGAAGCTATCCAATTCCTATTATTCTCATTGGCAGAAGTATCGATTTTTCTATACCCAAATTGGGTCATAGTGACCATGTTATCGTATGCATTTGAGCCTTCAGGCCACGCAATTTCCTCAAGCCCATCGCTTTCGACTAATTCTCCGGGCATAAGCGAAAGAAGGAGGATGGAGCATACCCAGAATACGCCCCGCATGCAAGTACATCTCAACGGACCTATTTCATTTCACAGGCAACTCGTATTGAATTGCTAAGATAATTTTTCACAATTACAGCCGTTGCCTTCATGGAGGTAATACCGGTGGCCCGAACATGCAGCCTGTTCAGAGCGTGGCCATCATCGGCGCAGGAAACATGGGTTCCGGAATTGCGCAAAAGACCGCACAGGAAGAATTCGATGTCCAGATGGTAGACCGAGAGGCTCAATGGGTTGAGCGTGGCCAAGGAATAATCGCAGATTTCCTTGCTGAAGCCGTCGAGAGGAGAATCTTCTCTCCAGAACAGGTAGAAGAGATCAATGGTCGTATTACTGGCGTAATTGGAACTGAAAATACGGCTGCTGATACCGATTTAGTCATTGAAGCGGTTTTCGAAGATTTTGACATAAAAACCGCGGTATTCAACACTCTCAACGAAGTATGTGGAGAGAACACTATTCTAGCCTCAAACACTTCTTCACTATCTGTAAATGACCTCGCTGCTGCAAGTGGTAGACCTGATAGATTCGTAGGACTCCACTTCTTCTACCACCCAGCAAAAAATCGCCTTGTTGAAGTAATTCCCGGCAATGATTCATCGCAAGAAACCATAGATAGAACAGTCCAATATTGCCGTGGCCTCGGTAAGGTCGTGATTCTATGCAAGGACCGTCCTGGTTTCGTAGTAAACCGTTTCTTCGTACCTTGGTTAAACGAAGCCTGCCTCTTATTGCAAGAAGGCGTGGCTAGTGCTGCAGCAATCGATGCGGTTGCAATGAAGGCTTTCAGAATCGGAATGGGGCCGTTTGCATTGATGAATCTCACCGGGCCGCCAATCGCACTGCATTCAACAGATTATCTTGCAGAGCAACTCGATACACCTCGTTATTTCGGCGCAGAAAATTTGCGGGAGATGGTTGAAGCCGGAGATATGTGGGAGATTGGTGATGATGTCGATTGCTCTGATGAAGTAGCTTCGGTGATAAAGACAAGATTACTTGGCCAGATTTTTGCAGTAGCCGGACAAATTGTCGATGAAAAAATCTGTTCTATGGAGGATGTAGACCGTGGAGCAAAGGTTGGACTACGATGGGCTCGAGGTCCATTTGAACTTGCAAACCGAATCGGTATCGATAATGCAAGAGCATATGCAGAGGATTACTGTGAATTAGCAAATTTCCAAATTCCTGAAGTATGGAATAGAGATTCTCCCTTCGAATTCAACTATGTCGACCTTAGTGTCGATGATGGTATTGCAACTGTGACAATCAACCGACCAGAAGCAATGAATGCTCTCAATGAAACCGTAGTCAACCAACTCGGAGCAGTTCTTGATAATGCAAATGCAGATGCAGCTGTTCACACAATCGTATTGGATGGTGCTGGCAAAGCATTCGTGGCGGGTGCAGATGTCAAGTTCTTTGTTGACAAAATACGTGCAGACTCACTTACTGACATCTATGATTTCACTGCAAATGGTCATGTGGTTCTAGACAAATTGGAATCGTCTAGTAAGACTACTATTGCCCTAACAACTGGTTTGGCACTAGGTGGCGGCCTAGAACTCGCTTTAGCATGCGATTTCCGGATTGGCACACGCAAGACGCAATTCCGATTCCCTGAGACAAGCATAGGAATTTTCCCCGGTCTTGGAGGAACACAGCGCCCAGCACGGATCTGTGGTATTCCGGCAGCACGCTGGGCTGTTCTTGCTGGAAATTTCATGGATGCGCAAACCGCAGCAGATCTTGGACTTGTCAGCCATCTTGTGGATATTTCAGAAGTCGATTCTACCATTTTAGCAATTGCAACAAGTGGTAAACCCGAAAACAAATATCCAGGAATACCAACTTCTCCTGATTCAAAGGTCGCTACTTTCGCAACGTCATTCTACTGTGATGAAAATATGGATTCACTACTTTCGGGTATGTGCCCTGAAGGTTTCGACGCTGAAGACCGTACGGTTACTCGCCAACTCAAGGCGCTATCTCGTACTGCTCCAATCGCACTCAAGATGGCTAACATCTTGATCGATGCTGCAGGAAATACCGACCTCCAAACGGGGCTTGCAATGGAATTGGATGGTTTGGATTCTATCTTTTCTACTGCTGATTCACTCGAGGGGCTTTCTGCTCTAATCGAAGGCCGAAAGCCAACATACCGCAATGAATAACGGTGTGAGCATTACACTATGTTTTATCTCTAACACCACTTGGGCCAATCATGCCTGAGCCAGCATTGGTACTATCAACCGACGTTCTAGACGAAGTTGAATCGAGCATCAACAATACAATTTCCAATGGACGCAAGATTCGTGATATTCTATCTGAGCACTCCAATCATGGTCCTTGGAATACCGATTGGGAGGTTGAAGCCGCTGTAGAAGCTCTGCATGTTTTTGGTAGCCGATGGACTATCGAGATTCTCGCCACCCTCTACATTGCTGGCCCACGTAGATTCAACCAACTCAAAACTCTACTAGCGGGCATTTCGAGTCGTACTCTTTCAGACAAGTTGCGTTTCCTTACCGAAGAGGGATTAGTTATCCGCCAGGTGGATGATGGACCACCGGTTAGGGTAGCATACATCCTCTCAGACCATGGCATCACCTGTGGCCGTCTTCTTTCTCCATTAGTAGCACATCTCAAGATTCATCTCGGCTCAATTATTCCACCAAAGTAAGCACACGGGAGACCGAATGCATTACAAGAGACCGAGTTAGCACTCAATACATGGCACTGATTAGTCAGTGGATCAACCAGCGGCCTTGGCTCGCTGCTGGAATTGCTGGTGCAACCGGCGGATTCGCAGGACTGGCAGGTAGTGTCTTCGGTGGAATCGGATTCTCAAGAGGAGTGATAGACACCTCGATAAGAGAATTTGAACACCCTATTCGCCGCCGTATTCTGAATACACTAGATGCGAAGCCGGGTTTGTGCTATCGTGAACTCCAAAGCGCACTCAGTACTGCTAACGGTACTCTAAGACATCATCTCGATGTATTACAATCACGACGCTCCATTACCATCTATTCCATCAATGGACGAACATGCTACTTCGCTGGCGCTCCTAGCCAAGTTGAAGTTTTGAAAGGGATGAATGTTAACGAAGAAGAAGCCGCTGTTAGGATGCCTATTGGTCTCTCATTGGTTCAACGCCTAATTATTGAAGATATCAAAGTGAATGGAGTACCTCGCTCTCAAGCCGCTCTCGCACGAAGAATCGGACGTACACGCGCAACTGTTCACTCCGCACTCAAAGTTCTACGCCGAAGAGGTATCCTTCGTGAAGATAAGATTGAATTTGCACCTCACCTAATTGATGAGAGTGTGTGGAATAGTTCCAGAACCATTGATTATGACTGGTCTGATGACCGACGCTAATCACTGCGATAACATAGCCATTATCGCATCTCCTAATTCCTCAGAATTAGATACTTCATGCATACTTGAACGTGCGGCTTTGGCTCCTGGTAAGCCTTTGGTGAATGCTACTGCATGTCGTTTCATCCATTTTGGTCGCAGCCCAGTAGTTGCCCGTGCCAACTCGAGATACCTATTCCAGCACCATCGTCTTGTAGCAAATGTTCTCGCAATATCTTCCAATTCATACCACTCATCATTTACCCAAGGCAACTCAGATTCTTCCATCCAACCAAGTCCTACCTTGATTTCTCCAAATACACTTGGACGACCAATTGCACCCCTGCCAATCATCAATCCTGCAGCTCCTGTTGTCTCAAGACATAATGCTGCAGATTCAGTATCTACGACATCGCCATTTGCAACAACTGGAACATCTACTGAATCTACGACATCTTTGATGTAAGTCCAATCTGCCTCTCCACTGTAGCGTTGTTTCAATGTTCTACCATGAATGCAAAGTCTCTGTACTCCAACTTCCTCTAGACCAATGGAAATGGGGACTGCATTGTTATCCCTTCGACCTGTCCCCATGCGCATCTTTGCAGTTACTGGTGCAGATACCTCCTCAATGATACGTTCAGACATTGAAATCAAATCCTCTGGTTGCCCCATCAATGCTGCACCAGCACAGATTTTGGTAACCTTTGGTGCGGGACATCCGAAATTGAGGTCGATGATATCGGCTTTCTCATCAAGCATACTTGCTGCTAATGCCATCTCCTCTGGATCTCCGCCGAAAATTTGGGGAATAAAGGGTCGCTCATCGGGATGATTTTCAAGACGTGTCCACGATTTGGCTACGTCGCGAGTAAGTGCTGCAGAAGATGTGAATTCTGTGATAGTCAAATCAGCTCCACACTCTCTTGCAAGTAATCGAAATGGCAATTCGCTAACACCTGCCATCGGTGCTAGATGGAGTGAACGTTGATTTCCATCCCATTCACCGGGTGCTGACTCGATTATCGAAGTCATCGTATCACTGCTCAGGACATCGCTTCTTCAAGCATCTGGGCGACGCGACGTATTCGACGTAGAATTCTGTCAAGTGGTTCAGAACCTCGCTTGCAATGCATTGTGACACTCTCTCCTACTAGGCGGTGCCCTAGAGGAAGGCGGCCTCCGAGTAAGTTGAGTAATAGCATCTGCTCTCTAGCATCCATTTTCTTCAATTCCTTAGCGACGATTTCAGGTGTCAAGTTACCCTTCTTCAAGCGTTTGAATATCGAATTAGGAGCACTAAGCCTCTCAAAGCCTCCTTTCTTTAACATCCAATCTTCTCCACGCCGTCCATATTGAGTATTCATCGCAGTCCAAAGAGCAGTGGATAGCCTATCTGTTCGAGGGACTCTCTCTACGAGACCAGTTTGACGAAAACGTTCGAGAATTCTACCCACGCGAGGCTTAGGTGCACCTATGGTAGCAGCAGCTTCATCGATGGATAATGGATGAGGTGTGGCTAATAGTATGCGATAAAGGCGCTCACTAATCGAATCTGCAAGTATCTCCTTTCCTGGCCTCTCACCAAGTAGGCCAATGTCTGCCATACATCTGCTGAAATCACTTTCTCCTTCACCAGCAGGAGTCCATTCACGTACTCTAATCGATGCCATTCCAGCATCATCGGCAGGTAACTCAATGTCCATTCGTACATCATCTCCTCTTTGCCAATCCGCAGAAATATTCGCCAACCTATGCTGATGTACCAATACAGCCATTGTTGCCATAGAATTGATTGCATTAGCAAGAGTGCCACCTGATAGATGATAGCGACGCCATCCATTCCCACTGGTTGAAGACACTAGTCCTGCCGATACGAGTCTAGTGAAGTGGTGATGAATCGCAGCAGGTGTCAATGCCAAATCATCTGCAAGGTCTCTAGTTTCATGGCCTTTCGAAGGATTGGCAAGAAGGTGTTCCTTTAGGATTCTATGAATTGGTGAAAAGATGTCACCATCTGCTGTTGCTTCGCCCCTTCGCCGTAGCAAACACATCGTGTCGATCATCCAAGAAATAAGATTGTCAACATCTCTTTCGGTTCCCGGCAAAGGAATTTCAACCAAACGGAGATCAAACATCAAACCTAACGCCTAGTCGACAGCCTTTGAAGACTACGCGGCAAACGCCGCTTGAGAAACGATTAGTGTCTCAGAAAGTAGATTCCCACTCGTCGACGTCCTGAGTTTCAGCCCAAGCTTCATCGGTGGTTTCTCCACGTACCTTGAGAACTTCGCGTGCGAGAATCCAGTAGAGTAGTGCAAGAGAGCGGCGACCCTTGTTGTTCGCAGGTAGTGCGAGGTCAACGTTACGGAGATTGTTGTTTGCATCACAGATTCCTACGATTGGGAGTCCTGTGTTAACCGCTTCACGAAGTGCTTGCTGGTCAGCTGCTGGGTCGGTAACGAAAAGGATGTCAGGCTCGACATAGGAACGAAGAGCGGGGTTGGTCAATGAACCTGGAATGAAGCGGCCGACTGCTGCACGAGCGCCGATTGCCTCTGCAAATAGACGAGCAGGTCGCTGTCCATATTGGCGAGCGGAAACAACCATGATGTTTGCAGACTCGTAGCGGTTGAGGAAATTTGCAATAGTACGAATTCGAGAATCGGTGATGTTGATGTCGATTAAGTAGAGACCATCCGCACGGACTTCCTGAATGAAGGTAGCCATATCGGCACTCTTCTGCTGGGTACCGATGTGAACGGCATGCGTCTCATAGAGCTCGTTATCGACGAGTAGTTCTGTCATAGAAAGACCTCAGCGTTCGGGCCACATGCCCCCCCTAAATAACCGCTTCGTATGCGCTTGAGCATCTATATCGCCCGCAGTATTACGAAAAATAGCAAAATGATGTCGGGGCAACCTTGAATTCACAGTGTCTACACGACTGAATCCTAGGCGAGCCCATGACTACCGATAATGAGTCACCTCTCCATCATGCAGAGGAATCTGACGATGGATTTTGGCGTAATTCAAAAGGTGAGGCATTGCATGTTTCGGCTAGTGACTTGGAGCGCCATGCCTATTGTCCATTGTCATGGCAATTAGCCCGAAAAGGAAAGCCGGGTCGTGGAGAAGCCGTTCAGGCAGGAAGGGTTGCTCACGCAGAAATTCATAAGCGTGTGGAAGATTTCAAAGCCAAACAATTCGATTTACGCCGTGCACTTGTCATCTGGTCCTGGTGGTTTGCAATCGTTCTAGTCATCATTGCAGATAGTATTGTTTTCTCGACACTAGATGATGAGATAAGGCCACCAATAGACATGGCAAAGTTCCTTGCAATGCTTGCGGTATCTTGGTTAGGAGTAGGTTTGCTCGCAATTTACTTTCCTTGGCGACAATGGATTAACTTTCCAACAGAGGAAGATGAATACAAAGCAAAAATCGAGAATTTGAACGATATCATAATCGAACCAACCCTCCAACCTATCGGGTTCATTGGCGGTTGGTCGCAAGGTGGGAGAGTCGAGGCAGGACTACTATTGGGATCTATCATATTGGGTGTTCACGCCATAGGGTTAACATGGGCTGAAAATAAGGAAAATGCCGCATTCATTCTCATTATCATGGCAACGATTTGGACACTTATCGCTTCATGGCAATTACAGAAAGCACTGCTAGCAGACAATGCTCTCGAAATCGCCCGTCTGGAAGCTGGGATAGAAGAAAATGTTGATGTCGCTTACTCAGATGACGAATCCACTGCTGGTTTACTAATTGACAAAGAAACTGGTCTGAGAGGGAGACCTGACCAAATCGTCATTGTTGATGGAGAATTTATTCCGGTCGAGCAAAAGACCGGGAAAATTCCTAACAAGCCTCACAAGTCACACCAAATGCAATTATTAGCATACATTTTCCTTGTCGCATCTACTACTGGACGGGCTCCACCATATGGCGTACTGCGTTACGGCCCTGAAAGTATTCACACGATTCAATGGAATGAAAAATCAAGTTCAAGGTTAATGGCGTCAACCAAAGAAATTCAGCGCCTAATGGTTCAAGGTGGCGCAGAGAGAAATCATACTCGAAAGGGGAAGTGTGCTAGTTGTTCACGTCGCTATGCTTGTGATTCAAGTCTGGTTTAACTATTCCATAACGCAATCTTCTGGCGCAGTTGGATATTTGATGCAATCACGCTCAATTGTGATTAGAACATGGAATGAATCTTCCATTTGCCCTTCGACTCCATACCCTCTTGCCTCAACGGTCAGAGTCCAAGTTCCCATTGCCAATGGTTGGAACAAATCTTTCTCTAGTGTACTATCTGAATCCGTTAATCGTTCTGACCACACGGTCTCTCCATCTGCACTGATTAATGAGGCTTCGACATATCTAACCCCATCGGGAACTGGGATATTTTCTCCAAATGGAATTGACGCTGAAAGATAGGCTCCAATTCTAGTGACGTGCTCATCGACCTCGAATTGCTGATCTGCTTCATATGGAGAGATAGTCAGTGGTGAAACAAAATTATGGGAAAGAGCGATTTTTTCCTGTAGCGTTCCTTCCTCTGGTTCCATCATCATACCTTCAACAAATTCGCGGGCTGGAACCAAACCAATACATCCTGCACTCGACATCAAAATGATGGTGAGCATGAAGAAAGCAGGCAAGACTCTCCGGGTTCGCATCCAATCTCCCCACTCGGGACCACCGTATCAAAACACCCTTCTAGGAATGACAGGATTCAAGCGGATGACGCCCCTCGTGTAGTTGTCCGAATGAAGTCAAGAGGGTCAGCCGAGCCGTAAAGGCGATGACGAACCCTGTGAGTACTGACGGACATCACTCAAACTTCGCACCACATGTAGAGCATCCTTTTGCATCTGTAGCAATATCTGCACCACATGCACCACATTCTGCAGTTTCGACCTTAGCCTTTCTGCGTCTTGGTGCTTTCCTCTTCTGAGCTTGAACTGGATTGATTTCATCATCAGTATCATCGAATGAAAAGTCCATTGCTTCCTCGGGTAATTCGTTTCCTGGAAGAGAGCGGTCCTGAATACCCATTCCGATATTGACCTCATCTCCAGGCATTACGCCTTCCTCGCCAGTGATCTCGTACAGTCTACCACGGATTGAAGCATCACTCGCAGTCAATTCTTCTCCCTTGTCGAGGTGAGGTTTTATTTCACCCTTAGCAGCAAGTATTGCATCGATATCATGACCTTCAAAGGTCTCATCGATGGACTTGAGTGTAGGCTCAACAATTGCCATTGCTTCCTCATCATCCATATCAGCATCAATCTCTGCTGCAACACGCCTATCGTAAGCTGCTTCGACTTCTGCCTCTGCCTTTGCAATGCTTTCATCCCAATGGCCTTCTAGGTCATCAGCATCATATCCGAATTCCTTGACCGCTTCATCGAAATCCTCGTAACCCGAGGCATGAATTGTCGTAGGGTCGATTTCTTCTTCGTCGGGTAATGAAATCTCTTCTTTGGGCTCGATGGTCTTCCTCTCTCTGCGCTGGAAATAATTCGAAACGTCTTGTGGTGTACCACAGTATGGGCAATTTGAGAGAAGGTCAGGTATAGACTCAGTACATGTTTCACAATCGTGGAATTGTTGTCGAGCCTTTTTGAGATTGAATGAACACGAAGGGCATCTATCCTCTCCGCCTTCAAGTTCACCATCACAAGCAGGACAATAATCGAAAATATCTCTTTCGACCTCTTCATCGGGGTCCCTAGTGAGATATATGGCTGCAACCAGCGCCCCAACAAGTATGGCTAGGATTATTCCAATGATTGCAAGAGTACCCATGGTACCATCTGCCTGTGAATCAACACCCTGTCCTGGTAGTGATGCAGTATCCCAATTTCTGGTGAAGGTTGATGTAACAATATCATCTTCTGAAATAATTAGTAAATTCGTTTTAGGATGACTAGCAATGAACGTGCATGAGATTTGAACAATTTCTGAACGATTTACTACTTCTACCTCAATATCTTCCCAAACTCCACCGCTACCGTCTTCACAACTCATATTCACCGTACCGGTCTCAACCGATGAAAGATTGATTGTGATAGTGTACTCCTCACCATGCGTTAAGGGGAATTCAGCAGCAGCGCCTGAATTATCGGTAACACTAACTGAATTTTGTTGCCACTCCAATCTCAATTGTGCCTCAACCTCAACGGTTCCCGATGCAACCGAATTTACTGGGTCATTGTCCCATGAACCAATTTGAGGAATCCAATGTGCAGATAATGTGGCTTGATGATTTCCAGAAGTTGTCAATAGCATTTCTTCCCAGATATATGTGCTCTCAGGTTGAATAATTATCACTTGAGATTGTACTCCAACCTGGCCTTCCCAATCATATACAACACGTCCAGAAACAGGAATCTGTCCATTATTTGTTACAGAGATTATCCATTCTATCGGCTCCCCACTAGATACTTGAGGCACAGACGGCATGGCTATTGGATCCAGCGATACATCAGGAATCGGTAGTTTGGAAAAACTGCCACTAATCTCATCGTTTTCTCTACTCTCTTGAACAAATGATGCAGTATGGTAGGGGTCGATAATTGCTGTAACTGGATATATTCCTGCTGCAATATTGGACACTAAGGAATAATTCAACTGGTAAGACCATGCTTTTTGGGCATTCTCTCCGCCAGAAATTGTCACATCGAAGGTTGGAATAATCACATTCTGTCCAGTCTCATCCACGATTTCGAGTTTCATTGGAACAATTGTTGTTCCATTACCATTTGTTCGTGAAAGGATACCTGAGATAATCCAAGGCCCCATCAATGCTTCATCGTCCACTTCTACAATCAAGCCCTCACCAATATGAGAAATGTCCATTCTCTCATCTACTGTTAGGGAACTTGTGAATACATTTGTCTCGTCAGATTCTATTACACTATCTTCCAAGTCAACTGTAACTGTAATCTCATGAGTTCCAGACTCGGGAGCCGTCATCGATTGATTGACCCAACTTGTGGAGCCAGCATCAAGAGTTTCTACATCCAATGTAATTGACTGGTCGCCTAAATCAATCTGGAGTTTACTTGCAGGAGCATTTACTGAACCACGGTTTTCGACTAATACAGAGACCTGCACTTGGTCACCAGAATTCATTTCTGAAGGAGATGTTTCAATCGTGTTAACTTCAATATCTGCCAATCCTAGAACTGTAAACGACTTGTAAAATGCTTGTTCACCGGCTCCATCATGGTCAAATGCAATCCAAACTTTGTGCTCACCTTCGGTCAAACCTGACCAAGTAAACTGGACATCAATGCTCGATTCAGCAGGGATGTCGATTGTATTTGCTTCAGCTAATTTATCTCCTGAAATACCATCCTTGTAGAATTTGTACAAAACATCGTATGCAGTGAAATCATTTGAGTTGTATAAAGTGAGAATTACTGTCGTGGAGGACCCTTCGGTTGGGTTTTGAGGTTGTAGGCTGACTGTCGAAGAACTTGCTTGAACTCCACCACTGTCCTCTGCTAATACCCCTAAGGGAAATACACTGAGCAAGAGGAGGCCGAGGACGATGGAAGTCACACTAGGCTTCGCCATATTTTGAAGAGGGCACGCAGAGCACTTGAACCAATCGAATATAATGCCGCTATCGGATATGGATACAATAGATACCAACACACCCCGTAGGGGTGGTTGGAATGGGAGCATTGAAGGGTGACACTCTTTGTCATAGAAATGATGAGGCGGTCTGTCATTGCACTTCTGGTCGTAGTCATCATGACTACGTGTTGTGTATCACCGGAGAGCCTGAGGGACCATGATGTCTCTAGGGTTGGTACAAGTGAACTCAATTTATCCTTCAGTAATGGCCCAGGTGAAGGAGAGGATGTCACTGGGATTCACACTATTTCTTTCGCAATAACTGGTAACGGAACCACATCGAGTATTGAAATTGAAATTTCATCGGATGGCGAAAACTGGTCTACTGTCACCAATATAACTGGGACTCCTTGGCTAACACATTTTGATTCGACTGCATATACAAATGGAACTTGGATACTGAGAGCCCGTGCGTGGGATTCCAGTATTTCCGACTCTAGCATTTGGTTCACAAGTGGTAATTTCAATATTGCAAACCAAGTTCCCGTTATTACTTCATTCGAGTTAACAAATAGTGGCACTGGCTCAGGTACTAGTTCTACAGATAGAGCATGGTACAATGTCGAATCAGATGGCACATTATACTTCACTTGGACTGCCAATGATGATGATCTGATATATGCTAGTTTAGCGAATGTCCCCGGCCCCGGAACTCCTTCAGACGATGGACCAGGTACAATTGCAAATGGATGGGATTGGTCGTCAGGTTCCTTCTCAGAAGGAACATGGAATCCAAGGTTAACCGTCTGGGATGATTCTGGCCTCTTTGCAACAAAAACCATGTTCATCGGTATTGATCGCAGCGCTCCTACTCTTTCGACACCAACAATTGGAGATGGAGGTTCTTGGAGTGATTCTACATCTGTTTTGATTAGTGGCTTAACCGCTGCTGCAGATGATGGAAGCGGTTCAGGAATTTCTCATGTTGAAATCAACTCAGACGGTACTTGGGAATCGGTGATTGGCGATTCTACCACTCTTACTCTCACAGAAGGATTACACTCCATTTCAATGCGTCCAGTAGACATGGTTGGCAATATTGGAACTGCAATCGATGTTGACATCAATGTTGATGTTACAGACCCAGAAGGCGCTGGATGGATTGTTGATGAACTAACTACTAGTAGAGTAGGTTCTGCTAATATCTCCTTTACTGCTCTTGATGATGGTTCTGGTATCGACCTTGACGAATGTCAAATACAATATGGATTCGACCTAAATGGAGTTGGAAACACACCTGACCAAACCGGTACTTGGCTAGACCTCTCTGAAACGGGCCTAGACGGTTCTATTGGATTGACAAATTGGGCTACAAAATCCAGGCAATATCTCATGCTCAGAGCAGTGGTTACTGATGTTGCAGGAAATACCATTACTACTGTACCAACCGCTTTCCAAATTTTACCGGGGCTCGACTTGATGTGGAATTCATCTTCTACAACTCTTGACCGTCTAGTCGTACGACCCGGTGATGCAAATGGTCTAATTCAAATCACCAGCACTTTAGAATCGAATCAGGCATGGGGTGGGTCATTTACCGTAAGTCTACTCGCAGCTCCTGCAGACCGCTCTGCTGATGTAGATTGGGTCATAATGGAAACTAGACTCATGCCCAGTGGAACTCTTTCAGATTCTACAGAAGAGATTCTTTGGAATTATACTGTACCAAATACTGGGCAATATGATTTGAGGCTCTCAATTGACCCTTCAAACGTAGTTGATGAGAGAGATGAGGGCAATAACGACTTCCACTTAGTCGTGACTGGAGCAGCGATAACCAACTCGGGAACTGTGCCTTCATTCGCCCCAAGTATTCTTGCAATAATCCTAACTGGATTCCTGATTTCTTGGCTTCAGAGAAAGGAATAATCATTCCTCTTCCCAATCGACGACTTCGTCCTCGGCCAAATCCATGACTTTCGATACGGCTTCTTCATCTTCTGGGTCTACCTGATGGGCCTTGAGACGGCGGTTGCGGCGTTCTGCAACTGCTGCAAGACCTGGTACAAGGTCGACAAACTCACTACTTGGAGTGTCATCTACCTTTTCTTCGATATAATCGATAGAACGGGATTCAAGACGGATTCTACGTCTTTCCTTCTCAAGGAATTTAATGACAGTTCCATGTTCTGAACCGCTTGCAAGCATCTCAATTGCTTGACGTGCGACTATCAAACCATTCTCCTCGCCTACAAGAACAACCGTTGAATTGTAAATTGAAATCTCAGTATCGGTATGCTGCTCAACCAATTTGCGAATCTTTCCTTCAGAGCCAATAATTCTTGCACGAATTCGGCGCTGCTGGTTTGAGCGTTTGCCGACATGGTCTCTTAGATCGACCATCTCAAAGAACCAGTCATCTTGGAGTAATTGAATAGCTCTGCGTGGGGCCATTCCGCGCCCAACTGCCTTGATAACATCAGGGAGTTTGAATGCCTTTACTGGGTCATAACTTCCCGGTTCACCCCATTCAACATCGACATCACCAGTATCTGAATGAATCTGTATTGATTTGCACCCTGCAGCCGTTTGCAAATCGCGACGTGTCTGGCCCTTGGCGCCGATTAGAACCGCTATGCGGTCCTTCGGAACTCGCGGCAGTGACTGGCGCATGGAGCGAAGCGGGCGGCCAGCCCTTCTTCAACCCCACAGTCGCGGGTTTTCATTCCTCTTCGAGCATCTCAATGTGAGAGATATCCATCTCCAATACATCGTACATTGTTTCAGCCAATTCAACATCCAACCCATTCTTTTTTCCCCACTCAACAAGACGAGTTACGTCTCGAACGAGGAACTCTTGGGCTTTAGGGTGAGAGTGGATGACCGCTTGGCCAACATCGATGACTATCGGCTTATCACCATGCCACATGATATTGTATGGAGAAAAATCCCCATGTACCATTTTTGCTTTTTGCCAAGTAATTGCAAGAAATTCAAGAAGTTCCTCAAATACAGAATGAGGGTCGGGAACTTCAACATCTCGTAAACGTGGTGAAGGTGCAGAAGGTGTGCCCAAATACTCCATGACCAAGACATTACGATGAACACCAATCGGCTTTGGAACAGCCAAACCCCACTTTGCTAATCTTGTGAGATTACGATGCTCCTTCCGAACCCAGATATCCACTAGATCCCTATGCCGTCGTTTCAAACCACCAAACCGTGGGTCGCCTTCGATGTATTGAATCAGATTCTTGAATACCGCATTTGAGGTATGGAAGATTTTTACTGCAACAGGTCCGGTCTCACTTGTACCATGGAAAACGTGCGCTTCCTTGCCTCTAGCAATAGGGAAATCAAGAGTGTCAAAGGCTCCTAATTTCATCAACTTGTAAAGACTCATCAATGTTAGACGGTCAAATACCGAATCGAAAACACGCCTATCGACCCACTCAAACGGGCCATCTCCCAATACGCCTGCAAGACCACTCTCGATTTCCTTAAACATGCGTTTGTATCGAGATTCCTTCATCCAACTAACTTGATCTTGGTTCTTGTCAAGAGAATCTACGAAAGCATCCTTCTCTGTTGCGTGAAAGGCTTCATCCTTGTTGAGTTCACGGCCTTTGCGACGCTTATTTCTGCGACGGCCATCAGAGAGTTCATCACTCCAGTCATCACGACGCCTAGCCAAAGATTCAACCCCCCTCGAGTCATCATCGGAGGTGCCAGACATTGAAGGTTGTCAAGTTCAACCAAATAGGTCGTTGATTTCTTCGTCGTCCGCATCGTCTCCGGCTTCCTCAACCGCTTCCTCTGCGGTATCTTCTGCAGGTTCGGATTCAGAGTCATCGCCTGTAGAAAACAGACCTTCTTCATCATCGTAATCATCTGCAGTTGTATTCATACCGAAGATATCAACATCGGTAGGAAGAACTCCCTTACGAGAGAGGTAGAATGCTTGGGTTTTGGTATAGCGATGTTTTACATCCGCTTTCGAATCTTGAAAATCCCATGGCCATACGATGATGAGGTCGCCCTCTCGCACCCACTGGCGTCGGCGCATCTTACCTGGGATTCTCGCCATTCTGGTCTCGCCATCTGCACAGAGTACAGTAACACGACGTCCACCAAGGATCTGCTCTGCTATTGCAAACATCTCATTGACCTTGGTATTGGGCATCTTCACACGTATCTTGGAAGATTCTCCAGCAGAATCCATCAGACGAGCTAATTCCTCCTCGTCGACTTTCTCTTCACGCCTGCGGCCCATAATGCGGCCGAGCGGCCCACCCTACTTGAAGGCTAATACTGTAATCAGAGTCCAAAGAGGCCCTCTGCGGCACTATAACACATCTCGATGAAGCGGTCTCCTGCAACTCCAAGTAGTATTGTAGCAACAACACAAATCCAAATTGTCATTCTAATAGATATACCATATGGTAATGGCTTTCGACGACCTTCCTCTGGGGCATCAAGGAACATTACTACCCCAACTCTGAGGTAATAGAATACCGAAATTGCACTGTTGAGGAACATCAATAATCCAAGCCACCAAACCCAATGGAGGGTTTCTAGGCTCTCAATTCCACCACTAGCAGCAAGATCTCCAATTGACATCTTGACAATTCCTCCAATCACTAGGAATTTCGAAAGGAATCCTGCAAGAGGGGGTACTCCGGCAAGAGCCATCATGAAGATGAACATCGAAGTAGCGATTAGAGGGTCTCTGCGCCCTAGTCCAGCAAGAGAGGACAAGCGACTTGCGCCGCCTTCCATCTCAAGAAGACCGAGAACGAGGAAGGCACCTAACTTGATTGCAACCAGTACCATTAGATGGAAGAAAATCGCTGCTAGAATCGCAGTAGCATAATGCTCTGGCATATCGACATGGCCCCAATGCCATGCTCCAACCGCAGTTAGAGCTGCAAGCAGATATCCAGCATGAGCAACCGAAGAATACGCAAGCATTCGCTTCGGGTTCTTTGAACCGAGTGCGGCAATATTACCCCAAGTCATTGTTACTGCAGATAGTACTCCAAGCAAGCAAAGCCAAGTTGCACTCGTCTCGCCAACAGGAGAGGCTACCAATACTAAGACACGGATTAGTCCAACCATTCCCATTGCCTTTGATGCAGTTGCTAGAACTCCTGCAACCGGGCTATTTGCACCTGCATAAGCATCTGGAGCAGCAAAGTGGAATGGAGCAGCACTGACCTTGAAACCAAATCCAACCAGTACCATTCCCAAACCGATTACCGGCAGAATTGCATCTCCACTATTTGCCCAGCCAGTAGCAAGACCATCGAGTTGGAGAGTACCAAATGCAAGGTAAAGCAATGAAAGGCCGTACAAGCCTACACCACTCGCAACCGAACCGACGATGAAATATTTCACACCTGCTTCTGCACCTGCCTTGGACTCCTTATGGAATGCCACTAGAATATAGGTGGAGAAACTAGCCAATTCCAATCCAACAAAGAGAACAAATAGATTCTGCGCCAGAGCAACCATGCTCATTCCTAGAGCTGTGGTCAGCATCAGAATGTAGAGATCGGCTTGACGACGGTTATCATACATCTCCTCCAGTGTATTACTAGAGTGTGGCATAGTTGCCGGAACACGGTCCATACTGGCGATTGCCGCCAACATCAATGCTCCAAAGAAAATCAATTCGAATATTCGACTGAAGCCATCAACCTGTAACAGTTTGATTCCGCCAGAACTCATTATTGCGGTAGTTCCGCCTTCGCCCATCATCTCTGTCATCAAAGTGATGAGGAAAGCACCAGTGAGAGTCGCTGCACCAATTAATCCCGGTATTGATGGGTCGCCAGTAATAGCAAATCTTCGTCCACCAAGGAACCAAGGTACCCTAACCTTTGTCAATGGAATCCTGAACTTTGCATGTCCGAGATTCGGAATCACGAATACTGCTACTAAACCTAGGAGGAGAATGGTCTCTGGCGCCATTACCTTCCAGAATTCTACAGAGAAAACAGTAACACTATCCATTTCAGATACCCCCTCTGTTGAATACACCCTCGAAGAATGCCACAGTCCAATCATCCATCATTCCCAAAGCAATGAATGGGAAAACTCCGAAGAGTACAGTGAAGAATGCGAGGATAATCATACCAATATTTTCGGGTAGAGTGAGATCAGGTGGATTCTCTCCAAGTAGAGAAACAGGAGGTTGTCCCTCATCTCCACCTTCGAAGATTGTGCGTTGCATCGACCACAGGTAGTATGTTGCCGTGATTGCAAGGGCAAGACCTGGTAGTAAAATCCACCAACCATACATTGCCCAGTACGCTAGCAATACCATCAATTCAGCAACGAATCCAGCAAGAAGAGGCAAGCCAAGACTTGCCATCCATGCAAACATCATGTAAACTGCAAGGAATGGAGAGAACTTCGCCATTCCACGCATTGCTCCAATCTCCATCGAATGGTAATGATGCTTGAAGGCACCACAAACTGCGAAGAGCATTGGTGAGATGATTCCGTGTGCAAACATCATGAAGAGAGCAGCAGCATACCCAATCGGCTGCATACTTGCTATTCCAAGTAGAATTACTCCCATGTGAGATACTGAGGAATAAGCTACCATTTTCTTGAGGTTGGTCTGTCCTAGACAAACAAATGCTCCCCATACAAGAGAGATTAGACCAATCGCCATTATCCAATGTTGATAGTGCATTAGTGCATCTGGGAATAGTGCGACGGGTAGCCTAAGCATTCCATATGCGCCCATTTTCAGCATTACACCTGCCAATAACATTGAGCCACCTGTTGGGGCTTGCACGTGCGCATCGGGAAGCCAAGTATGGAATGGTACTGCTGGTAACTTTACCAAGAAACCAATCATCAACAAAACGAAGAGGACTTTCTGCATTCCCATTCCAAGGAATATTCCATCTCCGAGGTTCCCATGGTTTGCCTGGTCAAGAATAGTGACAATATCGAATGAACGGCCAGTGAAGTCGCCAACCCATGGGTTGGATGAAGCATCTTGGGCTGGTTGTAAGAAGTACAGAGTAATTAGTCCAAGTAGCATGATTACAGAAGATGTGAATGTGTAGATGAAGAACTTCTGAGCCGCATATCGTCGGTCCTTTCCGCCCCAACTCAAGATTAAGAAGAACATCGGAATTAATGTCAATTCCCAGAAGATATAGAACATGAATAGATCTAGTGAAACAAAGACACCAATCAGTGCACCTCCCATCATCAACAGAAGTGGATGGTATACCGCACCCTTCTTTTCATCCCAAGTCATGATAATTGTGACAGGGACTAAGAATGTGGTAAGCCAAACCATTGGGAAAGATAAGCCATCCATACCAACATGCCATGAAACACCGATGCTCTCAATCCAAAGATAACGGCTCTCAAGTGCATACTCATTGTACCCAAGCGCCCAATCTACAGCAATTAACCAGTCAAAGAAAAGCGCAGTACTAATCGCCAAAGGAATTAGGCTAAAACAAAGAGTTGCAAGCCGTATTGGCCCTGCTAGTACCTCTTTTCTTGCACGTGATTCCTGACTTGCAAATGCCATCAGGATACCACTCACGATGATTGGGAAGCCAATCAGTGGCAAACTTATCCAATCGACATCGCCTTGAGCATTGGAGCCCAAAGAAGGGAAGAATGCTGCTAATCCTGCTACAGCAACTAATAGTAAACCAACGAGCATGAACTCCTTGTTCCTGATATCGAGTGTGTTATTGGCGCTCATTCAAGCCACCCCCCATAGTAGAAGTGCAATTCCAAGAGTTCCAAGTGCTACCATCATGATGTAATCACGAGCTGAACCAGTGGTGATTAGACGGACCTTTTGACTGGCTGCCTGAGAGGAGGATTCTATCAATTTGATTGTACCATCGATGACGACACGATCTATCATTGCAGTAATATTGGCAAATCCAGCAACTAACTTGAGCATCGCTGCATCATATACCGCATCAAAGTGCAAGCGTTGATGCAATGACTTTGCAAGACCTGATTCCGCCCATGCTGAATTATCAAAGTGGGAGGTGCGTCGAACCTTGCTCGACAAATTAATCGCCCACTGTACCCATGGTTTTGCCTTCTCTCCATCATCGAGTCGCCCTCCATAGAGTGCCATTGCAAATGATGGTCCAAGAATTGCAGAAAGGCCGATTGCCACATATGTTAACATCAACAAGAATGGATTTTCATTAAGGAAAACGTGATGCAATTCTTCACCGATGTACTCGAAGAATCCCATAAAGTGACCATGGTCATAATCTCCAAGCCAACTAGTTGAATGCATACCGGCGAAGATAAATGCCGAGAGTGACATGAAAGTCAGAACAACCAAAGGAATTGGTATCCATGGTGTCTGCTCGTGCACATGTGCAGCAACTTCACTCTTCGGCTTTCCAGCGAATGTCATAAACCACATTCGTGACATGTAGAAGCCTGTCATTCCTGCTCCACCGAGAACTAGTAGCGCTGGTAGAATGAAAATTGGCTCTTCCATTGCCACTGTCCAGGTATTTGCGATGATTCCTTCCTTAGACCAAAATCCACCGATGAATGGAATGCCGATAATAGACATACTACCTACGAGCATTGCTGTTGAAGCAATAGGCATCTTCGATGCAAGTCCGCCCATGTTTTCCATAGATTGAGCATCGAAGTGATCATCATCGTGACCATCGCCATGATGGGCCACTTCGTGATGTGCGTGATGCATTTCGTGAATGACTGAACCCGATGCCATGAAGAGCATGCCCTTTGCCATAGCGTGGTTAAACAAGTGGAAGAGTGCTGCTCCCATAGCAAGAACCGCAGCCTCTGAATAGCCATTATTCGCTAACCATAGAGCTGCCCCTAATCCTGTGAAAATATATGCTAATTGACTCATAGTCGAATAAGCCAAGACCTTCTTGATATCCATTTGGACGAAGGCGATTAGTGCAGCCATTACCGCAGTAATTCCACCAATACAAGCGATGATTATCGCTAGGGTACTCAAGCTTCCAACATCTGCCTCAGCAAAGAATGGGAACATACGAGCTACAAGGTATAGTCCTGCATTCACCATTGTCGCTGCGTGAATTAATGCAGAAACCGGTGTAGGGCCTTCCATAGCGTCTGGTAACCAAACGTGTAGTGGGAATTGAGCGGACTTTCCTACAGCACCGATGAACATCATTCCAAGAGCGAGTTGTAAGGAACCCGAGTCCACTGCTGCAATATTTGCTGGGTTGAAGACATAGGCGTAGTCGAGGTGGCCATCAAAGAGATTCCATAGCATTACCAAACCGATAACGAGGAATACATCTCCTACCTTGGTGGTTAGGAATGCCTTTTTCGCGGCATATGCTGCGCTTGGGCGTTCGTAGTAGAATCCAATGAGCAGATAGGAACACAACCCCATTATCTCCCAGAAGATGAACAACCAAAGGAATGAATCTGCGAGGACCATCCCGAGCATTCCAGAACAAAATAGAACAAATTCTGCATAGAAGCGATGATTTCTGTTATCATTGATTGGATCGGTATTCATGTATCCAATCGAGAAGACGTTAATCAGGAAACAGAGGAAGGCTGCTACAAAGAGAAGCATTACTGTTAGATGATCAACATGAATACCAACACCGAATACATCGGTTCTAATATCGCCAGTAGATGAATTCCACCACGATGATTCGAACCATGTGAAGATGTTAGAAGCACCTGTGTGATGTAGATGCTCAAAGATCAGCATTATCGAAAGAGCAAGTGATGCGCCCATTACTGTTAGAGCAATTAGGCCACCCTCTCTCGCCTTCTTTATCCATCCAGGGGTTCCATTGAAAATTCCTCCAAGGAAGAGGATGACCGGGAAGGCCAACATCGGCAATAGGGGTATGAGTACAGCATATGTGATGATTCCAGTTCCACTCATGATATCACCTCAGTGCTTCAACAAGTCTACCTCGTCGAGAGATATGGTCTCGTGTTGACCGTACATGGAGAGGAAAATCGCCAAACCAATGGCGACTTCTCCCGCTGCGATTGCGATTGCAAAGATGGTGTAAACCCATCCTGTTACATCGCCCCAATGACTGGCTGCGGCGACGAATTGTAGGTTGACTGCGTTTAGCATCAACTCAATACACATCAGAACTACGATTGCATTCTTACGACTGAATGCACCCCATAATCCGAGAATGAATAGAATGGCAGCGAGGCCAGAGACCCATGCTGGATCAATCACTTTTCCTCACCTCCAGTGAGTTCCCACTCGAGATTCACCTTACGTTCGTCACGAACAAGGTATGCTGCTCCTACCATAGCCATGGCCATAAGGAATCCAAGTGCAAGTAGTGGCAATGCCCAATCTCCAAGGATACTGTCGGCGAGTTCTGCATTGGTTGGCATATGGTCAGAAGAGTCTTCCCATACAGAATCTGATGAAACTGCAGCAATTAGTGCAGCTCCCAAAAAGACTAGTCCGACTCGAGCCAGGATGCTCATCAACCTCATTCGAAGTCCTCCTCTAAGATCTGCCTTCGAGTCAGCATTATGCCGAAGAGCACAACCAACATGACCGAAGCCAAGTAAACAAGAATCTGAATAACTGCTAGGAACTCAGCACCCATCAGGATGAAAATACCTGCGACGCCTATGAAACAGAATATCAAGGACATCATGGAATGAGCAACTCGCTGCATGTAAATCAGTCCTAGAGCTCCACCGATAACGATGGTACTCATCAGGAAGAAGACAACAATTTCAGTAATCTCTGCTGCTGCCATTTTCAAGCCCCCCCTGCAGCCTTTGCTGCTTTCTTGGCACGCTTATCGCGCTCCTTGCTCGCACGCTTTGCAAGTTCAGCATCAACCGCTTCTTGGTGAACACCTGGTAAAACACGGGTTCTATCCGCATCCATCCAGAGTTCTTGACGACTAAATCCTGACATTCCATCATACTCGTTGGTCATGAAGAAAGAGGTGAAATTACATGATTCCATGCATAATCCACAGAACATGCATCGACCTAAATCGATTCTACCAGACACAATCTGGTCGTCCGCAGGGAATACGCTCTCCAATGCGACTACGTCTTCTTCACCGGAATCATTCCATCGCATTCGCACAGAATCTCCAGAGAGGTCTAGAACTTCTCCAAAGCGCCATTCCTCAGGTACAGACTTGTGAGCAGTAACGAGGTTGAATGATTCTTGTGTGCTCTTTACCTCTGGCTTTTCAATGGCTGCAAATTTGCCAACTTCGAGTTCCGAGCCTAGACCTTCCCACTCGCCTTCAGCATTATCGAGAACATCGACTCTGAGTTCTGTGGTCATGTGTAAACAGTCGTTAGGACAGATGTTTACGCACATTTTGCACGCAGTACATGTTTCCCAAATTACTCCGATTCGCCCGTTATAATTTCCAGGAACGAAGAGCCATGGCTCAATTTCCTCAAGCCTTTCATAGGGGTAATTTAGAGTCTGAGGCTTCCAAATTGTTGGGGTCAAATCGGTTCCTGAACGATCTGGTGCATACTCATGAGCAGTAATGTCATTGAGATGCTTGGTCTTCTCTGCACGGATGACTGAGGGCTCATCCTTGAATTCCGGGTGTACTGTATTGTGATATTCACTACCGAAAAATCGGCCGAATAGTGAATAGGTTCGCAAGAAGGTTAGTCCGGTAATCTTGAACGGATACCAAAACAGGTTTCGGAAGTTAGGCTTGCCGTGTGGATGTGTTGCCATATTATCACCTCACTCCGTACCTGCAGTGTGCGTTCCCGCAGGCGTTAACGTCTGAACATGGTACATTCTTTCCATATCTTCAGTATCGTCTTCGTCATTCATGAATACCCAGAATACTGCCAACCAGAAGGCTGTGGTCAATATTGGGACCGCCCAAGGGAACAGTCCAGCATCCCACGACCATCCACCAGAGGTGGAATCATCGAGAGCACTTGCATCGAATAGGTAGATTCTGTAAATGATTGCAAGGGCAACTTGTAGAACAGAAAGTGGTAGAAGCATTCTCCAGCCGAACTCGAGAATCTGGTCGGTACGGATACGAGGTAGAGCAGTGCGTGCCCAAACGAATACCACCGTGAAAATCATCCAAGCCTTCAGCAAAGTCCAGATTACACCAGGAATCAATGGGCCACCGGGAACTAATCCTGCAAATGGTGAATGCCACCCTCCAAGGAAGAAGTGAGCGAATAGAATCGATGCCGCATAGACACGCATGTACTCAGCAGCGAATAAGAGGCCAAAGCGCATACCGCCATACTCAGTCCACCAACCTTCGACAAGCTCGGCCTCAGCCTCTGGCATATCGAAAGGAATTCGCTCAACTTCTGCAATCATACTCACGAGGTACAATACTGCGCCAAGAGGCATGAGGAAGAGTAGCCATACGCCAGATGAGTGTTGGAAGTGTACAATCTCAAGGAAATTGAATGAGCCTGCCATGATACAAACTCCAAGAATGCTAAGCAATAGTGGAATTTCATATGCAGTTAATTGAGCAGCACTTCTAATTCCTCCAAGTAGAGTGTACTTGTTATTGGAAGACCAACCTGCAAAGAAGACGCCTAAAGGCGCAATTCCAAAGATTGCAAAGGCGAATAATACCGAGAGTTCAGGATTAGCACCATAGATTCCGCTCGATAGCGGAATCATTCCAAGAATCATTACTGTTGAAGAGATTACAAGGAATGGTGCTAGTTCAAAGATGACCTTATCCGCACGATTTGGAACCATGTGTTCCTTGATTAGGAATTTCATTCCATCTGCAAGGTTCTGGAAGAACCCTGGGAAAATGGTCACGCCATACCAAGAACGGTTACCTACTCTGTTGACCATCTCTTGTTCGTGGCCATCATTTCCAGCTACGCGATTAAGCCATCCGTTAATTGCACCAATTGGCTTACCTAAGCCATATGGAATCATATTCCACCATTCGCCAGCAGTAACCCCATTTTCTCCGACCCAAAGTGAACGGAGAGCGGTAGTTGCACCACGACGATCGTTGACACGAGCGTAGAATTTCCGCTCGATCCAGAGAATCATAAACATCGAAATCATGATTCCTCCGAAGGTAATCAAACAAGTTAGTAGGGTGTGAATGAAGAATGCAACATCATTGCTACTCGATTCAAGGAATGTGCCCTCAAATGCCCACCAGCACAACTCACGTGTGCGATAGAAAATGAAATCGTGAAGTCCTAGCCAGTCATTCATAACAATCACCTCAACGGTCGGTCTCCCCAATACACGGATCAAAACTGCCCATAATGGCAGGAATATCTGCGACCTTGTAACCAATCATGGTTTTAGCCACATATGGAATTGTGATGAACATAGGCGAGCGTATCGAAACTCTGTACGGGTGTTTTCCACGACCATCGCCACCACCTTGAAGGTAGAATTGGCTAACTCCACGGGTGCATTCGTAAGTGCTTGTACCAGTTGCTCCTTCAGGAGCACGGGTTGGTGCCTTAGTGAGAATCATTTCATCGCCGGGTGAATAATGAGTGTTTGAGCCACCTGGAATCTTCTCTATTGCATCGAGAATCATACGGCAGGATTGGCGCATCTCTTCCATTCGCACACGGTAGCGGTCATAACAATCCGCACCTTTGACACTGGTTGGTTTCTCAACCGCTGGCTCCCAATCAACTTGGTCGTAGACCGAGTAAGGATTGGTCCATCGTGCATCGGTGTTGACTCCAGCTGCACGAATATTTGGACCTGTTACGCCTTCGTTGAGTTGGTCTTCTGCAGTAGCATACCCGACTCCTTGTAGACGAACTAGCCAAATTGTGGATTCATCAAGAAGCATCTCATACTCATCGATACGGTGTTCGAACAACTTGATTTTCGCACGCAAGCGGTCAGCCCAGCCGATTGGAATATCTCGCTTGACTCCACCCACTCTAGGGAAATTGTAGTGCATTCGGGAACCACCGAGTTCTTGGAGCAGGTCGAGGAACATCTCTCGGTCACGTAAACACCAAGTCATCAGTGTTAGATTTCCGATATCTGGACCAAATGCTCCAAGCCACATCAAGTGACTTGCTAAGCGCTGAAGTTCAGCCGCCATTAAACGAATATATTCTGCACGCTCAGGGACTTCAGCCTCGAGAAGGTCCTCCGCTGCCATGATGTACGAATGCGCCCAAGTCATAGCGCTAACATAGCACAGACGGTCGCAATAAGGAGTGATTTGAGTGAAGTCTCTCGACTCACAAATCTTCTCAACTCCACGGTGAATGTATCCGAGTTCTGCCTCGGTATCGGTAACCGTTTCTCCATCGACCTTGACTCTTAGAGTCCACAGGCCATGCGTCATTGGGTGCTGAGGCCCCATAGTGATCCACATTTCTGCCATCATCAACACCTCACTTTACACGGCCCTCATCAACCGGTTTACGACCGAATCCCTGAGGGTCGTCGTACATTTCATTGAAATCATGATAGCGAATCTTGTGTTGTCTCTGTAAAGGATGGAATTCATCTGGGGAATCGTGGGGATTTAGAACGCGGTGCATATTGACATGCCCTTCGAAATCAATCCCTACAAGGTCCCAAGTTTCTTTTTCATTCCAATCAGCCCCGCCCCAGATGTCCTGGACAGATGGCACGGATGGTGATTCACTCGCCTCAATTGGAATGAAAACTTCGTACTCAAGTGGGACGTCTTCTCCTGTGAGTTTTTCGCCAACGTGAATAGTACTGGTATGTGGTGCAACATTTGCGATTGGCCAGCGATACAAGTGTACTGCAACTTCCCAACCTCTCTCTGAAGAACCGTCAGGGAAATGTGTTCCAGTAATCATCCCGCAATGGTTGACTCCAGCCTCTGCAGCAAGCCACTTTGCAAGGGCTCTCCACTGAGCAGGAGCGCAAGTGATGCGCACGAATTCGAATTTCTTTCCTGCACTATGAGCCACTGTTTCGGCTACAATACCAGCGTCTGAGAAGCGCTCATTAACCGCACTAGTTGCAGCTGACACTGCCTTAGAATTCTGTTTAGCGGTAATTGTGGTACCCATGTTCAGTCCTCTCCGATGATGATGGGCTTGTCACCCTCACGGCCAGTGGATGGTGCTCCACCAATGCGAATTATCTTCTCGCGCAACTTACCAAAGCCATCGATGAGGGCCTCTGGTCGAGGTGGGCATCCTGGAATGTATACGTCTACTGGGATGACTGTGTCAACCCCTTCGAGAATATTGTATGACTGATAATATGGGCCTCCTGAAATGGCACATTCGCCCATTGCAATACAATACTTAGGCTCAGGCATCTGCTCCCATAGCCTGACAACAGGGTCGGCGAATTTCTTTGAAATTGGTCCATTGACCAACAGAACATCGCTCTGACGTGGGCTTGATCTGAATAGTACTCCGAAACGGTCTCCATCAAATCTCGGTGTCGCTGAAGCTGCCATCTCAATAGCACAGCACTTGATTCCAAGGTGCAGTGTGAACAAAGATTTACGCCCAGCCCAATTGAAGAATCGACCAGCGAGTACTCCTAGGAATTGCTTAATCCGTGTAGCCTTGAGGGCTTCATCGGTAACATCTCCTACCATCTCTACGAGGGCACGGCTGTTGAATGCGGCGTAATTCTCTCCACTATCACTCATCAAATCACCTCAGATGTAAATGCGGCCTCTCTTGCGGAAGACGTGCCAAACACCCATTACCATGATGCCGAAGAAAAACGCTAGTACCAACATACTGCCCTCTAGGGAAGTCAGGTCTGCTGCACTTGCTCCAGCGCCAGTATTCTCAGCGGCCAATAGTCCGCCAAGTGCTAAGAACATGAAAGCAACATCAAACACAAGGAAGATAATAGCGTACCAATAGTATTGGAAGTGGAATTGAATCATTGCATCTCCAACAGGTTCTGAACCACATTCATAGGTTGAAAGTCGACGTGGATAGAGGCTATGGTCACTCTCATACCCTTCCATCAGCCACGAACGGGTAATGTTTGGGCGAGAGGGGTCGGTCTTGGGCATCACGAAGTATTGCGTGACGAATGCGCCTAGGGGCATGCCAATACCGATGAGGGTAAGGAGGGCCATCGAGAGATAGGTGCCAGTAACGGAAATATCGCCGACCATTCAATCACCATTGAGAGCGATGACGCTCTCCAATCTTGGCGACTCGCGGTCCATCCATAAGCGTTGTCTCACACCCACGCGAAAGAACAGGGTCAAAATCATGACCCCGTAGGGGTCAAGCGCTCTTTCTACGGCTCATGAAAAATAGCCCTAGGATAATTACTCCACCCATCCCATAGAGTACATTTGGAGTGATTAAAGAATTCAATGCAAAAGTCTCAGGATGTCCGGTTACTGTCAATTCAATATTTTCACGCCCGACCAATCCAACATCGGTTGGTTCTACTGAGAGCGTGAAAATATACTCATCAGTAATCTCTGCATTATCAATTGAAGGTGGTCTGACTAATGCGGTTATTCTCATCGTCTCTCCCTCTTCGAGGATACAAATCAAATCCGCTCCATCGCTCTCACATCCTTGATCAGCTGAAAGTGTAACACTCCATCCTCTCAAACCTTCACTTGCGAAAACCTTGACTTCGGTTTCGACATTTCCGCTATTTGTAATATTGACATAGAATTTGGAATTGGATTCAATGTCACCGAATGTAATGTCTCTATCTGCATCTCCAATGAGTTCCATATCTAAGTCCATCACTGTTTCAACCGAAAGTGAAACTGTGATTTTTCCACTCCTGTTTGCAGCATTTGCCACAGATGTTACGACCATCTCTAACAAACCGCCATCACCATTTTCCGAACTACTAGATGCGGTGATAACCAGCTCGATAACAGCATAATATTGGATTGCTTCATGTGTTTCCATCAATCCTGCAGCAATCATTTTCTCGACTATTTTATCGTCGGTACTTCCAATCATTGGGCCGCCGTTCTCATAGTAGAATTCGCCTGTGGCGAGGTCTTTTGCACCCCAGCCCTTAGGAACATGAATCGCTCCATCAATTTCCATGCCTTGGTGATAGATTGTACGAGTTGCAATTCCTTGTAATCCAGTGAAGTCGAATAGTGCATCATCGTGGCCATCGCCGGTATTGATCACTTTGATCTGATAAGTGGAAGAGCCCCCCGGTGGTAAGATTATGAGCCCATTACGAGAAAGGTCATTCGTCGAATGCATAATCAAACAATCCATTGCGAAATTGCGGTCGGAAAGAATTGCACGGAAGGTAAATTCGATTTGATTGTCAGGGACGCCGTCATCATCAGCATCACCATTGTTATTATCGCCAATATTGGTTACACGAACAGTTAGCCTTGAACTTGCTAATTCTTCTTCACCATCTATACTGACAACGAGATACATTATCGCCGAACTTCTTGCATCGATATCAATCTCGGTCTTTACTTCATCATCAGCCGTCTCGAAGTGATTGCCCCATGCTGGTGTTGCAGTCTGAGAGATTACAGAGAATCTGAATGAATCAACTGTATTTCCATCATTGTGCACAGTGATTGGGAACCTTACAGTAGTGTCTGAGCGACCTGTTTGGTCATCGGCAACCGAATCACCACTCATCCCATGAATCGCCTTTACAGTAATTCGTAATGTCTGAGTAGCATATGCAGCACCGCCGCTATTTGGCATTACAGAGAATGTGATTTCCACTTCTTCTGTAGCAAGAGCATCATCCGGCAATGATACTTGAATTTCGATAGTACCTTGCTTTTGATTTGAATGACGAGATTCGGTAGAGATTGTAGATGCTTCAAGGGAGACTGACCATCCCGAAGGTGGGGATGATGCTGAAACGCGGAAAGTATCGGGACCATTGCCCTCATTTGTAACAGTTAGAGTAGTGGTAGCATTCGCCCCTGGGTCAATATTGTGTATTACAGAATTACCCATCGACATCGATGCACCATGCGACTGTCCAACTATCACATTGATGTCTGATGAACACTTAGCAAGATTGCCGTCTCTTCCTTGAATCGTTATCGTGGATTGGCTATTAGCCTCAACTGAATCATCTGGAGTAATGTCGATTGTGAACTCTTTCTCGCCATTTCCATCATCATAGGGGAGCATTCCACTCGATGCACCATCGACTGAAGCCCATGACGCCTTCGAGCCAGTAAATGCGACATTTACCGACCAATCGGTATTACCGGTATTCGAGAAAGTAGCCTCTAAACTTCCAGAATTTCCGGGGTCAACAGAAACTGAGGACTTGGATAATTCCAAATCGCATTCCTTTAATTCGGGAACTGTAAGATCGAATGGTTCAACATCCGATGCACTACCATTTGGATTTTGGTCATTGGAAACAACTCCAGTAATCTCCCAGCAATACTTCTCAGCAGATGCACCCGCAGGTACATCCAAAGTAACGAGAACCCATTCACTCGATTCATTGTCGAGTTGTACTTGTGCAGGATCCACACTTACTGAGAAACCAGTAGAGGAAACACAGGGTCCTGAAGTGATGTCTTCCAAAGTAAGGTCAATAGTTTCCTGAACTCTACCTGTGTTTTTGACTTCAACATCCCATTCAATTGTCGATTCTCCAGCCCATGTTCTCGATGGCTGTTCTACAGTTAACTCAACGCCGAATACTTCTGAACCTGCACCATCACCTGCTGTAGTGGTGACATCATACGTTTCTTGTGCAGGAGCTCCGGGCTGGTCCGGAGGTGTAACCTGTTCGTTGGCATTTGCCGTGACAGTAGTAATGCAAGAGTCCTCGGCATTTTGAGCAAGTGTAACGTTGAGGAAGGTTTCCTCAGTAGCACCAGAGTCGATTGGCTGGCCAATCTGACCGATAGTTGAAGAGTATCCACTGCAATCCTGGTCATTCGTTGCAGCTAGATTTATCGAAACAGGATTTGCACCATTATTGGTGACTCTAACAGTATACTCCGCAGTTTCTCCAGGATTGACAGTTTGAGCCACTGGAGAAACTGTCAGGGTGATACTCGCATCCCTGCCACTATCATCTGCAAGTACAGGAGTTGCAAGTGCAGGAATGATTGCGAGGAGCATGATAGAAACAAGCAAGATACTGGCTCGACGCTGGTTGCGTAGGAGGTCTTCTCGGCGGGGTTCCATGAACCCCGCTCGAAGCCTTCCCATTAAAGGCCTGTCCGAGTATGTTTGAATTATCACTCAACGATAACGAAAGAATCTGCACTCGATTCACAGTTTAGACACGTTTTCACATCGCATACTGAATGATAGCGTGCGCCGCACCCGGGGCAACCTAGCATGCCTGAAAGAATAGGTTGACGGCAGGACCAGCAAGGAGTTGCGTCCGCAGAGGCCGAGAATGCAGCCGCGGCTGGGGCGGCGGCCGGAGTTTCCAGCGGAACATGGTCGGTTTCATTTGCCATTCTTCGGATTAGAAGGCCAACCAAAACCACGATAATTAACACACCTAATATCGACAAAGTCACGACAGTCATATTGGCTCCTGGTTCGGTAATTAGTTCACCCTCTGAACTCATTTCATATGTCATGGTACGGCCTGAAACATCAGGACTATTTGCCAATGCAAAAGTGAAACTAACTTCCCCAGGTTGACTTGCGTTTACTTTCAATCGCAGGCGTTTGGATTCTCCTGCGCTTAAATCGATCATATCTCCTCCATCAAATGCAGCAGTCCATTCCTCTGGAGGAGTAACAGAAACTCGGTCTGAAATTAGGCTATTTCCCGTATTGGTGATAGTGATTTGAAGAGTAGATTCAACTCCTGTTTCAACAATTGATGCGCCTTCAAACTTCCAACTTATCCCCTTCACTTCAGCTACACTCATCGAAATCTGATGTTGAATGCTTACGGAACCATCATCAAGAACAACAGTGAACGATGGTTCTGAACCTGGATTTGCAGTTGCAGGAATAATCACAGTGCACGTCATCGCCTCAACATCGTTCTTTCCTAGAGGTTCAACATTGTCACATTCTCCAAGCAAACCACTTCCCAATTGAAGAGTAGTACTCGGATTCCACAGCGTATCTGCTTCATTTGAAACAAGCCAAGTATAGTTCAAGGCTTTTCCAGTTGGATGAGAACCAGAACCGAATTCATTCGACCATGTTTCTCCATCGATTTCAAGAGAGAGAAATGTCATTACAGGTTCGGCCAATTGAATGACACTGATTGGAGATTGGTCTTGCCAACTCAATGAAGGTCCGTCAAGAATGAATGTAATATCACCACTCTTTGCCCCTTCTGCTGCGGTAATGGAAATTAGGATATTGCGACTACCAGTCCAAGATAATGTGAACTCTTCCAAGATAGTATTCTGAACCCATCCAGTAGGTAGTTGAAGACGCGGAGATAAATCGAGGTCGATATTTCCCTCATGTTCAATACTATACTGCAAAGAGATAGTGCTACCAGGCATTATCGAAGATAATTGAGTTTCAAGGTCAACACTAATTTCCTTAATCTCTTGTACAATCAAAGGTAGATCATAGATTACATGACCTGCTACTTCAGTCTGTGAAACCACACGCAATTTCACTGTTAATTCAGAACCTGCCAATGTCATTACTTGTGGTGGTGTGAATGTAATTCCAACACTCCTTTCACCGCCCTCCAGCATTAGACCTGTAGAACCAGAATTTGCACCGCCTTGAATTGATAAGTCATCGAAACCAGAATGCCAACCTGGTGGACTCTCAAGGAATAAGTCGTAACCGATATCGGTATTTCCATCATTGAAAAGTCGTACATCGATAGACGTAGGATTAGATGGATGAACCGGTATTTTCTGGTAATCGATTTCTATTCTAGTATCTGCGAGAATTAGCACATCTAGTTCTAGGGTAAATGGCGATTCAACATTATTATCGGTATCTTCACCAAGTAATTCGATAGAATATATCCCGGGTTCTGGGCCTGCAGGATGGACTAAAGTCACATTCACCAGTGCTCCTTCTTGCCCTTCGAGAGAGAAGTCGGTCTCATCGAGCCCAACATACCAAGGGAGTATTTCACCATTCGGAGAAGTCACACCGGTCGACGAAAGCGAGGCATTTGTCGAAAGTAATGCAGTATTGGTTAGTACTACTTGCCATGATGAAGTTGTGGCCAAAATATCAGTCAAAACAGTTGTAGAGTCTTCCGATTCTATTCGGACGCCAGGTGTTGTAACATTCACAATAATGTCTGCACGGTTATTGGCTTCATTGATTTCATCGATTGAATCATCACTGTCTACCAAGAAAGTGAGAGTACGTGAGCCAGCAGTCTGAGGGTTCCACCAAAATCCAAGGGCCTTTACTCCACCCGGTCCGAGGTCGAAAGTAGAGGTGTCAATTGGAACGCCTTCCTCTTGGAAGATTACCTCGACGCCTTGTGCTTCGACATTTCCGAGATTGGTAATGTCGATCTCGACGAATACTGTGTCCCCCACTTGTGGAATTTCAATATCTGTTGAAAAAGTAGCGGCAATAGGACTTGGGTCTGGCCTTAGGTCATTCACACCTACTCCAGAAACCGCTACTGCAAATGGTTGAGTCTTACTTCCTGAGTGGCCCGCATCTCTAACTTCAAGACTCCATAAGCCAGTCGCTGCACTATCGATTAACACAACTTCGACATTATTCAAATCATCATAATTCCCGCCTTGAATTGACCGCCCTTGGCTGAAGACATTACCTCTGTATTCCGTTCCAGAAGGGTCGGTAAGTGTCAAATCGAGGTCATTTACCAATTGGGTGTTAGAAAACCTTGAGCCTCTCTCATCAGACCAAGCGACTACTGCTTTGAATGGTTGATTCGGTGATGTGATATTGAATGAATATGTCTTGGTATTACCAGTTGAAGAAAGTACAGACCTATCATCAACCCAAATACCACGGTCATTGCTTGGAGCAAGGGTATTTTTGAGGTCTATTCTACCCCATCCTTCATTCATATTTGGAATATCTCGGCTCCCCATATCCTTAGCACCAAGAATCATCAAAGCCTTCACTAAAGCACCTTGAGGTTCTGGCCTCTGAGCAATCTCAGTAATGTATTCACGAATTAGTGCTGCTGTACCTGCTGCATTTGGTGTTGCCATCGAGGTACCCGTGTACTCAAGGTACCAAGTACTCGACCAAGTTGAGCCGCCGGTATCAGTTGCTTCCTGAGCCCTACAAGAGCGAACAAATCCACCGGGGGCAACTATGTCTGGCTTTATTCTTCCATCATCGGTAGGGCCTCGACTTGAACCATCCATCAGAGAATTTGGCGCCCCTGAGTATCTATTCTGTGAATTACCAACTGAAATGGTATTCTTTGCTGTAGCTGGCGGCCCGACAGTACCACTATCCGGTCCATCATTGCCATTTGCGAATAAAATCACTAGGCCTTCTCTACCACTGTAATATTGGTCATAATATCGAGCACGGTCGTCCACGTCTTCTGCTGAAGAAGTATATGCGCCCCATTCAGATGATGAAGATGAGCCCCACGAATTGGTATGGACACGAGCACCCTGATTATACGCTGTATTGAGCATATTGTTGATACTAGCCCATTGGAAGTTGCCACTGTTATCATTTTCCATCGCTTGGAAATATAACTCAGCCTCAGGTGCTATACCTGCGTAACTTGAGGTATGGCTACCATCGCCAAGAACTGTGCATGCTACATGTGTACCATGTCCAGAATGTTGGTCCGCTGTAGAGCCGTCTCCGACTAAGTCTACATTACCGACAACTCTCGTTCCAAAATCGCCGTGGTCCTCATCCAAACCGGAATCTGCAACTGCGACGATAATTCCTGAACCATCGAGGTCTGTTGTGTAATATTGACGCATCACATTGATGCCGGTATGGCTTCGTGCTTGATCATTGTAAAGCATGATTTCTGGAAGCGGCCCTATCCACGCTATCGCGGGTTCCATTGCGAGAGATGCAATTGAAGTTGTAGTGAATCCATCATAACGACCTGTTTCAGCGAAATGGGTATTCTCAAGCATGTTATGTGCAACACGGTCCATCGATTGATAGAGTGAGTCTCCCCGAGAATCGGTGAGTGATACTCCATCGAGTAATGTCTCTCCTCTCCAAGATTCAATACGAACTGGCGTTCCTTCATCGGAATTCATTACACGTTCATCGACCAGCATTGCAATCGGTATTGGCTGGGTTGAGGCTACACCTTCGACACTGAAAACAAGGGCCAACGCGTTCTGTGTTCCTTGAACCATCAAACCCGATGGGGAAATGAACTCCCTCACCGAGAGTCCTGGGATTGCATCAAGTTCTGCTCTTGCATCTGCAATTCTGACATCGGATGATATCAACAGTAGAGCCATGTCGGTTCTCGGTACAAGCAATTCATCAGGAATTGCAGTTTCAAATAAGACACCATTTGCATCGTGTATGCCAATTCTTGAATGCGCTAGAAGCGCTCTATCTTCGAGCGCAAGAGTTTCATCAAGAACTCCGACAAGGCTTGACATAGCATCTTCTGGAAGGTCAAAACGCAACCATTCGACTCCTGATTGTCCAGCCTCATTCTCAGACTGTTCGGGAATAGGAATACTCGAAAGGAGCAGGACCACCAGTAGAAGTAACGCTCTTCGCACGGCCTAAAGGCCGTGTTGGGACTGCTTTAGGACTTGTCACTCCACGGGTGCTAAAGGAACCAAGTAGTGGTATCACATTCATCGGTGAATACCTCATACATCGTTTCACCGATTGGATGGCTGAATGTCTGGGTATGTGATTTACCATTGAAATCAGTCCATCCTACATTGATAACGACATGATATTCTTCCCATACAGAATGTCCGAATAAAACGAGTTCCATTTCATCGCCAGATATGCTCGTATGGCTGGCAACAGAATTGAAAGAATGCTGATATTGACCAACTACAATATCTGATGAATCTATTACCTCTACACTGAAGCTCACATCTGTAACTTCCCTACTTCCAGTATTGCTAAACTCGGTCATGATAATATGTCCTTGACGTTGGAGATATACAGTCTCTATTTCAACCGAATCTCGTGGAATAACCCAATACCAAGTAGAGACTAATGATCCCAATAGAATTAGCATTAGCACACCGGCTAAAGCGATTCGAATTGGATGCACTCTTTCAGACAATTCCTTTACTCTCTCGCCGACCTCTTGGACGAGTTCTTCGATGACATCTGGATCTTCGGTATCTGGATTCATTTCAACTCACCACCCAATTAACTCCCGTAGCGATTAGTGTCGTAATCGGCTCTGCAATCATGATATGTGTAGTGTCGACCTTTTCACCGGTCAAACTACCGATTAGTGAAAGGTCTGTTACTACACCATTTACTCCCATACTCGATGCGGTTGGTATTCCACCGGTGAATTGGGCATCGAGTAATACACCACGGCCATCTATTGTGTAATCACCAACTTCAGCCTCTGCATGTGCTGTTGCTACAATTCGACCGCTAGAAATACCGTCGAGGATGATGATTGGATATCCACCAATTTTCTTGATATGAACATCAGCACTCTTCAAATCCTCTCCAACGACCTCTGCAGTAACCAGTGTTAGGCCAGGTCGCATTGGAGTATCGCTTCTTCTCAAGTATAATTTTTCAACACCATTTCCTGATGCCGAAATTCGCACTCCATATTCATCGGTGGTTTCCATCACAAATATGTCAGGTAAGTTTTCTGCAAGCATCAAATTATTACTCTTGATATTCTGAGCCTTACCCTTTGTTTCAAGGAATAAATCCATCTCATCACTATTCGAGCGATAATCCAGTTCAAACATGCCCTGGAAACTAACAATTTCATCGATATCGAAATCTGATGCAGGGGACGCATCGAGGTGCATTTCCCCTGGGACATCATGGATGAACATGGTAGAAGGCCACCAAATATCATCGACTTTTCGCAATTGCTGTAAGATCAGGGAATCGGCAGCGTTGACTCCGATTCGGTACTCAGGTGGGACAACTAAGTCTGCAATTAACACATCACCAATGGTCGCTGAAAGGTTGACCTTTCTTGGAGCATCAAAAATCATCATCTCAGTTCTTATTCCTCTAATGTGATTATTCTGTAAAACATGGGCTGTATTCATCCTCTCCCCAATATCATATGTCATATCGATATTAGTACGGGGGATTACCCTATCAGCATCAGTAGTGAATACAGCATCGAGTATGACATCTCGTGACATCTCGGTGTTCAATCCGTCGAGTTTGAGTACAGTATCTGTTCGTGATAATCCATGGACCTCGATAGTAAGAACGGGTCGCTCCGGCTTGTATTGCTCTAATTGTGCAGTTATTTGGAAGGTTGGAACATCATCCACCACAACTAGGTCATATGCAAGGTTGATTCGTCCTGCAGGAAGGCTTGGCATCCAAATCTTGCTTTGCCATGAACGACGCTGTTCCAATGTCAATCCTTCTTCCTCAAGCAATTCGTGATCGATATTACTCCATTCACGTACTGATACATATCCATCTGCTAATGATTCGATTAGAATTTCAGTCTGATTTAGCCCCGCCCATTCAAACGCGTTTGTAATGTCGCTAATCTCGTCTTGCTCTATTCTGAAATCTTCCAATACCGCAGCTACTGTTTCGCGACTTGTTTGAGTAAAGGTAGGCATTCTACTGTAATTGAATACCAATTGTGTAGCATCGAGTACTTCTGCTGAAATCCCATGAACCCATCTTGGTTTTTCATCGAGATTTACTCCCTTAGTGATATCGAGAACCAAATCGAATTCCTCATCGGTCACAAGATCAATTCCAAGAGTCATATTGGTCCTCTCATTCGATGTATCGCCTAAGTTCACCATGCTTTGAAGCGCAAAATCGTTGATAGAAGCACCAAATTCAATCATCCCTCCGAGGAAGAATGAGAGTGAAAGTACACCATTGCTTTCACCGAAATCTGGAATTTGAATTACCTGTGAATTCTGAGATGTTGGCAAAGAAAAACTGATATTCGCAGGTAAGGGGTTTAGATGAGCACGCCCCGATAGTCCCATGAACTCATCTTCTCTTACCGATACATCCTCCAACAGAATACCGAAAGGAGAACTGCCTGTTCTTTCCATTTCAAATCGGCTATTACCGGATGTGCCGCGCGAACCAGGCTCATCTGGAGGATATTGATTGATTCTTGTAATATCAGAGATTCGCATAGACATACTTGCTTCACCTGAGTTTTCATCTACCCAGAATCTAATGTGGTCTCCGTCCATAGTCAATGGCTCGGTAGCATTTGAAATTTGAACTACAATTTCATCAACACCTTGCTCGGCAGTAAATCCGAGAGTATCGCCTAATTCCAATGAAAACTCAGATGGCAAGCCAACCAACCGTAGAGCATTGTACTGGCCATCTCCTTCACCACTGTAGGTGATTGTTCCAATCGGTCCACTAGCAGTGTAGTAGATGTTGGTGCCAATTTGGTTAATCAATAATGTATCTGGGCGATTGGAAATGGTTGCAAATTGTCTGACCTTACCTTCGGTTGTTCCAGAACTATGGTTCAGATGGCCTATTACGAGAGTTTCATTCGACCTGCCATCAAGGGTAATTTTGCGATCGTCAGAAATTTGGTCGTAAGAATAACCCACTGCTGAAACATTTGTCAAAGTGAGACTCATGGCTACAGGTACCAATGGGTCTTCTGGGCCGTAACGGCCATCCACTTGCTGATTATCATTGTCTTCTGCAAGAATAATGTGGTCCCCTGGCATCACAGGCTGGTCACTACTTGCAACTGAAATTGACACAAATGACGCTATATCTGGCATTCTAGTTGAACCATCGGAATGAGCGGATTTGACTTGATTGTAACAGTTTAGCAATATTTCTCCACTGCTAGTGCCAGCCGTTCCAACAATAGCTTCAGGTAAACCATTGAGGATTGTGCCTATGTCAAGAACAATCTCAACCAGATTAAGCACGATATTGTCTAACAGTTCTGAAAGTAAATCTGGGGCTGTTCCAAACTCAACCCGCACACGATTTGATGCGGGTATCTCGAATGTTCCGAGAACAATAATCACTTCAGGGAGGTCCTCGACTCTGATTAACAATGAAGATGAATCTTCGACATACCCATGTCTTTGGAATGTTGAGACATATTCAAGTTCTGCAATACGCTCTGTACCCGCTATCAAAATTAGGCTATTCCATCTCTCATCAGTAGGGTCGACAATCAATGAAGCATCGTATGTATTTGTAGTAGCATCGGCAGTGAAATTCTTGATTGCGACTATCAAAGATAGTCGGTCAGGAATATCTCCAGGTAAATTCACAGAATCCGGCGCCTCTCCAATCATTGTGAAAATAGCATTGATCTCCTCTGCTGGAAGAGTTCCATGAGGTAATCCCCTAATCCAACCTCGAGAATCTGTGATGTTGCCAAGTTTTCCACCTGCCTCAATATGATTTGACCTATCCTCGAAATAATGGAACCACAAATCAGCAGTTACATCGCTGTAAATCTCGATTGTGTCAAAGGAATTATCACCAACATTATCATTTCTTAGAACTAAATCAACTTCGGATGGAATGACACTGCTACCAATTACTGGATGTAGGGCCACATCGACATATCCCATTTCCATTACTGGACGGTTATTTGTGGCCTCATCTTTTGCATCAAAATGAACATAGCCAATTCCGACGCTATACCCACATTTATGGTCTCTACTTTCCGCATCATGGTCGGTAATTGTGTCATAGTAATTCCCATCCATACAATCTGTTTGTTCATTTGCTGAGGATGAATCGGGATTTGTTATTATGATCGAATAAGGTGCTGTTACAGACATCACTTCAAGTGATGATTCGTCGGTACCACCGGTGAATATTGACAATACGCCAGCTAGTGTAGCGAGCAAAGTATCGGTAATAGCGAGGTCCATTTGGTCAAGGCCAACTTTGGTCCTGAAATCATGAGGGGGTTCGGTGAATCTTGAATCGATGACTAGGGCATATGATTCTCCATTATCCTGTCCGATTGACAAATCATAGGCGAAACCCTTCATCATCGAGACTTCCATAGTTGCCATATCGTCCCACATTGGATTTGAATGGTCCAATACATGGACCCTCCATTGGAAGTTTGGACGTATCCAAATCGATTCAACAATTGGAATCAAATCGTTGGACCAAATTATGTCCCAACCTTCTCCTTGCTCACCCATGCCTGCAATCGAAAGACCAACTCCGATGTCGTTACTACCGTCGCCATCCAAATCTATTGCATTGTCAAAAATGCCTGTTCCCTCAAATGAAATGATGTCGCCAGTAAAGGTTCCATAATCCCATGCCTCATATTGTGGACCATCGTCTCTTGCTGAGTAATTGACGTAAATCGAGTAGGTGTTTGCACCCACTGCTAGAGGGTCTGAAAATGAAGGAGGAAGGTCAAATAATGTTTCAATCAAATCATTAGGCCATCCCTCGGGGTGAGTTGAATTATCGGTGAGATAAGTATAGGGCCGTGGATGATTGGGTTCCAATGGCGTGGTATCTCTCATCGTAATTTGCCCAAGCACGCCATCTGTAGCAAGTAATGCATCACCTTCACCAATCAATCTTCCATTGGCTACAACTGCATCAAGAACTGCTTCGGCTTCGGATTTTGCTCTTTCATCTTCACCTGAAAGTGCTTGTTGATTCAATGCATCAGCCATTGCGTCGAGTACACCGAAGTCGTCGCGACCAACCGACACATCCGCAGTTGTCGGTGAAAAAATGGGCAAGAACATGACGAGAACTAGCACTATTGCCATCCGCCGTCCATCGACAGGACGCTGTACTCCTCGTTGGAGAAGACGTACGCCATCCGCTGACATCAGTATGAATGACTACTCTAAGCCGTATCAACCCATCCCTCATGCGGGCGCGAGATGTGTCGTTTTTCAACGCTGGAATAATTGGTCGATTCCACACGAAGGGCATGCGACGACCGCTTGATTTACTCCTTCGGGTAATTTGATTGCAAATCCTTTGCCGCAAGCTGTACAATCACTATTCAAACTGTGTGACTGAACGACTGGAACCTCTGGTATTTCCGCTTTGGGAGCTGCTTGTGGAAGAGCGATTCCACCGCTCCTAACCTTGCCACTAACAATGGCTGGCTTCTGTTTTGCAGCACCGGGTGCTAAATCATCTGCAAATGCTTCGAACGCTTCCATAGATAGCGAATGGTCCACACGCCTAATCTGAGGTTGTGCTGGCCTGAATCCTGCATTTGGATCGGTAGCGATTGTTCCGCCACTTTCTCCATAGATGGAGTTCATTTCTGCGGCTTTGGCATCAACGGCTTTCTGCGCATCGCTCTTCAGAGTCATTCCTTCCTCAAGACCTGCTAACTGGGTCGCCTTTGCAAATATTGGAATCTTGCGGGTTCGAGCGACCTCAATCAACCGCACCTGAGAATCATAATGGGACAGGCCGCCTTGCATCAGTAACTGGATTGCAGCGCCTTGTTGAAGACGGCGATGGCCGAATAATACAACACCAAGAGTAACTAGTGCTACTAGAATAACGATGGTTACAATTGCAAATGCGCCTACTGATGTTGGCGGCTCTACTACTTCTATTGTGAAAACGTGGATGTCCGAATTATTCGATGCATCGTAAACGGTGAGAGCGATGCTCTTCGTGCCGGTCGTCTCAAAGTTAACTTCGATAGTTTGCCCGACCATATCTGCATCATTTCTTGCATCACCGTCATCATTATCATCAATTCCAGGATTCAAATCCCACTCATATCGAAGATTGGCTGGATCATCCCACAAATCGACAGCTGTTCCCTTCAATGTGATGGTGTCACCTATGTGAACTTCATTCAATTCATCGAGAGCACTCGTTTCTAATATTGGAATGGTCGAATCGTAGACGACAACTGTGTTATTCACAAATCCAATATTTCCTGAACCATCAGTCACTGTGAGTTTGATTAAGTGGCTACCAATTTCCGACCAACTAACTGTAATTTGAGTGGCAGATGAAAATGGCTCACCATCAATACTCCAAGAATTTGAGGAAATCATGTCATCATCGAATGAAGATACTGCGGATAATTGCAGGTCGGCGGTTCTAAGGAGGCGCCACTCGCCATTTAGTCCACGGATTCCATTTCCTGTGATGACCGCAACTGGAATTTCAAGATCTTGAACCTCTACAATGTGGCTAGTAGTCATGCTCGCACCTGTAGGTGAAGACGCGGTTAGATTGACTGTTTTCAGCCCTGGAGAATCCCATGAAGCATCGACTATCATTCCACTATCATCCTCCATTCCATCGCCATCAAAATCCCAAGAGAGCGAGGTTACCTGTCCTAAGCGGTTCGGCGTTGAAAGTGCATTGAGAGTAATTGTCTCGCCAATACTGGTAGTAGCGTTATCATCGTCACTAATTATTGGATTCAGAGGAGGGTCCAACTCAACTTCGATTGTGAAATGTAAGGGCGATGATTGACCTCGAGTATCTACTACGAGATTCAATGCCTGTGCGTCCAAGAAAGAAGGTACTGACCAAGAAAGTGAAGATGTGCCAGCAATATCATCCATTTTTGTTCCACTTAGAAAGAGGTCACCGCCGACTTGGTTATCTGATTGAAGGTAAAGGTCGCCGCTACCAGAAATGACATCGGTTCTGATGGTAATACCAGTTCCTTCATCAAGAGTTAAGTCACCACCATCAAGAAGGGTTTGCTGTTGCTCAACTTGGAAAAGGAAGAGGTCGTGTAATGGTGTCCATTGGCCATCTTGAGCAATTGTAATGTCAATGGTAAACCGTGCCCTCATACCGCCTTGGTCGCCCATTCCTTGGTCGCCATCGTGAGCGGTATTATCAATCACAAGATACCAATTTTTGTCACTGAGTGAAGAAGGAGGGCGCCAATCATAATCATATGAGCCTATAGCACTCTCAAATGATGCTTCAGAAACGAATGTGCTTCGATAGGATTGACCTAACTCGTATGGCTCCAATCCATTGGTATTGAATAGCAATGCATCTACAGCATCATCGACGATATCAAGGTCGAATTCTAAGACTTGCGAACTAGACCTTGTGCCAATGTCAATGATGAGACAGGTACCTGCATCTACCGCAATTTGGGAATTAATATCGCCGATATCCAAGGTTGAACAATTTGGTGCAGCACGTCCTGAAACCGCACTTGCAGCAGGCGCCAACATGAGGAACACGAGGAGGAGGGCAAGGGTGCGTGCTGGCCTCATGGGGGTGCATGGGATGCACCCGACCTTTGAATCTCCCCCTTCAGGAAGTCAACCAACCATTCTCGGTTTTGACCATATGTGTTAGGCTGCCATCCTCTTCCAAACGCAATCTATCTCCGTCACCACAAGCGACGACTGATGCATGAATTGACCTTGCTTCATCAAGTGAAAGAGAATGGTCTTCTAAACGGCCAGAGTAGTGAGTTAAGGCAAGATGTTTCGCTTCACATGCAACTGCGGTTCTCGCCGCTCCGGCTGCAGTAGAATGCAGATGGTCATCGGCCAATGCAGCATGAGTCTCAAGGAATGTTGCTTCGTGAATCAATAAATCGCAATCGGTATCGATTGAGCGCTCTGCAGTATCTCCTGAAACAATGACTGAATGGCCTAAGCGGGGTTCATCTCTGAAATCCTTAGCCAGCAGAGTTTCGCCATCGTGTTGAACGTCTTCGCCATTTGCCAAATTAGTTCTCATTTCCAACGGAAGGCCAGCTGCCTTCTCCCGATTGAATTTACCAAGACGGTCTGAATTGCTTATCTTCCAGGCAAAAGAAGGAATTGTATGAGCGGTTGTATGAGCGGAAATTTCTGCGCCCTTGAGAGGTTGAGGAAGTTCCTCCAAAAGTCCCTTTCCAAGTTGATACCACCTCTCACCATCTCCAAGAACAAATGAGAGTTCATATCCTAGAGCTTCTGTAGTTGCTCCCAAATCAATCCACATATCATATTGGATAACAAGGTCAGAAGGGTCTACTTCGGCTTCACCTTCACCATTGATCAGAGTATCGATGACTTCAGGACTTGTCGGTCCGATAACAAAGAGCTCATCTTTACGACCATCTAGTGCAAGTGTCTGGAGCCATGGTAATACACCCCAAGTGTGGTCAAGATGTCCATGAGTTAGGAGAATCGCTGACAAACGAGAAACTTTGATGCGACGACCAGCATGCTCTTTCATCGCTTTACGATGCTCGACAAGACGGTTCTGGAAACCCTCGCCACAATCGATTACAACAATCCCTTCTAGAGTTTCTAAGAGAGAGCCTGAAACCGAACGACCTTGGGCAGGACGAGCCGAAGAAGTTCCGAGCACATGTAGTTCGAGGGACATTTTCGACACCTCAATTGCGTAGTGGAATCGGAGTCTTAGGGAACCATCGCAATAGGACAACATCACCTACTGAGCGAACCCAACGCCATGGAACAGCGAGATTTACCTTACCTTCAACCAAATCTTCTGGAGTTTCTTTGACGAATAAATGAGTAGCGATATGATCGCCGGCCTCGACAACAGCATCGTGTACTGAACCAAGACGTCGACCATCTGGAAGATAGACGTCCATGCCCTTCAGGCTAGTCAATCTCCACTCGTTATCTGACATGACAAAGCCCTCCGCTAAACAGGCGAGGCGAGCGCCCCTCAAAGAACCCAACGGCGACTTTCGGCTCACTTGCCGATGTTGCCACGTGCCTTTAGGGATGGGCGCAACTTCTCTGCACCCTTACCCTTGTTGTGAAGACCGCGTCCGCGCTTGCCAGCACTGGTCTTTCCACGGTATGCTCGTCCCTTGTGATGGGAGTCTGCAATCCAGCCAAGATCCTTGTCGGACTTGATTGCTGGGTGAGAAGCATCGAGCATGATTATCTCGTAATACTTGTGCTTACCATCTTGGCCAACCCAATAGGAATTGAGGACCTCTAGGTTAGGGAAGTGACGGTTAACACGCTCTTCAGCGATGCGCTGAGTATTCTTGGCCATGGTAATTTTGTTGATACCTGCCTTGGATGGCTTGCGCTTCATGTGGACCTTACTCTTTCGTAGACCACCACGTCGGACACGAGTACGGACAAGAACAACGCCTTGCTTTGCCTTGTATCCAAGGCGGCGTGCGGCGTCAAGACGTGTAGGGCGCTCAATACGACAGTTTACCGGTTCGCGACGCCACTGGACCATGCGGTCTTGGCGCTGCATATGGGTAATGGTGTCCTTTGGACGCTTCCAAGTTGCACGAACGTGCTGGTAGAGACCTTTTGCCATTGTACATCAACTGCCCACTAGGAGCATTTCGGCGACTTGACTCCCCTATTTGAATACCGCGACGCGACTTTACCCCCCTACGGGGGGGATTCACTCATGAGGCAGTGGTCCATCGGGGGGATGTGTCCCTTCAAATCACCGGAACTGATTCGGTTCTAAAAGCTCTGAAAGATGGCACAGAAATCAAACTTGTTCTAGTGGATAGAGAAGCGGATTGTCAAGAGATAATCAAATTGTGTGAAAGCAAGGATATTCCAGTTGTCGAAGGCTCTTCAACCGACTTGTGGAGAATGAGTGCAGACGGGCAACAGGATGCTCTTGCTCTAATCGGCAGAGAGCCGGAAGGAAGCCTTTCTGAAGTCTTCGAAAGAGAAGGTGCAATCTGGCTTTTTGACGGTGTTGAATACGCTACAAATCTCGGATTTGCAATTCGAACAGCAGAGGTAAGTGGAGCCACTGCAGTTCTAATCAATGTCGAGAAAACCCACTCTGAAAGAAGAACGGTTCGAAGAGCAGGAATGAGGGCTAATCGATTCATCCCCGTAGTATATGCGAGTACAGAAGAAATACTGGCCGAATGCAATAGAAAGATCGTTGTTGCTGAAGATATCGGTGACAAAGCACCTTGGGATACTGACCTTACAGGGAATGTATTGTTAGTAGTAGGCGCAGAAAATTCCGGAGTTTCACAAGAAGTTCTCGATGCTGCAGATGAAATAGTCAGACTACCGATGCCAGGATTTGTTCCCTCCTACAATCTACAAGTCGCAGTTAGTGCTCTTGCAATCGAAAGATTACGACAAATTGGTGATTGAATGGATTGGCTGAAGGAACAGATCCGACGAGAGTTAGATTTGATTCCGGGCTCGATGAAAAATTCACAATTCATCTATGAAGATGGTGAACCGATTGCCCATTATTCTCTAACTGGTAGAGGGGGTATCAAAGAACTCACTACAGTAGTGGTCGACCCAGCCCATCGCGGCAAGGGTCTTTCACATCAAATCCTTGAGGAGTGCAACGAAAAAACCTGCACTTTTACCCGTCATCCAGCATTGATTAGCGCCCTAGAAAAAGCCGGATTCAAGGAAGCGTGGTGGCCGGGATTCATCCCTTTCTGGGTAATGATGTTCGAGCGAATGTGGAGAGTTCTCAAGATGCTCATCACTTTGGATTTCAAGCGTTGCTTACACCAATGTCGTCATCTATTCGCATATCGAATGTATATCCG
>CAZNXM010000008.1:0-56356 GCA_964577145.1 uncultured Candidatus Poseidoniales archaeon
CTGACGAAGACGGAACAATCTGGTTCAAAGCAAGCAACGGTGACCACTGGTACCAGAACCACGATGAGTCCTGGACCAAGTGGGTCTAATCGCTATAGCAATTGCAGAGAATCAGTTTCTGCGGCTGCTAATCATTGCTGCACCAAGTAGTGCGACAAGGCCAAGTGCTGCTGTGAATCCTGGTAGGAATCCATCACCATCTGCTTCCAAATCTCCACCAGTACCATCGCCCATTCCATTCACTGTTAGTGTTCCAGACTCGGTGTGGTGTCCATCAGTCCAAGTTACATCGAAGACATATGTTCCGTCATAGCCAACTGGGACCGAAAGCAAGAGGCTTGCTTCAGCTTCAGCAGTAGCAGTATATGTGGAGGTGAGATTCAAATCCGCATTCGAGACTGTTACTGTCATGTCATCCCCTTCAGGGTCCATACATACGACATAAATCATGTACTCAGCACCGTCTGCAAGATCGATTGTATAATCTCCACTCTCTGGAGCAGTGTCAATACCAGCTCGTGCATCCATTGTGCCATTGGCCATCATTGCAGCATATGCATAAGCACATATTGGGAATTTATTCATATCCATATCTTCCCAATCATCTTCAACTGTGTCATCAGGTAGTTCTCCACCATCTGCCTTTTCAAGAGTGAAAGTTACTGTTCCGCTATCATCTGGACAGTCGCCACTGAACCAAGCATTATTGTATTCTTCATACTCAAACGAAAGAACACCCGCTGAGTCAGTAATACTCGATACACTCCAAGTATCACTATTGTGAATCCAAATGCTATCAATTTCACAATCCTCAACTGGTTCCATACCTGAATCATCAGTATCAACATCATCTTCATGGATTACGAAGGAATGTGTTGTTGAATCAGCATATGGTGTGGCAGAGAAGAGTACTACTTGCCCCATGGTCAGGACTATTTCGCTATCGCCTTCAACTAAGCCTTCAACGTCCAGCCAAGCATCTACTAACATTCCATGAGCGCCATCTAGTTCCATTATATCAGCCATATCAGCCTCATCCAATATGTCACTGGACATCATCAGTATCAAGAGGTCAACTTCATCTTGCGAGACTTCACCATCACTGTTACCCATGTACATGTCTGCCATCATTGCATATTCTGCAATGATTTCTGCATCGTTGATAACCATTCTCTGGACCATAACGAATTCCATTGAAGAATCATCCCATTGCTCGAACCAGATATCGACATCCATGGAATCGAATTCCATGTCGGCTCCTCCTTCATCAGTACCATGTGACTCATCTTCGCCATAGGCACAATCATCGGTTCCATCGTTTACTTGATGAATCCAAATTTCGCTTCCATCATGACAATCAAACCAGTTGATTTCATCTCCGGCAGCATCATACTGTTGCTCATCTGCGCCATCTGGACAATCTTCTTCGCCATCATTTACCCAATCAAATGGAATTTCATCTCCATTACCACAGATGAATGTATGTTCCGTGTTACAACCAGGATCATCTGGATTTACATTTACACAGTAGTCCACCATGTAATCATAACACTCATCAGATTCATGATCTGCAGCACATGGATTAGTTTCAACAGGTTCACAAGGACTTCCTGCAACATCCTCGAATGGGCAATCACCTTCGCCTCCGTCATCGCTATCAAGCATGTAAATGAAGTAAGCAAGTTCATCAAGATCTAGTGCGCCATCACCATTTTCGTCGGCTTCGTTGAACATAATCCCAATGTGATTCTCCTCGTCTTCTGATAATTCTGGCTCACCAGATAAAAGGTTGCCTTCATTAATACCATTTATGATTTCATCAAGGGTAAGTGCGCCGTCACCATCAGCGTCAAACCATTCTAGGAAATCTTCTGGAGTTGGTTGCTCTTCTCCACCCATGTCATCACAACCTGGATCGCCTGGATTTACATTTTCACAATAGTCCAGCGCATAGTCATAACATTCATCAGATTCATGATCTGCGTAACACGGATTAGTTGCAACAGGTTCACAAGGACTTCCGTTGACATTTTCGAATGGACACTCGTCAGAATCTTCATCTGAATTATCTCCACAATCGTCCATGCCATCATTAACCCAATCCATTGGGATTTCATTGCCATTATCGCAAACGAATATGTCTTCATATTCGCAATCGGTCTGGTCTCCATAACAGAACTCTATTCCACCACTAAAGAGATGGATCATAGTTTCGAGAGTGTGGCCATTTGTGGTGTCCCATAACTCATAGTAAGCCCAATAGATTCCATACGATTGGTTTTCGGTTGCGAGTCTCAAGTCGATATCAAATTCGAGTGTAGTAACGTTCGAATCAATGTCACCTGTTTCGCCAACTGCAAAACCGGTTTCATATGATTCAAGAGTAAATTCGTAAGTGAAAGATGAATTTTCAGTCAGGTCATATAATTCAACATACATAGTCATGGTAGAGTCATCATAGTATGCATCCATACTGGGCCAAACTGGCTCTTCTCCAATCTGGAAGCAAACCTCATCATAAGTAATATCGAAACCATCAGATGTAGTCGCCTCTATTCCTAGGCAATAGAATCCATCGCCATATGTCGACATGTCAATCGAATATCCATCGGAGACATTGGTAAGTTCTTCTTCTTCATTTGTCCAATCATTGTGTAGCCAAGCTGATATGCTTTCATTTTGGTTGGCACCAGAAATATGTAATGTAGCAACCATGGTACTCTCGTCATATGTGGCTTCAACTTGAGCGGTTGAACAGTTCATACCCATACAGATAGGTCCTCCATCGTACCAATTTTCATCACTGTTCCAAACTGCGATCTCCACCCAATAATAACCATCAGTGAGATTAGTGGTAACTGAAACTTCTCCTGTTGGAACATCGGCATCCTCAGTATAGAAATGTTGAGTTCCATCGATAGAACTGCCAATATCTACATCATAACTGAATGTTGTTGAGTTTAGGAAAGGTGTTGGACTAATTGTCAATATTCCTGTTTCATTGTCCCAATCATACTCAAAACCAGGGTCTTCGTGATCTGCGGTAGAGATTCCTGCAAAGGTTGTGGTGATTAGTGCAAGCGCCATTAGGACGGCGGTTCCGGGCTTAAGTTTAGACATAGTACTACTTGTCATGGTGTTCGAATACTAAACAGGTAAATAATACCTTTACCTGCGTTATTCGGTCCATTTTGACCAAGTTTCATCGGGGTTTTGGTACCAATGGTCACCATTAGCAGCCTTGTACCATACGGTTCCTGATTCATCGGGATCAAGATATTCGCCATCTGGCAAGTCCTCCCAAGAACCTACAGAATTGGTATCTGTGGATGCGGAATCTTCAGCCGGAACTTCTTGTGAAGGGGAAAGTGGTTCAGGACTACCCGGTGCTGGTATCTCGGTAAGTGGCTTAGGTGCCTTACGAACTGCTTGTTTCTTCGGCTTCTTCATCAAGACCACAATCAATCCAACAAGGGATAATACAACCACTCCTGCAATGACTCCAACAATCATCATCGTATTGGAACCTGTATCTTCACCAGAACCAGCTCCATCCTTGTTGTCATTATTGTTATCCTTACCGAAGTTCTCATCAGGAATACATCCTGGTTGTGCATCGTCAAATATCGAACCTTCATTGATTTCCAAAGGACACATATCTGCATCAATTGCACCTAATATGAATACACCAGGCCAATCTTCTTGGCGGGAATCATTCCAAGTTGAATCACCCCAATTATCTCCATATCCATCAGAATCCGAATCATACCACTGAGTAGCCTCATAGGGGAACATATCCGGTCCAAATCCAAGTGAATCCCATTTGTTTTCATTCCAGAAAGCATCGGCATCAGACCATCCATCATCATCGGAATCTGGACAACCAAATCTATCCTGAGTAGAAGTACCCGGCTTATCTGTACAATAATCTACATCAACACCTTCGAAATTATCACCGTACCCATCACCATCGACATCGGACCATTGCGTGGATTCATTTACGAATGCATCAGCCCCGTGATTTACAGTCCACATTAGGTCCGGGTTGGAATAACCGTCTCCATCAAAATCGATACAACCAGTACGGTCCTCACTTGAGTTCCCAGCAAAGAATGGACAATCATCAGCATTGTTGCCAACTGGATTATCTCCAAAGCCATCACCATCGCCATCTGACCACTGAGTTTCATCTTGGAAGAAAGCATCAGCACTATCGGCCCATCCATCTTCATCGAAGTCGGGGCAGCCACGCATACCTCCAAGGTATGCAGTTCCTTCCTGTTTGGGACAAATATCCATGACATCTGAAAAGCCATCGTTATCATCGTCAGAATCCTCTAAATCGTCAAGGCAGCCATCGCCGTCATTGTCGTTTGTTCCATTGCGCTCCCAGCCAGTGATGCCTGTTGGACAAAGGTCAACTTCGTTAATGAAGCCATCAGCGTCGTTGTCATTATCCTCATTATCGTTGCGACAACCATCGCCATCTTTGTCCGTAGATGATGTGGAATTCCATCCGGTTTCCCCACGTGGACATTGGTCGTCCACATCTAGTACGCCGTCGTTATCATCATCATCATCCTCGTTAGAAATTCCTTCATCTTCGCATCCATCGCCGTCCTTATCGGTCTGTTGTGCACTGGTCCAATTGGTTGCACCCATTGGGCAGGCGTCTAATGGATCTACAACGGTATCATCATCATCATCAGGGTCGCAAGCATCTCCTAGAGTATCGTTATCATAATTCTCCTGCAAGGGATTGGTATCTACAGGACAATTATCATTAATATCGAAAATTGTATCTCCGTCATCATCAACATCCTCGTCAGAATCTTGACAACCATCTCCGTCTAAGTCGGTTTCATTGGTTGGATTCCAATCGATTACCCCTGTAGGACAATTATCATCCACATCTAGGATACCATCGGAATCATCGTCATCGTCTTCGTCTAAATCACGACAACCATCCGAATCGTGATCTAGTGAGGAATTATTCTGATCCCAATCCATCATTCCCTGGGAGCAGTCATCCAAGGCATCGTGTAAGGTATCATTGTCATCATCGTTATCACAAGCATCGCCCTTGAGGTCGGAATCGTAATCCAGTTGGTCTGGATTTGCAGTCTTTAGACAATTATCGGTATAATCAGTGATACCATCATCATCTTTGTCATGCTGGAATTGCCACACGAAAATATCTTGCCCTGTTGCAGAACGCGGCATGCTTCCAAACGAAACTGTGCCCGAAAAATCTCCACCTGAGATGATTGTTCCATCATCTAAAGCAATCAAAGCTCCAACAGTATCATTGTCTGCACCACCAAAAGTTAGTGCCCATTGGAAATCACCATCAGCATCAATTTGTGCGATGAAAGCATCATACTTCACCATAGTAGTGGTCTTGTTGAGTAAAGTTCCAGAGAAGGTCATGTCATCGAGATGACGTCCACCAAACTGCACTTCGCCCTTCGGATTTACCGACAAAGCCTGTAATCTATCGTCCGAGACTCCACCGGCTGAATAGACCCACTCGCGCATCCCATTAGAGCGATACCAGGCTACTAATACGTCCCAATCTCCACTAGCAGAGTAAACTGTACCATTTGCGCGATATTCCATCAGGAAATTACCACCTACAACTACTCCATCAATTGGATGAATTACTAAATTGTTGAAATAAACGCCACAATTGTATCCGAGCGGGCATGTCGAACCCACAATGTGTTCACCCCATTGGAAATTACCGGCATCATCGTATTTGAGCAAAAACCCAGCATATACAGATGCTGGGCTTGATGTCCATGACCCAAATTGTTCAGTTCCAGTATGATAACCTGCAATGTACACATCATTTGTAGATGGCTCAACTACAATTTGGTATGGTACTGCATGACCATTACCATCGGAATCTTTTGCCCAAGTAAAGGAGCTAGATGAGAAATTATAGTAGGCAATAAAAAATCGTGCATTCTCTGAGGTTCCCGCTGTCGTAAGTTGTACAGTATCGAATTCTGAAAGGTTTTGATAATAACCAGTGAGATACAAATTATCATTATTATCAGCAGCAAGATCCCAGCCTACATCAATATCTATACCGCCAAATTTTCTGGCCCAATCCCATGTACCATTAGGTGAAACTTTCGCGATGTAACCATCATAGCCATTCGAACTAACTGAATGATTACCAAAGTTGACATCACCGCGAATATATCCGGTACCGTAGACATTGTCATTCGAATCGATTGTTATTCCACGGCATTCATCATAATACAATGCAGTACCTGCAGAAACTGCCCACTCCCACGTTCCTGATTTTGTGAGTTTTGCGATTAGAATATCTCCTTCGCCTTCCGTATGCACTTGAATTGACCCAAATTGACTAACTTGGTATATCGTTCCACACACAATGATGTCGCCATTGGAATCCAAAAGCATTTCATAAATTTCATCTGTTTCACCAGAACCGCCTACTGCGGACCAATTAGTATTGGCACCACGACCCATACCAATTGAATTCAAAGCCTCAACTTGACCAAGAGTCATCTCGCTTTCATCTAGCAAACGAGATTCGACCGTTGGCACTGTTGAATCATCTACTGGAGTATCTGCTGGAGCATCTGCAGTGCCGTCAATTATCGACAATGTCGATACTAGAAGAAGGGCAAGAATTCCAATGGCCGCCGCTCTGCGCATATGGGGGGCTAGCATCTATCCCTCAAGAAGTCAACGCCCCTATGGGGCGTATCAAACGAATGGTGGACGCATGATTACGGCACGTACCTTTTTGCGAGGAGAGGCGACAATCATCACCTCATCACCTGGAGAAACCCCTGCGATATATCCCATGCCAATACCCGTACGGTCAAGTGAAGGTGCAGGGGCGCCGGAAGTTAACTTTCCAATTGGTGAGCCATCGAGACTTTCGATGACTTTTCCGCCCCGTGGCAATGGGCCCCTCTCAAGCTGTTTTACCCCCCATAATAATTCGTCATTTACACCATGTGAAATCACGCGTTCTTTGCCAATGAATTCATGGCCTAAATCCAAACCAAACGGGACATTTGTCTCATGAGAATCCCGATGCAAAAAGGTGTCTTCATCGAGCCATGAACAGGCGAAATCTACTCCTGAAAGTAGGAAGCCTTTCTCAAGTCTAAGTGTGTCTCTCGCCCCAAGTCCAACAGGTATTGCCCCCGCAGCAACAAGAGATTTCCAAAGTGTAGGAGCATCTGAATTTGGAATGAATATTTCATATCCCGCCTCACCAGTATATCCCGTACCCTGAATCCAACCGCTTATTCCGAGTGGATTCTCTCCAATTTCTGCCCATCTGAACCTCCCAATATGATTCTCCTTTCCAAGAACCTGTTCGCAAATTCCACGGGCCGATGGACCCTGAAGAGCAATGATACTGGTTTCAGGTGAAAGGTCCTCGAGGATTATTGAACCGTCTGAGGGCAGAAGTTCGGAGAACCATTTCCACATCACTGGAACCATGCTTGCATTTGGAACACCCAATATCTCATCCTCACTAACAACCGCGAAAATCATGTCATCAATCAGATGGCCATCGTGGTCAAGGAAATGGGTATATGCACAACGCCCTGGCGAAATTGCGCTACACTTTTGGGTTGCAATTCCCTCTAACCATTCTCTAACACCAGTGCCTTTGAATCTGAATGAACCCATATGTGAAACATCAAACAATCCAGCACTAGCACGGCAAGCAAGATGCTCTTCTGTGATATTTGAGTACCAAATCGGTAACTCAAAACCATGGAAGTCGACGACATTCGCTCCAAGGGCAACATGCTCTTCGTACAGAGCAGTACGTACCGGTGCACCATCTCCCATGCTTAGGCCACCGGTATTGGGCTCAAGAACCTCGCGCATATTCGCTAAGCCAATTCAAATCAATTCTGGAATCCCACGGGTAATTTCATCGCCGGTAGAAACTATTTCATCAACCAATTTGGAAAGGCTTTCCAAAGTAACACTTGGATTCGATACCACAGGTCGCAATATTATTTCGTCATTGATCGATGCTCTTGAAATCATGAAATTACCCCTCCTCATCATCCGATCTCGTAATTCAATGTTCACTTCATCATGGTCAATTCCCTCAACCGAATATCTAAAACAGACATTTGTCCATTGACGGCTTGACATCATCTCCAATGAGGGATGATTCGAAACTAGTGTTTCAAGATGGGCTGCTAATACCATGTAATCCTCTACCATTCTTGCCCAGCCTGCATCGCCACGCTCGCGCCAAGCAAAGAACAGTTTGAGCGCGTCATTTCTCCTACCGCATTGCAATGACATTCTTCCAAGGTCCACATCCTCACTTGAATCATGGAAGAGATAGTGTGCGACATCACCGTGTGCACACGTACGTCGCAATATTTCTGGCCTCTTGATTACGAAAGTAGAACATATCAGAGGAACGCCCATCATCTTATGTGCATCCCAACATACTGAATCTGCTAGGTCTATACCATCCATTAGCACGCGATGTTTTGCTGAAAATAAACAGGTCCCACCCCATGCTGCATCCACATGTAACCACAAACTCTCACGAAGACATATTTCGGAAACATCTCGTATTGGGTCAAATGCTCCACGTACAGTAGTGCCAGCAGTTGCAATCACGCAAAATGGAGTTTTGCCTTCAGAACGAGAGCGGTGAATTTCTTCTTCAAGTCTGTCAACTCGCATTCTGCCATCATCATCGCAGGCTACCTTGATGACATTATCATATCCAATCCCAAGCACATTAGCTGCCATCTGCACAGAATAATGAGACTCAGAACTAACAAAGAGAACGTACTTTCTACCATCATAACCTTGCCTTTGACCAATCGGCTCAGCCTGTTGACGTGCACACATGGCCCCGAGCATATTTCCATTTGAGCCACCTGTTGTAAGAGTCCCGTTACCCTCGGGGAAGCCTATCATTTCGCACATCCGCTTGATTAGTGCCTGTTCAATTAGTGTAGCCATTGGCGCTAACTCGAAAGTGTACATCGAGGTATTGGTCATGCTGGCTATTACCTCTCCAGCAAAAGCAGCAAGATTCAGGCCACCCCATAGCGGATTCATAAAACCTGGATTATTTGTTCTGACGCAGTGCCGAAGGTATTTATCGATATCAGACATTACCATCTCTATTCCCATGCCTTCGAGAGGAATAGACAGATCAGTTGTTCTTCGCAAACTGCTAGAACTCACATGCTCCACTACCGAATCGGACCCCTCAAGATGAGAGCGTATTCTAGCGAGTAACTCATCGAGGAAGTCATCACGGTTCATCAGTACCACTCTCGCCCATTTGTCCCCCGCCGAAGGCGGGCTTAGAACTCTCCTATCATTCATGTACTCTATCGCCTTACCTTGTGTCGTGCTTGAAGAGAAATTAGGTGAGAGCAGATTGGAACTGCTTCTTGTCGGACACAACCCCAGTACTGCTGCATGGCAGTCAGGTCACTACTTTTGTGGGCCAAATAACAACTTCGAGAAGTTAGTTGTGGAATCTGGACTCTGCAAGCCTTGCGAATATGGTATGATGGATGATTGGATGCTCGCAGAATACTCGATTGGTTTCACTGATGTATCTCGAGTCCCAAATAGTGATTCTAGGGCTCTAAATAATCGATATATGCGTGCGGAGTCGATTGATTTTTACAAACGCATAAAAAATCATGCAAATCGGGTTAAAGGCTATCCAAAGCGGATTGGATTTGTTGGAAAACGTCAATACAAGCTACTTTTCAGCCCGCCTCTAAAATCCGTGGATCTTGGCCTCCAAACTGAAATTCCAGACTCCTTTCCAAATGATATGGAAATATGGGTGCTGTCATCCACTTCTGGCCGCGCAGTCATGAGTTGGAGTGAAAGGTTGGAGCCTTGGGTGGAATTGGCGAATGCCATGCATAATGCATTCAGGACTAGCAACATTGAATAGCCAGCGGGGTTTGAAACATACCATGTTAGGTATTGATGGGTCGGTATGGCTCGACCGTTTACACATGCAATTGGCACGCAATCTACGTTCTGCAGATTGGTCTCAAGCAGAAATCGCCGATATGTTGGGATCTACCCAATCAACTGTTTCTCGCATGGCACATCGGCCCCTTCCTGACCTTCAAGGCACTTCTGATGAGGCAACAATAGATGGATGGGCGCATGAAATTTCGATGGCTCTGAGGCAAATTGGCCCTGAGCCTAAACCACAAAGACTCCGCTTTGTAATTGAAATCGCGTTTGGACCTGGACAGGTACTTCGTTTTGACAAATCTCTTACAGGTAGTGATTTGGATTCAGATCAAGAGCAAATCGCTTTGCTGAAGAGGTTAGAATGGGCAGTATCGAGAATCGATGTTTCGCGGCTCGCTAGATGGATGCCTGCGGTCGGCATGAATATTGGATGTTGCTTAGATGATGCGCGACATCCCTCTGATGTCGCAGCATTCCCAGGAAAAGTCACAATTGTCGAAGGACGATTGAGACATCATGAAACTCCTGCATACGGCGCTTCTAGCCACATTGCTGGAATGTTGATGAAGGCCAGAGCACACGATTCAAGTAAGAATTCAATTCTCAATATCAAACCGCCTGAAGATTTGAACCGAGTGATGTCATGTGCTGATGAGCTTGGTCTGTCACTTGCCCATGCTCCTAAAGGTGACCTTGAAGGTGAGAGCAAAACCGATGTCATACTTGATGAAGGTGCATTTGGGTGGGAACCTTCCCTCTATATCTTAGCGCACAATCCACTCGAACTAGTCGATAGAATGCACCGAATAATTTCCGCGCTATGAGGGGTTTGATGAAAGTAAATGCACTTATTTTTGCGCTACTTTTGATATTACCAGCAATTACTGGCTGTATCACAGAAATAATCGACGGTGGATTCGAGAATGACCAAGTCATGGCTCCTGACCTCGAATTGGTGATTGTAACTTACGATGTATCGGGCCTTACAGATTCGATGCTGTCGGAATTTGAAAACCAAACCGGTTTCGAGGTGACGTTGATCAAACTAGGAGATGCTGGCTCGATTCTAGACCACTTATTGCAACACAAAGGGGCTCAGACTGCCGATTTAGCACTAGGTTTAGACAATACATACTTGCAAACTGCTATCGAAGCAGGAGTTCTTATTGAGCACTTAGCACAAGTTGAGAATCTATCTGATTCCGCCTTGGAACCGTATGATGGGCCGCTGGCAGTACCTTTTGACCAGGGTTGGATTTGCCTGAATTATGATACTGACAAAGTAGATGGAGAAAATCTCACAATTCCTACATCGCTTTGGAACTTAACACAAGATGAGTGGAAGGGAAAGGTGGTAGTACCATCTCCTGCTACTAGTTCTCCCGGACGAGCATTCATGACCACAACTACTGATTATTTCTCAAATGATGGGGATAATTCTACCGAATGGACCGATTGGTGGTCTGCAATGGCAGATAATGACCTCATCATTACTTCGGGATGGTCAGAGGCATATGAGACACATTATACTGGAGGATATGGCGAATGGACTGATGGGTATATTGGCGATGCATATCTCACTGTTTCATATTGCCACTCTCCAGGTGTAGAAGCGTATTTTGGAGGCAATTGGACTCATTCGGCCGCATTGGATCTAGATGGCGCTTCATTTCATCAAGTCGAATATGCCGCCGCAATCGATGGCGGCAATCTAATCGCTGCTTCCTCTTTCATTGAATATTTGACTTCGGAAACGGTAAATGCAAATATGCCTATCGAGAATTACATGTATCCTGCACTGGATGGTATAGACCTACCTGAGATTGATGGATACAGATACCATTCCATAATACCCACAACTTCTGCAAATGTTTCGATGAGCACAATTGCCACAGAGATGGATGGCTGGATTATCGATTGGAATGCAGCGGTTCTCTGAGGTGAAATTGTGAATAACATCGGGGGTAAAATCTCCGTTTTTACATTTTCATCGCTCACCTTGATTCCAATATTACTCGCATTGGATAGATTGGTTTGGGTCGCGGGATTTGACCCCCTACAGTGGTTTTCATCCATAGAGGCGAACCACCTTTCACAAGGCTCGGTAGGTTTCACATTCCTACAGGCCATTCTTTCTACAATCGCCACTATCGTCATTGGTTTGCCAATTGCGTGGCAATTAGGGCGCTACAAATGGCGAGGGGCAGGTCTGATGCGCGCCGTTCTCACGATGCCATTTGTGATCCCATCCATCATCGCAGCAATGGGATTTCTCGCATTTGTCGGCCCACATGGCATGGGATTGAGAGCAGACCAAAATACTCATCTTTGGACTCTTATCATTGCACATGCATGGTTCAATATGGCCTTAGTGATTAGATTTACAGAACCGGTCCTCTCTACGCTTGACCGTGATTTAGAGGACCAATTACGCCTATTGCCCGGTGGGAAAACTATGTGGGGGAAATTGAGGAACCTATGGATTCCACTACTTACTCCTTCTATTGCCGCAGCAGCATGTATGACTTTCATTTTCTCCTTCACTTCCTTCGCACTAGTAAGATGGATAACGCCACTAGAATCAACATTGGAAACTGTACTTGCTGATGTCGGTGAACGCGCTGGAATATTTGGCTATGAAGAATATGCCAATGACCTCGTATTAGCATCATCGCTAATCCAATTCACCGTTATGCTCGCAAGTCTTTGGCTCATGTCTTGGCTTCAGGAGAGGCGGCAATCATTGCTCCCACAAGCTAGCGAAAATGGTAACTTGAAAACTAATCCAAGAGGCCTGATAATACTCATCCCTGGTCTATTATTTGCTCTTGCACCCTTGGCCACAGTCGCTTGGTCATCATTCAGAATTCCAGTTAGAGAACAGGGAGAATTATCTTATCACTGGGGAGTTGAAGGTTGGATAGAAGCATGGAGTGGAGGCTATTCCAATACAGGAGTAGGTGAAGCATTGCTGAACTCTCTTGGCTATGCTGGAATTACAATGCTTGTTGCCCTGCCTCTCGGTTGGTCGCTTGCCAAAACAATACATGAATTAGAATTATCCAATTCTAAATGGGCACGTATTCTCGACGTTTTTACGATGCTACCATTTGCATTTTCCGCAGTCATGATAGGTTTAGGTGTTCTATTGGGTATACTGAAATTAGATAGCGAACTCAATTCTCTCTGGCTGCTTCCAGTTCTTCCTCATATTATGCTAACAACTCCATTCGTGGTCCGCATCATGTTACCTGCTTTCAGAGGATTAGACCCCTCTTATGATGAAGGTGCCCGGATTTTGGGATTATCGAATCGTGCACGCTTCTGGAAAATACGACTCCCGTTATTACGGGGCCCTTTACTCGTAGCAATCACATTCACCCTTGCTATGTCATTAGGAGAATTCGGAGCCTCTTGGGTTGTTGCCCGTTCAGGCGAATGGGACACACTACCGGTACTGATCGATTCATTACGTAGTCGCACAGGATGGGACCCTCTCATCCAGCCAACAGCAGCAGCAGCAGCGACTACACTTATGCTGATTACACTCCTGCTCTTCCTTACAGTTGAGCGGTTCCGCCCTAAGGGCGAAGGAGGAATGTTCTGATGTTGAAATGCAGTGGATTGTCAAAGGCTTACTCAAAGATGTTATTCGAAAATCTTGACCTCGAACTAGGTGCTGGAGAAATAGCCGCTATTACCGGCCCATCGGGTTGCGGAAAAACTACACTATTGCGTTGCATATGCGGACTAGAAGAATTAGATTCAGGCAAAATAACGCTGGATGATGAAGATATCACTTCGGTACGTACTGAGGATAGGGGGGTTGGATTGATTTTCCAAAAACCAGTTCTGTACCCTCACCTCGATGTAGGAGGTAATCTAAGACTTGCAGGTAGCAATATCGAAAAAGCACTATCGGAAGTAGGTCTTGAGGGATTTGCAACTAGAACGATATCGAGTTTATCTGGAGGTGAAGGTCAGCGTGTTGCACTGGCAAGAGCGCTGCTTGCTCGACCAAAAATCCTCCTTCTAGACGAGCCTTTCAGTTCCTTGGATCATGACTTGTCCTTAAGATTAGTAGAGGATGTTAGAACGGTATTGAAACAACGAAATTGTTCAGCAATACTCGTGACCCACAACCGTGAAGAAGCAGCAAAATTCGCCGATATTATCCTAGAAATTTTCTAAACCGTTCGTCGGCACTATCATATGCGAGTCCGTCAATAGTATTGTTGAGGGAGACTATGATTGGCACACCCATCGATGTCCTGCCGTATATTAGAGGAGTTCAATTGATTTTGGAAGGCTATCATGGCTATACCAAGGATAAGCGAATCGAAAATGATGCACTAGTACGTGGAGAGATAGTTCGAGCAGCTGGAAGAGTCCGCTCCCACATGCAGAATATTTTCGATTCTGAATTTAAACAGGACAACATGGAATTAGCCCGCGCAGCAAAGCAATGCATGGAAGAGTGCGACTTGCTCAGCGAAGATGTTGGTAAGGCTCCAGGAGGCATGGAACATGCTTTCCTTAGTGGACAACGCTCACCTTCAAAGAAAGACCTCAAGAAACTAATCAAGCATGACCATGATGTAATTGAGATGGTGACCAAGGCTACAAATATCGCAAATAGTGCTGAACATTCAGTCGCTACTGATGATGGTAATACACTCCAATTCATCAAGCAAACCACTCAAAAAGTTTCAAGTTGCCGGGGTTTCTTCGGCGCTAGAGCAAACATACTCAAAGGATTGAAAACTAAGAAGAAGTGATCATATGGCAAATTACAGATGGAGAGATAGCCCAGACGTCGTAGCACGTTTGGTAAATGCAGATAAAATTCAAACCTTTAGAACCCAAGAGGTATTACTCAAGCCCAATGAAGCATGCGTTTTCATTGTCGATGGTAGAATCGGTGACATCCTTACCGAGACTAAAATCTCAAGTTTGGCTGGTGGATTCTCCCGTTGGGTTGGCGACCAGATGGGAATAACTGCAGATGACAGAAGGCTGTTATTTGCAATGACTGGCCCTATGGACTACTGGGTGCCTTTCGAAGGTAGCCTTGCAAATGGTGAGATGGCAAAGGGATATGCAAATCTTCGTATGAAGTTGAAAACAGATGATGTTCCAAAACTTCTGAATTGGTTTGCAAATAATTCCCCAATCTTGAATCGTGATGGTGTTATTTCAATTATCAAAGATGAACTACATGGAAGAGTAGTCACTCCATGTTTGGCTTCCTGTGCAAGCAGTAGTGACCTTCGAGGAGCAGACTTCCTAGAGCGCTTTGAGATGACATCCGAAATGGAAATGAGAAATCTTCTTTCCAACCTAGGTTTTACTCTACTGAAAGCCTTCCCAATCACCAACCCTACCGATATGGAGCTCGTCGAAAGGCACCGCGTAAAGATTGAGGCTCAGATGGAAGGAAATGCGATTAATCTCGAAGCACAAAAGGCTGAATTTGCAAATAAAGAGGCTCTCACACTACAGAGAATAGAGATGGAAACCAATGTTGCCAGAGCACATGCTCGTGGCCAAGTTACCGTTAAACTCGAACATGAACTCAAGGCACTCCGTGCTCAAGAAGCAACATGGGCTGCTGAATTAGAGAGAGATCGTGGCAAGGTTGCTCTAGCACAAGATGATAGGAAACATGCATCTGATGTTCGAATCGATGAAGCAGATGCTAAGTCAGCCCGTGCCATGGAAATGTTCAAACAAGTTCAGGACCGAAAGGCAGAACGAATTTCCAATAAGCAAGAATTCCAAAACCAGCGCATGGATAATCAGAATGATGTTCAAGTCAAAATGATGGAAATGGCAAAGGAAGCAGGTGCTCTTACCCCTGAGGTAATGGCGGAATTCCTTCGCCAGCAAACACAACAGAAAGCGGTTGACTCCGATTCTCCAGTAGTAGCGCCACAAGGGACAAATTGTGGTTGTGGAACCGTATTGCAACCTAGTTGGAAGGCCTGCCCTAACTGTGGGTCGGCGATTGGCTGAAGAAGTACAAGCCCTACCGCACTCTGTGTTCAAGCACCCGTGGAAAGTTTGGCAGGGTCATTGGGATGACCGTTCAAGTTTGCGCCTTTTTTGGAAAACATTGGTGATTCTACTACTTTCAATGGCAATTCCTTACGCGATAATTAACCGCATAATGGGGACACTTGATTGGTCGGTAATGGACCCTATTACTAGCATTGATAATGCCGTTCCATTCATCGGTTGGTCCTTTTGGATTTATCTCACCCTCTATCTATACTACCCCGCAGCAGCTTGGTTTGGCAGATCTAGTGATGCACGAATACGGGAGATGTTTGCTTTTCATCAAGCGCTCTTTATTCTCACATGGATAATATTTCTAATCTTCATTTTCTTGCCAACAGAAATTTACATTCGCGACCACATACCGAACTCTATCCAATCTGGAATAGGCTGGAATGGTTTCTGGTACGGTACAATGATGCATTCGATAGATACTCCTTACAATGCTTGGCCAAGTCTTCACGTAGTACAATCACTATTGATTGTTTTAGTTCTAAGAAGGTGGAATGTGATTTCAGGATACAAAGAAGCCGGTGTTTGGATTGCATGGATCCTCTTGTGCCTTTCAATTATGACGACCAAGCAACACTTCTTCTGGGACCTATTTACTGGAATTATCGCCGGACTCATCGGCTGGTATTGGATGTGCAAACCAGCAATGGACTCAACCACTAACGACGAGTGGCTAGAAGCCTTTTCATCGGAATAATCACATTCGAGGAATCTTATCTCCGCCCTCGTAAGGTCGGCCTCTCTTATTGATTGAAATTTCACCGAGGTCGAGATCCTCTTTGAGATTCTTCGCTCGCAACCTAAGTCCAATTAATGTAGACTCAATCGAAACGCGTGGCTCAAGCCAAAATGTAGTGTTGTATGTATCTCCTGGAAGGAGAAAGCGCAAATTTTGCCGGCTCTTGTTGTGGGAACTCAAATTTGCAGAATTATAACGCGGCTCCAATCTCACCTTTTCCATTGGGGTATCCCCTTGATTGATCACTTCGACATCTAGGCGTAGGCGCCCCCTATCATGCATTACCGAGCCAGTAAATTCTAGACCCTCTCGATTTAAATTCGCTTTCAGTACCATCGACTTCCTCCTTGTGAAGAAGTAATCTTGACGGACTATGAAACAATCGCATGAATACAGGTCGAAAATACGGAAACTGGAAATCAACATACCAGCATTCGGAAAACTGTGTCCTGATTCAGGAAATTAAATCGTTGATGCTTTCAGCCTGAGTGAGATAGAATGTGAGAACTACTCCTGCCATAATCATCATCCATGAACCAATTAATTTGATGATACCAGTTGCTCTTTTCAGGAAATTAATCATCACGTTTCTACCTAATCCAACCATCATTGTCACGGCTATCATTAGAAGAAGTAATCCCAGCATTAGTCCCGCTAATCCCGAAACAACCGCTGCTTGCCCTAAGGTGACAAGAAGTACAACGAAGGGGAGAACTGCAGCGGCTGTACAATCGATTGATGCCGCCGCATATCCAATACCGTAAAGATACATATTTCTCCGCGGCGTGAATACCTCGTCCATCTCAGTTGTAGACCATCTGTCGACAAAATTCTGCACGAATCCCATGAGGTGACTTGTGATGCCAAGTAACATCATCGAACCAAGGACAATCAATAGAATTGCGATGCCAATCGCCACATAATGAACGATGCCTGATTCTTGGAATGCGGTACCCATCACTATTGCAAGTCCTCCGATGATTAGGAAGAATGTCCACATCCCAATGCCGGAAAGAGCTCCGATTAACCAAGATGAAGGCATTGGGCTCTTGAGTTTCCCCGCTGCCATCAATTCATCTTCTCGTGCTCCAAGACTCAGGTAATATGAGACGAAGCCCGGAAGGACAGGGAATGCACATGGTGAGAAATAAACCAATATCGATAGAATCAATCCCATGCCAAATACTGCGGGTAAGGAAGTACTGGGCTCCTCCCAAGCAATGCGCATATTATCGGTGATTTTTGTATCATCTGTTATTGCTAATTCAACTGCACCGTCAAATGATTTCCACCCATCGGTTGGAGTTCCTGTCGTTTCCTTTGCAATGATGTAACCTTCAGAATCAAGAACCATTACTACTGGAATTTGACCGGTTCCGCCTGTTGTGAAAAGCCTAACCGGGTCCACCGTGCTCCCATTTGCATAAGTTGCAGCGGTTTCAGATCCGAGTCCAGTTGGATAGTGGGGGACATGATAGGCTTCTCCTGACTCGTTTAGATAATCCAGAGTCTCGCTATACCACGCACCATATGCAATGATGGTAATCGTTGTATCATAGCCTTCTGCAAGCCCTTCCCAGGACTCCTTATTGCCTTCAAGATGCTCTTGGACATAATGGCAATTTGAGCAATCCCGTGCCATGAAATCGATGATGATAATTCCCTCAATAGTCCCTATATTGATTGTGCCATTTTCGTCTGCAATACTAGACTCGATACCGGTTCTATTCAGAGACTGGAGGGTAATATCTGGAATTGGAGCAGGTTCTGCTTCCGATTCAAACATCGCATCGAGACTGCCGAACATTGTCAGCGAGGCAAATGCAATCGTAGAAAATAGAACTACTGAGATCGCTAATGCGATGTAGGTCTCCCTGCGTCTGAAGACATCAAAGTCGACCTGTTCTAGGATGCCCATGTTACAGGGCTACCATTGGCAAGTTATGAAATTCACGCGTACAAAATCAGCGTATGAGGGTAGAACCCTTTGAAGCCCAGAGTATGATTTTGTAGGATAGTCCTCCTACTACCAGCCCGATTAATGCACAAAGAATTAGCCAAACTGGCCCTTCTGTATCATTGAATGAAGCATCTACCAATAGGTAGAGGGTAATGGTTGCACTAACCAAACCCAAGGCCCCGCCTATGCTGAGACCTGCAACATGTACACCGATTCGGGCAAGAAATCCCACGGTACTGACTCAACACGCATCGCTTTTAGTCTTGCGGCGACACTTTAACCAGCATGTTCAAGCTGTTTTGACATGTCATAAAAGCGGTACAGCGCATCATTTTCCACTAGCCAATCTACGACTTTTTCAGGAATTGTCTCACTCATCACAACTTTGACCGCATCATCGTCATATACCGTTGAAAGCATCTTGAGAGTCGTCCTAACTCGCCAGCCTTCCAATGTATCACGGTTGGATAAATCGACCCAGTTTACATCCCATCCTGAATCCTCATAGAGTTTCTTTGTGGCCTCATCCGATGTAACCAAAACTCCCTCTCCATGGAATTTAGTAGCATGGTCGACCCAGTTGGGTGGGTCGTTGATGTCATCGATTGCGACGATTGAAGCCGAACGGTCACCCAACCACGCACGAATCATCGATTCTCTCTCTTCTGAAGTCCACGGGTTTTCAGGCTCATATCCAGCCTGAGCTGAACCGATTGCAATTACAACTTCACCCAATTCAAGTGCAGCCTCAATCAAGAGGGCGTGCCCTTTGTGAAAGGGTTGGAATCTGCCGAGAACCACGTACATCTTATCACTGGAAATAGGATTCTACATCGACCTCTGGTAAATTAAGGTCGAAATCATTGAAACAGGCAATCATTCTCTTGCATCCCTCAATCATCTCTTCAACAGGAGTCTCTCCCATTGAACCGATTCTGAACATGTGACCTTTGAGGTCATCCTGGGCACCGATTACCTGTGTTTGGTATTCTTCCTTGAGGCGGGTGCGCCATGAATCATCAATACCTTCAGGATACATGATTGCAGTAACTGTATCCGAGCGCGCATATTCGTCGGCGAGAAGTTCGAAGCCTAAGTCTGTGAACAATCGACGTACCCCTTTTGCCATCATAGCACAACGAGCCCAGCGATTCTCAAGCCCCTCTTCCTTGAGAATTTCGAGAGCAGCAGCCCAACCCATTGCGGCATTAATCGCTGGAGTCCACGGAGTTTGGTCATCATCACCTTTCTTCAATGCGGGAATAATATCGAGGTAGTATGTCGGGTTTGAATCCCCTTGGAGGCGTATTGCCTTACAACGTTCGATAAAATTTTCATTGACTGCTATGGCAGCGATTCCCGAAGGTCCTGCTGTGCACTTCTGAGCGCCAACAACTACCGCTTCCGCCTTCCATTCAGCCGGATGTACTGGTAAGCCACCAACACTTGTTATTCCGTCAATGATGAGTGCAATTCCATTTCGCTCGCACATCTCAGCGATTTCAACGGCATCTTGAGTTACACCACTACTGGTCTCATTATGGCAAATTGCCATCGCCTCCCAATTTCCACGCTGTAGTTGCTCCTCGATTTCACCGAGATCGAATGCTCTACCCCAGTCATACTTGAGGTGCTTAACAATACAAAATCGTGAACCCATCTCAGCAACTCTTTCGCCAAACTTTCCATTTGTTGGAACTAATACGCGGTCATTTGCGCGGAAACGGTTAGCCATTACCATCTCCATAGCAGCGGTTCCGCTTCCACTGACTACTATCACTTTGTAATCGTCCTCACCGCTCCATGACTCACTCTTCCTTTGGTCGCTAGATGGTGTAAGATTGAATGCACAACGAAGACCGCTGTTTAATCGAGCCATAACATCTCTGAATTCACTACCCCTTGCAGTGATGGTAGGAGTAGACATCGCATCGATGCACGCCTGACTCATCCGAACGGGCCCGGGAACGAGGAAGCAATCCCCTTCGTGGCTCATGTTCAGGGCTATCGGCACCCGGTACAATACGCTATTGCCAAACCGTCGTCCTGAAGAGGAGCGCCTCCCACGCCTTCACCATGCTGACCGTCGGTCTGGCCATGCTCCAAGGTGCTCGTCATGAGCATTCCATGGCCTTACTCGATGCGGCCTCGCAACTCGACATCGAGATCGAAATCAAAGAATTGCGGAAAGCGAGTGATGTGATAGAACTCGATGCGCTAATCTTGCCAGGAGGTGAATCCACTGCGATGAAAATTGCAAGCCGTTCTGAAGACCTATACAGCGAAATCTGGAGGGAAATCAAATCGGGAACTCCCGTGCTTGGAACATGTGCAGGAGCGATTCTCCTTTGCCAGCAAGGACTGGTAAATGCCGGAATCGACCGTAATGCATTCGGGCGTCAAAGACAGAGTTTCCAATCACCAATTTCAACCACTATTTCAGAAGGTGTCTTCAATGGTGTATTCATCAGAGCACCTAGATTCACAACTGTAGATTGTGAGGCAGTAGCACACCTAGAAAAGGAAGTTGTTGGGGTAATAGACGGTAATAGGATGGCATTGACTTTTCATCCTGAACTGACAGATGACCGCAGATTTCACCGATGGATTATCGAGTGCGCTTTGAACCAGTGAGTTCAACAATGAAGTCATTGGAGGATTCGTTATGCAACTCCCCATGGCAACCATGGTAGCACCTCCTGAAGAGGGGGAAGCTGAGGGTTGTGTACAATGCCAGCGAGGTAGTAAACTCGTTCTTTTCGTGACTGGTAAATGCCATTGGGGATGCGATTATTGCCCTCTTTCTGACAATCGAAGAGAATCTCCAGACATGTTTGCCAATGAGCGACGCTGCAATTCTTTCGATGAGGTGATTGAAGAAGCGAAAGCAATGCGTGCTACTGGCACAGGAATTACCGGAGGCGACCCTATGCTTGATTTTGACAAGACTGTCGAAGCGGTTAAGATTCTCAAACAGGAATTCGGGCCAGAGCATCACATCCATTGCTATACCTCAATCCCCATCGGTGCAGAGAAAGCAACAATCCTTGGAGAAGCAGGGCTCGATGAATTGCGTTTCCATTTGCTAGACCTCAAACTCGACAACTATCGTGAGACGGTTGATGCTGCTGCAAATGCCGGTATTTGTGTAGGTGTTGAATTACCTACAGAACCAGATAAGGCTGAGATATTACACACACTGCTCCCTACTCTTTCCGATTCGCCAGTCGAATTCCTCAACCTCAATGAATTGGAGATTACCGTCGGTAACCAGGAGAATATGGATGTGCGTGGTTTCAATTTATCCGGCGGTATTACCGCTGCTGCAGAGGGGTCTGCTGCACTCTCTATCGAATTGAAAGAGGCAGCGGAAGGCCTTGATTTACATGTTAAGTTCTGTACTGCATCCTACAAAGATGCAGGCCAACTACGCAGTAGGTTCCGCCGAAGAGGAGAGGCTACACTAAGACCATACGAAGTCTTGAGCGAAGATGATACTATCCTGTTTGGAGCGATTCCTTGTTCTCTCGAAGATGCTGCTGGCGATGTTAAGGAATTATCTGAGACCCTTGGCCTGACCGAAGGATGGATTCGTTATGATGGTACAACTAAGAGAATCGAGATGCCACTCTCAGCCGCTGAAGAAATCTCTGAGCACCTCGATGTGCCGGTTATGCTAGTCGAAGTTCATCCAACGCATGAGAGGTTAGAGGTAGGACTTGTTCACCTCAATGACTCAAGATAAGTGGGCTCGGAGAGATTTGAACTCTCGATCTTCGCCATGTGAAGGCAACGTCATAGCCCCTAGACCACGAGCCCGAACAGCCATTCGAAATGTGCACCGTGTATAACGATGACTAAGTCACTGTTCGCTTGCTACAACGACTCTTGCAGGAGTAACAACTCTGTCCTTGTACAGGTATCCCGCTTCCAATTCATCCACTACCATATTTGCTGGAAAATCTTCTGATGGAGGGATTGCAGTAATCGCTTCCATTGTAGTAGGGTCGAATCTCTTGCCCTTTGTCTCGATTTGCGTAACACCATCACCAGATAATTCATTCCACATCTTTTGACGGATTAATGTGAGGCCTTCGTCCTCACTTGTTGTGAGTGCACGGTCGATATCTGCGAGGACTCCAAGCATGCGACGTGCCATTCCTTGACCACCATACTTGATTGCAGTGGCTTTTTCAGACATCAGACGCTTGCGTACATTCTGAATCTCAGCATCACGATAAGAAATTTCTTTTTCTGCGGATTCTGCTCTTGCTAGAGCTTCTTCCAAGGGGTCGACTGGGACCTCTTCGACAACCTCTTCGGTCTCTTCCTCGACCACGGCCTCATCGTCGCTCATGTACTGGCCGAGTCGTAAGGGATTCTTGAACATCACGAATCGAGAAGTACGCCAAGGTTCCATTCTCCATGGCCCCAGTCCTTCGCTTCGAGGTGTTCTCTACCCAATATTTTGACAAATCCGTCTTTCATCATTGCATAGTGCAAAACCCTTGCTGCACGGTCATGTGCTTCGAATGTTGGAATGATGTGAGGGTCCTTGCCTTCATCAAGAGTCTCGCCGAGTTCTTTTCGGCGATTCATCCAATCCTCGCAAACTTTCTCGCTGAAATCAGATTCAGTAAGTGAGGATAGACCCGATGCAACCTCGTCCCAAATATGGTCGAGATACATTGATTCCACGTTATCCACTGCATGGCCAATTGCATTCTCGATGTAAAGGAAGCAACGGCCTTCCCAGGCTTCCCAATGGCCGCAGGAGGCCCATTCTACCAACTTGAGTAAGGCTTCATGGCCTCTAGATTCTGATAGCACTTCTCTGGTGGTACCCTCTCCACTAATATGGTCGGCAAGATCCAAGAATTCAGCTTCGCAATCAATGTCAAAGGTGCGCTCAAGGCGAGCATCCTTCTCCGGTCGAGAACTGCGTAATGAGTTAGAATCCATCGCCTGGACCAATTCATTCCAGTCCATGTCTAGTAATTTCAAGAGAAGGTCGCCATCGACAAGATGGAGGCGCATCTCTATTCCCATGGTTCGGCCAAGATGCTCGGTGGTATCATTCCATCGGGTTATCTGAAGACGCTCTGCACGGTGTGTCCTTGACCAATTTCAACCTAATTTGTCAACGGAGGATCTATGATCCACTAGTCGTTGGAAGAAATGATCACATGGTCGATGAACGCAGCGATGTCCAATTCCCATTATGGCGGAAAAAGGTTGATGGTTCCTTATTCCAACATGCCATGACTGTAATTCCAGAATGGGTTAAGCATGGCGTATTCGACATTGTAGATGTTTTTTTGGAATCCAGCAAGAAGAATCCCTCGTCAAAAGTAACTGTCGAGTTTATCGATGATAAAAAATCTACATTTCATGAAGGCTGGGTTACTACAACTAAATTTGGAGAAGAGTGGGCTGCAAAAAGAAAACCTGTGATGAGGTTTGCATTTGACAACGAGTTGAAGACTAAACTCCAGAACAAATTCACTATGTCTCATATGAGAGATTTGGAAAGAAGAATGAGGCAGTGTAAAGTTTCAGAAATAGAAGCAGAAATACCGTTCTATGAATTCCTTGACATTGAATGGGATAAGGATAATCGGAAATTCATCTTCAGGCCTCATTACATACAGGCCCCGATTTATCAAAAACTATTCACTCAACTACAAAGTAAGCATGTTTTAGAACGAATTGAAAATGAGATTGATGGAGCGTCTAAAGGTAAAATTGCTAAGGGTGATTGGAAAGAAAAATCAGAAATTCATAAGGAAATTCATACTGATAACGTCATCTACACTCTCGTCGATATGAATAATTCTGAAATTTATGTTGGGGAGGCTAAGAACTTAGCAAATCGATTCAAACAAACCCGTCATGAAATACCAGGGTGGACTCATTACAGAGTTGATCAATTGCCTGATGGCTTCGATGATAAAATGAGAGTTACACTTGAAAGAATGATGATTCGTTCTTTGGCTTCTCTACTGAATAGTTCTGTTGGAGTTGATTCAATGAAAATATCTGATTTTATTCTTACAAATAAGCGAGTTGACAAATGAGGCCACGGTGTGTCAGAGGAAAACCTGCTTGTGGTGAATATGACTCTGCGGACCCAACCCTCGCATCTGAATCGACTCCACGAATTGCTTGCCTTCTGCATTGCGCCCATAGGTTAGTTCACTTGGCCCGATGTGGAAATTCCAGTGCTTCTGGAAGACATCAGCGCGCTCTCTGGTCCCTGCCATGCAAGATGGCACAGCGTGGTACATTTGCACACCTGCCTTAGTTTTCCTCAGGAATTTGCCAATTACTTCAGGCAACATCTTTGAGAGCCAGGTATCACTCAAGAATAGCGCTGAACGACTAATCACATATCGTGGCTCATCGAGTGGACCTAGGACCTCTTCTAAGGCCTTGGAAAAGATTTCAGCTTCTTCGGTTGACGCATTTTCAAGATGGTAACGCATCCACCCACCACCACGATCTCCACCTGATGGAATACATGTGCGCTCAATGTCTCCTAAGTCCTTCAATGCATAGGCAATCGTTTTCGCAATTGCCAGTGTTAAGGTTGCATCTGACCATAATTTACGCCCGGTGCCAAACTGGAATCCACCACCAAAGCCCGGACCCAATTTTGTTTCAACCGCTGAGGTTGATTGTGCTGAGAATGGCTGGCCGATTCCCCATAATTTACGTGCATGTGGACGGTTTTTCGCCCGTTGTAACATCTCTTCATTGAATATGGCCATGCCCTCATTGATGCCTTCAGGGCGGACTTCATTGAAGGCTGCATGAACATGGCCTACACCTTTCTCAATCGCACCATCATCACAGACTCCATACAATTGCTTGTGCTTCTGCTTGAATCTCTCATAATCATCGAAGCCTTTGGTGAACTCCTCAGCAAGACAAATCACGTCCCAATTATTCGCTACTTTCTCCGGCCAAGTGGAATCTAGTCTGATTGAACGGCCTCGCAGTTGATTGATACTCATGCTCGTAGTAACTGTTGTTAAATCGACTAAGACATTGATTCTCGAGGCATCCCAACCCTCGCCAAGCAAGCCTCTTGTCCCTACTAAACAACGGGTAATTCCCTCTTGGAAGAATTCGGTAATCATCAAGGAATAATAGCGCGGAATCCAATCTTTTCCTTTGCCTCTAATTTCGTGATAGCCATCGTGGACATTGTCCTCAAAAGATATTTTCAAATCACGTGCATGGACCCATGCTTCTGCTTTCTCGATGAAAGTTTGAAACAAATCATCATCGACAAGAACGGTACTACCCGTCATCAAAATTGGGTCGAGTCCATCGCCGGTTGGATGGCTTACCAGTGAACGGAATACTGCAATGGCTCCACCTGCTTCGTCGTCGAGAACTCCTTCGACAAGAGATGTAGCAGATGTCTTTTCGAAATCGGTTACAACTACTGCTCGAATATTGTTACCCAATACCTCTATCTCAGCCGCAATGATGTCTTCTAATGCAGCGATCTTTGATGATGCATAAGCCATTACTCGCCCCACTGGTGATGCGCAAGGTCGTGATCCTGTCTCTGTAATTTGAATGCCGAACATTCGCATTCGCGAAACTACAGACTCGGCAAGAGCATGGTCCTCAGGGTCTGCAGAACGGCGTAATCCATGGCGTACATAGCGGTCAAGCACAGTCCTAAGCATGCTCATTCGTGTGAATGTCTGTTGGTTTGAACGCAGCGAAACTGGTGGAACCTCATCCGGTAATTCTTTGTCGCGCGACAATAAATATCGACGTGATTCAAGGGAAAAATCAGAATATTTTGATTGGTATTTCGCCCAACTCAACTTAGAGCCACCAGGTGCACTGCGCTCATCTAATTCATTCCACACCCATTGGTCAAGAGGTGGAACTCTTGTTTCAGTAGCATCGGGATTAGGGGTTTGTAATTCTTCTAACAAGGTCTCGAATTCTTGGTCTACGCCAGCGATGTACTGTATCTCATGGGGCGATGGCCTAACGAAATAACTCAAATCTTGGTAAGGGGCAAGATTGGAATCACGTACTAAAGCGGGCACAGGAACTTCATAATCGACCGGTCCGAAGAACTCATTGTATCGAGTAACATCCACTTCGTCAAATGATTCTCCTCCGGGAGGAGTAGCGGTTAGACCGAGAATAACAGGGTCATCGAACATCTCTCGGACTTCACTCAAGATTCGTCCCCAGTGATGCATTAAGTGGTGGCACTCATCGAGAATGATTAGGCCGATTCCAGCATCTTTGAGTCGCTCGAGATTCTTGCGCGAATTTTCATGCAAAGTGTGCAAGGCATTGCCATGTTTGGCTAATTCATCTCGTGCTTTCTTTCGGTATGAGGAAAGGCGTTTTGAGTAATATTCTTCATTTCTAATCCGTAGGTCATTCTGCCATGCAGCTGCTGATTCATGGTCATCGGCTTCACCTTCAGAAATTAGTTTCTCAGCCCATACCTCAAGTGCGGTATTATCGAGGTCTTCACCGCCCTTCTGTGGCATCGTGACGGATTGATATGTTAGCGAAGTTAGCAACCCCGGGGATTTTGGATCGGTGCTGACAAAATCCTCTTTGCCGTCCAAATCAAATAGCGATGTCCTCGCCGCCCATTGTGCTTGAATTGCTGAATTTGGAGATAGTACAAGAGCCGGTTTTCGGACCAAATCAGACCACACATATAGCCCGAGTACCGTCTTTCCTGAACCGGGTGGTGCAACCACATGCAAGCGTTTCATGCCGCTTTCTAATTGTGGGCCAATGACCGAAGTTGCAGCAACTTGCGAGGGGCGCAATTTGCCTGCGAAACCGATGTTGCCAAATTCGGGTAACTTTAGCCTCACAATTCCTCCTTAGTGCTTAAGGACAAAAGGGATTCGCCAACGACATTCATTCCAGCTGCACTTGTTGATTGTGAACGCAGTGCTGAAAACATCTCTCCATAAATGCGGGAACCTCTGCGAGCAGAGGGTCATCATCGCGCTTGAAACCTAGGGTTCCTTTGCCAACTAATTTTTCTTCTAAGGGCCCTAATAGCGAGCGGTCTTCAAAACATGGCATGCAGTAAATGCCTACATGTTTAGATTGAACACAGATGGCTAAGAACGGTCTTTTTGTTCGCGTATATAGCCGATAATAGCCCTCTTCATCTTTCACCACTTTCATGAATGGTTCGTACTTTGCAAGCATATCTCTTAGGATAAAGAACAAAACTACGAACTTGATATTCTTCATCATAACTACCGAAGCGGTGACAGCATTCAAGAATATGGTTCGCTGCCCCTACAATAGAGGGAGTGCTGTGGCTACTATCAAAGAGCAGATTCAGGCCCTCTATGATGAGATTCATAAGACTCAAAAGAATAAGGCTACCAATGCTCATATTGGTAAATTAAAAGCCAAAATCGCCCAACTGAAACTCAAGGAAGAAAAGGTTGCTGCAAGCGCAAAAGCAGCCGGACCTGCAAAGGGATTCGAAGTAAAGAAATCTGGTGATGCATCTGTAGCATTGGTAGGTTTTCCTTCAGTGGGTAAGTCCACTCTCATCGGCCAAGTAACCGATGCAAAATCCGAAACTGCAGGTTATGCGTTCACGACCCTAACCTGTATTCCTGGATTGATGGAACATAGGGGGGCGAAAATTCAGATTCTCGATTTGCCCGGACTGATCAAAGGTGCGGCAGAAGGCAAAGGTCGCGGAAAAGAAATCCTTGGAGTAATTCGTTCCTGTGACATGGTTCTCTACATTGTTGACCCCTTCCAAGATGCTCACTTCAAGGTACTACATCGCGAGTTGGAAAATGCTGGAATCAGGCTTAATGAAACCAAACCTCCGGTATTTGTCAAGCGAGTAGACAGAGGTGGTATCGATGTTAGAACGACTGTTGAGCAGACTCATCTTACGCCTGAGGAAATGGGTGAAATCATCAGATCTTTCGGTTATACATCAGCAATTGTTACTCTGCGTAAGGACACCACACCTGAAATGTTGGTCGACACATTAGCAGGGAGTCGCGTCTATTCCAAGTCTGTCATCGCTGTCAATAAAATCGACATCGCATCCGAGGAAGAAATCGTTGCTGCAGAGGCTGCACTGCCTCCGAACTGGCCAATTATGCGTATTTCAGCATTCAAGGGAACCGGTCTTGATGAATTGAAGGATTTCATCTATGATAATCTCGGTTTCATGAGTATCTATCTCAAACCGCAAGGGCAAGAGGCCGATATGGTGGAGCCACTCATCGTCAAGGATGACTCTACAGTTCGAAACGTCTGTAACAATCTTCACCGTGATTTCGTGCGCAAATTCCGTTTCGCACGAGTTAAGGGCCCTTCAGCAAAATTCGATTGGCAAAGAGTTGGATTAAACCACCTGCTCAAAGATGGAGATGTTCTAACCATCATAGTCAAACGCTGAGTTGCTAATTCTTTTCGATGGAGTCGAGACTATCGGCGAAGGCACTTCTCGCACTTTCCTTGTTTGGAGTGGTAATTACATATCGGTTTCCTACAACCTGAGCAAGCCACCTTTGCGGTGCGCCCACACTCGGAACAACGCTTCATGAAGGACCAAGATAGGTTCTCTTTTTTGATTCTATCTCTCGGATATTATTACTTGCGGGCTTTGCAACAAAATTCTTCCCAATATTCAGTCCCAAATACCCATGTCCATACGCGCATCTTCAGATGCATGTATTTTCGGGTCCCAACGTGGAGTCCAAACTAAATTGATGTGAACACTTTCGACAGCATTCAATGCTGCCCGATGGGCTGCTGCCATAATTTCAGCAGCTGCTGGACAACCAGGACTTGTTAGAGTCATGTCTACCTCAGCGTGAGTAGTGCCTTCTTTGTCCTCAAATCGAACATCATATACCAATCCTAATTCCACTATGGAAAGATGTAATTCTGGGTCTTCTACTTCATCAAGGGCTTCCAAAACCAATTCCTTTGTACTCATATTTTCAACTCCTTTACTCTGTTTTGCACCATGTCGAACATAGTCCGGAAACCATTCGACCTGCTAGGAGTTAGTGTGTTTAGAAGACCCATTTCTTCAGCGAAATCAGGTGTGAGTGCTAGGACAACATCTGGTGAGTTTCCATTTACTGCAAGTGTAAGAATCCCTTGCATCCCTTCAACCATTCTTGCATCGGCTGCCGCTTTGATTACAACTTTATCATCTGCCAATTCGACCTCGATATGTGCAATTGATTGACATCCCTTTACCAGATTAGATTCATTCCATTCATCGACTGGCAGAGGTACTACCTCATCTGCGAAATCCATCAAAATTTCAAGTTTCTCAAATTGGCTATCGATGTCTTGGAACTCCTCGATGAGACCCTGTATTGCAGATGGCCAACTCATGCCATTGCCTCCAATACCCGGTCAACTCCTGCAATTAGAGCATCTGCATCCGCTTGATCATTGTAGAGATAGAAGGAGGCACGAATTGTCCCAGTGATTCCAAGTCTAGCCATCAATGGTTGAGCACAATGATGACCGGTTCTAACTGCGATTCCTTGAGCATCGAGCAAGCGAGCAAAATCTTCGGGGTGAACTGTAGGATGATTGAATGAAACAACGGCTGCATCATTATCTCCTAAACGAGAATACACAGTAATGCCACGTTCTTTGAGAGAATCTGATACCGAACGTGCTGCAGATATCATGCGCTCATGATGCGCCCGAAGGTCTTGTTCACCCAACCAATTCAAGGCAGCATTCCAGCCAACAGCCTCTGCTATACGAGGAGTGCCGGCTTCAAATCGGTGCTCGTTGGTCTGGTAAGTTGAACCCTCTAGTGTGACGGTTTCAATCATATCTCCTCCACCCATAAACGGCTCCATCTCCGCAAATGTTTCCTCGTTAACCAGAAGAGCACCGATTCCAGTAGGACCACACATTTTGTGGGCACTAAATGCCATAAAATCAGCACCAAGTTCCATGAAATCAATCATTTCGTGTGGAACGGCCTGGGCTGCATCAAGTAGGACTCGTATGCCACCTTTTTGAGCCATGGAAATTATTTTCTCAACCGGGTTTCGCACACCTAATACATTGGAAGTATGGACTACACATACCAGCGATGCACCATCGATTGCAACCGCAAATGCATCCATGTCAAGTTCGCCATCCTGTACAGGAACATATCTCAATTCGATTCCAACACTATCACATAGCATCTGCCACGGTACGATGTCACTATGATGTTCCATCTCGGTTAGAACCACGACATCCCCTTTCGATAGATTAGCACGGCCCCATGAATGAGCAACCAAATTGATTGCTTCAGTTGTCCCACTAGTGATGATTGCTCTAGGTGCATTATATCTCGCTTTGAGATTGACTCGGCATGCTTCATAGCCTTCTGTCGCTTCACCAGCTAGCGTGTGTACTGCACGGTGAACATTTGCATTTGAATTAGAATAGAAGTTGGCCATCGCATCGATAACGACCTGCGGTTTCTGCGTTGTCGCAGCATTATCGAGATAGACCAAACGGTGGCCATTAACCTCTCGTGATAGAATCGGGAATGCGTCTTTTACCATGTACTCACCCTTTGATTAAACACTCGAGGTGGACCAATAATCTAGTTCGTAAGGCATCGATGACAGATTGGTTCTTGATTTCACGGAAAGCATCCATCAGGAATCCTTCAACGATAATGGCCTCCGCCTGCGATGGCGAAAGACCTCTTGAAGCAAAATAGTGAATTTGTTCTAGGTCGATTGGAGATGATGCTGCACCATGTGCTGCTTTGACCTCATCAGCGAGTACCTCCAATTCAGGAATGGCTTCTGCTCTGGCCTTTTCACTCAACAACAGATTTCTAAAAACCTGCCCTGCATCTGAAGAATTTGCACCTTCAGCGATTGTGAGCAAACCAGTTCCAACTGAGTGAGATGAATCTCCACAAGCAGCATGCATTACCAACGAAGATTGAGTATGACCGACTGAATGTGAGATCTCCACGTGGTGATCATCGTGACGACTATCATGACCGTGAGTGGCTATGCCTCCCCGAATTTCAGAGCCCTGAGCGGATAAATCCACTCTGATGTCACTCTTTACAAGGAATCCTCCAGAGGATAGTGTGGAAAATTCAAGGGTTGAATCTCTGCCTACTTCCCAGTCCTCGCATCGTAAAAAATGTGAATCCGCTGCTAGATTATTTATCAGTGCAATACTGAGTGATCCTTTTACCTCTCCAACAATTCGTAATCCGACCCAACCTGGGTCACCTGAAACTGTGATTATTAGTGAGGAGGAGCCCTTTGAAACTATATTTAGCTCGCCAGCGCAAATATGGCCTCCGCATCGGATTTCAAGAATCGATTCTTCATCATTCAGTGAAAGTTTGCGAGAGATTTTGGAGGATTGGTGGATGAATGAACGAGCGATTTCATCTGAGCCTTCCATGCTAACTTCCTCACCAGCAGAAAATCTAATTTCATCTGCAGAGGGTACTTTCGTTATATCCGTAGGATGAATTCTCTTCCATGGAGTATAGCGCCAAAGATGGTCGGAACGTGGTGGTATTTCAATTTCTGAATATTTCATCATCCAATTGCACCTTCCATCTCAAGTTCGAGTAAGCGATTCAATTCAACGGCGTATTCCATTGGCAGTTCGCGAGTAAATGGTTCAAAGAAACCATTGACAATCATCGCCATAGCTTCCTCTTCACTATGACCTCGACTCATGAGGTAGAATAGTTGATCTCCGCTGACCTTGGAAACTGATGCTTCGTGCTCAAGGTCTGCTGTAGAATTGCCCACTTCCATAGTTGGATATGTGTCAGACTGGCTGTCTGCATCAAGTAATAATGCGTCGCAGACCACTTTTGAACGGCAACCATGTGCCTTTGGTGATACTTGCAACATTCCTCGGTATGAAGAACGTCCTCCATTCTTAGAAATCGATTTTGATAGGATGTTAGAAGTTGTGTTTGGAGCCAAATGGTGAACCTTTGCCCCAGCATCTTGATGTTGGCCTTCACCAGCATATGCAACCGAGATAACCTCTGCGTGAGAACCTTCACCTTTGAGAATAACAGACGGATATTTCATTGTCAACTTGGAGCCGATATTGCCATCGACCCACTCAATAGTTGCATCCTTGTGAGCTATACCTCTCTTTGTAACTAGATTGTAGACATTTGCAGACCAATTTTGCACAGTGGAATAGCGAATCTTTGCACCATCCATTGCGATTAACTCAACCACTGCAGAATGCAATGATTCGGTAGAATAATTTGGAGCAGTACATCCTTCGACATATTGTATTGATGAACCTTCATCAGCGATGATTAATGTTCGCTCAAATTGGCCCATATTCTTGGCATTGATTCGGAAATATGCCTGTACTGGCATTTCTACATGAACGCCTTTTGGTACATAGATGAATGAACCTCCAGACCAAACTGCAGTATTCAATGCTGCAAACTTGTTATCTGAATGCGGAACAACTGAACCAAACCATTTCTTGACAATCTCCGGGTATTGCTTTAGTCCAGAATCCATGTCTAGGAATATCACACCTTGATCCTCAAGGTCAGAACGTATCGAATGGTAAACTGCTTCGGATTCATATTGTGCAGTAACGCCACCAAGCCATTTCTGTTCGGCCTCAGGGATTCCAAGGCGCTCAAATGTATTCTTGATATCCTCTGGAACATCATCCCAATCTCTTTCAGTCCCTTTGCTTGAACGAAGGAAGTAAGTGACTGATTCGAAGTCAATTTGGTTAAGAAGACCACAGTTTCCCCAAGTAGGCATTGGAGTTTCAATGAATCTATTGTAAGCCTTGACTCGAAGATCGCACATCCATTGTGGTTCGCCTTTGAGTTCTGAAATATCACGAACTACTTGCTCAGATAGGCCTTTGTCAAACCTAATGGTAGCATTTTCCGGGTCGTGGAACCCGTATCGGTAATCACCTACCGCATCGCGTGCTGAATCTCCTACCATTTTCCCACCTCAACTAGCGGCTTCCAACCATTCGTAGCCCTTTTCTTCCAATTCGCCAGCTAATTCAGCCCCACCGGTCTTGACTATGCATCCATCACTTATTACATGAACAAAATCTGGTTTGACATGCTCCAATAATCTCTGATAATGAGTAATCAATAGGCAACCTGCTTCTGGAGCAATCGAGTTGATACCTGCTGCTACAACCTTCAAAGCATCAATATCAAGACCAGAATCCGTCTCGTCTAGTAGAGCAAGTTGCGGTGTGAGAAGTAGCATTTGCAAAATCTCTAGACGCTTCTTTTCGCCACCACTAAATCCATCATTTACATAGCGTGCTAAGAATGAACGGTCCATTCCCATTGCTTCCATATGTGTCTTGAGTTCCTTCCTAAATTCTCTTGCAGTGGGCGCATTTTCGCCACGGACTGCCTGTACAGACTTACGTAGGAATGTTCCCACTTGGACCCCTGGAATTACCGAAGGGTACTGGAAGGAGAGGAACATACCTGCTCTCGCTCTCTCGAAAACTTCCAATTCCTCAAGGGGTTGACCGCGATAGTGGATGGTTCCTGAAGTGACTTCATATGCTGGATGGCCCATTATCACATTCGCAAGAGTGGACTTCCCTGCACCGTTTCTACCCATTATTGCGTGAATTTCACCAACGGATATTGAAAGGTCAAGACCTTTGATGATTTCTGTACCATCAACGCTAACGCGCAGGCCCTCAATTCGGAGTACCTCTTCCACCATGGCCCGCCCTATCATCTCCCCTTTATCAACAACGGCATTGTTGAACCCCTCCCTTAGGGAGGGTTCAAACCACCCAAGCCCTCGCATAGGGTATGGACGACGATATCCTTGCTAGATATCGATTAGAGGCTGCTGCTGCGATGGCAGATGAGTCTGAACGCCGTATTGCAGAAACAAGCGACGTCGAAGAAGATGAGCGACTAAGGAATATGTCGCTTCATGATTTAGATGACATTATTCCTGCACTTCTCGCAAGGTTGGGGCAGGTGAGGGCTGCACTCGATGGACACGGTGGAGGAATCGCTGTTGTTGAATCAAAGACCAGTGATGAAGGTCTTGATTTGGTATTGGACCTCACTGGAGCATGCCTCTCATGTGGGGCGGCCCCCGGAACTCTTCAGGGAGTTCGTTCCGACCTTGAATCAGATGACGAAATTGCACGTGTCAGGTTCTCATCTAGTCTACTCGATACATTCGACGACCTCGGGCGAGAATTTGTTCTTGCCCACGGAAATGTGGAATTTGTCTGAATAATTTCGAGAAGTTTTTCGATAACAGGCTTGATTACCGCCACTCGGTCAGGCCTGACCCATGAAGTGGCTCGAAGGTGGTCGGCCTGACCCAAAGCCGGGTCGTGAAAAGGACCTTAGTCGCTTCGAAATCACAGCCCGTGATGGTCAGGCCAGATTAGGACGTCTTCACACTTCACACGGCGTTCTAGAAACTCCGTGTTTGCTTCCAGTGGTGAACCCCAATATTCGTACAATTGAACCTCGTGAAATGTATGACAAATATGGAATAATGGCTTTGATTACTAACTCATATGTCATTTGGAAACACGACCACCTCAAGGAAGTTGCACTTGAAAAAGGAGTGCATGAACTAATCGATTTCCCTGGAGTTATAATGACCGATTCAGGGACATTCCAATCCTATGTCTATGGAGATGTCGAAGTTGGTGTAGATGAGATAGTGAACTTCCAACGCGAAATTGGAGTAGATATTGCAACAATGCTCGATGTTTTTAGCCGCCCTGATATGACCTTCACACAGGTTGAAGCTGCGGTTGATGAAACGATTAATCGGGCCAAAATTTCGCTTGAATCCGCTGGAAATGTAATGCTTAATGGCCCGATACAGGGTGGAATATTTCCTGAACTTAGATCTAAGAGTGCTCGTGCAATGAGCGAGTTTGGATTTGCAGTACATCCGATTGGTGGAATTGTACCAGTTATGGAACAGCAGAGGTACAAGGAACTTGCAAAAATCATCCTTGCTTGCAAATCAAACCTCAACCCAAGTCGTCCAGTTCACATCTTCGGATGTGGCCACCCAATGCTCTTCCCAATGCTTGTTGCTATGGGTGCTGACTTATTCGATTCGGCAGCATACGCATTATTCGCACGCGATGGTAGGCTGCTTACTCCTTGGGGTACCGAAAGAATCGATGAGTTGACCGAATGGCCAATCCTCGTCCCATCCGTTGTGAATCACACTCCTGCCGAAGTTCGTGCAATGTCAAAGGATGAAAGAACTACTCTGCTAGCGCACTTCAATCTCGAAGTCACTTTACAGGAATTGAGCCGATGCCGACAAGCGGTAAGAGATGGAAATATTTGGCGTCTAGCAGAGCGTAGAAGTCACGAACATCCTCGGCTTCGTGAAGCCTTTCTCTGGTTGATAACCAATCCCTCAGTTTCAGATATGGAACCTCTAATCTTAGATGACATCTCTTCAAGCAAAGAAACTGGTAACCACAAGGGTAGATGGGAAGAGAACTGGGATTGGCTTGTACAATCTCAAACTACTCCGCGAAGTGGTTCCGAATCATGGGGAGGCCAAGACACACATGAGCGCCCGCATGTAGAGATGGCTCGCCGCCGTGTTTTTGCTCGATGGGATTCAAGCAATAGTGGGGATATCCTGGTCTTACATGGAGCCTCACCACCTTGGCGTGAGCGTGTTGGAGGGCTGGTTGAAAGGCTTGCAAATACCGACCTTGAAATTATGGTACTTACTCCGTTAGGGCTTATTCCCTGGTCACTTGAAGACCTAAATCCATGGGCCCACATAGATGGCCCGGATTGGTTATGGAAACGCAAACCCGACCTCGCTTGGATTAATCGAGAATTAGAACGCTTAGGAATTATAGATCGTCGCCTAATAATATTCGATGTTTCAGAAACTGAAGGCCTTCATGCTAGAGCCTTTGCAATGCTTGAAATCGAACCTAGCGATAGGGACCAAGACGCTGTGAAAATTAGACAGGCCATTGACAAATTATGCGTACTCAGTAATATCTCAAGAGAACAGGCTAGCACAGTCATGGAAGGAGCGAGTTTCGCAATGAGTCGTACTGGAAGAATTCGTAATGTCATCACTTCCGATGGACGCCATATTTTTTCCCCACGCCTTGGAGAGGGTGGGATTTCATATACAATCGAAGGAGCAAAGTGGGCGCATTCCATCCGGAAATTACCTCTGCCAAAAGGATTCGAAACTAGTGCAGTTAGTGAAAATGTTGGAGAAGGATTGGCGCATGTTGTTATCGATGAAGATGCAGTTCCATTCGTTAGTCAAGGTCGAAATGTGATGCATGGGTTCATCCTTGCATGTGACCCTTGGACACGACCTGATGAGACCGTTCTCATTGTGAATTCGAGCGGGGAATTGGTTGCTGTTGGAAGGTCGACTTCAATGCCGTCGGAAATGGAAACCTTCTCGAAAGGTATCGCCGTTCGCGTCAGAGAGGGTATTGGTTGCCCCTGAAAGGGGCATGTTCAAGGGCTGTTCGCTATCTGTCAACGCCATGGTAGATGACCTTGTGATTAGTTCCACAGGTCTATCCAAGTCATATGGACCACATGTGGCTCTCGATGCTTTGGACATCGAAATCAAAACAGGTGCAACCGGACTGCTCGGTCCAAACGGTGCGGGAAAATCCACTTTCATCAAAACTATCCTTGGACTAATCCAAATTACTTCTGGGGATGGGCATGTCCTCGGACTTGATATCAGGACCCAAGGCGACCAGATAAGACAACGCTCGGGATATATGCCTGAATATGATGCACTAAATCCGAATATGGAGGCTATTCACCAAGTTAGATACAGTGGTGAATTACTTGGAATGAACCCGAATGTAGCACTCAACCGTGCCCATCAGGCGCTGGAATATGTTGGCTTAGGTGAACAGCGCTATCGTCAAGTTTCAACCTTTTCAACCGGCATGAAACAGGCTACAAAATTGGCTTGTGCATTAATTCACGATCCAGAATTAATAATCGCTGACGAACCGTCAAATGGACTCGATGCACATGCAAGAAATTTCATGCTCAATACACTTCAAACAACTGTTGATTCTGGTCAGCGCTCTGTTCTAATGGCCTCACATTTGATGGAGGATGTAGAGCGAGTCTGCTCGGATATTGTACTACTCCACAAAGGCAAACTAGCGGCTCAGGGCCGTATTGAAGACCTCAAGGCAATCGATAAGGAAATAGAAGTTCACGTTTGGGGACATGCTTCGAATATGGAAGTGGAACTCAAGGGTTCAGGGATGGATGTTCGCCGAGAAGGAAGGGTAATGCGAATCAAGCACCGTGGTGATGAAACCTATAATGACATTTTACTAGCTGCTAGCAAAGCAGGTTCTCAGGTTAGAAGGATGCACGACCACGAGGCAAGTCTAGAGGACTTATTTCTCGTAATCATGGAACGGTTAGGGCACGAGGTCAAGAGTAGCGATGACCTTCTCAAGGGGGTTCTCTGATGAGTGAAGTTCCAGAGGTGCCGTTTGAGCCAACTGAGTCCAAGGAGAGTGAAACATTCTCCACGGAAACACCGGTGACTGGAAAATCGAAAATGACTGCAGCATGGTCATCGGATGAAGGCGAAACCGAAGGTGTTGCAGCGGTTGCGTCCTTACCGCAAGGACAAGTTTTTGAGCAAAATTACCAGCCCTGGAATGGAACATTAAATCCCCGATGGATGCGTAATTGGGCAATTCTTAGACACCATATTTTGGGAATATTTCGCAAGGGGCATAGGCCATGGGGAATCCCTACACGGTTGTTCATTTTCTTTGTAATCTTAGCATCATGTACCGACATCGCACTCGCACTATTGGCTAGTCTGGTAGGCAGTACTGAACTGTACGATATGTTTGGTGTCAATCGAAATAATCTGTACGGGCACGTGTTAGGATTTTGGCCACGAAATATCCTGTACTACCCCGTGGTAGCTGCTCTCCTAGTAGGTGGAATGATCTCCGAAGATAGAGCGCATGGCACTAGCGCTTTGTACTTCAGTAGGCCAATTTCAAGATTTGATTATGCCTCTATGAAATTCCTTTCAATCGCCATAGTTCTATTCTTAATCATCGATGGCACACTTGCACTCTACTATTTTTCCGAAGTATTGGTAATGGGCCGAGGGTGGTCGTGGATAATCGATACCTTCCCTATGTTCCTTGGAGCATTCCTATGTGGAATTCTCCTTTCATTCACATATACTTCGATTGGCCTTGCACTTTCGAGTATTTCCCGGGGACGATTCTTCCCTGCAATTGGACTTATTGCAATTCTAATGGGAACCAAGACAATGGCTGCCATAATCAATGGCTTATTCGATAAAAGCACTCTCTATGTCATATCCCCTTACGACTCTGTAGCCCATGTTTGTCAGGCGGTAATGGGGATTGACTCAAGCTATGGTGAACTCTCATGGACATGGAGCCTAGCATCGGTAATTATCATCAACGGCATTGCGCTTTACTTGCTTGCTACACGAGTTTCCACATTAGAGGTGACGCGTGAATGATGCCTGATATGGACCAGCATGGTCATGCGGAAACCAAAGAGTGGACTCCCGATGTCAAAGCACCAGTAGTTATGCTCGACCGAGTTTCAAAGCAATATGGTCGAATCAATGCATTGAACGGTGTGTCTCTGGGGATTAGCGGAGGAGTTACGGGCATACTTGGCATGAATGGTGCTGGGAAATCTACACTCTTCAAACTCTTGATGGGTAAACTGAGATCCAGTTCTGGTGCCGTCAGATTATTTGGAACAGACCCGTGGCGAAATTCTGCTCCATATTCTCGAGTTGGATTTGTGCCAGAACATGAAAAATTACACGATTGGATGACTGCTTTTGACTTCGTTGTTACATTTGCCCGTCTGTACGGCCTAACAAGAGATGAAGCGAAAATCGAGGCGACTCGCGTCCTTGATTTCGTGGATTTGGAAGATGTAATGCACAAGAAAATCGGCCAGTATTCTAAGGGCATGCGCCAGCGGGTAAAAATCGCCCACGCACTGGTAAACGACCCTGAGTTGATTATTCTCGATGAACCACTACAAGGCTGTGACCCCTTGGCTAGGACTACGATAATGAATGTAATCAAGGAACTGGGAAGGATGGGGAGAACCGTTCTTGTTAGCAGTCACATCTTGCATGAAATCGAGAGGATTACCGAACAAATTGTCATACTGCATCGCGGTAGAGTTGTTGCACTTGGTAACTCGCATGCAATCAGAGAAATGTTAGACCAGCACCCTCACAAAATTCTGCTCGAATGCAACAAACCCAAAGATGTTGCAAAGAGTATCATGGATATCGATGAAGTGACAGGTCTGCACTTTGTCAGCGATAGCCAACTTTTGATAGAGACTAGACACCTTGGTGCAGTACATCAACAACTACCAGATATTATTGTGCAAAATGGACATCAGGTCACGGGTATTGACAATCCTGATGACGACTTACAGTCAATTCTACGTTATCTTACAGGAGGGTTTTGATGAGTAGTAAAATGGATACTATTTGGTCGAAACTCGATAGGAAGGCCACCGCTATTTCCGAGTTTACAATGCGCCAGTATCGTACAAGAGTTTCAACTTGGGCGATAATGATTGCAGCATTCCTCGCACTTTTCCTCATGCTCTTATTCTACGCTGAAGCGATGAATAGCGAGGTAGAAGCAATCGACAACGATAATGATGGGCTCTTCAATGAGGATGACTTTGATTGGGACAACCTAGGCGCTTACAATACGAGTGTCGGTTTCGATGATGATGGTGATTGTACTAATCGTACTACGGCAAGTCAACGCGATTCCAATGACAATAATATCGAATGTGATATCAAAATAGTTTGGAATGCTCAAACCGGAGAATGGGTCGTTGAAGGCGACATAGGAGTTGACGAGGACCCCGATGAGGAAAAATATGTCAAGGAAGCAGGCCACAGAGCATTCATCTTAGGAATTGGTAAATTCGGCATTGTGTATTTACTCGGAATCTTCTTGCCTCTATTCCTCGCAACTGGTCTTGTGCGCGAAGAAATGAGTAGTGGGACTATGCACTACATGTTGGCTAAGCCAATCGCACGTGGAGAAATATTGCTTTACCGAATCATTGGGTATCTCGGAATAGTCTGGCCATATATCTTAGTGATCTGTACGCTATTATGTGTTTTCACGGGCTTAATGGGTCCCAGTGATGGATTCTTCAGATGGGCAGATATCGGCGTATGGATGTCGATAGCCTGGGCGACAATGATGGTGACCTTGGTCTATGGAATGATATTCTGTACCTTCGGAATTCTATGGAAAAATGGGGTTGTGCTTTCGATTATATTCGCAGTTTGGGAACTTGGAATGGCCTTTGTAGCTCTCTTCAGTGGTGGAGATTCACCGATTCAGCGCTTCTCGGTTATTGGCTGGGGTCTAACTATTGTCGACTCAGGAGTAGCAATGGCATGGCCAGACAATAACACATTGATCACAATGGGAATGTGGGGTGGAGGACACGAAAATATGGATTGGTGGTCTGGCTATGGTAATTTTGAACCCTTGCCTGGTGCAGAGCCACTATCTGTTTTTTCCGGTAATCCAGGATTGGGAATCAGCAATTGGCTTTCCTTTATTATTTCAACATTAATTTTAATTTTCCAGGCCGCAGTAACTTGGTTTATTGGACAGGCAATATTCAAGGGTAAGGAAGTGGATTGATGGAAAAACTCTCTTCGTTTGCAGGGGATTTGTCAAGCCTGTGGAAATTGCAGAAATTGGAACCCCTTCACCACCTCACATGGGATTGGTGGTGGTGGCTAGTAATGCTTGATGGTGATGAAAACCAACCTGCAGGTAAACAATTAATGGTACTCTGGTCGACAAAAGACAACCCACTTGTCGAAGTAAATGGCTATCCATGGGCTCCACAAGGTCGGCCGGGAATCGATGAAGATGGAGGAATTGCCATGGATGGAATGGTAGCTGCATGGTGGTTCGATGGAGAGAAGATGATCGAGCCTATTATTCTGGAAGAAAGCAGAATTATTGTTCTACCAGAAACCCACCCTCAATGGCCTGCAAAAACCGGAGGTATGGTCGCATCTACCACTGAACGTGAATATTCCATGGGGCTTGCGCCTGATAACTCACATTTCTGGCTCAAATTAGAGACCGAACACGCAAATTTTGATTTGAAAATGAAACCGTGGAACCGTGCTATGTCAACAATAAAAGAAGCAAATGCAGAATACGCAGGAGGAATGGGTTATGATATCACACGCCTACATGGTACTTTGGCATCGGGAACTATTGATGGCAAGCCCGCCAATGGAACGGCGTATTTTCAGAAAGTCTGTGTTCAAGCACCATCGGTTCCATGGTTTTGGGGAATGTTACACCTCGATGATGGGTCGTATATCGATTGGTTCGTACCCCATGTTTCACCAACGATGACTGCAAGAGATTCACGACCATGGAAGAAACGCGACATCACGCATCTTTCTCTCTCACAGGGTGGACTTTTTCATGATGCTTCACGAGGTAGAACTGAGCGATTTGAGCGGGTAAAGGTCGAACGTAAACTCGGTGAAAATGGCCACCCAGTATTCTATGTCCATATGTGGAATGGTTTGACTGAAATCAGAATTGAAGCAAAAGCAGTTAGCAGAGCACATTGGACATTTGACCAACCTACATGGGGTGGATTGACATCTCATCTAACTTACAATGAGTACCCTATTGAAACAACCAAGTTATGGATTGATGATGAAATTGGATGCCGCACTCGAAGTGATTGGGGTATTATTCATGGCAATGCTGAACATTCTTGGGGATTACTTCACTAATGTCCCAAATAGGGGAAGGTTCATCATCGACCATGGACTGTAGGTGAGCAGGGATGATGAAAATGTCCGACGAAGAGACTCCGGCACCGGCTGAAGAAGAAACAGTTGCTGAACCAGAAGAAGTTGCTTCAGCCTCCACGATTGGGGGGTCAGAAACTGCGACGGAAAAGAGAGAGGAAATGCTCCGTAAAAAATTCCGGCTTACTGTAGACGAAGAGATTCTAAAAGAGATTAAGCCATCGCCATTTGCTTTCATTAGTTTGTATGTAGTAGGGGTATTGATGTTCTTAACTCACTTCCTTTTCAGTAATATTGCCGACTTGTTATTGAATCCAAGCGAGGATTCAAATTTCGTTTATGACCTAATGATTTTCCTCATTGATCATACTGGTGTATTCGGGTTCGTCTTAGTGATGTTCCTCTTGACATGGTTTAATCGAATGATGAACGGTAGTACCAGTGGAGGATGGGTAACTGGATATCTCCTACTTTGGACATTCTTGCCAATAATTCTCTTCCTCGATGATACAATCATTGCATGGATTTCGGGCCAAGAAAATGGATATCTCCCCGGATTTGAAAATTACCCATTCGTGTTAATGGGAATAATTTCTTCTTCACTATTTGTCGTCCTTGTAGTAGTATATCAGCGTAGTTTCCATTATGCAATCACCAACCACAGAGTCATATTTACGCAACACCTAATCATACCTGGAGACGGCCGTAGAGTTCTATTCGACAATATTAACGAAGTGAGAACACAGCGCACCTTGATGGGTGGGATTTTGGGCTACAACACAATTCTTTGTGATACGGGTTCACAACTAAACATCGGTGAAGAATCAATGGGAGTTTCTGCAGGTGCTGCGCCTTCTTCGGGTGGAGGCGATGGTATGATAGAGGCTCAGATAACGAAGAGTTTCTTCTTCAAGATGTTTGCATTCCTAACATATCAGAGGACACGTAAAGTCGAAATGCCTGATCCTCGATATTGCTTCTTCAGTATTTCCAAATGGAAAGATATTGAAGAACTACTCAATGTAATGCACCAGCGCCACAGCCAATCGGGTATCCTTACTGAGCTGAAGGAGCAAATTGCTGGTGAAGACTGATTCGTAGGATTCAAGAACCCATCCCTATAGGGATGGGATATGAGCGAACTGATTCAACAGGCGGGCATGGCCCTTTCAGCGGGGGCGTTTGATGATGCAATCGGACTATTTGAGAAGGCAAAGGAAGAATCTCCTGATAATGCAGTTGCCCATTATGGCTGGGCTGAAGCCGCATTCATGCGAATGAGTATTGACATGTCAGAGGATATCCCAGCAGCCCTTGTTATGCGTTCATACAAGAAAGCGATGGAGCTTGATGAAGAAAATCTTGAGTACGTTTCTTCGTTTGCAAATTTCTGCCTTGATTGTGGAAGGATTCCAATGGCAATCAAGGAATATCAACGCCTTGAAAAGATGGCTGACCTAAATGAAATCCCAGTCGATGACACTCTATTCGAAGCTAGTAGATTAATTGTCGAAGCCATCGAAAGAGTTGGTCAAGGTAGAGAGAACCCCATGATTCAACCATGGTTAAAGCAAGCACTAATTTGGGCGGTAGGCGGCCTTGGATTCAATTCAGAAACCGCTGTCGAAGCCCTGACTACTGAGTGAGGTGGTCATTTGGGGAAGGCGCGCATCGCCTTCCGTTTCGGCCATTATGGCGACTGCTTTCACGGCAGTCAAGTCCAGCCGGATGTACCCACAGTTCAAGGAGCATTCATGCATGTGTTCAAGAAGAAACTCAAGTGGACCAACGAACGAATCCCCGTTGCCATGGCGAGTAGAACCGATTCAGGTGTTCATGTTCGATTGAATGGTGGATATATCGACATCGATGAAAATCAATGGAATGCAATGGGAGCAAGTGGATTCATCAAAGCGGTCGGCCATCAAATTCCAGATAGTATTGCCTTAATCGATGCAAGGCGTGTAGCCGATGATTGGAGTCCACGTCGGGCATTGCGCCGTACATATCGTTACAGAATGGAATGTATGGAAGGATGGATTGAACCTAGTCTTGATGATTTCACCAATTGGTGTTCGTTATTCGAAGGCGAACACGATTGGGCTAATTTCTGTCGTCGTGAGCCTGGACGAAGTACACAAAGGGTTGTTGAATCATGTCATCCATGGATAAGTGAAGGGCGGATTGTAGGATTCGAAATAATCGGTGAGGCTTTTGTTTGGAATCAAGTTCGCAGAATTGCAAACGCACTACTAGCCATCTGCAACGGGTATCACTCGGTTGACAGAGTACTTGAAGCGAGAGATACACCCGATGTTGAAATCGACCTTGGATTATCAGATCCAGATTGGCTCATATTGTGGTCGGTAGAATGGGATGACATTCTAGATATTTTGAGTGAGGAACCTATTGTCCCTCTACCCGACCACTCTAGCCGTAGGTGGCAGGATTTGTGCCGCCAGCAACAGAAGGATATTCTCATTCGTCAATTCGACCTTATCGAAGGTAAATACTGACTTCATCACCATCTTCAAGGTCACAGGATTCCCTTAGGAATGAGCCTGCAATGATCTCGACAACATCATCGTGCCTAGTTAAATCAGGAATTAGAATTGCACAGTCTATTGATTGGTGATGCGCTTCCAATACTGCAAGAAAAGCAGTAGCCCCACCAAAGGACACGCCATCACGGTCGAATCCTTTGATACGATGCGAATCTGCTCCGCTTTCTTCACCTTCGTCAAGACCAGCAGTAACTCGTAATTTGCGATATTTTTCGAGGGGGTCGCCTTCAACCTTGATATTGAGTGTACCGGGCCATGCCGTCATTCCCAGCAATACTTTGAATTGGTCTTGGTAATGATGCTGTGCCATGAATACATGTGCGCGCCCTAGACCCGACGTCACTATTCCCGACAAGCGCATGGCTGGCCCACCCCTATCCTCTTCATGACTGTTCTGTTAGCAACAGAAACCCCATTTATCCCCTATTACTTCATCAATACATGGCGGGAGACCTTTCATGGATGGATGCGAGATTCCGAGAGCTGGATGAACAGTCATTACTTTGGCAGCCACCTACACTCGAGGGGTCTAATTCAGCGCGCTGTATTATGGATGGAAAGCCTACAATTATGCTCTCAGCAAATAACTACCTCAACCTTACAACCCATCCTCGAGTTGTTGAGGCTGCAATTGAAGCCACACGCACATATGGTGCGGGAAGTGGTTCGGTTAGAGCAATTGCCGGAACAATGGATATTCATCTCGAAGCAGAGAGGAAAGTTGCTGATTTCAAGAAGGTCGAATCTTCATTGATTTACTCTGCAGGATATACTGCAAATGTTGGTCTAATCCCCACATTGGTCACCGGCAAAGATGACATCATTATTTCCGATGAACTAAATCATGGTTCAATCATTGATGGCGTGAGACTTACAAAGGCTCAGAGGGGTGTATTTTCACACAATGACGTTGGTGCGCTTGAAGCAGTTCTCAATGACAATAAGGATGCCAAAAGAAAATTGATTATCGTAGATGGGGTATTTTCAATGGACGGCGACATTAGTCCTCTCGATGAAATTACAAGTTTGGCAGAGGATCACAATGCGATGGTCTATGTTGACGATTGCCATGGCGAGGGAGTTCTTGGTGAAGGAGGTAGAGGAATTGTCGATCACTTCGGCTTGCAGGGACGGGTTGATTTTGAGATAGGCTCATTTTCTAAGGCCTTAGGAGTCCAAGGTGGCATCGTTGCCGGCAAGGAAATAGTTCGTACCCACGCACTAAATCACTCTCGCTCATGGTTACTATCTGGCTCGCAGCCACCAGGTGTAGCTGCTGCCCAAAAGGCAGCAGTAGAGGTGTTGATGGATGAACCAGAACACCATGCTCGCCTTTGGGAAAATACCGAGTATTTCCGTGGAGAAATGCAATCGCTTGGATTTGATACTGGTGTTTCAACAACTCCAATCATCCCGGTCATGTGTGGAGAATCTAGCACTGCAAAAGCACTCTCTGCTGCAATGCTCGAACAAGGTGTGATGGCAGGAGCAATAGTATTCCCTATGGTTGCAAGAGACAAGGCACGAGTTAGAACTCAAATGTCAGCAGGATTGTCTAGGGACGACCTTGATGAAGTCCTAAGAATATTTGAGAACGCAGGCCAAAAAATCGGCCTAATTTGAGATTCATTCTTCGGAATCAAATTCTTCTACGACTTCTAGGAGTTGCTCATCTTCGCCGGATAGTGACTTAGAAATCATTTCATCGCTTTTCTCTTCAACATCCATTCCAGGGAATGGGTCTACCTCGTCTTCAATCATGCACAGTAACCTCCAACGCGGAGCCCATGAAAGGTGAACATAAAGCGGACCAGGTAATAGAATCAAAGTCCAAGGAATTAGTGGAGGGAAGGTAAGCAAATCGGTTGCAGATAGAGTTAGAATTCCCAAACCGACAAATGGCATTGGATAGAGTATTCTACGCCATGGAGCAACTGGCATTCGCTTGAAAATAACTGACATAATTCGACTAACCATGCCAAGGACAAGGCATGCAAGAATTAGCAAGGAGGCATGGAGTATCCAGAGCGCACCCCATTGCTCGTCTGTCATTCGATATGGAAGTATTAACGCCAAAGAAACCAGCAACCCGTAAAAGGCAGAGATATTTGCTGGATGTGAGAGCCATAATGGGAGACGTGAGAATCTCTTAGATAGCCCCCCTCCTGTAATGACCTCAGCATGAGCAGGGTCGAGTTTTGAAACTCGATTTTCCCATGATTCAACGGTGTTCATTACCAGTAGGGCGTTGCATATACCTCTTGAAGGTACGGTGTCAGAGTCTTCGCTTGCGTTGTTTTTCAGTCTGATGAGAAGATTCGTGAAATCGGCCCTTGCACCTCTATTTCTTCATCCTCAAGCCATTCTCTATCGAGAAGGTCACTGCTTTGCGATTCTCTTTCTCTTGCATCCTCAAATTCGTCGTGACTTTCGTTGATTGTATTGTTGAATGAAATCGCTTGATTGATGATAGTAATCCACATCTGTAAAGTCCTTTTATTTCGACGCGTTTCCCAGCGACTATGAAGGGTGAATTCATCGTCAATTCGGTGAAGAGCCCATCCTAATGGGTCCTTTGCAAGTTTTAGCCGATAGACACCTGTCTCTTTCCAGACTCCATCAACTAGGATCATTACCTCAGAAGTTCCCGCAGCACCACTATCCATGAAGGGATGATTTAAATTCACGGCAATAGGTGTGTCCATCAACATTTTTGCTTTCCAAAATGATGAGGAAGAAAAGGCCATTATTAGCACTCCTAATATTGCTAATTGACCATTCCAGAATAATGAAGTAATACATAACAATACTCCGATTATCACGAATGGTAACGTACTAGTCAATACGCTCTTGACTTGTTCTTGACCGATTGGAGTCAACTTGAACGGAATCATGCCTTTTGGCGGCTCCATGCATACGCCACCACTGACAAGGACATCAAACCGTCGCCACTTACTGTAAAGCACCCCCATCATTCAAGAAGGGTAGAAGGGCCAAGACACCCCGTAGGGGTGCACATGGTCGAGTTGATTCAGGGTCATGTCGTCCAAGAAAGACGGGGTGGCGCAGGTATTCTCTCCAGCCTTGTAGCAGAAATGGCAAAGTTATCTGCTACCGGATATATTCGCCTAGAGCGAACTCCTTCTGACTCAATTCCAAGAGTTGGACAAGTTCTAATCAATAATGGTGCATTCGTTGCAGCAATACACGAAGAGAAGGCAATAGTCGAAGGTCTTGAAGCACTGCTTGAGATTGAGACCGACTCCTTGGAACTAGATTGTAGAATGCAAGTTGTAGAAGGGGTGGACATGGCGAAAATCCTTGATTTACATCCCAATTCATTAATCGAAGTCGATTCTCCAGAAGAGGGGCAGACGGGTAAATGGTGGACAGATATCGAAACTCGTTCTCGGGGATGGACGAGGTCTTCTCGCCTCCCTGAAATCAAACCATCTGAAGAAGCACCAGAATTCATCCGAAGACAGGCTGCTGCAATGAGGGTAAGAGCATCTGGCACTAGCAAAATGTTGAGGCCTGGAGCGGTGCACTTGCTCGATGATGCAGATGGCGATTCTATGTTCAGTCTTGCAGCTGCCCTCGCAAACCATGGAAGGCCTTTACTTGTAATGAGTAGAATCCGCCGAGAGGAATTAGTAGTAACACATTCAATCGATTCGAATTCTTGCCTCACATTATCACAAATTGATGATGAGGGAGTGCAATTCGTTGATCTGGAAGCAATAATGGGCACGATAAGAGGATTCCTTGAAGGCAATATTAGAGCGGTTATTATGCTCGAAGGTCTAGAATATCTCGCCGCTACTTGTGGATTAGACGAAATGCTAGCAATGCTGAGAGACCTTTGCGACATTATTCGAATGGAAGACCATTGCCTACTAATGACCGCTGACCTCAATGCCTTCAAATCCACAGATTCGAGTAGTATTTCACGCGTTGCACCAAGCATCGCAAAGGAATTAGTCGAATCTTGGTTAGAACAAAGCGATATTTTGCTCGACCATCCGCTACTTGCCGCGCTCAATGAAGAAGAACTATTACGGCTTGAGAAACATATCGAGGCTACTCTACCACCACAAGTAGAGTCACCAGAAACCGAGGTTCCAGAAGTGATGACGATTTCTATTCCTCAGCCTGAAATTGTCGTCGAAGAAGCCTCTGTCGAGGAAATCATCATTGTGGAAGAACAATTGCAAGATGTTGTGAAGGATGCTGAGCCTCTACCTCCTAAGCCGCCAAGGCAGGCGCAACGCGTTAGCAGACGCAAATCATCAAGCCCACCATTCCTAAGTGATGGTGATGTGGCTAAATCATCAATCTCAGCGATGAGTGGAAATGATATCAATGCTGAAATGCCCAAATTGAAAGTTAATTCAGAATCATTTGGCGAAGGTAGAATCGGCGAGTTTGATGAAATTCCTGAATTGATCCCTACTACGCTTTCCGAACATATTCGCCAACCATCATTCAATAGGACTCCTAGTCTCCCAGAAACTTCTGATGCACCCAAACCTCTCGAGGCGGCTGCTACAAGAAAAGAAGGGGAGGCTCTCGGTGCAAAGAATATCAAAAATAAGAAAAAACCCTCTAACCGCTCACAAAGCTCGAGTATCCCTCAACGAAAAATCGATATCGATGCTGAATTAAGAAATTGGAAAATTCCTGAGGAGGGAGGCAATTGACCGCAAATAGAGCAGACCGGCTTCGCCTCGCACTTTCGAATGCACGTAATACCTTGAACCGGGAGGCTGGGGATGGGCGACGGTCCCTTTCAAGGTTGAATACCCTTAGAGGAATAACACATATCGAAGATGATAGAGGAGGCGACTTAATCTCGAGATCTGGGGTTAGAACTCGCCCGGTATTCGATGGTATAGCAGATTCAATTCTTGGAGCCGAAGAATGGAAGCCCAGTATTGAATTAGATTCTCTCGAAACCACATCTTTGGCAGGTATTGCAACTGAAAGGATAAGGGGGCTTAGAGAAAGAAATGTTCCTCCACCGACAAATACTGATGAATTAGGAGATTCATTTGGCTTGATGGATGACGGTAGTCCAGTTTGGTCTAGCATACTCGATGAGCAACGCGGCTATGCTTCCAATTCCCTTGAAGAAATGAAAACCCAGGTGCCATTTATCCCAGAATGGCCACCATGTCTGCGAATTTCAACGCACAATACTTGGCAAGATTGGCACGTCGTAGCAGAAAATGTTCGTGCCTCTATCGCATGTGAAAGAGTAATTGAAGCACCTGGAAGCAATTTGAATCCTCTTCTGATTACTTCGGAAACAGGAGGAGGGGGCTCTCACTTGCTAAATGCTACTGCACAAGGGATGCTGCGAAGAGAGGATGGCAATGTGCACCTGATCCAATTGTCCACATTGATTGGCAGAGATTCTCTCCCTCGAGGCTGGCAAGAGGCAATGGGGCATGCAAAATTAGTCGCTATCGATGATATTCACCTCGCAACCGGCCAATTGGCCAGCGAATTAGGCCTGATGATTGATTTAGCATTGAATCTGGGTGTACAAATTATTGCCACTGCTAAGAATGCGCCTTCGCAATGGGAAGCAAATGGTATGTCCCAACTCATGAGTTCTGCCACAGTTATCGCCATGACTCCTCCTAGTAATGCAAGTCTCGTTACACATCTTCGCAGAGCAAGTTCTGGACGAGCACTGTTGCTCGATGATTCAATGTTAGCTCGTATAGTGATGCATGGCGATGGTAGTTGGAGAAATGTAGACTCCCTCTTTGAAAAGATTGCATTGGTTATCGCTACTGGAGAAGAGGTTCTAGATGCCGAGGATATTTCTGCCATTATTGAAGACAGAAACTTGAAGCCAATTGATGCAGACCGGCGCATTGACCGAGAAAACATCGAGGAACTCGCTGGTAAGGTAGTCGGTGATGCACTGGACCATGTCTATACCACAAGCGACCTTTCAGGAGTTGACCTCTATTCACCACTGCCTGAGGAAGATGATGATTGGGAGCCTCCAAACATCGCTCTCGGAAGAATGGATGAACTCCATGAAAGGCTTACTGGTGATGCATTGACCCCACATGTTGACACTACCCTGACTGTGGATGAAGCCGATGAATTCCTTGTAGATAGATCTGATACTCTATCGGGATACGATAGTGTGAGGGTGAGAGAAACAACTGCAGGAATCGGCAATCTGGCCGAAGAAATGTTCGCAGATATGTCTCGCAAACATGAAGAGGAAAAAATGCGCCTTGCAAAACTCGAAGAGGTTATGTTTGAACTCGCACAACGAAGTAAAAATGCAGATGTCGACGAATTAATCGATATTGCAGACCAACTCCGAAATGTCGAAGCTGAACTTGAAGGCCTCGATGAATACATCCCCGAAGGAGAATGGAATATTGATGCGAGCGAAGTTGGACTCAATGAACTCCTCGAACAAGACCCGGTATTTTCCGCAGTAAGGCCAGTCAAAGTTCTTGCTCCGATTGAGGAATCTGAATGAGCGCTCCTTGGTGGATGGCTGGTATCCCCTTTACATGCCTGCCAGATTGTGGCAAGTGTTGTGATGAACCAGGAGGAATTGTGTACCTCCGTCCAGAAGATGCTGTCATAATGTCTAAACATCACAATTTGGAAATAGAGGAGTGGTTGAAGCGAGATTGTCGTCAAACAATTGATGGGCGCTGGGTTCTAAACTCAGACCCGGTTACAGACATTTGCATCTATCTCGATGAAGGAAAACGCTGCTCAACATATGAGGCAAGACCTGTCCAATGCCGTGCGTATCCATTTTGGGCTGAAAATTTACGCTCAAATAGGTCATGGGAGAAAACTGTTGAAGAATGCCCAGGCCTATCTGCTGAAGAGGCTTTTATCATCGATGGAAATACAATCCGCACAAAAATACTCGGAGATAGAGATGCTTCCAGAGGGTTTCGAAGTTGGCCCCCTCACAAAAGGTAAGGAATCTATCTTATCGCACGCATGAAGCGTAGCACACTAAGTGTGGGGAAACACACCTGTTCCAATTCATCCATCTTAATCCTGCGTTGCCCTTATACCGAGGCGCCATCCCCATCTGTCCGAGGGGTGAATTGCGAATGTCTGAAGAGCCTGAATCCTTACTTGAATTGACTACTGCTCACCTCAATTCCGGATTGCGCGGTGTGCCCGTCGGCACCTGTAGGACTTCTTTCGTCACTCCAGACGAAGGAGTACACTATTGCGGGTACCCAATTGGTGAGTTGGCTATGCTTGCTCCCGAGGATGTCATTTACCTCCTGTACAACAAGGAATTACCAACACTTGAACAATCGGTCGCTTTCCGCAAAGAGTTACAATCTCGTGGAGCAATTCCCGATGGAATTGAAGAAGTCCTAGCGAGTTTACCAAGAAATGGCCATCCTATGGATTGGCTATCGATTGGAATCCACACCTTGGGAATGTTATCTGGCACTGGAGACTGGTATGATGATGCACTCAATCTAACCGCTCAAATGCCAAGGCTGATGGGACTGATCTTCCGCTACCGAGAAGGTCGAACTGAAGGGATCCCCGATGATGACCTTACTCTCCCTCTAGTTGGTCGGTTCACTCATACTCTGAATTTGCAAGATGTGGATAAAGCTGTGATGAATCGAATTCTTTCGACTTACTTGGTGCTACACATGGACCACGGCGGGGGTAATCTCTCCACCTTTGCTGGCAAAGCTGTCGCAAGCGGTCACGCAAGCGTATTTGCATCATTAGCCGGTGCGATGAATGCTTTGAGTGGACCATTACATGGAAGGGCAAACCAATCGTGCTTTGAATTTGTAAAGCGAATTGGTACTTCAGACCCTGCTGAAGTTGAAAGATTTGTACGAGGAGAACTCGAAGCAAAGCGACCAGTCTTCGGATTTGGACATGCTGTGCTTCGGTCTGAGGATCCTAGAGCGGCTGCGCAATTTGCTCTAGGTGAAGAAATCTGTCCAGATGATGAGTATTTCCGAACTATCAGTGTTCTTCGTGAAGTAGCGCCAAGAGTTCTTTCTGAAAATCCAAAGATTCGTAATCCGAATGCGAATGTCGATATCGCGAGCGGTACTTTGCTAAATTTCGTCGGTTTATCAGATGCTGAATACTATACTACATTCTTCGGCTGGGCAAGAGTAGCTGGAATAGGTGCGCAAATCATTGACGAAAGAACAGTGATGCGCGGCGGTAAGGGCGTTCCAATTTATCGACCAAAATACATCGCTGAGGAACAAAGTCTCAGGCATTTGGATTGAGCACCGGTCGCGGTGTTTTTCCAAGTCCTCGATGTCCTATGATTCGTGCCACATTCCATGGGAGTGTCTCGTCACTAATCTCATGCCAAGGAGCAACATTTTCAGGGAGGATTCCTTTTGCAAGCCCCTGCCATTGCTCATCAGTAAGTGGCATCGTCGCCGGTCTATCCCAACGTAATGCACCATCTGGAAGAACTAGGCCGGGTTCGGCATAATCAGTTAATACAGAACAACCTGCTTCGATGAGTGCTCGCTCAAGATGTGGATGTCCTGGCCAAACATAGACCGGATAATCGCCCTTGATTCGCATGAGTCTCTTCTTGGCAGCACCGTGTAATCCGACAGGTAATCCAAAGTGAGCAAGTCGACTCCAAGTGGAGAAATATTCTATCGCACAAGGCATCATTGGCGAGCCTGCATTCTTTTGTTTCTTCATTAATCTAGTAAAGGAATTCAATGTGAATTCCGGAAAGGCTCGAATCCTCTTACTATTGCGTGAACCGCGCCTTGGAACAACGGGAAGTAAACGAGACCATGGGCGTGTTGAACCCGAATCTCTCGCTACTTTGTCCATTCCACGATGGAAGGCATAGAATACTGCACTTGTTTCTGGGATTTCGACCTCATCAACCATTTCGCTTGCAAGTTGCATGACTCTACTCATCTTTTTGTGTGGGTCTTTTGCAACCTTTGGATTTGGACGCTTTATCTCGAGGCAAACCGCTTTCGAATGTTCTTGCCAAGGGATTAACCATTCCTTGTCAGACATCAATTGTTCAAACGAAGCAAAACCGAGGTCTACTAACTCATCGTGTGTCCAATGCTCAACTAAAGATGAACGCCCTTCGAGCAATTCCTTTGGAACCGAAACATTGTCGTCATGATGAACAATCAATCTGTCATCACTCGTAAGTCTGAGGTCAAATTCGACTCCGTCAAGTCGATTCATCGCTCCGACGAGTGATGAATGGGTGTTTTCTGGTGGTTGCACCCATGTCATGGCACGGAAAAACAGCATCCGCTTTTGAATGATGGCCCGGTTCGTGATGCCGGGCCAACCATCATAAGGTCGAGAATGGAATGCCACACCATGGCAGAAGATAATCGCGTCAAGGGTTACTGTTTCTACGATTGGGGAAAGAGTGCTTTTGAAACCTCAGTGACTACCGCAATTTTACCAGGTTGGTTCACCTTCCTATTCCTAAAAGCGAATGGATTGACTACGACAATTCTCGGTAGTGAGTGGAGTGCTGATGCGATATTTTCAATCTCGGTCTCATTGGCTGCATTCATCGTTGCCATTATGTCACCATCCTTCGGCGTTATCGCCGATCGTCGCATGATCAAGATGTGGTGGTTGAGGATACTCACTTACCTTGGAGCAGGATCAACGATTCTGCTCGCAGCCGCCCCTTGGATCGGCGTATCTTACCAGTGGGTCTGGCTGTTGATATGTTTCGTATTGGCCAATGTCGGATTGAATGGCGCTGGAGTGTTCTACAATGCCTTACTCCCTCACATGGGAACTGATGATGAGATGGATTCTATCTCAAACAAAGCATTCGCCTACGGTTATTTCGGCGGTGGAATTCTACTTGTGGCCCACCTCGGACTACTAATCATGACCGGTTATGCTGAGTGGGCAATGCAAGCAAGCATGGCAACCTCTGGAATGTGGTGGCTCGGATTTGCTATGCTAACCTTCAAGTGGGTACCGGAGCCACATATCGAAAATGAAATGGATTCACTTGGATTCAAGGAGTCTGCATCCTTGGCACTGAGCGAAGTCGTCTCTACATTGAAGCAATACAAGGAATTCAGGACATTGTTTGTCTACATGTTAGCATATTTCCTTTTCATCGACGGAATCAACTCTGTCACCGCACTTGCCGGTGTATTTGGCACCTCGGTTCTTGGATTGACGATTTTCGACCTGATCCTTACCATCATGATAATCCAGTTCGTAGCGGCACCTGCCGCCCTAGGATTTACTAGGTTAGCAGGTAAATGGGGTACGAAAAAGGCTCTACAATTCGCCCTTGTCTGTTGGTGTTTCGTGATTGTCGGCGCACTATCCTTCGCCCCACTGGTTCCGGATGCCCACGAAGATTTCGGGCTACAGGCAACTTGGGATGACGACGCAGGCCACTACACAATCGAAGCAGTGAATGTTCCCGAAATCGCTCAAGACCCAGATGATGAAGAGCAGGAGTGGGCAAATACACATCTTGCTGTTCTACCACTTGAAGAAAATAAATACATTACATCTGGAGCCACATTTCAGTGGTCTGAAAATGGTTTGAACACGAGTGATATCGTTGCAGTTCAAACGTTATTAGATTCGATTTCAGACACCAGATTCTCAATGAGTATCAGTGGTGGAGTGCTTAACGACAATGTCAACATCGGCGAAGGACACCCCACTACACTAGGAGATGGGATGCTAGATTTCGTGCCTTCTACCGCTAGAGATTGGGTTTGGGCTCCACTTGGAATTTCAGTTACAATCCAATTCCTGCTTCTAGGTGTAATGGCTGGAGCTCTGCTCGGGGGTTCACAAGGGCTCTCACGTTCACTATTCGGCCAAATGGTACCTGAAACAAGATCAGCTGAATTCTTCGGATTCTTTGGATTCTTTGGCAAAGTAGCAGCCCTAATTGGACCATTGCTTTACGGAATAATGACGGTCGCATTCGATTCCAGAGTCGGTATTTTCTCGATTTCATTGCTGATCGTCGCCGGAGCAATTATGCTGAGAAAAGTCGATGTTGAAGACGGAATCGCAGTTGCAAATGCAGAGGATGAGCGTAACCGCGCGGCTT